>NZ_JBHUKS010000026.1:364202-523919 GCF_042684085.1 Amycolatopsis silviterrae
ACCGGCGCCACCACTCACGAGGTCCCTACTTGCGCTCCGCCCGGTAATTCCGGAACAGCAGATACGTGGAGAGCACATCCGCCGACGCGCTCTCCACCGAGCGGTAGATGCCCCACTTCGGCCGCACGTAGTCGCCCTCGTCCGGCAGCTTCACCCCGGTCTTGCGGCCCTGCGCCACCACCGGCGCACCAGGACCGGCACCGCCCCGAAGCACGCAGGCCGCCGCCCCGGCGTCGCCCGGAGTGAGCGTCCACTCGACCGTGATCCACTTGTCCCGCAACGGAGCCAGCTTCGCCGCCGCGATCGACGGCGACCCCGGGTTCGCATAGGCGCGCGCCGAAATCATCTCCGTCCCGCCGTCCCGGACGAGATCCAGCGTCACCCACGGACCGTGGTTCGTCGCCGGGGTCTTGGTCTGGAAAATATGCGTGAACCGGCTCGTCCCGTGCAGGCTCGCCGGAATGAACATCTCGTACGACAGCGCCCACGTCTCGCCGTCGCGCATCTTCAGCGCGGAACCGTTCTGCACCATGCCCTTCGTCTCGGTCCGCTGCCGGTCGCCGCCGCCGGTGGTGTCCCGGTCGTCGCGCCAAATGTTGAACCGGTAGTGATCTCCCTCTACCACCACGTACTTCCGGTCCGGGTGCAGCCCGCCGCGATCGGCTTCGACCCCCTCGAACGCCTTCAGCCCGTCCTTCACCGGATCGGGATGCCACAACGGGCTCGCCGCCGAGGCGAACCCCGCCAGCGGACCGGCCAGGACCGGGACGGCGAGCGCCGCACCGGCCATCGTGCGCAGCGCCGTCCGGCGTGGGAACTCAGGGGAATCCGGCATCGCGGAGTGTCCTTTCCGAACAGGAACGAAAGGGGCACATCGGCCGGCGGCGCAGTACATCCGATGTCTGGCAGCTCAAAGGTAAGAGTCTTTCCGAACGCGGTCAACCCTCAGCCACGGGCCCGCGCGACGGTTCCGGTGAGGTCGTTCGCCCATCGCCGCCGACAGCCCGAAACTGTGCGGCGCGCCGCCGGTGCGTGATTGTTGTCCGTGAGGGCCTCCTTCACGGAATCAGATTCCCTCAAGGTGGCCCTCACGGACTTGAAGATACGGTCATAGTGGCGTCAATCGGGCATGCAGGCGACTCTGGTGTCCTTTATGGACAGTCGGCAAGCCGAGGCGCTGCCGCTCAAGTTCCTGGCAGAGGGGGAACAACCGGCGCTGACCCCGGACAGCTCGGCCAGCTCCTCCCGGTGCAGCCCGGGAACCGCGCGGCGGGCCCCGCCGGGCGCGATGTCTGTCCCTGACCGGGATACCCGGGGTCAGAACATCTTGCTCAGCACGTCGTGCCAGGCGGTGACGGCCTGCGCGAGCTGCGCGCCGCCCTTGGCCGCCTCGGTCACCGCGCTCAGCGCCAGCTTCGCCCGGCCGCGCTTCTGCTTCTCGCCGGGTTCGGCGGCGGCCTCGGCGATGTCCTTGACGTGATACAGCAGTTCCTCGCGCTCGCCGTCCGGCAGCCCGGGATCCTCCCGGACCGCCGCGGACAGCGCCTCGATCGCCTCGGCGAGCCGGTCGTCCCGGCCGGCGACCGGGGCCAGCACCGTCGTGATGTCCCGGACGGTGCTGTTGAGGATGAAATTGCTGTGCGTCACGTCGCCGCCGATTTCGATGCGGTGGCCGGACTGCGGCGCGGAATCCCGTTTGTAGTCGGCCATGTTGCCGAGCACCTCCGTCAGATAGTCGAGCGCGATGGTCACATACGCCAGATAGCCGCGGGCGAAGCTTCCGGAGTCGAGCCGGTCGGTGCTCCACCGGGCCACGAACTCGAACCCCTCGGCGCCCTTCGCCAGCCGGCGGCGGATCTCCTCGGTCACGAACCCGTCGAGCACCCCGCCGTCCAGCTGCCACCCGGAACCGAACCGCAGCGGCCACTCCCCGGTGAGCGCCGCCTCCTTCAACCGGGCGGTTTCGCCGAGGAAATCCCGGAGATCCTGCTCCATCGCCTCGCCCGACACGTGCTCCTTGAACCGGGCCTCCTGCGGCCGGTGCATGAGCGGCAGCAGCTTGGGCCGGGGGAGCGCGGCCAGCCCGTCGGCGACCGCGACGACCGCACCGTGCAGGTCGCCGAGGAAGGATTCCCACTCGCCGGGCGGGAGCACCGCGATCCCGGCCCCGTCGTCGGCCCGCCCGTAACGAGTGCTCAGCAGCTCCCGGAACCGCTCGCCCAGCGCACCGGTGACCGGAGCCAGCAGCCGCTCCGCATCCGGATGGATGCCGGAGAACAAAAGCTTCCGGGCGGAAGCCCACACCAGCAGGTCTTTGATCTGGCCGACCACCTCGCGGGTCGGGCGGGTGCCAGTGCGCTCCGGGCCCCACCAGACGTTGTAGCGGCCGTAGTCTTCCTCTTCCTGAAGGAAACGCCCCGGCTCGCACAACCGCTCGACCGGCGGCTGGAACACCTCCGCGTGCGCCCGGGCCTCGTCGGAGACGCCGATCGTGAGCGCGGCGAGCACCTCCCGAATCGTGCGCCGCGCTCGATCCGCGTCGGACACCGCTTCCCGCACCGAGCCGCTCAACGACAGCTGCACGGGCCCCGGATGCCGCGGCGACGGGAGCTTCGCCTCCCTCGTCTGCCGCTGCCAGTCGGACGCCCGCGACGACCGTTCAGCACGCGACTTGTCCTTCACCGCCTTCTCGTTCGCGGCGATCGCGGACTTGTTCTTCTCGTAGGCCTTCGACGCGAGCCAGAGCCCGCCGCCGATCAGCGCGATCCAGATGACCAGGTTCAGCCCGCCGGTCACCGCGGCGTCAGCGTCCTTGTTGACGGCCGCGGCGACCAGCACCACGACGATCACCACCGCGATCGCACATCCCAAGACGCCTCCCCCCGATCCAGAGCATGATGCCACGCCGCCCGGACGCGGGACGATGAACGAAGACAGCCCGAGGGGAGAAGCCGATGCGGGACACGGATCAGCACGAACTAGACGCCTTGCTCGCGACAGCCCGGATCGTCCGCACGTTCAACAGCTACTACCGCGCGGTCGACGAGCAGCAGTTCGACGCACCGCGCTTTCAGCGCATCTTCGCGCCGGACGGGCGGATCGTGCGCAGCAACGGCGGCGAGACCGCCGGACCGGCCAACATCGCCGACAGCCACGCCCGCAGCTTCGCCCGCTTCGAGGCGAGCCAGCACCTGCTCACCGGCCACGACGTCGAGATCAACGGCGCCGCGGCGGTCGTGCGGGCGAACCTCGTCGCCATCCACCTGTGGAAGGACCGGCCGGTCACCGTGCGCATGGACGACCGGGCGTTCACCGCGGGCGGCGTCGTCACCGCGGAACTGCGGCAGACCGGGAACGACTGGCGCATCACCGAAGTCCGCACCAAGATCCTGTGGCGGACCGGCTACTTCGGGGACCTCGCGCAGACCCGCTGAGTCAGCGTTTGAGGGCCCGGTACCGGTTGATCAGCGCCGTGACCGTCGCGTGGTCTGCTCCGCTGTTGAGCGCGGCGACCAGATCGTCCGGGCAGAGCTGGCACGGCTCGCCCCACCAGCGGCGTGCCCGGTTGTCCCAGATCTGGTACCCGCCGGGCACGCCCCTGGCGACGTAGCGTCGTTTCGCCATGGTCTTCAGTCCTGGTCGAACGCGGCGGCGAAGGTCGGGGCGAGACGCTTCAGCTCGGCTTGCTGCTCGGCCGAGGTCGCGCGCCAGCCGGCGGCCGTGACCGCGAGGACGCGGTTGCCGTGCGCGAGCACCAGCGCGCACGCGGTGATCCGGGTCCCCCGGAACTGACCGCAGAATCCGAGCTGCGGGTCGCCGCCGGGGACCGAAAACCGCGTTTTCACCGCGAGTTCCTCGTCCTCCACCACCGCGGTCCCGCAGTCCAGCGCCTTGCCGAGGCCGGAGACCACCTGCTCGCCGGAGTACCCCTGGTATTCGGCGACCAGCTCCCGGATCTGCACCGTGTCCGTCACCGAACCGGCCTGCGCCCCGTTCTTCGCGGCGGAATCCCACGGCTGGTCCGCGCCGCACACCCGCAGGACGCGCAGGGGAGTGGTGGAACCGACCACGTACGGCAGCGGCTTCTGCTGGCTGCGGACGCGGGCCGCGGACAGCTGTGCTTCGGTCGGCAGGTACTTCGTGAGATCTTTCGCGACCGGTGCCGACGAGGACGAAGCAGGCGCCGACGACGGTGCCGGGCTCGACGCGGCGGGCGCTGCCGGTGCCGCGGGCGGGTCGGCGGGTGCGGAGCAGCCGGAAAGAAACAGGACAAGCCCGGCGGCGATGACGACCTTGCGCATGATCCCCCTCAGTTCGCGAGGAAGATCGTCCACGCCCGGCCCGGCGTTACGACCCCGCCCAGCCCCGCCAGACCCGGACCTCCGTCACCACCATCGCGTGCTCCGGCGGCCGCTCCGCGTACTGCGGGTACTTCTCCGCCAGCCACCCGTCATACGGGTCCCGCTCCTCGACCACCCGCGCCGTCCCGTCCGCCCGCGCCCACCACAGCCGCGACCAGTCCTCGTCGTACTCGTCGGCCAGGAACGACACCGCCGGGTTCTCCGCGATGTTCGCCAGCCGCCGCAGCGCCGTCGTGCTCTTCGGCTTGTGGTCGACCGCGAAGACGACCGTGTCGCCGCGCACCGCGAACGTCACCGGCACCAGATGCGGGACCCCGCGACCGTCCGCTGTGGCGAGCCGGGCCACCCGCGCCGCCGCGAACCGCGCCCGGGTCTCCACAGTGGACAGTCGCACGGGTCAGTCCAGCGCCGGCGAGCCGAGGGTCAGCGTGCCCAGTTCGGTGTCGAGCGAGGCGGACACCCCGAGCGGCAGCGTCGGCGACCCGGGCACGTGGCCGAAGCCGAACCCGCTCAGCACCGGCACCCCGAGCGGCGAAAGCCGTTCCGCCAGCAGCTCGCGGATCTCCGCCGCGTCGCCGCACGCGGCCCACGAACCCAGCACGATCCCGCGCACCTCGTCGAGCCAGCCGGACCGCAGCAGCTGCGTCACCATCCGGTCGATCCGGTACGGGCTCTCGGTGACGTCCTCCAGCAGCACGATCCCGCCGCGCGCGGAACCCTGTTCGGCGGTGCCCACGCCGGACGCGAGCAGCGTCAGGTTCCCGCCCACCAGCACGCCCAGCGCCCTGCCCGGTACGAGCACGTCCGGCTCCCGCGCCCGGAGCACGCGCGTGTGGTCCGGCTCGAACAACGTCCGCCGCAAGTGCTCCGACGCCGTTTCGTCGAACAGCACGCTCGCGGGCATCGGCGAAAGCAGCGTGGCGAGGTCCAGATGCGTGTGCACGGCCCGATGCAACGCGGTCACGTCGCTCGACCCGGCCAGCACCTTCGGCCCCGCCGCCCGCAACGCGGCCCAGTCCACCAGATCGATCATCCGCTGCGTGCCGTAGCCGCCGCGCGCCGCGAGCACGCACCGGACCTCCGGGTCCAGCCACGCCTCGGTGAACTCCGCCGCCCGCGCCTTGTCCGGCGCGGACAGGTACGACTGCCCCGGAGCCCGCACCCCGGCGCCGACCCGCACCTTCACGCCCCAGTTCCTGAGCACCGGCAGCGCGGCGTCCAGCAGGTCCTGCGGCACCGGCCCGGACGGCGCGACGAGCGCCACGGTGTCCCCGGCGGAGAGTCTCGGGGGCCTCATCGGGTCAGCTCCAGCCGCGGCACGTCCGGCGTCTCGAAGCCGAACACCTGGCCGTAGAAGGAAAGCTCCGCCTCCAGCGCGGCGACGATCGTCTCCGCCTTCCGGAAACCGTGCTGCTCGCCCTCGAACCGCAGGTACGCGTGCGGGATCCCGCTGCCGTCGATCCCGGCGACGAACCGGTCCGCCTGGTCGGGCGGGCAGATCTCGTCCTCCAGGCCCTGCAGGAACAGCACGGGCCCGGCCAGCGAGCCGACGTGCGTCATCGGTGAGCGCTCCCGGTACCGCTCGGCCGTCTCCGGATACGGGCCGACCATGCTGACCAGGTACTGCGACTCGAAGTCGTGCGTTTCGCCGCCCTCGCCGGTCCAGCCGGCGAAGTCGAGGATCGGGAACTTCACCGTCGCCGCCGCGTACGTGCGGGTCATCGTGATCGACGCCGCCGACGTGAACCCGCCCGCGCTGCCGCCCCGGATGCCCAGCCGCGCCCGGTCGGCGATCCCTTCCGCGACAAGGGCCTCGGCGACCGCGGCGCAGTCGCGCACGTCCACCACGCCCCACTGCTCCCGCAACCGCTCGCGGAACGCCCGCCCGTAGCCGGTCGAACCGCCGTAGTTCACCGCCACCACGCCGATGCCGCGGCTGGTGAAGTACGCGAAGTCCAGATCGAGCGATTCGGAGCTGTGCCCGGTCGGCCCGCCGTGCACGTGGACCACGTATGGCGGCAGTTCGCCTTCCGGCGCAACGAAGTCCGGGTTCGTCGGCGGGAACACGTACGCCGGGATCTCCGCCCCGTCGGCCCCGGTGAACACCCGCTCCTGCGGCACCGGCAGGTACTCCGCGGGCGGCAGCGAAGCCGGCTGCGGCGTGAGTTCGCGCCACTTCCCGGTGCCCGGGTCGAGCACCACCACCGCGCTCTCGTGCCGGGGCCCGCCCGCGATCCCGGCGATCCCGTCCGCCGTCGCGACCAGCCCGGTCGAGGACCACACCGTCAGCTCGGTGTCGACGCGCGTCACCGAACCGTCGCTCTCGTCCAGGATCGCCGGCCGCCCGGAGTCGAGCACAGCGTGCTTCCCGTCGCCCAGCGGCGCGAACCAGCTGGTGCCGAGCTTCCACATCGGCCCGCCCAGCTCGCGCTCCACCGGCGCGAGATTGACCGAAGACCCGTCGAGCCCGACGCGGTGCAGATTCCACCAGCCGTCCGGATCGGCGAGCACGAGCAGCCGATCCGGCGTCTCCCACGAGACCTGGCACACCGCGACCTCCGGCCCGCCCGCCAGCACGCGCGCCTCCCCGAACGAACCGTCGGCCGCCACCGGCGCGACGAACAGCTCGGTCCCGTCCCACGGCATCGCCGGGTGGTCCCACGCGAGCCACGCCGCGTGCGCGCCGTCCGGCGACAGCTGCGGCGCGGTGAAGAACCGATGCCCCTCGACGAGCACCCGTTCGGCGGAGCCGTTCAGCGGGATCGCGACCAGCTCGCGGGAGATGTCCGTGCGCCGCGGCCCGGTGCTGCGCTCGCGGACCGCCCACACCTCGCCCGCACGGCCGGGCCGCAGGTCGCCGTAACGGACGCCTTGCGGCGTGGCCGGTTCCGGGGTCAGCGCGGAGACATCGCCGTCCTTCAGCGCGTACACCCGCTGGTCGGCCCAATGCGTGAACACCACGGCACTGTCGACCGCGAGCCACGGCCGTCCGCCGTACTCGTGCACCCGGTTCCGCACGTTCCACGGCGCGGGCAGCACGTCTTCGGCACCGCCGCCGGGAAGCGCGCGCACGAGCGCGACGCGACCGCCTTCGGCAGGCCGCGCCTCCGCCCACCAGAGCGCGCCGTCCACCGAGGCGAGCCATTGCGCGCCGCCGCCGGCGGCCGCGGCGTCCGCCGCTGTGACGGGTGAGGTCCAGGTTCCATGAGGAGAGATGCGAGGCACCCGGAAAGCGTAACGAGGATCCGCTGCGTGTCCGGATCCGCACGCACCGCGCAGGAATCGCGCGCGAACTCCCCTCAACCCGGGGCGGCGGATGCCGATCATGCGTCCGTGGCCTAGGGTCGAAGACGCTATGTCACGCGTAATCCACGTCTTCCGCAAGCCCGACCGGTTCGTGGCCGGCACGGTCGGCGAGCCCGGCGACCGCACCTTCTACCTCCAGGCGACGGAGGACGTGCGGACGATCAGCGTCACGATCGAAAAACAGCAGGTCGTCGTCCTCGCCGAGCGGCTCGGGTCGCTCCTGGAGGAGGTCGCCAGCCGGTTCGGGGCCGACGTGCCCGCCGAGGCACCCGACGACGAAGTCGACGTGGACCCGCTCGCGGTGCCCGTCGAGGAGGAGTTCCGGGTCGGCACGATGGGGCTCGGCTGGGACGCCGACTCCGGCGCGGTCGTCGTGGAACTGCTCGCGATCACCGAGGGCGAAATCGACGAGACCGTCGTGCTCGACGACACGGAGGAGGGCCCGGACGCGGTCCGCGTGTTCCTCACCCCGGTCGCCGCCCGCGCCTTCGCCGAACGCGCCGACCGCGTCGTCAACGCCGGCCGCAAGCCGTGCCCGCTGTGCGGCGAACCGCTCGACCCGGCCGGGCACATCTGCCCGAGGCAGAACGGGTACCGGCGCGACGTCGACGTGACCGAGGACTGAGGGCGCCCGTGGCGAGCACCGCGCCAGGGCCAGCCGATGCGGCCGCCCGCGACTTCGTCTCCCGCGGCCGCATCGACGTCGAGGGCAGGCTGGTCGACGCGTCCAACGTGACGCTGTTCTGCGCCATCGAACTCGACGGCGTCACCGGCCGCGTCGTGTACAAGCCGGTGTCGGGGGAGCGGCCGCTGTGGGACTTCCCGGACGGCACCCTCGCCGGCCGCGAGGTCGCCACCGCGATGATCTCCGACGCCTGCGGCCTCGGCGCGATCCCGCCCACCGTGCTGCGCGACGGCCCGTTCGGGCCCGGCATGGTGCAGCTGTGGGTCGAGACCGACGAGGACGCCGACGTCGTCGACGTCTGCGCGCCGGAGCAGGTCCCCGAAGGCTGGCGCACCGTCCTGCACGCGCACGACCGGCTCGGCGAACCGGCGGTCCTGGTCCACGCCGACCACCCGGACCTGCGCGAACTCGCGGTCCTCGACATCGTCGTCAACAACACCGACCGCAAGGGCGGCCACCTGCTCGCTGCGACCGACGGCCACGTCTACGGCGTCGACCACGGCATCTGCCTGCACACCGACCCGAAACTGCGCACCGTGCTGTGGGGCTGGATCGGGGAGGAGCTGCCCGCCGACGCCGTCGAAAAACTGCGCAAGCTCCGCGCGGACCTCGACGGCCGCCTCGGCGCGGAACTCGGCGAACACCTCACCGCTTTCGAAATCCGGGCGCTTTCGCAGCGCACCGACTATCTGCTCGCCGAGGCGGTGTTCCCCGAGCCCGGCGACGACTGGCGCGCGATCCCCTGGCCGCTGTTCTGATGGCGGACGTCATGGACACCGCCGCCCGCACCCGCCTCGTCAGCAGGTTCGGCCCCGCCGCCGAGACCTGGTGCGACGCACTGCCCGCGCTCGTCGACCGGCTCTGCCGCCAATGGAACCTCACCGTCGCCGAGGCCCGCTCCGGCAACACCGGCCGCACTCTGCTCTGCCGCGACCGCGAAAACCGGCTGAAAGTGCTCAAACTCTGCCCGGACCGCGCCATCGCCACCGCCGAGGCCACCGCGCTCGGCTCATGGGCCGGGCTGTCGCGCGTCGTGCAGATCCTCGACGCCGACCTCGACCACGGCGCGGTCCTGCTCGAAGGACTCGAACCCGGCACCACGCTCACCGAACGCGGCGCCGACGTCCCGTGGAACCAGATCGGCGAACTCCTCGCCGACGTGCACGGCGTCCCCGCCGCCGGCCCGTTCCCGACCCAGCTCGAACGCGTCCGCTTCATGTTCGGCCTCGCCGAACAACGGCTGGCCGGGTCCCCGGCCGAAGCGCACCTGCCGCTGAAAGCACTGCACGCCGGCCTGGCCCGCTCCGAGAAACTGGCCGCCAGCGGCCCGATCGCCCTCGTGCACGGCGACCTGCACCCCGGCAACGTCCTCGACGCCGGACCGGAACGCGGAGCCGTCGCGATCGACCCGCGCCCGTGCGTCGGCGACCCGGCCTTCGACGCGGTCGACTGGGCAGTCCTGCCCCTGGCCGGCGGCGGCGCGCTCGACGACGGGATCAACCGGCTCCCGCACCTGGACGGCGACCGGGTGCGGGCATGGTGCGTCGCACTGGCCCCGCTGGTGGCGATGGGCCCGCTCCGCCGCGGCGGCCCGACCCCGTTCACCGACGCGGTGCTGCGGATGGCGAGCTGACCCGGTCCCCGGCGTGGCGGCGGGACGGCCCCCTCCGCGAGCGATAGCGTGCCCGACCGTGCGCTCCCGTTCCTATGACGACGTGCTGTCCGGCCCCCGCAAGCGGAAGGTGCCGGAGGTCCCCGCCGAACCCGGGCTCGTGGTCGAAGACCCGGCCAGCGGCTACTGCGGCGCGGTCGTGAAGATCGAATACGGCAACGTCGTCCTCGAGGACGCCAAGGGCCGCCACCGCGTGTTCCCGCTCGCGCCCGCCGCGTTCCTGCTGGAAGGCAAACCCGTCACGCTCGTGCCGGTCAAGAAAACCGCCGCCCCGGCCCGGCAGGTGTCCGCCTCCGGTTCGGTGCGCGTGCAGGGCCTGCAGGCGCGGGTCGCGCGCGACTCCCGGATCTGGGTCGAGGGCAAGCACGACGCCGAACTGGTCGAACGCGTCTGGGGGCACGACCTGCGCGTCGAGGGCGTCGTCGTGGAACCGCTGGACGGCGTCGACGTGCTGGCCGACCGGATCGCCGAATTCGGCACCGGGCCCGGCCGCAGGCTCGGCGTGCTCGTCGACCACCTCGTGCCGGGCAGCAAGGAATCCCGGTTGGTCGGGCAGATCCACGACGAGCAGGTGCTGGTCACCGGCCACCCCTACATCGACGTCTGGCAGGCGGTGAAACCCGCGTCGGTCGGCATCCGCGCCTGGCCGGAGATCCCGCGCGGCACCGAATGGAAGGCCGGCATCTGCGACGCGCTCGGCTGGGGCGAACCGTACGAGGGATGGCAGCGCGTGCTCGCCGGGGTGCGCAGCTTCCGCGACCTCGAAACGCCGCTGATCGGCGCGGTCGAACGGCTCATCGACTTCGTGACCGATCCGGGCGACGACGCTCCGTGATGCCGCGCAGTGTCCGTTATGTCGCAAAAATCCAAGGTCACGCGTCGGTCACGTCGGGTAGCTTGCCCGGTGCGAACCGACGCGATCTGAGAGCATGAGGGCATGGCAGCGGCTCTGATCTGGCTGATTCTCGGCATCGTCCTGATGATCGCCGAGGTGATCTCCGGGGACTTCGTGCTGATCATGCTCGGGATCGGCGCGCTGCTCGGGGCCGGCTCGGAAGCGCTGACCGGCAACATCTACATCGACGTCGCCGTGTTCGCGGTCAGCTCGGTCGGCCTGCTCGCGCTGGTCCGCCCGACGCTCAAACGCCGCTTTCTCGCCGGGTCGAGCATCCCCACCGGCATCGACGCGCTCGTCGGAGCCCGGGCCGTCGTGGTGTCCACTGTGGACTACGATGCCGGCCAGGTGAAGATCGGCGGCGAGGTGTGGTCGGCGCGCGCCGTGCACGAATCGCAGCCGCCGATCGCTCCGGGAACCAGTGTCACGGTCGTCGAGATCTCCGGCGCCACGGCCGTGGTCGACATCGTCTCGTGAGGCGCCGTCCGAGGAAAAACGGTACTAGGTAAGGGGAAACGCTCTTGTCCACAATAGCGATCGTCGTGGTCGCGCTGCTGGCCCTGTTCGTCATCATCACAGTGGTCAAGGCGATCATGGTGGTGCCACAGGCCCAGTCGGCGGTGATCGAGCGGCTCGGCCGGTTCCGCACGGTCGCTTCGCCCGGCCTGACCTTCCTCGTCCCGTTCCTGGACAAGGTGCGCGCGCGGATCGACCTGCGCGAGCAGGTCGTCTCGTTCCCGCCGCAGCCGGTGATCACCGAGGACAACCTGACGGTGAACATCGACACCGTCGTGTACTTCCAGGTCACCGACTCGCGCGCGGCGGTCTACGAGATCTCCAACTACATCATCGGCGTCGAGCAGCTCACCACCACCACGCTCCGCAACGTGGTCGGCGGCATGAGCCTGGAAGAGACGCTGACCTCCCGCGATTCGATCAACACCCAGCTGCGCGGCGTGCTCGACGAGGCCACCGGCCGCTGGGGCATCCGCGTCGCCCGGGTCGAGCTGAAGGCGATCGAGCCGCCCGCCTCCATCCAGGACTCGATGGAGAAGCAGATGCGCGCCGACCGGGAGAAGCGCGCGATGATCCTCACCGCCGAAGGCCAGCGGGAATCGTCGATCAAGACGGCCGAAGGCCAGAAGCAGAGCCAGATCCTCGCCGCGGAAGGCCAGAAGCAGGCCGCGATCCTCGCCGCCGAGGCGGAACGGCAGTCGCGGATCCTGCGCGCACAGGGTGAACGGGCCGCCCGCTACCTGCAGGCGCAGGGCCAGGCGAAGGCGATCGAGAAGGTGTTCGCGGCGATCAAGGCAGGCCGCCCGACGCCGGAAGTCCTCGCCTACCAGTACCTGCAGACCCTGCCGCAGATGGCGCAGGGCGACGCGAACAAGGTCTGGATGATCCCGAGCGACTACGGCAAGGCCCTCGAAGGCTTCGCCCGCGCGCTCGGCGCCCCCGGCGACGACGGCGTGTTCCGCTACGAGCCGCCGCAGGACGACACCCCGGCCCGCCCGGACCTCGACGACGACGAGGTCGCCGGCTGGTTCGACACGAGCAGCGACCCGAAGGTCGCCGAGGCCGTCGCGGCCGCGGAAGCCGTGGCGCGCAAGGAGGTCGACGGGCCCCTGGGCGCGTCGGCGGAGCGCCGCGCGATCGGCGGAACGCCGCAGGCCAAGCCCGAGGCGCCCGCGCCCGCCCGGGAAGAGGAGCCGCCCGCGCCGCCGGAACGCCCGCAGCAGCCCAGCACCCCGCCGCCCGCCCAGCAGCAGCTTCCCCAGCCGCAGCCCCCGGCCACGCCGCCGGGCGGCCCGTACCAGGGACCGCCGCCGCAGCAGTTCGGCGGACCGCAGCAGGGGCCGGGCAGCGGGCCGTTCCCGCAGCAGGGCCCGTTCGGCGGACCGCAGGGCGGACCCCCGCCGCAGCGCTGATCGCTTCGCGAAAAGGGGGCTGCCGCACCGATTTCCGGTGCGGCAGCCCCCCTTGTCCGTCTGTGAAGGGCCCCCTGCGGGACTTAGATTCCCTCAGGGGCCCCTCACAGACGACACGCCCAGCTCCCGCCGCCCGCGTCGGCCCGGGCGCAAGCCGGTCCGGTCCGCCAGCCGCTTCGGCCTGGGCGGACATGCCGCAGCCGCACCAATAACGCCTCCTCAAGTCCCTGGCATGGGAATCTGACTCCCTCGGTGCCCCTCGCGGATGACAAACCCGATGCCGGGGGCTTACGGCCGGGGCCGCGGGTGTGCCTGAGGCGCGAGTTCGTCGTCTGTGAGGGACTCCTTGAGGGAATCAGATTCCCCCAAGGAGTCCCTCACAGACGAAGTTGACCGGTCATGTAGTCACCAATCGGGCATTTCGGCGCTCCTGGTGTCCTTTGTGGACTGCCAACGGGCGTGCGGCAGCGTGTCTTAAGCGCCTGGCACTGGACTCAGGGTCGGTGAAGGGCCCGATGCGATCAGCGGGCATACACGCGGACGTCGTCGATGTCGGCCTTCGACCGGTCCGGCAGCGCGATCACGCACACCGCGGTCACCACGACCGAGGCGACGATGTAGATCGAGATCGAATACGGCGTCCCGGTGGCGTGCAGCAGCCAGGTCGCCAGCAGCGGAGCCGGGCCGCCCGCGAACACCGAAGCCAGCTGATACCCCAGACCCGCGCCGCCGTACCGCAAATGCGTCGGGAAGCTCTCGCCGATCAGCGCCGCCTGCGGGCCGTACTGCATCGAGTGCGCGACCAGCGACACGATGATCGCGAGGAAGATCATCGCGTGGCCGCTGTGGGTCAGCACGGTGAAGTACGGGAACGCGATCACCCCGGTCAGCAGCGACCCGGTCAGATACACCCGTTTGCGCCCGATCCGGTCGGAGAACTGGGAGAACAACGGGATCAGCAGCAGTTCCGCGGCCGCGCCCACCAGCACCGCGTTGAGCACGAAGGTCTTGCTGAACTCCGGCCGCTGCACCACATACACGAGCACATAGCTGGTGAACAGGTAGAACGGCATCTGCTCGCTGAACCGCAACCCGGCCGACAGCAGGATCTCCCGCCAGTGGTGCCGGACGACGTCCTTCACCGGAGCCTTCGAAGTGCGCTTGGCGGCGACCGCGGCGGCGAACATCGGCGTCTCCATGATCCGCAGCCGGATCACCAGCCCGATCGCCACCAGCACCAGGCTCAGCAGGAACGGGATCCGCCAGCCCCACGACGAGAACGCCTCCGGCGACAGCGTCGCGGACAGCAGCGTCATCCCGCCGGTGCCCAGCACCAGCCCGACCGGGACCCCGACCTGCGCGAAACTCGCCAGCAGCCCGCGCCGTCGCTGATCGCCCCATTCCATCGCCAGCAGCACCGACCCGCTCCACTCGCCGCCGATCGCGATGCCCTGCACCAAGCGCAGCAGGACGAGGATCAGCGGGGCCGCGATGCCGATCGTCGCGGCGCCGGGCAGCAGGCCGACGATCGCCGAGGACACGCCCATCAGCAGCAGCGTCACGATCAGCGTCGCCTTGCGGCCCAGCCGGTCTCCCCAATGGCCGAAGATCGCCGCGCCGACCGGACGGGCCGCGAACCCGACCGCGTAGGTGGCGAACGACTGCATCACCCCGGCGTAGGCGGACGAGGCCGGGAAGAACAGATGGGGAAAAACCAGCGCGGCGGCGGTGTTGTACAGGAAAAAGTCGTACCACTCGATGGTGGTGCCGATCGATCCGGCCAGGGCCGCTCGGCGTACCTGCACCCGGCGGTCGCCGGAGGACGCTTGGACTGACTGGGTGACCTCGTTGTCGCCTAGAGTCATGGTCGTGCACCTCTCGTGACGGTCGTCACACTATAGTGTGGACGACCCGGAATGGTTTGACGATTCCCGTCGCCTGCTCCGGACGGGTTGTTTCCGCCCATCCGGCACGCCGTCCGGACCTGGATCGGGCGCCGCGCGGCGGGACCGCGCGACTACCATCACAGCCGTGACCGAGGACAAGCCGCTGCGCGCCGACGCGCGGCGAAACCGGGCGAAGGTGCTCGAAGCCGCCGAGACAGTGTTCGCGGCGAAAGGCACCGGGGCGCCGACCGAGGAGGTCGCGCGCGAGGCCGGGGTCGGCATCGGGACGGTATTCCGGCATTTCCCCACAAAAGAAGCGCTGCTGGAAGCCGTGCTCTACGCGCGGCTGCACCGGTTCGTCGACGAGGCGGACGCGGTCGTCGCGCAGAACGCCGCCGACGCCGGTGCCGCGTTCTTCACCTTCCTCACCAGCTGGATCGAGATGTCCAGCGCCAAAAACGCCTACTTCGAAGCGCTGAGCGCCGCTGGCGTGTGCGTGCCCAGCACCGGATCGGTGATCGGGGAGCGGCTGCGCGAATCCCTCGGCGTGCTGCTGCGGCGCGCGCAGGACAGCGGCGCGGTGCGGCGCGACGTCACCACCACCGAGCTGATTCCGGTCATCATCGGCACCGCGAAAGCGGCCGAGCACGTCGGAACCGACCGCGAACTGCGCGACCGCACCATCGCGATCCTGTTCGACGGCCTCCGCACCTGAGTCAGCGCAGGACGGCGGCGAGCAGATCAGTGCCGAGCGAAGACAACTGCGGCAGATCGAGCGAGTAGCGGACGTACCGGCCGTGCCGTTGCGTGGTCAGCAGGCCCGCCCGCCGCAGGACCGCGAGGTGCCGGGACACCTCCGGAGCCGACAGATCCCAGCTGTGCGCGAGTTCGCCCGTCGTGTGCGGGCTGCGGGCCAGCATGCGCAGCAGCCGCAGCCGCACCGGATGGGCCAGCGCGTCGAGCCGCAGCACGACCGTGTCCAGCGGCACCGGCGCGGCCGCTTCGGCGACGGGGTACTGCACCACCGGCCGCCAGCCCGCCGCGTGCACCACGGCCAGGTGCGGACTGCCGAAAACGCTGGGAATGAACGTGACCCCGCCGTCGTGGGCGGAGGTCGCCTTGTCCTGCAGCTTGTCGATGACGATCCGGGCCCCGTCCTCGGACAGCGCGACCGCGCCGGAAACCGCGTCGAGCGCCGCCCGGATTCCCTTGTGCCGCAGCAAATCCTGCTTGTGCCGAAGGTCGGCGGCGAGCTGCGGCTGGAGCCCGGCCCACGCGCTGTCGAAGAACGTTTCAGCGCACTGTTCGAGAGTGTCGCGGACGCGGGCGCGCGTGGCCGAGGGATTCGTGAGCAGGCTTTCCGCGAACGCTTCCTGCCGAGGGCCGCGTGCCTGAGCGAGGTCCAGCGCACGCTCGCGCGAAGCCGGGTCGGCGAGTGGAGACCGCGCGGCGATCCGGGTGCTGCCGCAGGTCGAGACCAGCGCCGCGGTCGCGTACGTTTCGTCGTCGATCAGGTCGACGTCGGCCAGTTCCTCGGCGAGCGTCGGGCGCGGATGTGCGGGCAGCAGGAAGTCGGCCTGGGCCGAACGCCACAGAGAGTCGGCCTCCCGCACGCGTTCGGCCAGTTCGGGCCGCATCCCGGCGCAGACCTCGCGCGCCCATGCGGCGAAGTGCGGATGATGCGCCGGCTCGGCGAGCACGTGCAGCATCGCGGTCAGCTCCGCGAGCGGCGACGCGGCGAACCGCAGTTGCTCGGCGGGCAGCCCGGCGATGTCGATCCTCAACGTCACCGCCCCAGCATCGCCGATCGGACGGCCCGGTCCTTCGCCGGTTGACGGAAATTGCGAATCGGCGTGCTCCGCACCAGGTCAGCGCAGCACTGTCGGCGCCATGACCACCAAGATCCGGCCAGTCGCGCTGATCCGTGTTTCCGGCGGCCCGCGCTACGCGGCCGCCATGGCCGTCGACGCGGTCGGCACCGGCCTGCTGCGCCCGTTCCTCCTGATCTACGGCGTCACCGTGCCCGGCCTGTCCGCCCCCGCCACCGGAGCCGCGATGACCGCCGGCGTCCTGGTGGGCCTCGGCTGCATGCCCGCCGTGGGCCGATGGCTGGACCGGGGCGCGCGCAGCACCGTGGTGGCCGCTTCGATGCTGGTGCGGGCGCTGGGCGTCGCGACATTGCTGGCGACGCCGACGGGTCAGGTGTGGCCGTTCGTCGCGGCGGCTGTGCTCTTTTCAGCAGGCAACCAAGCTTGGCCAGCCGCGCACGCCGCCCTGGTCGCGACGCTCGCCGTCGGCCGGGAACGCGACGCGGCACTCGCCGCCAGCCGGTCCCTCCGCAACGCCGCGCTCGGCATCGGAGCCCTGCTCGCCACCGCGTGCCTGGCCGGTGGTTCGGAAGCGTTGCGGGCCATGGCAGTCGGCACCGGCGTCGCGTATCTGGTCGCCGCCGGCCTCGCCTGGTCCGTCCACTTGCGCGCCCCGGCCGCCGCGGCGGTGCCGACCGCGGAGGGTGCGCCGCGGATGGGCGCGCTGCTGGCCGCGAACGTCATCTACGCGTTCTGCCTCAACGTGCCGGAGATCGCGGTTCCCTTGGTGCTGACCGCGTATCTGCACGCGTCCCCGGTGTGGTCGGCGGTGGTCTTCGTGGCCAACACGGTGCTCGTGGTCGCCCTGCAGGTGCCGGTCACCGTCGCGCTGGCGCGGGTCTCCCGGCGGGTCGCGCTGGCGGCCGGGGGAGTCGTGTTGACCTTGTCGTACCTCGGCTTCCTCGCGGCGTCCTCGCTCGGACCAGGCTGGGCAGCGCCCGCGATCGCCGCGGTCTCGGTGGTCTGCACCATCGGCGAGATCATCTACGCGGGCAGCGCCACCGCGCTCGTCATCGCAGTGGCTCCCGCGCGCCTCGTCGGCCGGGCGATCGCCCGCTTCGAACTGTCGACCGGTGTCGGGCTCGCCGTGTCTCCGGCGGCGATCACCGCGCTCGCCCCGCTTGGCTCGGGAGCGCTCTGGGGCAGCCTCGCCGGGGCGACGCTGCTGTCCGCGGGCGCCGTGGCCGGGCAGGGAAAGCGCGGCCTAGACTGAGCTGATGACCAACCGCTTAGTCTGTATTGGCGATTCGTTCACCGAAGGCGTCGGGGACGACGACCCGTCCGCGCGCAACGGTGTCCGCGGCTGGGCCGACCGGGTCGCCGAGGCGCTGGCGAGCGAGCCCGGGTTCCGCTACGCCAATCTGGCGGTGCGCGGGAAACTCCTGCCGCAGGTGCTCAACGAACAGATCGAACCGGCGCTGGCGATGAAGCCGGACCTGGTCACCGTGTACGCGGGCGGCAACGACCTGATGCGGCCGCGGGTGGACATCGACAGCCTCGCCGACTCCTACGAACGCGCCGTGGCCCGGTTCCGCGCGGCCGGCGCGCAGGTGCTGCTGTTCACCGGCGTCGACGGCGTGGAAGACGCGCTGTTCCGGCAGATCCGCGGCCGGGTCGCGATCTACAACGAGCACGTGCGCGGCATCGCCGCCCGCCACGAGACGCTGCTGGTGGACATGTGGTCGATGCGCCAGCTGCGCGACCGTCGCATGTGGTCCGCGGACCGGCTGCACCTCAACGCGGCCGGGCACACCGAAATCGCCATCGCCGTGCTCGCCGCGCTGGGCGTGCAGCACAGCCTCACGCACGTCGCGCTGGGACCGCGCCCCCGCCTGTCGACGCGGGAACAGCGCGCGGCGAACCTCCGCTGGGGCCGGGAACACGCGCTGCCGTGGATCGGCCGCCGCCTGCGCGGCGAGTCCTCGGGCGACACGATCGCCCCGAAGTACCCGGAACTGCAGCCCTTCGGCGAAACAGTCGCCTGACGGGTCACCCCGCGAGCTGCCGCGCGCGATGGTCGGCGACGTTGACCCGCGTGCCGCAGCGAGTGGAACAAAACCGCCGCCGACCGTTACGCGACGTGTCCACGAACGCGACGCCGCACCCCTCGCGCGCACAGACGCCGAGCCGGTGCGGCTCCTCGCACACCAGATGCGCGAGCCCGCCCGCGGTGTACGCGTAGAACCTCTCGACCACTCCCGCGCCTTCGCTGGAGTAGTGCAGATGCGGGGCTTTCCCGTCGTGGCTGGCGATATTGGGCCGGCACGCGGCGATCGCGAGCAGATCGTTGACGAGATCGACCCGCTCCGCCGTCGTCTCCGCGACGAAGACCCGGTGCAAGCGCCGTCCCCACGCGAGAATCCGCTCCGCGTCGTCCGCCGCGATGCGCGGCAACACCATCTCGTGCGCCTGCCCCGCGGCCCGCACCTCGGCGGCCGTGACGCCTTCGCGCTGGGCAAGAGTCGCCAGATCGGCGGCTACCTGCGCGCCCGCGCCGCCGTAAGGATTGAAGTGCACTCGCCCATTACAACACGATCCGCCCCGCCCGGGAACGTCCAGCCGGAAAATAGATTGCGTGCCGCTTGCGGGCAGGCGAAGATCAAGGCACGAGAACGGTTGAAGGAGCGCTCATGACGAACCTGCGGGAGATGCGCGGCACCGCCCACACTGCCCGGCGTTCGTCCGGCTATCAGCGTCGCACCTGGCGAAAAGGCGGCCTCCTCGAATGCGCGGGCTCCCCGTCGTGACGTAAGCAAACGTCCGACGAGAGCCGCCCATCGGGGAACCGATCCGGGCGGCTTCTCATTTTCCGGCCCCCCGGAAGCAATTACCTCCGGCACGCGAGCGTAATTTCCTGCTGCCCATTTCACGATGGCCGCCGCGGTTCTTTGACAACTCCACAACGGAGCAAGACTTTTCCCCAAGGCTCGTCCCCGTCGCCTCACCCGCGGCCAGGACGAGCGCCGGGTCCGGCAGCCGAACGCGGCCGGACCCGCACGGTGAAGACGGGGCGGCGGCGCCCCGCCCGGCGGTAAACCGGGTGTCCCTTTCGCGGCACTGGGGGTTCGACTCCCTCCTTCACCACACCCCGGTAGCTCAGCCGGAAAGAGCGCCGCACGACGAATGCGGAGGCCCCAGGTTCGAATCCTGGCCGGGGTACGGGCGCCGGCGCCGGGGGAGCGCCGGCGCCTCGCGCGCAGTTCCCGGGCCGTTGCCTGGCATTGGCGCCGAGGGCATCGCGGAGTCCTGAAGGTTCCGTTGCCGCACCGCTGGCCGGACGCCGAGGTGACCCGAATAGGTGGGCGTCAGTGTCGAACGCCGCGACGAATCAGTCGGGGATCGGGCACTAACGGTGCCCCGAGGACCCGAGCACATCCCAATGCCGAGATCCGCGGGCGCGGTCGCGCGCACCATCGAGAGGGTGGACTCCTTGCATCTCGCGCTCAGTTCGGGGGTGCCGCTCGCCGGGTCGACTGGCATCGGGCGAACGACGCTGCTCGCCCGAGCGGGCGACGAGAATGCCGGTCGTGGGGGCCAGGGTGTCCATCATCCGGCTCGGTGTCCTGCGGCGGCACGAGTCGAAACCGGCGGACGCGGTGCGGATCAGGCTGCTGACCGCGGGGAGGTTGCCCGGCTGGCTGCGGAGTCGTGGCCGGAGGCCGCATTGTTCGCCGAGGTGCGTCCGCTGCGGGCATCCCCGCGGGCGTCCAGGACGCGGTGTACCGGCTGCGGCGCGCCGGATCCGGCGGCTCGGCCGGAAAGCGGGGCGCACCTGGACCAAGACCTGCCGATCTTGGCAGGAGGAGGCGTCGGGATACCTCGTCCGTCTGGGAAGGAAACGTAATACGTGGAGACAGGTGCGCACATGTCGGAGTCCTTTGTCGTCGGTCCGGTCACGGACGTCTCCGAGGACGCCGCCTTCGCGTTTCACCGCGACAACCTCGGCGATTTCATCTTGCCCCTCCCTCGGGACACGTTCCGGCGGATCGTCGAAGAACGCCAAGCGATCGCCGTCGAGCAAGGCGGAGAGATCGCGGGCATCTGCTACGTCAAACCGGACGGCAAGGAGCTCGACGACGTCGTGCGCTGGGAATTCGGCGGGCTTTTCCTCGCGCCGGCCCTGCGTGGACTGGGACTCGGTGCGCTGCTGAGCAGCGTCGCGATCGCAGCTGTCGCCCGTGCCGACGGCAAGCCGGTCATGGGCTACGTGCATCAGGACAATCAGGAGGGCCTTGGCTTGCTCGTCCGTCGGCTCGGTTTCCGGATGACTGGCCAGACAATCCGGCTCGGCCCCGACGACGCCGCAGGGTATCTCCGCCGCGACAGCGCCGGTTTCGCGGCGGCCAACATTCTTCGTCTTCCCGACGCGGCGCTGGCACGCATCGCCGACGCCGTGGAACACCTCGACGATGGTTCGCGGAGCCGCTCCGGGCGGATCCCGGTTCGGCTCGCTGACGGCTTGTTCCCAGCAGGACCGCGGGAAGCCGCGCAATGTCTGCGCGTTTTCGCTGAGCGCAGCGAAAGCTGACACGTCGCTGTGTCCCCAGTGGACGTTCGTGAGGAACCCCGAGTGTGAGCCGCGCGGCCTCGGCCTGCTGATCGGGTCGCCGAAACGGCGTCATCGCCGCTCCGCGGGTCTTGGTCAGCCTTCGCTCGGCTGAGGATCCGATCCCGGCGGCAGGTCGCGCTGCTGTGCGGCGCGGCGCCCGAAGGTCATGCGCGACAGGAGCCGGTCGCGGAGGACGAGGGAGTGGAACAGCACCGCGAGGAGATGCGCGGTGAAGGTGATGAAGAGGGCGTACGCCAGCAGGGAGTGCGCAGTGCGCAGCACCGAGTAGAGGTCCGCGTTCGCCGGCGTGATCGCGGGCAGGTGAACTGAACCGAAAAGCACCGCGGGAGTGCCGGAGGCGCTGACCATGGCCCATCCGACGAGGGGCTGGGCGAGCAGAAGCAGGTACAGCAACAGTTCGGAGCCGGTCGCGGCCAGTCGTTCCATCTTGCCCAGCGGGGCGGGCGGGGGCCGGTGCCGGAGCCGGTTCGCGATCCGGACGACGGCGAGGAGCAGCACGAGCGCGCCGAGCGGCCGGTGCACCGCCTGCAGGAGCCGGTAGTCGGCGAGCGAAGTGACCATGGCGAATCCGATCAGCAGCATCGCGACGACCAGGACGGCCATCGCCCAGTGCAGGATCCGCGTGAACACCGTGAATCGTTGCGGGGCGGTCATGCGGACGCCTCCCGGACCTGGACGGCGCTGGGCTGTTTCGGTTCGCCGCTACGGCGCTCGAACGACCGTGCATACACCGCCGAGCGGGCACTGAGGAGGGGATCGTCCGAGACCGCGAGCCCGTCGGGCAGGACGGTCGGATCGAAGTTCACGTCCCGCGCGTTGCCTTCGGCCTCCGTCTCCGCGCGGTCGAGGACGAGGGTGCCGGCGATGATCCGGCGTCGTCCGGGCGGCCATGCGGTGGTCGCGTCGTCGGTGGGGTCGCCGGGCTCGGCGACAGTCAGCACCAGGCGCCACTGCGACGCGGCTTGCGCGATGGCCGCGGTCGCGGTGTCGAAGAGCCGATCGCGCCCGCCGGCCTGCGCGGACGGCGGGCGGGGCACTGGTTCGAACGTCCAGCGGATCGCGCAGGTCTGCCCGGAACCGGCGGTGGCGACGAAGGCGTTGAGGCCGTGGAAGGTGCTGTCGGCGAACCCCGCAGAGGGCGGCTGGGCCTTCACGCGGGCCATTGCTTTCACGGTTTCGGGATGCCGTCGCAGGAATTCCGCGGTGCGCCGGGGATCGGGTTTGCCGGTGGCGGGATCGGGGGCATAAGCGACGATCCGGTCGGCGAATCCCTGCGGAGTGCGGTCGAGGAACACCGGAATGTTCACCATCGCGGTGCGCCATTGTTCCCCGCCGGGGAGTTCGAAGCGGAGCGCGAGCCCGCGCACGGTCGCCGGGGCGTCCGGGGCGTAGGGCATGCCGCCCGAGAGCGAGAACCGGCCCGTGACCGGGTAACTGCCTCGCCGGAACACCGAAGCGGAACAGACCTCGGCCCCCGCGCCGTTCGCCTCGAATCTGCCGGAGAGACTGACCCCCTTCGCGTGGTTGCGGCGGAAGCCTTCGTGCCTGCCGTACACCTGCTCGAACCGGTCGGCGAAGTCCGCGGGCGTCAGGGAATCGCCGCCGAGCCTGCCGCTCGCGCCGAGGAACGCCCCGACGTCGACGACGCCGATTCCGGCGACGGCGGCCATCCCGAACAACGCGCCGCGCCTGCTGACGGGCAATTCGCGCAGTCGCTTGTTTTCCATTCCAGCCTTTCGAGCGTCGACGTTTCCCGGGGTTACGCGCGGCTCGGCGCGGGCGTTGAACGGCGGCGATGTGGCGAGCGCCACATGGGAAGATCGGGGTGGCGGTTCAACAGCGTGCGCTTGCCGTGCGTATCCATCCGCGGTACGGCGAAACGGGGTGAGCGGTGCGGTTGTGGCGATCCGGGGACGAGGCGGTCGCGGAGTCCCTGCGCGGTGAGGCCGGCGTGCGGGCCGCGTACGACCGGTACGGCGGCGAGCTGTTCGGCTTCGCATTCAACGCGCTCGCCGATCGGCAGCTTGCCGAGGACGTCGTGCAGGAGACCTTCGTCCGGGCGTGGCAGGCAGGCCGCCGGTTCGACCCGGCGCGGGCGAGCCTGCGCTCCTGGCTGTACGGAATTGCCCGCAACCTGGTCATCGACGCGCGGCGCAGGCGTACTGCCAGACCGGTGCCGACCGAGGCGCAGCCCGAACAACGGGCCGACGACCCGTTCGACCGGCTGCTGCTGAGGATTCAGCTGGACGAGGCGATGCGTCAGCTGAGCGACGACCATCGCGCCGTGCTGGAAGCCGTGCACGTCGAAGGCCGTACTTGCGCGGATTACGCCGCGGAGCGCGGCATCTCCGCGTCGACCGCGCGCAGTCGGCTCTACTACGGCATTCGTGCGCTGCGGCTGGCGCTCGAGGAGAACGGGGGCTTGCGGTGACGAACGGGCAGTGCGAGCGGGTGCGCGGCGAGATCGCCGAACTGGTCATGCTGGGCAGACCCCTGGACGCGGAGTTGCTCCGGCACGTCGACGGCTGCGCCGGGTGTTCCCGGGACCTGGCTGAGATCCAGGAGGTGGCTGGCGTGTTCGCCGCTGCCGAGGGAGCTTCGGGGCCGCCGGACCTGGGGCGGCGGATCGAAGCGCGGGTGCGCGTCGCGCGCGGAAAGCGTTTCGTCCGGCGGATCGGCGTCGTGGCGGCGGCCGCGGCGGTAGCGGCCGCGGTGGCGCTGGGCACCGGCATGCTGTCGGGGCCCGCTGAGCCGCCGCCGCAGGTAGCGCTCATCCGCGACGGCTCGATGGTCCCGCGTCCGTGGGGCACCGAGGTGCCGATCATGCTGACCGGTTTGCGGACGGGGGAGACGTATCAGTTCGTCACTGTCGGCCGCGGCGGCCGCAGCATCCCGGCCGGCAGTGTCCACGCGAGCGACGCCGGCACGGTCCACACGCGGATGATCACCGCGATGAGCCGGGACACGATCACCGCTCTGCTGGTGCGCGACGCTGACGGTCAGCAGGTGGCGACGGTGCCGGTCGGACAGCAGGGGTGACCGTCGACGACGCAGGACGACCCGCCCGCCAGCTCGACCAGCCGGGTGCGCTGCGGACGGTGCGCGCTAAGCCAGCGAACAACCGGGTCCATGCGCGAAGACTGCCGGCTGGCGGGCATTCTTGCTGAGTGCAGGGGCAGGGCCCGCAACCGCGAAGCGCGCCTAGCGGGAAGCCGATCCCCGAGCGACCAGGTGCTCGCTCGCCCGCTCCCAGCACCACGGGCCGTGCCAGGCGCCGTGCACGAGAACGAACGTCCTGGACTCGTTGTCCCTCATGATGATCACGCTAACCAGCCAACGGGCGCCCAGCGGTTCGCCGAGCACTTTCCTGCCCGAAACGACCCGGCGCCATTGCCTGGCGGCTCACGATGTCCCGGAGCGAAATCCGCTTCCCAGTACCGTGTTTCCCATGACCGACACCGAGATCGAGATCACCGCCGACCTGGTCCGGGACCTGCTGCGGGACCAACATCCCGACCTCGCCGACCTGGCGATCCACGAGGTGCCGGGCGGCTGGGGCAACCAGATGTGGCGGCTCGGCGACGACCTGGTCGTGCGGATGCAGCGGATGGACCGAACTCCCGAACTCCAGTTGAAGGAACGCCGGTGGCTGCCCGTGCTGGCCCCGCACCTGCCGCTCCCGGTCCCGGCCCCAGTGCGGTCCGGCGAACCGTCCGAACGTTTCCCCAAGCACTGGACCGTGATGACCTGGGTCCCCGGCGACCCGCTGGACCACAGCACGATCAGCCGAGGCACCCACGCGGCCGACACCCTCGCGGACTTCCTCCGCGCACTCCACGTGCCAGCCCCCGCCGACGCGCCGATCGCCACCGACCGCGGCACCCATCCCCGCGACTGCACCGAGGGCTTCCAGCAGTTCTTCGAGGCGGTCCCCCTGGACGACGTCGCCCCCGACGTCCAGGCAATCTGGGACGACGCCGTCGCCGCCCCGGCATGGGAAGGCCCGCCGGTGTGGGTGCACGGCGATCTCCATCCCGCGAACGTCGTCGTCACGGACGGGACGCTTTCCGGCATCGTCGATTTCGGCGACCTGTTCGCCGGCGACCCGGCCTGGGACCTCGCCGCCGCGTGGGTGCTGCTGCCTGAGGGGATGGCCGCGCGGTTCTTCGACACCTACGCCCGCGCGGACAAGGCGACGATCCGGCGCGCCCGCGGCCTGGCGGCGTTGAAGAGTCTCTTCCTGATCCTCATGGGACAGAACGGAGACCGCGGCCTCCCCGGCGGCAAACCGCACTGGGGACCGGCGGGCCGGGCGGCGCTGGAGCGCGTGCTGCGCGATTGACCCTCGGCCGCTGCGGAAACCCCGCAAGCGGCACCGTGCGCGGTTCGGCAACCAGTGGGCGGAGGTCTTCGGCCAACGCCATGTCCAGGACGAGGTGCGTTCGTTTTTCGCTTCGCTGGTCCGGCCGTTTCGGCTACTGTCGGCGTTCATGATCGATAACGTGGAGGTGCGGTCCTCCGGGCTTCTCCCGGTTGGCGGAGGGCACGAGATCTACTGGGAGGAATCGGGAAACCCCGACGGGATCCCCGCCGTGCACATACACGGGGGACCGGGCGCCGGGCTCGGCAGCGGCTCATACCGGAACAAACTCGATCCGGAGCGGTTCCGCATCATCGGTCTGGACCAGCGAGGCTGCGGACGGTCCAGGCCGCTCGTCACGGCGGCGGGCTACCGGCTGGAAGACAACACCACGGCCGACCTGATCGCTGACCTCGAACGGGTCAGGGAGCACCTTCACGTCGGCGAGTGGCTGCTCAACGGCGTGTCGTGGGGCTCGACGCTCGCCCTCGCCTACGCCCAGGAACATCCGGCAAGGGTGCTGGGCATCGTTCTCATGGCAGTCACCACTACTGACCGGTTTCAGGTGGACTGGATCACCGAGACAGTCGGCGCGGTTTACCCCGAAGCGTGGGACAGCCTCGCGACGCATGCCGAGCAGGCGGGCATAGGTTATCGTCGGCACGAAGGCCGTGTCGTCGAGGCATACGCCCGTTTGATGACCGACCCCAAGGCTCGGGACGCGGCGTCCCGGGCATGGATGGACTGGGAAGACCACCACGTCTCGATCGGCACCGGCCAGGTCCATTCCAGTGCCGACTGGAGCGACGAGGTCCGGCAGGTTTTCGCCACGCTCGTCACGCACTACTGGGCCAACGACGGGTTCCTGAATCCGCCGATCCTGCGGCGAATGGACCGCCTGCACGGCATCCCGGCCACCCTCGTCCACGGCCGGCGCGACGTCAGCGGACCGGCGGTCTTCCCCTGGATGCTGCACCGTGCCTGGCCCGGCAGCGAACTGGTCATCGAAGAGAGCGAAGGCCATGGCGGCGAGCTCATGGTGAAGGCGTGGCGCTCGGCCAATGACCGCCACGCCGACCGTATCGAGGCACGGTGAAATGTCCCGCTCCGCCGAGCGAAATCGGTAAGGGTTGAACTGCACTGAACCATTACCGCACGATGGCGGACATGGAAGAAAACCGCTGTCCTCGCTGCGGCTGGCCGCTAGCCGACCTGCCCGCCTCCGCTGTCGTGCCCGCGTCGGCGGGCAGCCGCGCCGACTATCTCCGTTGTGTGTGCGGCGCCTGGATCGCCCGGCTCGGCGGGGTGGTCGTCGGGTCCACCCGGCCGCGCTGAGCTGACTTACCAGTGCGAGGGCCGGGCCAGCCGCTGCGGCAGCTTGGTCGCGTGGTCGCCGCGGGCGGCGTTCACCTGGGACTGGGTAAGGAAAATGCTGTCGGTGAAGTCGGCTCCGCGGACGTCGGCGTCGCGCAGATCCGCGCCGATCAGGTCTGCCCGGCGCAGGTCCGCGCCCCGGAGGTCGGCCGCGATCAGGTACGCGCCGCGCAGGTTCGCGGCACGCAGGTCCGCCCCGGCGAGCTTCGCGCCCATGAGGTCGGCGCCGCGGCGGTCCTTCTTCCGGCCGGCTCCGGCGCGGACGAGTTCGCTCGTGCGCGTCAGCAGCGGGTTCGCCTGGGCCCGCCGGGCGTCGACGTCGATCGCCAGCACCGCGTCCGCGTCTCCCGCCGTCGCCTGTTCGAGGTCGGCGATCGCGGCGTCCAGCTCGGCGTGGATCTCGCGGGTCGCGGCCAGCGAGCGCGCCTCGGTGAGGTACCAGAGCAGCTCGTGCAGGTGCCGCATCACCGGCAGTGCGGCGAACATCCGATCGCGGGTTTCCGGGGCGTCGCGCCAGCTCCGGCCGGCGAAGGTCACCTGCGACACCTGCTGTCCGGCGCCGAAGCAGTCGTACCCGGTGCAGCCCGCGAAACCCTTGGGGCGCAACCGGTCGTGGATCCCGCAGAGATCGTCCGGCCGCAGGTTCGGGCACGGGTCGCCAGCGCGCTTGTCGATGGCGAAATCAGCGGATCTGGTGAAAGTGAGCGCGACGCAGCACAGTGCGAAACAGCTCGTGCAGTCGGCGGTCAGGGTGTGGCGGTCGGGCAAGGTCTCTCCAGCGAAGGCGGGCGAACCCGCCAAGGGTAGTCCCCGCTCAACTGCCGACGACGACCACGACGCGTCGGCGGCGCGCCCGCATCACCAGCAGCGCGAGCGCGAACACCTGCAGTTCCGGTGCGACACCGGGCAAGTCGGCGACGCGGGCGCTGAGGGTGCCGATCGTGTTCCCGGCCTCGTCGACCCGCGCGTGGTCCCGGCGGCCGGTCCGGCGGAAGCGAAGCACCTCGCCGCCGCTCTCGACGCTCCACTCCCGTCGGCCTGGCCGGTGCGCGCTCGCGATCACTGATCCGTCGGCGGCCAGCAACTGCCGGGTGCCGAGCCGATACCCGGCGCCGTCCAGCTGGAACTTCCCGCCGGACCGGGCTTCGACCACGGTGAGCGGCTGCCCGTCGCGGGTGATCTCGTAGCGCTTGCTCGCCAGGCCGGTTTTCTTCGCGTGCAACATGCGGCCAGTCCAGCATCGCCTCGCCGGGACCGCCCGTGCCGTTTGTCATGGGTGATCATCGGCGAGGCGGTCGTACCATGATCGACGTGCGCGAAACCGATCCGGACCGCTTCTCGATCCGGCAGTGGCCGGACTGGAGCTTTTGGACGGACCCGCTCCGCGGCGCCTCCGAACTGCACCGCGGCCGCGTCCGGTCCGTGCTGGTCAACGGCCTGATGATGGGCTTCCTCGCGGCCTGGGTCATCGACCTGTCGGACGGCCGGAACGGCGCGGTGCGCACCGGGCTCGCCGTCGGCTTCCTCTGCTGCTACGCCCTCGCGTACCTGCTCGTGCTGTGGTTCGGCCCGGTCGCGCTGCGCCGTCGGCGGATCGCGATGGTGGCGGTGATGTTCGTGCTCGGCGCGCTGCCCGCGCTGATCCTGGGCTCGCCGGTGTACCTGACCGATCTCACCTACGCCATCGCGATCGGGCTCATGCTGTTGCCGCTGCGGTTTTCCCTGCTGCTCGGTTTCGGCACGGCCGCCGCCCAGATCGCGTGGATGGCCGTCAAGGACGGCCGCGTCGGGTGGGGCGTGGTCCTCACGCTCGTCGCGGTCACCGCGATCCTCGGCGTCGTCTACGCCCTGATGTTCACCATCGGCCACCTCAAGCTCGCCCGCGAGCAGGTCCGGCGGATGGCGGTCGACCAGGAACGGCAGCGCGTCGCCCGGGACCTGCACGACGTCCTCGGCCACAGCCTCTCCACGATGACCCTGAAACTCGGCCTGGCACGGCGGATCCTGGAATCGTCGGACGACGCCGCCCCGGCACTCGCCGAGATCCGGGACCTGGAAGGACTGTGCCGGGAAGCCCTTTCCGACGTCCGCGCCACCGTCTCCGACTACCGCACCGTGTCGCTCGCGACCGAGGTCGCCGGCGCGAAAGTGGCCCTGCGCGCCGCCGGCGTCCAAGCCGAACTGCCCGCCGCGGCCGACGGTGTGGCTCCCGAACTCCAAGGCGTTTTCGGTTACGTGGTAAGGGAAGCTGTGACCAACGTGCTCCGCCACTCCGACGCCCAGCGCTGCAGTATCCGCGTCGGCCGCGACTGGCTGGAGATCGCCGACGACGGCACTGTCCCGGCCGATGTCGTCCCCGGGCACGGCCTCACCGGCCTGGCCGAACGGATGGCCGTGGTGTCCGGCTCGCTCGAACACGGCCGCGGCCCCCAAGGCGGGTTCCGGGTCCTCGCACGCGGACCGGCGACCGGAGGTGCGGCGTGATCCGGGTCCTGCTGGCCGACGACCAGGCGCTCGTGCGCGGCGCGCTGGCCTCCCTGCTGCGGATGGAGTCCGACATCGAAGTGGTCGCCGAGGTCGGCTCGGGCACCGAAGTGGTGCCTGCCGCGCAACGGACCACGCCGGACATCGCGCTCGTCGACGTCCAGATGCCCGGCCGCGACGGGCTCTCCGTCACCGCCGAACTGCGCCGCGCGCTGCCGGACTGCCGCGTGCTGATCTGCACCACCTTCAGCCGCCCCGGCTACCTGTCCCGTGCGATGTCCGCGGGCGCGGCGGGCTTCGTGGTGAAGGATTCGCGGCCGGAACAGCTGATCAACGCGATCCGCCGGGTCCACGCCGGGCTGCGGTTCGTGGACCCGGCGCTCGCCGCGGAATCGCTGGCCAGCGGCGCGAGCCCGCTCACCGACCGCGAGGCGGACGTCCTGCGCGCCGCCGCGGAAGGCGGAACGGTCGCGGACATGGCGACGGCACTCGGCCTGTCGGCGGGCACCGTGCGGAACCACCTGTCGTCGGCGATCGGGAAAACGCAGGCCCGCACCCGCGCGGAAGCGGTCCGGGTCGCCGAGACGAGCGGCTGGCTGTAGCGCCTACGCGGCCAGGCCGTGAAAGACCAGGTCGAGCAACCCGGCCGCCTGCCCAGCCGGGTCCGGTTCGGTCTCGGTGACCAGCGCGACGGCGTTGACCAGCTTGAACACCTGCCCGACCGAGACCTCCCGACGGACCTCGCCGGCCTCCTGCGCGCGGGTCAGCAGTCCTTGCGCCGCCTCGAATACCGCCGCCCGGCAGGACGAGCCGTCCTCGCCCAGCGCCGCCGCGAGCCCCCGCTCCGCGCTGCCGTACGCGATGACCTCGCCCAGCCACTCCTTCAACGCCGCACCCGGCGACGGTGCCGCAGTCAGCTCGCCGGCTCGGTGGCACAACGCGTCGATGTGGTCGCGGAAGACCGCCTCCAGCAGCGCCTGCCGGGTGGGGAAGTGGCGGTACAGCGTGGCGTTCCCGACCCCGGCGCGCTGCGCGATGTCGTCCAGCGCCGCGTCGGCCCCCTGCTCGGCGAAGGCGCTTCGCGCGGCCGCCACCAGCCGGTCGTAGTTGCGCTGGGCGTCGGCCCGCATCGCGGCCTCCTGGTTGCCTAATCGGGGATTGTCCCCGTATCGTAGCCGACGGAAAACGGGGACGGTCCCCGATTAGGAGGTTTCGTGGGCTCCCGGCTGCGGGACTACGCCGCCCGGCACGCCGAGCCCGGGCAACGAGGTGCTGATCCTCACCGGCACCGGCGACGCGTGGACCAGCGGCACCGTCTTCGCCGACACCCACTTCCGCTCCGGCGCGGTCGCAGGCGACGGGCAGCATCTCGTCTACCAAGAACTGCTCGGCCTCAACCGCGCCGCCCGGCGGCTCACGCACGCCGTCGTCCAGCGCCCGTGGCAACGCCGCCTCGTGGACGACCTCGCCTTCGGCCGCGCACACCACTTGCTCACCAGCTGAAACCCCATCCACCGGAGGAAAAAATGCCCACCATCCTCGTCACCGGAGCCACCGGCACCCAAGGCGGCGCGACCGCCCGGGGACTGCTGGCCGCCGGACAACGCGTCCGCGCGCTGGTCCGAGACCCGGAAACCCCCGCCGCACAAGCACTCGCCGCCGCCGGAGCCGAACTCGTCCGCGGCGACCTGGGCGACCTCAGCTCGCTCGACGTGGCCGTCAAAGGGGCCGACGGCGTCTTCAGCGTCCAGCCGACCCTCGGCTATCCCGGCACCCCGCCCGGCTTCACCCTCGACGACGAACTCCGCTACGGCCGCAACGTCGCCGACGCCGCCGCGGAAGCCGGTGTCCGGACCTTCGTGTACGCCTCAGTCGGCTCGGCGGACGCCCCGCACGGCATCACGCGCTGGCAAACCAAGTCCACTTTGGAGCGTTACGCCCGCGACCTCGGCCTCCCGGTGACCGCGCTGCGGCCGGTCCGGTTCATGGAGAACCAGCTCCACCCGCGGATGGGCGTCCGCGACGGCGTGCTGACCGACGTCTTCCTCCCGGAATCCCCGGTCCAGCTGGTCGCGGCCGCCGACATCGGCGCGTTCGCCACGCTGGCCTTCACCCGCCCGGCCGAGTACGCCGGACGGACGATCGAACTGGCCGGCGACGAGCTGACCATGCCGCAGATCGCCCAGGCCATGGAGCGGGCGCTGCGCCGTCCGGTCGCCTACCGCCCGATCCCGCGCGAAGCGCTGACCGACCCCGACGCCCTGGCCGGCTACGACTTCGCCAACAACGGCGGCTGGCGCCCGGACATCCCGGCCCTGCGGAAGGAACACCCGGGCCTGCTGGACTTCGCCGCCTGGCTCGGGTGACGGGGCCGCCGAACCCCCAGGAGATCGGCGGCCCCCAGCGTCACGCGACGGTCACTCCGCCTTCGGTGGAGTCGGTGGAGAGGGTGAGCTTTTCCCACGCGTCGAAGTCGTCCTGGACGCGCTGGCGTCCTGCGGTCACCAGGCGGAGCGCGTCCGAGCCGAGCAGGAGATGCACCGGCGGGTTCTCCTCGTCCAGCAGGCTCAGGATCGCGTCGCCCGCGCGATCGGGGTCGCCGATGCCCTGGCCCGCGAGCTTCTGGCGACGGGTCCGGATCGGGTCGAACAGTTCGTCGTAGTCGGCGATGCTGCGCGGCGCGCGGACCAGCGACCGGCCCGCCCAGTCGGTTTTGAACGCGCCCGGTGCCACCGCGGTGACCCGCACGCCGAACTGGCCGACCTCCTGGGCAAGCGTGTCGGTGATCCCTTCGAGCGCGTGTTTGCTGCCCTCGTAGAACGCCAGCCCGGGGAAGGTGGTGTGCCCGCCCATCGACGTGATGACGAAGATCTGGCCGTCGCGCCGTTCCCGCATGCCGGGCAGGACCGCCTTGACGGTCGCGACGGTGCCGAAGACGTTGACCTCGAACTGGCGGCGCAGATCGGTCATCGACGACTCTTCGAAGGTGCCTTCGAGCCCGTAGCCGGCGTTGGCGACGAGCACGTCGATCGGCCCCAGTTCCTCCTCGACCTCCCGCACTGCCGGGTCGATCCGGTCCGCGTCGGAGAGGTCGAGGAGGTAGGCGTGGGCGCGGTCGGGGTCCAGCGCCCGGAAGGCGGCCGCGTGCTCTTGGGTGCGCACGGTGCCGGCGACCCGGTGCCCGGCCGCCAGCGCGCGCCGGGCGATGGCCAGGCCGAGGCCGGTGCTGACGCCGGTGATCAGGAATGTCTTGCTCACTGCGATGTTCCTTTCATGGAAGAGGCCGCGTGCGCGGGCACGACGGCATGGCCCCGCGCCGCGGCGGGGCCGGTTCGGGCGGAGGTCAGGACCGGGCGGGTTCGCTGCCCCAGCTGGCCAGCAGCCGCAGCCGGTCCTCGGACGGCGAGCCGGACTGCGCGGTGTAGACCACGAGCGACTGGCCGGGGTCGGCGACCGAGGTGAAGATTTCGTACTGCAGCTCCAGATCGCCGGCGACCGGATGCCGGAGCCGTTTGAGGCCGGTGCTGCGTTCCCGCACGCGGTGTTCCGACCACCACGCCGGGAACTCCGGCGACCGCATCATCAGCTCGCCGATCAGGTTGGCGATTCGCTGATTGCGCGGCTGGGCGGCCGCTGCCAGCCGCAACCCGTGCACGTAATCGCGCGCGACGCGTTCCCAGTCGCACCACACCAGACGGGCCCGCGGATCCAGCAGCGTCCAGCGCGCCATGCTGCGTTCCTGGCGCGGCAGCTCGGCCACCCCGGGAAACAGCAACGCCCACAACGCGTTCCCGCCGACGACCGTCAGGTTCCGGTCGCTGACGAACGCGGACGCCAGCTCCATCGAGTCCAGCACCTGACGCAGCGCCGGCCGCAGCCGGACCGGGTGATCCGTCCGGTCCTGGCGTCCGGCGGCGCCGCCCGCGAGGGCGAACAGATGCCGCCGCTCGATGTCGTCGAACCGCAGCGCGTCGCAGAGGGCGTGCAGCACCTGCTCCGACGGCTGCCGGGCACGGCCTTGTTCCAGCCGCGTGTAGTACTCCGTGCTCACCCCGGCCAGCTGCGCGACCTCGCCGCGCCGCAGTCCGGCGACCCGGCGGCCGGAGCCGAACTCGGCCGGCAGACCGATTTCGTCCGGCGTGAGCCCCGCGCGGCGGGCCCGCAGGAACTCGCCCAAGTCGTTCTCGCCCATGCCCCGAGTCTGCCTTTCGCCCCCAAGATCACCAAGGGCGTAGCTGGCCCTGCCAGTACTACCCACGTTCTTGAACGCTCGATCCAGAAAGCGGGTAGGGTGTGGTCATGGTCAGGACACGCGAGTTCGACACCGAAGCGGCCGTGAGCCGGGCGATGGAGCTGTTCTGGTCGCGCGGCTACGAGGCGACCTCGGTGCGCGATCTGACCCAGCACCTCGGGATCGGGCAGGGCTCCCTGTATGCCGCGTTCGGCGACAAAGACGGCCTGTACCGGGCCGCGCTGGAGCACTACCGGGCCACCCTCGCGGCGACCGCCCTGGAAGGCCTGAAGAACGGCACCGACGCCCGTTCGGCGATCCGGACGCTGCTGGTCGAGCGGATCCGGCTCGCCGTGGCGGACGACGGCCGGGGCTGCCTGGCGGTCAACGCCGTCTGCGAACGCCTGCCGGGGGATCCGGCCACCCGCCGCACCGTCCAGGACATGCAGGACGCCAGCCGCGACGCCATCGCCGAGGTGCTGCGCGTCGCGGCGGAGCGCGGCGACATCGCGGCGCGGCACGATCCGCGGACGCTGGCCGCCTTCCTGGTCACCTTCCTCAACGGACTGCTGGTCACCGCGAAGATCACCCCGGACGTCCGCGCCCTCGAACCGCTCGCGGAGGTGGCGCTGGCCGCCCTCGACTGAGTTTTTCCTGCCGTCAATCTGGATCGTACGTTCAAGAAAGAGGGATAACCATGATGCTCGACCACGACGGAACGCCGGTCCGCACCGGCCGCGCCACGGTCAACGGAACGAGCCTGCACTACCGGACCGCGGGTTCCGGCCCCGCGGTGGCACTGCTGCACGGCGTGCCCAAAACCGGCTACCACTGGCGGTATCTCGTCCCGAAGCTGACGCCGCATTACACCGTCGTCGTCCCGGACCTGCGCGGACTCGGCGATTCCGCCCGCCCTGCCGGCGGATACGACTCCGCGACGATGAGCGACGACGTCGCCGGCCTGATGGCCAGCCTTGGACACGAGAACTACGCCGTCGTGGGGGAGGACTGGGGCGCGGTCATCGGCTACCAGCTCGCCGCCCGCCACCGCGAGCGCGTGACCGCGCTGGTGTTCGCCGAAGCGCTGTTCCCCGGCTTCGGCTTCGAGGACCACACCGCGCTCACCGCCGAAAACGTCGCCAGCGGCATGCACCTGTGGCATCTGGGCTTCTACTTCCAGCCGGACGTCCCGGAAATGCTGATCGCCGGCCACGAACGCGAGCTGATCACCTACATGATCAAGTTCGAACGCAGCCGTCCCGACAGCGCCACGCCCGACGCGATCGAGGAGTACGTCCGCTGCTACTCCATGCCCGGCGGCATCCGCGCGATGCTCGCGATCTACCGGTCGATGCTCGTCGACGCGGAGCAGAACCGGCAAGCCGCGCAACGGAAACTCGATATCCCCGTCCTGGCGCTCGGCGGCTCCGCCTTCATCGGCGACCGCGCCGAATCGCAGATGCGGATCATGGCCGACGACGTCACCGGCCGCGTTTTCGACGCCGGGCACGACCTCGCCGAGGAGGTCCCCGACGAGATGGCCGACGCGCTCCTGCCGTTCCTGGCCAAGCATCACTGAACCCGGTGGTGCCGCGCGCGACCCCCAGTGCTCCGCGCGCGGTGCCGCCGAAGTCCGCCGGTCAGGACAGCGGCTGATCGATCTGCTCGCGCAGGATGTCGCCGTGCCCCGCGTGCCGGGCGAATTCCTGGATCATCGCGAGCAGCGTCCAGCGCATGCTGACGGTGCCCTCGCCGGGGAAGTCCTTGGTGTCGTCGAGGCTGAAGCGGGCCGCGATCTCCCGGGACCGCTGGCTGGCGCGCTCGTACTCGGCGATCACGTCGTCGACGGTTTCCTCGTCGGTGACGGCGAAGGTGCCGACGTCCCGCTTCGAGTACCCGTCGCATTCGGACTCCTCGAGCCCCGCCCAGAACCGCTGGAACCAGATCCGTTCCGCCGCGGCGGCGTGCTTGACCACCGAGATAGGCGTCGACAGCGACGCGACGAGCCGCCGTCGAGCGTCCTCTTCGGACAGTCCGCGCAACGTCTCGACCAGTGCTTCTCGGTTGCGGTCGAGCGTGTTCTCCAGCAGTGCTCGTTCGCTGCCGTCGGTGATGCGTTCGGTGGGCATGGTTCCACTCCGTTTCTCGGGCATGACGGGACTCGCGGACAGTGCCGCGTGATTTCGGGGACGGCCTGACGAGGCCGGGATCGTGCAGATGCTCACCAGAGGGAGCGCTCCGACGCGGGCTCCGAAGAGCACCGCAGGCGGTTCGCCGGGAAGACCCGGCGGCTGAGGTCATTCAACCACAACCCGGCTAGGCGTGGCGGCCGCTGCACGGCCTGCTTGCGTCGTGCAGCGGCACCCGGCTATCCAGCGTCTTCCGCTGGTTCCTCCTGCTTCTCCGCCGCCTTCTCCGCTTCGCGAAGCCGGTGCAACTCGTCCAGCTCCGCCTGCTGCGCCCCGACGCGAGCACGCAGTTCTCCCAACTCAGCGTGCAACGGCGCGAGCGTCTCGGCGTACCCCTTCGTCGCCTGGCTCAATTGCGCGGCGGATTCGGCGACGCGCTGATCGGCCGCCGCCTGGACGCCCCGCACCCGCTCGTCCGCCTCCGCTGCCTGCTCGCGCAACCGTCGTTCCTGGTCGCGCATCCGGCTCTCGTGCTCCGCGGTCAGCGACGTCCGGAGTTCCTGCTGCGCTTCCGCGGCGTCACGGCGAGCCTGTTCCAGGTCCTCCACCGCCGTCGCGCGCAACGCCGAGATCTCGCGCTGCAACGCCGTGACCCGGTCGTGCGCCGCCGCTGCCTGTTCGAGCGCCCGCTGCCGGTTGTTCTCGGCCTCATCGCGGACCGCCAGCGCGGCTTCCTGCGCTTTTCTTGCCGCAACGGCGTTCGCGAGCGCCGCGTCGCGTTCCTTCCGGTCCACTTCGGACTGCTGGCGTGCCTCGACCTCAGCCGCCCGCGCTTCCTCGGCGGCGTGCACCGCCTGTGCTCGCTCCGCGTTCGCCGCCCGAGCCTGCTCCACCGCCTCGTCGCGCGCGGACTCGGCCTCCGCCCGAGCGGCGAGGGCCGCCGCGGTCTGGTCGGTGACGTGCGTGCGCAGCGCGGCCAGCTCCGCGTGCAGCGGGTCCAACGCCGAGAGCGCCGAACCGAGCTGCTCGTCGAGCGCCTGGGTGTCGAGCAGGGTCATCGGCTGGTCCGGGCCGTAGACGGTCACCCAGATCTCGCGCTGCTCGTCGAGCATCGCGCACGTGACGACCTTCGCGCCCCACTTCCCGTACCGCTCCGGATCGGCCGGGCAGTACGGCGTCGGCCGCCCGCCCTGCCGGGGGATGGGCGGCAGCGGCCGTCCGCAGTAGGCGCACCCCGCCTCGTCCCCGGCGGCCAGCGCGCGCACGGTCGCCTCCCGCCGCTCCTCCCGGCTCCCGCGCCGGATCGGCGGCCCGTCGGTCTCCATCAATGCCCCTTTCCGCAGGTGAGCACCACTCTACAGTTAGAGATTCAATACTGGAACTTGAGGTATCAGATAACTAACTGAAACTGATGACAACCTGCGGTACAGATAGAACTATATGGATAACTGAGATTATTCATATAGTTCCGCGCGAGACGGCGGACCGGTCCTCTGGCTTGACCTGGAGCGCGCTCCACGCCCTAGCGTCGGAGCCGTTCGCCAGTTTTCGAGGTACCGCCCGGACCGCCGGGCAGGAGGAGCATCCGCGCATGATCACCCGAACCACGCTCGGCTCGCCCGGTCTCGCCGCCAGCACGATGGGCCTGGGGTGCATGGGGATGAGCGAGAGCTACGGCGCCGCCGACTGGGACGGCGGCCTCGCCACCATCGGCCGGGCGCTGGAACTGGGCGTCACGTTCCTGGACACCGCCGACGCCTACGGCACCGGGCACAACGAGGTGCTGGTCGGCCGGGCCGTCCACGGCCGCCGCGACCAGGTGCAGGTGGCCACCAAGTTCGGCATCGACCGCAGTGGCGGCGATCGGGCCCGCCGGATCCGCGGCGCCCGGGACTTCGTGCTGCGCTCCTGCGACGCCTCGCTGCTGCGGCTGGGCGTCGACGTGATCGACCTGTACTACGCGCACCGCCCGCCGCAGGACGTGGAGATCGAGGAGACCGTCGGGGCGATGGCGGAGCTGGTGGAGGCGGGTAAGGTCCGTCATCTGGGCCTGTCCGAGGTCGACGGCGAGCTGCTGCGCCGGGCGCACGCGGTGCACCCGATCACCGCGGTGCAGAGCGAGTATTCGCTGTGGACCCGCGACGTCGAGGCGGTCACCCCGGTGATGGCCGAGCTGGGAGTCGGGCTGGTGCCGTACTCGCCGCTGGGGCGCGGGTTCCTGACCGGCGCCCTGGACCGGTCCGCGCTGGGCGAGAAGGACTTCCGGCGCACCAACCCCCGCTTCTCCGGCGAGGCGGGGGAGGCCAACGAGAAGATCGCGCAGACCGTGCGCGAGGTGGCCGACCGGCTGGGCGCGACCCCGGCCCAGGTGGCGCTGGCCTGGGTGTATGCGCAGGCCGAGCGGCTCGGGGTGGCGGTGGCGGCCATTCCGGGCACCCGCAGCCCGGCCCGGCTGGAGCAGAACGCGGCCGCGCTGGAGCTGACCCTGGACGCCGAAGCGCTGGCCGCGCTGGACCCGCTGAACGACCAGGTGACGGGCGAGCGCTACACCCCCGCGCACACCGCTGAGGTCGCGCGGGGCTAGCCCCGTTCAGCTGTTGTCGTCAACCGAAGACGTCACAGCTCCCGGTTGACCACGCTGCCCGTCCGCACGGTGGCGAATCCCAGCCGGTGGTTCACCTCGATCATGTGCGTGTTGCCCGCCCCGGTCGCGGTCCAGACCTGTTCCGCGCCGGGCCGGTCCGCGGTGAACCACCGGAGCATCTCGGACTTCATCGCCAGCCCCAGCCCGTGCCCGCGATGTCCGGCGAGCACCGCGGTGTCGCCCTGCTGCAGCCTTTCCGGCATCAGCGGCCGCGCCTCCATCACCGTCAGGCCCGCGACTGCGCCCCCGGGTCCGACCGCCACGACGGCCCGGTGCTCGATGTCCCGCTCGCGGCAAGCGGCTTCGATCCGGCGGACCCGGTCGGCCGACCACTGCGGCTCGGCCAGCCCGGACTCGCCGAGCGGCGCGTCGGCGATCGCACCGCGGGCTTTCGCGTACTCCTCGACGAGGTCGTCCGGGGCGGCGCCGATCCAGCGCACCAGCCGGTATCCGCCGGGCACGGGGGCGTCCCACCGCCGCCGGTCGACCTCGTCCAGCCGCATGATCTGCAGGATCGCGGTGTGCACGATCCGGAATCCGAGCCCGAGCGCCCAGCTCTCGCCGGGACCGCCGAGCGTGAGGTTCCATCCCTCCACGAGGGTCCGGCCGCGCTCCCGCAGCTTCGGTTCCAGCGCGTGCAGCAGCTCGGTGCCGATGCCCTGCCGGCGCACTCGCGGATGCACGTGGATCCGCACGGCGGCGACCCGCTCGTTCCCGTCGCCGGGCAGGTTCACGATCGCCCTGGCGACGAGCCGGCCGTCCCGGTGCGCGGTCCACACCAGCTGCTCGCCGGCCTGGACCTGCGGCGCGCGCAGGGTGGAGATCGTCTCCTGCCGCGTGAAGGCCGGACGTTCCGGGGAATCCGCCTGATAGGCCGAAAACTGCAGTTCGTGCAGCTCGTCCCAGTCCGTGTCGCTCGCCCGGTCGATGTCGAACAGCCGCACGTCCAGCATGTCGCCCCCCTGATCGGAATCAGCCCCGTTCCGGCAATTTACCGCCAGCAGGACGATCCCCGTGTCGCCGCGGCGGACGCGCTGGCCGCCCAGTTCCCCGTCGGCGACGCACATCCGGCGGCCGGGTCGGAGCGGGCGCGTCGCGGCCGGCCCCGGTCACGGCGCGCCCTGCCGGGTCAGTGGAGGTACAGCATGGGCTTTCACCTCCCGATTCCCGTTCGAGGGGCGGGATTCCCGTTCCGGCGCACCGGGCGCGTTCTCGGCGTGGAGCGTCGCCGCCCGGGCCGCCGCCCATCGTGGCCGGGGCGCCTTGTCGAAACCTTGCCGCGACCTTGAACCCATCGCGGCGGGGCTGGTATCCCGGAAAGCAACCCAGGGAGGTTCCGTGTGCGCCACCGAGGTCAGGGTGCTCGGAGAGGTCGAAATACGGGTCGGCGGAAGGGTTCTCGCGCTGGGCCCGCCGCGCCAGCGCCGGCTCCTGGCGGCGCTTCTGGTCGAGCCGAACGTGCAGATCTCGACCGGCGAGCTGATCAGCCGGGTCTGGAACGGCTCCCCGCCGCCGCGCGTGCACAACGCGCTCTACAGCTACGTTTCCCGGCTCCGCGCGGTGTTCCAGTGCAGCGATCGGCTGATCCTGACGCGCGGGCACCGCGGATACGTGCTGATCGCCGACGATGACGACGTCGACCTGTGCCGCTTCCGCGCGCTGGTGTCACGTGCCCGCCAGCCCGGCGGCGACCGGCGGCGCGCGAAACTGGCGTACGAAACGGCGTTGTCGTTGTGCCGCGGCGTCCCGTTCGTCGACGTCGACGCCGCGTGGCTGGCCGATCTGCGCTGCAGGTTCGCCGCCGAACGGCTCGGCGCGGAACTGGACCTGTTCGACATCTGCCTGCGGGAAGGCCGGTCCTCGGAGCTGCTCGGGCCGCTGAACCATTACGCCGCCGAGCATCCGCTGGACGAACGGATCGCGGCGCAGCTGATGACGGTGCTGTGCCGGCACGGCCGCCAGGCGGACGCGCTCCGCCGCTACGCCGGGCTGAGCCGCCGCCTCCGCAACGAACTGGGCGTCGATCCCGGCGCGCGACTAGTGGCACTGCACTGCCGGATCCTGTCCGGCGCGTGCCCCTAGCCCGCCGAAGGTCCGTGAGGGGAACCCTGAAGGAATCAGGGTCTGTGAAGGTTCCCCTCACGGACAACTACCCTGGTCCTAGGTCCCGGCGACGAAATCGGCGAGCAAGCCGTGCGGCGCGTCGGGGCCGAACATCTGCTGTTGCATGTGCGCGCCGTCCGCCGCGGTTTCCGCGCCGCGCGGGAACATCGCCTGCTCGTATTCGGCGAGCGCGGCCTCCGTGTCGTCCGGATGCGCGGCGAGCGCGATCCCGAGTTCGGCCCCGTCGAGCATGGCGAGGTTCGCGCCTTCGCCGTTCGGCGGGGAGAGGTGCGCGGCGTCGCCGATCAGGGTTACGCCCGGCACGCGCTCCCACCGGTGCCCGATCGGCAGGCCGTAGTGCGGCCGGAAGGCGGGCGCGGTGTCGCTTTCGGTGATCAGCGCGGTCAACGCCGTCGACCAGTCCTCGAACTCCGCCGCGATCCGGGCGGTCGTGGCCGTGGTGTCGGCGAAATCGATGCTGTCGAACCACTCCAGCGGCCGGGCCAGCCCGACGTAGGCGTGCAGGATTCCGTCCCGCTCGCGGTGCGCGGTGATGCCGTGACCCGGCGCGAGCGCCAGCAGCATCCCGCCGCCGACCGCTTCGGCGGTGGCGGGGAACCGGCGGTCGGAGTCGTAGAGGAAGGTCTCGACGGACGCCGTGCCGCGGTACTCCGGCGTCGCCTCCGACAGCAGAGGCCGGACTTTCGACCAGGCCCCGTCCGCGCCGACCAGCAGGTCCGTGGTGACCGTGCTCCCGTCGGCGAACGCGACCTCGTAGCCCCCGGCGACCGCGCGCACCCCGGCGACCTTGTGTCCCCAGTGGACAGTGCCCTCCGGCAGCGAGTCGATCAGCAGCTGCCGCAGCTCGCCGCGGTGGACTTCGGGGCGGCCGCCGGTGCCGTCGTCGGGTTGTTTGAACAGCACAGTCCCGTCGCGGCTCAGCAGCCGGATCTCTTGTCTCCCTTCGAGGATCAGGCTGCGGAATTCGTCGGTCAGGCCGGCGGCCTCGACGGCGAGCTGGCCGTTGTAGTCGTGGATGTCGAGCAGGCCGCCCTGCGCGCGGGACGTCGGGGAGGGCTCGGCCTCGTAGACCGCGGCCGGGATTCCGTGGACGTGCAGGACGCGGGCGAGGGTGAGACCGCCGAGCCCGCCGCCGACGATCGTGACGTGTGTGGTCATGACAAAACTCCTTCGGAAGAGGTCTGGTACGCCATTCCATAGTGGAACGGCGCTCCAGATGTGTCAAGATGGGCGCATGGCAACGCGGACGCGCCGGGCACAGCGGCGCACGGAGGCGCTTTCCCGGGAACGCATCGTCGAGGCGGCGGTGGAACTGCTGGACGCGGCGGGCGAGAGCGGCCTGACGTTCCGCGTGCTCACCGAACGCCTGGCCACCGGGCCCGGGGCGATCTACTGGCACGTCGCGAACAAGGGCGAGCTGCTCGTCGCCGCGACCGACGCGGTGGTGGCCGACGCGCTGGCCGCGGAGCCGGCGGGGTCGCCGCGGGAGGAGGTGCACGCGGTCGCGCTCGGGCTGTTCTCCGCGATCGACGCGCATCCGTGGCTCGCCGCGCAGCTGCTGCTCCAGCTGTCGCGCAGCCCCGGCGGTCCGGTGACGCCGCGGATCCTCGAAAGCTTCGGCCGCCGGGTCCGCGCGCTCGGCGTCCCGGAACAGCACTGGTTCACCGCGGCCTCGGTGCTGATGCACTACGTCCTGGGCGCGGCCGGGCAGAACGCGGCGAACAGCCAGGTCACCGAGCCGGACGCGGACCGGGCCGAATTCCTCGCCGCCACCGCGGAAGCGTGGGAGGCGCTGGACCCCGTCGAGTACGAGACGACGCGCGCGATGGCGGGCCAGATGAGCGAGCACGACGACCGCGAGCAGTTCCTCGCCGGGATCGACCTCGTGCTCGCCGGTGTCGCCGCGCTGTATCCGGGCGGGCGCGCATGACCCTCGCGCTCACCGATGCCGGGGAAGCGGGCAAGGACGCGCGGGAGCGGTTCGGGGAGTTCCTGCGCGTCTACGCGTCGCTCAACACCCGCGTCGCGTACGCGACCGATCTCGGCATCCCGCTCGACTGGGTGCCCGGCTACCAGCCGCCGGACCCGGGACGCCGCCGCGGCCGTGCCCGGCGCACCGATCCGGACGCGCTCGCGTGGCTGCCGTGGTGCCTGCGCAACGGGTTCACGTCGTTCGCCGACGTCCGGGTGGAGCACGTCGAGCAGTGGCTGGACGAGCTGGCGCGAGCCGGATACCGCGATTCGACGCGCGGCCGGATGCTGTCGGCGGTGTCCGCGTTCTACCGCAAGTACCTGCTGCGGGAAGGCTTGGCCGGGCACAATCCGGCGGCGCTGGTGGACCGGCGCGCCCAGCATCTCAACCGGCCGTCCGGCGTCCCGTCGCAGACCGCGCGCTGGTCGTTCGACGCGTGCCGGGCGTTGCTGCTCGCGGCGTGGCTGCTGGCCGGGCACAGCCGCAACGGCCCGCGCGACCGGGCGATGGTCGAAATCCTGATCGGCACCGGCGTGCGCGCGGAGGAACTCGTCGGCGTCGACCTGAAGGACTACCGGCGTCCGACGGCTGGCGGCATCGGCGTGCTTCGCGTGCACGGCAAGGGATCCAAGGACCGCGAGGTCGCGCTCGCCGCACCGGTCGCGGACGCCCTCGACGCCTATCTGGCGGACCGGGTCACGCCGCAGGTCCCGGCGCTGCGCGGGCAGGTCGGCGCGAACCGGGCGGAGGCGCTGTTCGTCACCGGCACCGGCGCGCGCGTGCACGTTTCGCACGTGACCGCGTTGCTGCGCCGGCTGTGCGCGACGTTCTGCCAGGAACCCAAGACCGCGCGACTGCGGGAGGTCCTCGACACCGCCGAGGCCCGGTTCGTCGCGACGCACCTGCAGGCGTTGTGCGACACCATCCACCCGCATTCGGCGCGCCATTCCTACGCGACGCACGCGATCGAGCGAGGGGTCCCGCCGCGCCAGGTGCAGCGCGACCTCGGGCACTCGGCGCTGTCGACCACGGAAGGCTATCTCCACGACGAGAACGCCATCCGCGATTCGGCCGCGCACGAACTCGCTCCGGCGCTGCATCGCGGCTGGCTCGGGTGACCGCTTCAGCGGTCAGGCTTCGATGAACGGTTCGGTGCAGAGCGTGCAGGTGATCGGCCCCAGCTCCAGGATCGAGCGGGCGGCACGGATCCGGCGCGGCGGTTCGCACCGGCAGATCGCGGCGACGTAGTTGGGCCCGCCGCGGTGCGCGCCGCGGCCGTCGACCGGGGCGATCACCACCGGCGGGACCGGTTCGCCCGTCTCGTCCGGCGCTTCCGGGTCGCCGGGGTCGCCGGGGTCGCCCGGGGGAGCGGCGACGGCGCGGCGCGCGACCTCCTGTTCGGTGTGCCGCCACACGGTCAGCGCGTCTTCGAGCCGGGCGAGTTCCCCTTGGTACGCATCGAGAGTCCGGGGGAGCGCGGTGGTGGCGGACCAGCCGATCCGGTCGGCCTGTTCGGCGCGCAGGCCGAGTTCGGCGGCGAGCGCGGCGAACCGTTTGTTGTGGTAGCGGCCGTCGCTGACGTCGACGATGTCGCGGGTGGCGGCGAGTCCGTGCGCGGCCTCGTGCAGCGTGGTGGACAGGATCTCGGCCGGGCCGCGCCGGAGGCCTTCCGCGCCGAGGAAGAACTCCGCGCGCGGTTCGACGCCTTCGCCGACGTGCCAGCGGGACCGCGCGAAGTGGCCGTGGATCTCGGTGGCGGTGCCCATCGTTCCGGAGGCCAGCACGAGGATCGCTTCGGGGACGTCCGCGTGCCGCCGCCGGATCTCGGCCCAGAGCCGTTCCATCGCGTGCATGACGCGGGTCGTCGGGCCCAGCGCGGCGGTGTCCATGCGCCTATCTTGCCGCTTAAGCGGTAACTAGGCGAGGGACAGGCCGGAGAGCACCCGGTCGAGGCCGGCGGCGAAGACGGCGTCGGAGTCCGGGTGGACGGCGTCGCGGGCGGTGCGCAGCAGGGTGGGGTAGCGGCCGGTGTCGAACATCCGCTGCAGGTACGGTCCCGCGGCGCGCTGCCAGGTCTGCTCGTCGACGCCGGTGTCGGTGATGAGCCGCCGCTCCCGGATCTCGCTGCGGACGGCGCCGGTCACGTACGCGTGCACGGTGAACACGGTGATCATGGCGTCCTCGATCGGGCCGGGACCGGCCGCGGCAGCGAGCGACGCCTCCAGGTACGCGAGCGCGTTCGGGCCGAGCCCGGGCCGTCCGCCGATCAGGTCCGCGAACCACTCGTGCCGCTGGACGGCCGCGCGGCAGCCGTGCGCGAGCGCGCGGAGGGCGGCCGGCCCCTCGGTTTCGGGATCCGGCAAGGGAATCTCGCCGTAGACGGCGTCGGTCATCAGGTCGAGCAGTTCCTCTTTGGTGTCGAGGTAGCCGTACAGCCGCATCGGCCCGGAGCCGAGCGCGGCCGCGACTTTGCGCAGCGACACCGCTTCCAGCCCGCCTTCGTCGGCGAGAGCACAGGCGGTCTCGACGATGCGGGCGCGGCTCAACGGCGCCGGCGTCGCGCGCGCCGGCGGTTCAGGCCGTTCCCACACCAGTTCGTCCATGCTCGCCCCTTTCCCGGATGACAGTACCGGGACGCTTCCGATACAGTGTATTTCGTCAATACGGTGTATCGAGGGGAAGTCATCATGCGAATCGTCATTGCCGGGGGCGGACTCGGCGGGCTCACCTGCGCGCGGGTGCTGCGGGTGCACGGCATCGACGCCGTGGTCTGCGAACGCGACGCCGGGCCGGGCGCGCGGGTGCAGGGCGGCACGCTGGACCTGACGGTGGACGAGGGGCAGTGGGCGCTGCGCGAGGCCGGTCTGGAGGCGGGTTACCGCGGGATCGCCCGTCCGGAGGGCCAGGACATGGTCCTCTACGACTCGGCGGGAACCCTGCTGCGCCAAGAGATCACGCCGGAGGACGGCGAGGCGCGCTGGGGCCGTCCCGAGGCCGACCGGCCGGCGCTGCGGAAACTGCTGCTCGACGCGCTCCCCGAGGGCACCGTCCACTGGGGACACGCGGTGACCGGCGCCGAACCGCTCGGCGACGGACGGCACCGGGTCCATCTCTCCGGCGGCGAGACCCTGGAGTGCGATTTCCTGATCGGCGCGGACGGCGCCCGGTCGCGAATCCGCCCTCTGCTGACCGATGCGGAACCGGCGCACTGCGGCGCGTACGGGATGGAGCTGGTCATCCACGACGCGGACCGGGCGCACCCGGCGGAGTCGGCGCTCGTCGGGCGCGGCAGTTTCTCCTCGCTTGGGGACCAGCGGACGCTTTCCGCGCAGCGCAACGGAGACGGCACGATCCGGGTCCACCTGAGCCTGCGCGGCGACGAGGGCTGGGCGGAGACGTCGGGGATCCCGTTCGACGACCCGGACCGCGCCCGCGTCGCGCTGAAGGACCTGTACGCGGGATGGCCGGCGGAGTTCCTGGCGTTGCTGGACGCGACGTCCGGGCCGGTGCAGGTGTATCCGCTGACCGCGCTGCCGGTCGGGCTGCGGTGGGACCCGGTGCCGGGCGTGACGCTGATCGGCGACGCGGCGCACCTGATGTCGCCGTTCGCCGGACAGGGCGCGAACCTCGCGATGCGCGACGGCGCCGAGCTCGCCCTGAACCTGGCCGAGGGCGGCGACGTGCGGAAGTTCGAGCAGGCGATGTTCGACCGCGCGGAGCCGGCGGCGCGGATGTCGGCGGACAACATGGAGCTGTTCCTGTCCGACGGCGCGGCGGAAAAGGTGCGGCACCTGTTCGCGACGATGTTCGGCGAGGAGGACTGAGCTGCCCGGGATTTGCTTGGGGCGGAAGGATTCCCGCGCCGTTTCGTGCAGGCGGTGGCCGGTCTGGCCCGCGCGTACAGCCCCGGGCGTTGCTCAGGCAGGTTCGCGCAGGCGGTAGTGCTGCGGGCTGCGCCCGTACTCCCGCTTGAACGCGGCGCTCAGCGTGAAGGGGCTGCGGTACCCGACCTGCCGGGCGATCGCGGTGAGCGTCGCGTCCGGCTGCTGCCGCAGGAGGTCGGCGGCGAGGGAGAGCCGCCAGGTGGCGAGGTACGTCATCGGCGGCTCGCCGACCGCGTCGGTGAACCGCCTGGCCAGGGCGGCGCGGGAAACGCCGGTCGCGCTCGCGAGGCCGGCGACGGTCCACGGCTGCTCGGGCTGGTCTTGCAGCAGGCGCAAGGCGTGTCCGGCCACCGGGTCGCTGTGCGCGCGGTACCAGGAGGGCGCGGCCGGGCGGTCGAGCCATTCCCGCAGGACCCGGACGAGCAGCAGGTCCAGCAGCCGGTCGAGGACCGCTTCCTGGCCGGGGGTGTCGCGGTCGATCTCGGCGGCGAGCAGGGCGACCAGCGGGTCGTCCGCGGTCTCGGCGGTGACGACCGGCGGCAGCGCGGCGAGCAGCCTGCGCGAGACCTCGCCGACGGTCGGATAGGTGCCGGTGAGCAGCACGGTCGGACCGTCGAGCGCGGATCCCCAGGTGCGGACGCCGAGGTCGGTCAGGTCGGCGAGGTGCCCGCCGTCGGGGGTGACGCAGACCTGGCCGGGCTGGATCACCGCCTGCGGCGGGGTGGCCGGGTCGTCGGCGACCAGGTACGGGTCGGGCCCGCGGAGGACGGCGACGTCGCCGGCTCCGAGCCGCACCGCCGCGTCCGCCGCCGGCCCGAGCCAGGCTTCGCCGCGCACGACCGCGAGGACAGTGAGCGGCGCTTCGTCCTCGATCCGCAGCGACCACGGCGGGCGCAGCACCGACCGGAGCAGGAACGCGCCGTGCGCGCGGGGGCCTTCGAGCAACGCGGTGAGCGGGTCCACCAGGCCGAGACTAGCGCCAGGGCAAGCGGAACAGGCCGCATTCGGTGAGACGGCAACGCATGCCTTCGAGTGGATAGCCGATGGATCGTCCAGGCCGGAGTGGGTTCACTGAGTTCCGTTCCCGACGGACGGAAGGCAGGACGACAATGGCGGCAGCGAAGGCGGTTCTGGTGGCGGCGGTGGTCGCGGCAGGACTGATCGCGGGCTTGTTCTACGCGTACGCGGTCTCGGTGATGCCGGGCCTCGCCCACGCTGACGACCACACGTTCGTGACCGCGATGCGCGAGATCAATGTCGCGATCCTGAACGGCTGGTTCCTCCTGTCGTTCCTGGGCGCGCCGCTGCTCGCGGTGGTTCTCTGTTTCATCAGCCGGGCGCGCGAAGGGCTGCCGTGGCTGATCGCGGGCGCGGTGCTGCTGGTGGCGATGCTGGTGATCACCGGCGCGGTCAACGTGCCGATGAACGACGCGCTCGCCGCGCAGGGTGCCGATCTCGCCGCCCTGCGCGCTCGGTTCGAGCAGCCGTGGGTGCTGTGGAACACCGTGCGGACGGTGGCGTCGGTGGCCGGGTTCGGGTGTCTCGTGGGTGCTTTGGCGACCCGGAGGGCATGATCTCCAGCCCGACCCGCTCAGACCGCCAGCATCGCCGCGGCGATCGCCCCGGCAGCGGCGTCCGGAATCGCACTCGCGGCGTCGTCCAGGACGAGCAGTCGCGCGCCGGGGATCTCACGGGCGAGGGCTTCTCCGTTGCCGACCGGGAAGAACACGTCGCGCCGCCCGTGCACCACGACGGCGGGAATCGCGATCTCCGGCAGCCGTTCGCGCCAGCGCGGCGTGCAGTCGAGCTTGGAGAACACCATGCCCAGCTGGTTGGCCATCTGCACGGCCGGCTCGGTGCTCGCCGCCCGATCGAAAACCCGGGCGGCCAAGGCCCGCGCCGCATCGGGATCGTTGCCGAGGACTACGGCACCAGCGGCGGCGTGCTCGGCGACGGCGGCACGGTCCGACCAGTCGGGCATCGGCCGGGAGAACAGTTTCCGCATTGATTCGGCGTCGTGGTCGGGCAGATCCGGGTCGACCGGACCCGGCGCGACGGGCCGCGTTCCGTAGAGGGTGAGGGCGGAGAACGCGTCCGGATGGTCGAGCGCGGCGACTTGGGCGACCATCCCGCTGACCCCGGTTCCGGCCAGGTGCGCGGGCCGGTCGTCGAGTTCGCGGGCGAGCGCGGCGGCGTCGGCGGCGAGGTCGCGCAGGGTGTAGGCCGGGGCGTCCGGGTCGAGGGCGGTCGAGGTGCCGGCGTCGCGGAGGTCGTAGCGGACGACGTGCCGTCCGCCCCGGGCGAGGGCCTCGCAGAGGGCGTCCGGCCAGGACAGCATCGTGGTGCCGCCGGCCAGCAGGACGAGCGGCGCGGCCGGGTCGCCGAAATGCTCGGCGCCGAGCGTGACGCCGTGGGGAAGAGTGTGCTGCATGACGGTCTCCTGTTGAGACGATCGCGCATGGTTCCGAGCGGATAACCGATGGATCGTCTCGCGGTCTGCGGGTTGACTGGGGTGTGTTGGGGGATTGGACGGGAGGCAGGGTGACGGTGATCGTTTCCGAGGTGGTGCTCGTGGCGGCGGTGGTCGCGGCGGGGCTGATCGCGGGGTTGTTCTACGCGTGGACGGTGTCGGTGATGCCGGGCCTCGCCCGCGCCGACGACCACACGTTCGTGACCGCGATGCGCGAGATGAACGTCGCCATCGTCAACGGCTGGTTCATGCTGTCGTTCCTGGGCGCGCCGCTGCTCTCGATCGCGGCGGTCGTCCTGCACTTGACGAGCGGTGCACAGGGCGGTTTGCCGTGGCTCGTCGCGGGCGCGGTGCTGCTGGTGGCGATGCTGGTGATCACCGGCGCGGTCAACGTGCCGATGAACAACGCCCTCGACAAGGGCACAGCCAGCGTCGCCGAGCTGCGCGCCCGGTTCGAGAAGCCGTGGGTCCGCTGGAACACGGCGCGGACGGTGCTGTCGGTGGCCGGATTCGGTTGTCTCGTAGGCGCTTTGGTCGCCCGGGGCGCGTGATCCCGGACGGATGGCGGGTCGGTCGGCGAGCTTGAGTGCGTTGGTGGCCCGGGATTTCCGGGCCACCAACGGATGAGTCGGCGAGCACGGAGGAGCCAGCGAGGCCGGGCAGTTGGCGGCTCGGGCCTTTTCCCGGACCGCTGATTCCCGTGCCGCCCCTGGCCCCGTCCGCTGGCGGCCGGTCGGCGCCTCTGGTGTTCCGGTGGTCAGGGCCTGGTCCCCGGACTATAGGCGGGCCGGTCGGCAAGACTGAGCGCATCGGACGACCCGGCGCCCTTCATCCCGGGCCACCAGCGGATCAGCCAACGGCCCGGAATCCGTCTGCCGCCCGAAATCCCGAGCCGCAGACGGCCGGCGAGCTGGCTGCCCGGCCCCACGGTCGCTGCCGGATCACGCAGCGCGCCCGAGCCCGTCAGCGACCCGGGCGCGTGACCCCGAGTCACCAGCAGCCAGCGAGCCTTAGCCCGCTGCAGCCCGGGACGTGATACCGAGAAGCAGGCAGGCCGGTCGGCGAACCAGGATGCCTGCCGAGGACCACCCGGTTCCCGAGCCAGCCAGCGGGGTCAGTCGGCGAGCCGGAAGCAGAGGTCGGTGTCCCAGTTCGCCGGGTCCGGCTCCACCTGCGGGTTGGTGCGGTAGATCTCGAGCCGGGCGGCCCAGTGCTCGCCGTCGGCCTCGACCGTGCGGTCCCAGCGCACCTCCTCCTTTTCGCCCCAGGCGAGCAGGTCGGCGGTCGCGGCGAAGAGGCCGTCCGGCGAGCCGTGGTGGGTGGCCTGTGCGTACTTCCCGGCGGGGAGGGCGGCGTTGAAGTAGTCGGCGCCGAGGTCGATGGGTTCGGCGACGGGCACTCCGGCCTCGACGGTGACGGTCTGCATGTCCGTGCCGAGCACGCGGTAGCGCAGGAACGGGGCGCAGGCCGGTTGGAGGCCGCGTTCGGCCAGCGCGCCGATGATCGCGGCGATCCGGTGCGCGACTTCGGCCATTCCGTCGAACGCGACCGTCGCGCGGTAGCCGACGTAGCGCTGCTCGTTTCTGTCCACAATGGAGGGCATGGGTTCCTTTCCGGAATACGGGAGCACGGGGCTCAGCCGAGGAGCGGGCGGACTTCGATGGTGCCGTAGGTGGCGGCCGGATGCCGGGACGCGTGGTCGACGGCCTCGTCGAGGTCGGCGCATTCGAGTACGGCGTAGCCGCCGATCTGGTCCTTGGTTTCGGCGAACGGCCCGTCGCTGAGAAGGACTTCCCCGTCCCGCACGCGCACCGTGGTGGCGGTCGCGGGCGGGTGCAGGCCTCCGCCGCCGACGAGGATGCCGCGTTCGAGCAGGTCCTCGGACCAGCCGCCGCAGCCGAGCGCGAGCTGTTCCTCGGTCGGTTCTTCGGAACCGGCGATCATCAGCAGGTAGCGCATTCGTTCTCCTGGTTCAGGGTTTCGGCGAGGCGGGCGGCGAACGCCTCGGGTTCGCCCGAGAAGCCGCCGTGGTCGCCCGGGAACCGGACGGGCTCGCCGCCGAGTGCGCGGGCCAGTCCGACGCCTGCCTCGTACGCCGGGGTCCCGGCCGCGTCGCCCACCGCGACGACGATCCGGGTGCCGGCGGCGGTGAGCGCGTCGAGGTCGGGTTCCCAGGCTCCGATGGCGGGCATCAGCCTGCCGAAGAACAGCTCGAAGTTATCGCGCATCCGTTCGCCTTGCGCGATTTCCTCGGCGGTGGGGTGCTCCGGGGGCGGCGGGATCTCGAACCCGCTGGCGGCCATGAACGCGCCCATCGCCGCGTCGACGCCCTGTTCCCGGTAGATCCCCGGGATGTCCGGGAAATCGGCCAGCAGTGCGCCGAGGTAGCGGCTGACCGGCGGTTCGTGCGCGACGAGCGTCCGCACCGCGCCGGGGTAGCGGGTGGCGTGTTCGAGCATGGTGATCGCGCCGCCGCTGTTGGCCAGCACCGAGACCGGGCCGCCGGGCAGTTCGGCGAGCAGCCGCTGCACGTCGTCGGCGTGCTGGCCGACCAGGTCGTCGGCGAGTTCGGCGGGCTGGCTGCGCGAGAGGCCGCGCGGGTCGAAGGTGACCACGGTGTAGCGGTCGGCGAGGCGCGGGCGAAGGGCGGCGAACGCGGTGGCGGCCCGGAGCCCGCGACGTCGTAGTGGATCTCCGCGCCGGGCGCGTGCAGGGTCTTGGTGATCATGGCTGTCCTTCCGAGGTTCGGGCCGGTTTGCCTTCCCGACGAACGGACGAGGCGGAGACAGACACCTCCGGCGGAGAAATTTCCGAAAGTCGTCTGCGAAGGTAGCTGCGTTCGGCTCCGGTGCGGGCCAGTTCGAGCGCTTCGGCATACGCGACCTGGGCTTCTTCGGTGCGGCCGAGCCTGCGGAGAAAGTCCGCGCGGGTGGCGGGCAGCAGGTGGTAGCCGGCAAGTTCGCCGGTGAGCCGGTCGGCGAGGGCGAGCCCGGCTTCCGGGCTGAACGCCATGCCGACCGCGACCGCGCGGTTCAGCTCGACCACCGGGCCCGGCCGGAAGCGCAGCAGTTCGAGGTAGAGCCCGGCGATCTGCGCCCAGTCGGTGTCCTCGGCGCGCGCGGCGGTGGCGTGGCACGCGGCGATCGCGGCCTGCACCTGATACGGGCCGGGGCTGCGACGGCGCAGCGCTCCCTCCAGCAGCGTGGTGCCCTCGGCGATCGCCTCGGTGTCCCACCGGCTCCGGTCTTGTTCGTCGAGCGGGATCAGTTCGCCGTCGGGCGCGTTTCGCGTGCCGCGGCGGGCGTGTTGCAGCAGCAGGAGCGCGAGCAGGCCGGTGGCTTCGGGTTCGTCCGGCATCAGCGTGCACAGCAGCCTGGCCAGCCGGATGGCCTCGGCGGCCAGGTCGGGGCGCTGGAGGTCGTCGCCGTCGCTGGCCGAGTAGCCCTCGTTGAACAGCAGGTACAGCACGCCGAGGACGGCGGCGGTGCGTTCGGGCAGCAGATGCGCGGGCGGCACCCGGTACGGGATCCCGGCGGCGCGGATCTTGCGTTTCACCCGGACGAGACGCTGCGACATCGTCGATTCGGACACCAGGAACGCGCGGGCGATCTCCGTGGTGCTGAGCCCGACGAGCGTGCGCAGCGCGAGCGCGACCTGCGCTTCGAACGCGAGCGCGGGATGGCAGCAGGTGAAGATGAGCCGGAGCCGGTCGTCCGGCACTCCGCTCGCTACACCGTCTTCGCCGTCTCCACTGTGGACAGTGGCCGGGTCTTCCGGGACGGCGAGGCGCGCGGCCTCCCGGAGTTTGCCCGCTCCGGTCGCCTCGCGCCGGAGCCGGTCGACGGCACGGTTGCGGGCGGCGGTGGTGAGCCAGGCCCCGGGGCGTTCGGGAACGCCGTCGCGCGGCCAGGTGCGCACGGCGAGCGCGAACGCGTCCTGGGCGCATTCCTCGGCGAGGTCCCAGTCTCCGGTGACGCGGATGAGCGTGGCCACGACGGAGCCCCACTCGTCGCGGAACGCCTGCGCGACCGCGGCGTCGTGCTCCCCAGCCACCGTTTGCCTCCCTTCTCGTCTCTGGCGAACGGGTTCCGCCGACACTCTCCGCACGGTAAACCCCGGCACCGACAATTTCGCGCGGTCAGGCTCCGGCGAGCTGAGCGATGCCGTCGAGGATGCGGTCGAGTCCGAAGCGGAAGTGGTGCTCGGGATCCGAGGAGCCGCCGTAGGTCTGGCCCGCGGTGGTGCCGACCCGGCTCGCGCGCGGGAAGTGCACCGGATCCGCCGCGGGGATCCCGGCCAGCACCGGCGCGGACCGGTTCCACCAGACCAGGTCGGTCATCCCGCTGCGGCGCGCGGCGCGGGACGCGTCCACCGAACCGCGCGCGGCGCCCGCGACCAGTCCGTTGACCAGACTGACGATCGCGTCGAGCTGCACGTCGTCGAGGCCGAGTTCGTCCATCGCGGCCAGCTCGCGCTCGTACTTGGCGAAGGTGTGCGGGCCCAGCGTCGGACGGCCGACGCGGATCTCCAGCAGCCACGGATGCCGGTGGTAGAGCCGCCACAGGTCTTCGGCGACCGCGGCGAGCCCGGCCCGCCAGCCTTCCGGCAGCTCGCCGGGGAGTTCGCCGTGCGCGTGGTCGAGCATCAGCTCCAGCAGCTCCTCGCGGCCGGGCACGTAGGTGTAGAGCGACATCGTCGCGACGCCCAGCTCGTCGGCGATCCGGCGCATGGTGACCGCGTCGAGCCCGTCCGCGTCCGCGATCCGGATCCCGGCCCGCACGACGTGCTCGACCGACAGCTTCGGCTTCGGGCCGCGGCGCGGGGGGCCGGGCACGCCCCACAGCAGTTCGATGGTGCGCCGCGGATCGCCGGGTTCGCCGGTGTCCAAGGTGTCCAATTTCTCTCCTCGTACAAAGTACAGAGTTTTCCGGTAGACTATCCCGGAGAGTCCAGCCAGGGGAGGGCGGAACGCTGAATTCAGTCGTGGTGGAACCGGGCCGGGTCGTGTTCTGGAGACCGGACGGCGCGGAGCCGGACGGTCCCGGGGCGCCCGGCACGGTCGAGGTCGTGCTGCCGGACGGGGTGCGCACAGTGCCCGCGCTGCGGGTGCCGGCCGCGGAGGCGGTGCCGGTGCTGCGGTCGCTGACCGAACCGTCAGCCGATCCGTCGGCGCGGTTCTGGGCGCTGGCGGCCGAGGCCGCGCACCGGCTCGCCGACGCGGGATGGACCGGGCCGCTCGACCCGGACGAGGAGGCGTGGCTGCGCCGGCTCGCCGACGCGATGCCGCCCCGCGCCCACGCGACGCCGATCCCGGGCGACCCGGCGCGGTTGCCGGAGCCGTATCCGCTGCTGCTGCGGTTCCTCGGCGACGTCGCGGGAGTGGAGCCCGCGCTGCGGGTGTCGCTGCGGATCGAGTCCGACGACCTGGCGGGCGGCCGGTTCCGCGCGGTCGTCCAGGTGCACGGCGGGACCGAGCCGCTGGTCGACGCCGAGGAGCTGTGGCGCACCGGCGCGCAGGAAGCGCGGCACGAGGTCCTGCTGGCGTTGCGGCGCGGGGCGGAGGTGTGGCCCGCGCTGGCTCCGCTGCTGTCGGCGGCGGTTCCGTCGTCGGTCGCGCTGGGGGACCGGGAGATCGCCGAACTGCTCGCCGGCGCGCTGGACGCGGCGGAGCTGTCGGTGCATTGGCCCGCCGAACTGTCCGGGCTGGCCGCGCGAGCCGTGGTCCGGCCCGGGGACGCCCCGTCCGACGCGCGGTCGTTCTTCGGCGGCGACCGGGTGCTGCAGTTCGACTGGCAGCTCGCGCTCGGCGGCGCCGAACTGACGGTCGCGGAACTCGACGCGCTCGCCGAGGCCCAGCGTCCGGTCGTGCGCCTGCGGGACCGGTGGGTGCTGCTCGACCGCAAGACCGCGGACCGGGCAAGGGACCGCACGCTCAAACCGCTCACCGCGATCGAGGCGCTCGGCGTCGCGCTCACCGGCCGCACCGAGGTCGACGGCGACGAGGTGGAGGTCCGCACCGACGGCTGGCTCGAAGACCTCCGCGCGCGGCTGTCCGCCGATCCCGAACCGGTGCCGCAGCCGGCCGGGCTGGCCGCGACCCTGCGCGACTATCAGCTGCGCGGACTGCAGTGGCTCGACACCGTCACCGGGCTGGGTCTCGGCGGCTGTCTCGCCGACGACATGGGGCTCGGCAAGACCGTCACGCTCATCGCGCTGCACCTGCACCGCGGCGCCGGCCCGACGCTGGTCGTGTGCCCGGCTTCGCTGCTGGGCACGTGGGAAACGGAGATCCGCCGGTTCGCGCCCGGCGTTCCGGTGCGGAGGTTCCACGGCACCGCGCGGTCGCTGGACGATCTCGGCGGCGGTTTCGTCCTCACCACCTACGGCACCCTGCGGACCGACCCCGCGCCGCTGGCCGACGTGAGCTGGGACCTGCTGGTCGCGGACGAGGCGCAGCACGTGAAGAACCACCGCTCCGACACGGCGAAAGCGTTGCGGCTGCTGCCTTCCGCCGCGAAGGTGGCGCTCACCGGCACGCCGGTGGAGAACACGCTCACCGAACTGTGGGCGATCCTCGACTGGACCACGCCCGGCCTGCTCGGCCCGCTCGCCGATTTCCGCACCCGCTGGGGCAAGCCGGTCGAATCCGGGGCGGATCCGGCGGCCGCGGAGCAGCTGTCCCGGCTGCTGCGGCCGTTCCTGTTGCGCCGCCGCAAATCCGACCCGGGCATCGCGCCCGAGCTGCCCGCCAAGACCGAGACCGACCGGCCGGTGTCGCTCACCGCCGAGCAGGCGGCGCTGTACGAGGCGACCGTGCGCGAGCTGATGGCCGACATCTCGGCGAGCGACGGCATGGCCCGCCGTGGCCGCGTGGTCAAGCTCCTCACCGCGCTGAAGCAAATCTGCAACCACCCCGCGCACTACCTCGGCGAGCCCGCCGACAGCCCGCTCGCCGGCCGGTCCGGGAAGCTCGAACTGCTCGACGAGTTGCTCGGCACGATCCTCGCCGAGGACGGCGCGGTGCTCGTGTTCACCCAGTACGTGGCGATGGCGCGGCTGCTCGAACGGCACCTCGCCGCGCGCGGCATCCCGGCGCAGCTGCTGCACGGCGGCACCCCGGTCGCCCGGCGCGAGGAGCTGGTCCGCGGCTTCCAGAACGGTGACGTGCCAGTGTTCCTGCTGTCTCTCAAGGCCGCGGGCACCGGGCTCACCCTCACCCGCGCCGACCACGTCGTGCACTACGACCGGTGGTGGAACCCGGCGGTCGAGGACCAGGCCACCGACCGGGCCTACCGGATCGGGCAGACGCGGCCGGTGCAGGTGCACCGGCTGGTCGCGGAAGGCACGGTGGAGGACCGGATCGCGGTGATGCTGCGCGAAAAACGGGCGCTGGCCGACGCGGTGCTCGCCTCGGGCGAGGCCGCGCTCACCGAACTCACCGACGCCGAGCTGGCCGAACTCGTCACCCTCCGGAGGCAGCGATGACCGACCGGGTCCGCGGATTCCCCGCGTTCCCCGCCCGCACCGGCCGCGGCCCGTTCGCCCGCACCTGGTGGGGCCGCGCCTGGCTGCAGGCGATGGAGGACACCGCGCTCGACCTGCGGCAGCTGAAGAAGGGCCGGAGCTACGCCGCGGCGGGACTGGTCGGGCCGATCACGGTCAGCCCCGGCCGGATCACCGCGACCACCGAGGACGCCGACGACGGCCCGTACCGCACCGGCGTGCACCTGGCCGAACTGTCCACATCGGACTGGGAGCTGCTGCTCGACCGCGCCGCCGACCACTCCGGGCACCTCGCCGCGCTGCTCGACCGGCATCTGCCGCCGGAGCTGGCCGAGGTCGTCCCGCTGCTGCCCGGCATCGGCGACCTCGACCCGGACTGCGACTGCCCCGGCTGGGAACTCCCGTGCCGGCACGCCGCCGCGCTGTCGTTCCAGGTCGCGTGGCTGCTCGACGCCGACCCGTTCCTGCTGCTGCTCGCCCGGGGCCGGACCGAGCAGGAAATCCTCGACGAACTCGGCCGCCGCACGGCCACCCGGGTCACCACGGGAGTGCTGGCCGCGGACGCGTACGCGAGGGAGGTGCCGCCGCTGCCGGATCTCGCGGAGTTCACGCCGCGCGTCCGCTGACCAACGCTCGCGCATGATCGGAGTCGCCGCAGTACTCGGAAAGGCCGTGCTGCATGGCTTTGCTGGCCAGCCGTGCGAGGTGACGGTGCACTGTCGGTCGTCGCGGTCTTGTTCAGCCGTGGCGACCGGCGGTGCCCGGCTCTTCGACGTTGCCGACCGCCCTTCTCCCCGGCCGCGCCTGCTCCAGGACGCCGAGCCCGTGGAGAAGGGTGTCGACGATACGGGCGGGCAGGTCCGGTTCGAGCGGCTCGCGGGTGAGCACGATCCGGAAATGCAGCGGCGCGACGAGCATCTCCAGCACGAAGCGGGGATCGGTGGCTTCGGGCAACTCTCCGCGCTCGACCGCCCGCGCGGCGATCTGGCCGGACTGGGCGTAGCGGGCGTTCCAGTACTGGTCGCGCAGTTGCCGGGTGGTCGGGTCGTCGCCTGCCGAGGCCAGTGTTCGCTCGAGGGCGTTGCCGGCGGGGGAGGTCAGGTACTTCGCGAGCGAGGTGGCGTAGGCGAGCAGATCGTCCCGCAAAGTCCCGTTGTCGGGCACCGGGAGCTGTTCGGCGGCGTCGGCGAGCAGGGCGTCGATGATGAGGTTTTCGCGGGTGCCCCAGCGGCGGAAGACCGTCGTCTCGTTCACCTGCGCGCGCTGCGCCACCTCGGACACCTTCAGGCCCGTCAGGCCTTCCTCCCGCAAGAGCTGGTTCGTGGCATCGAGGACCGCGGCGCGCACCCGGGCCGCGCGTCCGCCAGGCCGTCGCCGGACCTCCGCATCGCTCACGGGGCACCACTCTAATACAAGTCTGCTTGCTTTAGCGCGCGCCAGGAGCCATACTCCAGACGCAAGTCGACTTGCTTTAACAGTGACCCCCGCCCCAGGAGTACTGAGATGCGCATCGAACGGGACATCGAGGTCCCCACCCGCACCGGCTCGCCGATCCTGGCCGACGTGTTCCTGCCTGAAGACACCGGCGGCGCGTTTCCCGTGCTGGCGTCGATCAGCCCGTACGGCAAGGGCGTGCACTGGCCGGACCGCTACCCGCTCTACGAGCTGGTGCCGCACCACGAGCACATGGTCTGGGAGACCCCGGATCCGGAGTGGTGGACGGCGCGGGGCTATGCGGTGCTGCGCGCCGACACCCGGGGCACCGGCAAGTCGCCCGGCCGGATGGACCTGATGAGCCCGGGCGATTCCGAGGATTTCTACGACGTCGTCGAGTGGGCGGCCGAGCAGCCGTGGTCCACCGGCAAGGTGGCGTCCAGCGGCATTTCGTGGCTCGCGATGATGGGCTGGCGGGTGGCCGAGCTTCAGCCGCCGCACCTCGCCGCGATCGTGGCCTGGGAAGGCGCGACCGACTTCTACCGCGACTTCGTCTACCAGGGCGGCCTGTACGCCCACGGGTTCGTCGAGTTCTGGTGGGACCGCCAGATCACGCCCCAGCGCAACAGCGACGACGGCGACGACTGGCGCGAGGTGCTCCCGCGGCATCCTGTGCTCGACGACTACCACCGGGCGCACATGGTCGATCTCGACCGGGTCACCGTCCCGGTGCTGTCGGCCGGCAACTGGGGCGCCCTCCACGTCCACCTGCGCGGCAACCTCGAAGGCTGGGCCCGCGCGGCGTCGCCGGACAAGTGGCTCGTGGTGCACACCGGCACCCACATCGATCCCTACTACGCCGACTGGGCACTGGATCTGCAGCTGCGCTTCCTCGACCGTTTCCTCAAAGACCAGCCCGACCGGATGGACGGCGTGGCCCCGGTGCGGCTGGCGATCCGGCACGGGCGCGAGGTCGAATGGCGTGACACCACGGACTTCCCGCTCCCGCAGACGCAGTGGCGCGAGCTTCACCTCGGCGACGGCGTCCTCGACTGGAACCCGCCCGCGGACGCCGCGACGGTGCCCTATCCCGCCAGCTTCGACACCGCCCCGGTGTCCGAGCCGCTGGAGCTGACCGGTCCGGTCGCGCTGTGCCTGTGGCTCAGCGCCGAGCAGGACGACCTCGACGTTTTCGCGCGGGTGCAGCACATCGGCGCCGACGGCGAGCCGATCCCGGCGGTCGGCCCCCAGGGCGGCCCGGTCCCGATGACCATGGGCTGGCTCCGGGCTTCGCACCGCGAGACCGATCCCGAGCGGTCGCTGCCGCACCGGCCGTGGCACTCCCACGCCCGCGAGATCCCGCTCGTGCACGGCGAGCCGACCCTGCTCGAGGTCGAGATCTGGCCCACCAGCATCACCCTCGCCCCGGGCGAACGGCTGCGCCTGGAACTGGTCGCCGGGGACAGCGACCTCGGCTTCATGACCCACGACCACCCCGGTCTCCGCCGCCCGGCGACGACCGCCGTCGTCCATCTCGGCGGCGATCACGCCTCCCACCTGCTCGTCCCCGTCATCCCGCGATAAGAGGAAAACCCATGCGACAGCTCGTGGACATCTCGGTCCCGCTGCGGGCCGGGATCGCCTCCGACCCGCCCGGCCACCGGCCCTCGATCACCTACGTCGACCATCAGCAGTCGGTCCCGGATCTGCTCCGCTTCTTCCCGGGCGCGACGGCCGCGGACCTGCCCGACGGCGAAGGCTGGGCGATCGAGCGGATCGAGGCCACCACCCACACCGGCACGCACCTCGACGCCCCGTACCACTACGCGTCCACTATGGACGGAGGCCGCCGGGCCATCACGATCGACGAGGTACCCCTGGACTGGTGCTTCCAGCAGGGAGTCAAGCTGGACTTCCGCCACCTGCCCGACGGCCACGTCGTCACGCCAGCCGAGATCGACGCCGAACTCGACCGGATCGGCCACCGGCTGCGCCCGCTCGACATCGTGGTGGTCAACACCCGCGCCGGCACCCGCTACGGCGAGGACGACTACGTCAGCTCCGGCTGCGGGGTCGGCCGCGCCGCCACCCTGCACCTGCTCGAGCAAGGGGTGCGGGTGACCGGGACCGACGCCTGGAGCTGGGACGCCCCGTTCCTCTACACCGCCGAGCGCTACGCCCGCGACCGCGACGCCTCCGTCATCTGGGAGGGCCACCGGGCCGGCCGCGAGATCGGCTACTGCCACCTGGAGAAGCTGCACAACCTGGAGAACCTCCCGGCCACCGGGTTCCAGATCGCCTGCTTCCCGGTCAAGATCCACGCGGCCTCGGCCGGATGGACCCGCGCGGTGGCGATCTTCGACGAGGAGACGGCATGAGAATCGGCTCCCTGCCCGTCGACGGGGTGCCGCGCTACGGCCTCGTCGACGGCGATCGCATCGACCTGCTCCCCGAGACCGCGGACGTCTTCGAGGTGCTCGCCGCCGGAGATGCCACAGCGGCGAGCCAGCAGTCGGACTGGGACGAAACCGCGCCGGTCGCCGTCCCGGTGCCGGTCGCCAGCATCCGCGACTTCATCACCTTCGAACAGCACACCGCCGGCTCGCTCCGCGCGATCACCGGAAACAGCGAGGTCCCGGACGCCTGGTACGAGGCACCCGCCTTCTATTTCACCAACCCGCACGCGGCGATCGGCTCCGGCGCCCCGGTCCCGATGCCGCCCGGGTGCGAGGTGCTGGACTTCGAACTCGAGGTCGCGGCCGTGATCGGCACCGCGGGCTTCAACCTGTCCGCGGCCGAGGCCGTCGACCACATCGCCGGGTTCACCATCCTCAACGACTGGTCGGCCCGGGACCTGCAGAGCCGCGAAATGCGCGTCGGGCTCGGACCGGCGAAGGGCAAGGACACCGCCACCACGCTCGGCCCGGTGCTGGTCACCCCGGACGAACTGGCCGGCTTCGAGAGCGGCGGCCGGTACGACCTCGCCATGGAGGTCTTCGTCAACGACACCCGCGTCGGCGGCGACACGCTCGCGAACATGGCCTGGACCTTCGCCGAGCTGATCGCCTACGCGAGCCGCGGCACCTGGGTCCGGCCCGGCGACGTGCTCGGCTCCGGAACCTGCGGCAGCGGCTGCCTCGCCGAACTATGGGGCTGGCGCGGCGACCGGCAGCCGCCGCCGCTGCGCATCGGCGACACCGTCCGCATGACCGTGCAAGGGATCGGCACCGTGCACAACACCGTGGTCGCCGGTCCGCCCCTGCACGACGTTCCCCCTGCCCGCCGGGGGAGACGTCTGGCTTGACCGGCAAGGTCACCTGATCCGGTGGACTCGGATCGGGCGCCGGTGCCGCCTGACCAGCGGCATCGGCGAACGCCACGGTCCGGCGGCGATCATGCTTTCAGCAGGATTTCATCGATTCTCCGTAGCTTTCCGAACGCGTTCAGTAACGTGCTGACCATTCGACGCGGAGGGGACCCATTGTGAAGAAAGCCAGGAGGCTCGCGCTGATCGGCGCGGTCGTCGCCACGCTCGGCGCCGGATTCGTCAGCGCGGCACCGGCGTTCGCCGACGACGCGCACTACTACATCCTGATCGGCGGCACCTGCGACGGGAAAGCGTCGGTCTACCGCCCGGAGTGGCTGCAGGGCGGCATCGCGCGGGTCGTGGACTATCCCGCCGGAGCGGCCGGCGCGCCCAACTGCGACCAGACCCCGATGGACCAGAGCGTCGCGATCGGACACGACCGGGGCCGCCAGGTCGTCCAGGACGCCTTCCGCGAGAACCCCAACGCCGAGTTCACCGTCGTCGGCTACTCCCAGGGCGCGATCGTGGCGAACATGGTGCTGAACGACATCGCCGACGACCAGCTCGGCGTCGACAAGGCGAAGTTCAGCGCGAAACTCTTCGCCGACCCGATGCAGCCGCCCGGCCCGGCCGGAACCGGGATCAGCGCGACGCTCCCGCCGGGCACCGGCCTGCCGTCGCCGTTCGGCGGCTACGTGTCGTTCGGCGCGGGACGGCCGGACTTCGCCGGGGTGCGCTCCATCCGCTACTGCATCCAGACCGACGGCATCTGCGACTTCGACCCGATCCAGGCGGCCGGCGGCTACTTCGCCCAGCACTGGTGCTACCAGTGGCCGCGCCCGACCGACCAGCGGTCGATCATGGGGGACACCATCGCCGACGGCGTGTACACCAACACGTCCGTGCGGCTGGGCAAACAGGACTGCTGGGGCGGCCCCGTGCACCCCTGACCGCCAACGCCTTTCTTCAAGTCCGTGAGGGGCACCCTGGGGGAATCTGATTCCCCCAGGGTGCCCCTCACGGACGACACGCACTGGGCGGACACGCCTCAGCCACGCCCATAACGCCGCCTCAAGTCCCTGGCATTGCCCCTGACCGCGGTTGGGCGGGTTTCCCGGCACCCCCAGCGAAGCCGGGAAACCCGCCCAACCCGGCTACGTCCTCATCGCGCGGCGCCGAACCAGTGCAACAACTGCCCGTCCAGCTCCCGCTGATCCTCCCCGGCCCAGACCACGTGCCCGTCCGGCCGCAGCAGCACCGCCGGGACATCGAGGTCCTCGCTCACGTCCACGACGCGGTCGACCCGGTCCGCCCAGCCTTCCGCGGACAGCCGCCCGTTCTGGTCCAGCAGCAGCCCGCGGCCCTGGTGCATCAGCTCGTACAGCCGCCCGCTCTTGAGCGCCAGGTCCCGCATCCGGCGGCCGAGCAGCGGATGCCCGTCGCCGAAGTCGTAGCGGACGTCCAGCGCCAGCACCTTCTCCAGCAGCAGCTTGTTGACCTCCTCGAACGCCATCAGCTCGGTCATCAGCCGCCGCATCGCGCGCCCGTCCGGATCGGGCGACATCACCACGGCCTGCGCGCGCACGTTGTCCAGCACGGCGTCCGCGACCGGATGCCGCTCAGTCTCGTAGGTGTCCAGCAGCCCTTCCGGGGCCCAGCCGTTGACCTCGGCGGCGAGCTTCCAGCCGAGGTTGAACGCGTCCTGGATCCCGAGGTTGAGCCCCTGCCCGCCCAGCGGCGGATGGACGTGCGCCGCGTCGCCGGCCAGCAGCACCCGGCCGACCCGGTAGTGCTCGGCCTGCCGCGTCGCGTCCCCGAACCGCGAGAGCCACACAGGGGAGTGGACGCCGAAGTCCGTCCCGGCGTACTCGCGCAGCTGGTGCTTGACCTCGTCCAGCGTCGGCGTCCGCGCCGCCCGGTCCTCGACGACCCCGGCGGCAGGCACAACGACGCGGAACTTCCCGTTGCCGACCGGACCGACCCCGAACCACAGCTGCGTCTTGCGGATTTCCATCACCAGCGCGGCCACTTCGGCGGGATCCGCCGTCGCTTCCATCTCGCCCAGCAGCACCTCGCGCCGCGCGGGCTCGCCCGGGAACGCCACGCCCAGCGCCTTGCGCACCGTGCTCCGCCCGCCGTCGCAGCCGACCAGATAGCGCGCCCGCAGCTCGCTCCCGTCGGCGAGCGACACCGTCACCCCGTCGTCGTCCTGGCTCAGCCCGACGACCTCGCACCCGCGCCGGATCTCCGCGCCCGCTTTCACCGCATGCTCGGCCAGCAGCCGGTCGGTGCTCGGCTGCGGAAGCCCCAGCACGTACGGATGCGACGTGTCCAGCCGCTCCGGCGCGGGCCGCGCGATCCCCGCGAAGAAACCCCCGACCGGATGCGTCGACCCCTCGGCGAGGAACGGCTCCAGCATCCCCCGCTGGTCCAGCACCTCCATGCTGCGCGAGTGCATCCCCAGCGCGCGCACGAACTTCGGCGGTTCCGCCTCCTTCTCCAGCACGACCACGCGCACCCCGTGCAGCCGCAGCTCCGCCGCCAGCATCATGCCCGCCGGCCCGGCCCCCACCACGATCACGTCCGCCATGTACTTCTCGTCCCCGGTCCCGGAGCCCGCCCCGCCCGCGGCCTTTCCGCAGGCAGCGGCTCCGGCGGACGATTGTGGAGCACCACCCGGGCCTTGCCGCAAGCCCCGGGGTCCGCTATATGTTGAAGGGGGCAGGGAAAAGTCCCCGCCCCCTTCGGGCCTTCCTCAGCCTTCCTTGCGGGCCATCAAGTACGCCTGATCCGTCGAATCGAACGGCGGTTCCGGAGCCCGCACCAGCCGCGCCTCCACGACGAAACCGGCGTCGGTCAGCAACTGCGCCACGAAGTCCGGGTCCAGCCGGTACGCGTCGGCCCCGATGTCGTGGCCGTAGGCATTCTCGATGCGCTTGCGCTGGTTCTCGCCCACCTGGAACGCGGTCAGCAGCCAGCCGTCCGGACGCACCACGCGGGCGAGTTCCTTGGCCAGCACCGGAAGCTGCTCCGGCGGCGTGTGGATCAGCGAATACCAGGCGAGCGCACCGGCGAGCGAGGCGTCAGCCAAGTCGAGCGCGGCCAGCGTCCCGACCTCGAAGCGCAGGTGCGGGTGCGTCCGGCGGGCGATCTCGACCATCGCGGGGGACAGGTCGACGCCGAACACGTCCAGCCCCAGCGACGCCACGTACCCGGTCAGCCGCCCCGGCCCGCAGCCGAGGTCGCCCACCGGCCCCTCTCCGGTCCGCTCGGCGAAGGCGCCCAGCACCGCCCGGTCCCACGTGCTCGCTTTGAGCGCGTCCTTCAACAGCTCGGCGTAATTCTCGGCAACGGTGTCGTACGCGGTCCGCGTCTCCGTCACGTAAACAGGTTCGGTCACGGGCAGGGACAGTAGCCCGCTCCGCCGCGCCCTGTCCGGGGAAACACGCGGACTAGACGCGAGCGCGGGCGATGATCGCGGAAGTGTCGGTTCCAGCGGGCAAAGTGCCGAAAGCCAGGCCCCAGTCGCCGCCGAACCGCGTGCCGCAGAACGCGTCCGCCACCGCGCGCGGCGCGTGCCGCACGAGCAGCGAACCCTGCAGCACCAACGCCATCGACTCGACCACCCGGCGCGCCCTGAACTCCAGATCGTCCACATCGGACAGATCCTTCTTGAGCCGGTCGACCGCGTCGTCCAGCCGCGCGTCCCCGCCCGCCGCCTGTTCCACCTCGGCGAAAAACGCCGCCACCGACTCCGGCTGCCGTCCCATCGCGCGCAACGCGTCGAGCGCCGCGACGTTGCCCGAACCCTCCCAGATCGACATCAGCGGCGCTTCCCGGTACAGCCGCGGCATGCCCGACTCCTCGACATACCCGTTGCCGCCGAAGCATTCCAGCGCCTCGGCCGCGTGCATCGGAGCGCGCTTGCACACCCAGTACTTCGTCACGGCGAGCCCGAGCCGACGGAACGCCTGCTCCTGCTCGTCGTCGCGCCGGTCGCCCGCCGCGGCGAGCCGCATCGACGCCGCCACCGCCGCTTCCGCCTCGATCACCAGGTCTGCCAGCACATTCGCCATCAGCGGCTGATCCACGAGCGCCTTGCCGAACGCGTACCGGTGCGTCGCGTGATGCACCGCCCGGACCGCGCCCAGCCGCATGCCCGACGAACTCCCGAGCGCGCAGTCGAGCCGGGTGTTGTTGACCATCTCGATGATCGTGCGGACCCCGCGGCCTTCCTCGCCGACGAGCCAGCCCACCGCGTCGTCGTACTCGATCTCCGACGACGCGTTCGACCGGTTGCCGAGCTTGTCCTTCAAGCGCTGCAACCGGATCGGGTTCCGGCTGCCGTCCGGGAGCACGCGGGGGAGCAGGAAGCACGACAGCCCGCCGGGAGCCTGCGCGAGCGTGAGGAACAGGTCCGACATCGGCGCGCTGGTGAACCACTTGTGCCCGACCAGCCGGTACGTCCCGTCGCCCGCGGGCCGCGCCGCGGTGGTGTTGGCACGGACGTCCGACCCGCCCTGCTTCTCGGTCATCGACATGCCCGCGATCAAGCCGCGCTTCGTGCCCGGCTCGCGCAACCCGAAGTCGTACTCGGTCGACGCCAGCAGCGGCTCGTACTTCCCGGTCAGCTCCGGATTCGCGCGCAACGCCGGAACCGCCGCGTAGGTCATGGAAATCGGGCAGGTGTGCCCCGCCTCGGACTGGCTCCAGACGTAGAACTTCGCCGCCCGCGCCGCGTGCGCGCCCGGCCGCTCGTCCCGCCACGGCGCGGCCTGCAACCCGTGCGACACCGCGACATCCATCAGATCGTGCCAATGCGGATGGAACTCGACCTCGTCGATCCGGTGCCCGTAGCGGTCGTGCGTGCGCAGCACCGGCTCGTTCTCGTTGACCAGCCGGCTCCACTCCTGCACCCGCTCGCTCCCGGCCAGCCGACCCAGCTCGTGCAGCTCGTCGACGACCCACGACGCATCCGTCCGCCCGACCGCCTCCGCCAAAGCCGGATCGGCGGCGACATCGTGCTCCAGCGGCGGAACCTGATTGACGACCTCATGCGTTGCGGGCATCCGAACCTCCCAGTGACCGCACGACGAACGTGCTCAACTCGCTGACCTCCGCCGACCCGCCGCTGGTCAGCGGGCCGATCAACACCTCCGCGGCTGCCCCGACGAGCGCCGCGGCACTCACCCCCGCGTCCTGCGCGGGCAACCGGCCCGTCCGCACCCCTTCGGCGACATGCTCGGCCACGACGTCCCGGAACACCCGCCGGAACTCCAGCCGCTCCGCGTCGATCACCGCGTCCACCGGCTCGGCCAGCAGTGCATACGCCAGCCGAGGCGCCTTCAACGCCCGCACCGCGAACGTCTCGAACACCGCCACCACCCGCGCCACCGGATCAGCCGGCCCGGCCGCCGCCGACCGCACCGCCTCGACCTCGCGCGACACGACCTGCCGGAACACCCGCACGACCAGATCGGCCTTGGTGGGGAAGTGCCGGTACACCGTGCCCACCGCGACGCCCGCCCGCTCGGCGACCGCGGCTACCGAACAGCCGGAGTACCCGTGCTCGGCCAGCTGACGCACGGTGGCGTCGAGGATCGTGTCCCGGAGCGCGTCGAGCCGCTCCTGGACTTTCGGCGTTCTGCGGTAAGCCACGGCAAGAAGTGAACCACTGATTCACAACTTGCGTCAACGGATGGCGGCGTCCCGGCAGAATCGGCTGCCCTCGATCCGCCCCAGCTACAACACCAGGGGGCCGATCGTTGCCGGGCACCCGCAAGGGCACCTCGACATCCTCCGCTCCTCAACGAGGCATGGCGACTCTACGAGCCGCGCCGCACAGCGCCGTAAGTGCTCAGTGAGTCGGCCCGAAGTTCAACCTGAATCCGTACGGCGACTGCTTGTCGGGCCCGATCTTGAACAGAACTCGAGGTCGACCGCTGCTCGCTCTTGCTAGGCAACGGACCGCACAGCGAGATGGCTGGGTGACAAGGCGGTCTAGGTCAACACCAGCATCGGTGAGACGTATCGGATGTCGATGGGCGTCGATACCGCAGGCTAGAGTGCCAGCACTGGCTTATATAAGGCATACCTGGCATGATCCTGGCCGTGCACGCGTTCGACATCCTCGGTGACCCGGTGCGCCGGCGCATTCTCGAGCTGCTCGCCGACGGTGAGCAGACCTCGGGCGCGATCACGGAGGTGGTTCGGGCCGAGTTCGCACTGTCCCAGCCAGCTGTCTCTCAGCATCTGCGCGTTCTGCGTGAGAGCGGATTAGCGTCAGTCCGGGCTGAGGGGGCTCGCCGGTTCTACGCCGTCGACCCCTCGCCGCTCAGCGAGGTTGACGTGTGGCTGGACAGGTTTCGCGGGTTCTGGGACCAGCGGCTCGATGCCCTGGGAACCGAGCTGGCCCGCGGCAGACGCACATCCCGAACCTCAGGTGCTGGCAAGGCCGATCCGCCAGACAAAGGAACATGACATGAAGGACGTACTGAACGAACTGGCCGCTGCGCGCCGGACGATGGGCAAAGCGACTCTGCTCGCCGGCGACGCCTACACGATGGAGCTACGGCGTCGCTACGACGCACCGGTCGACGACGTGTGGGACGCCATCACCGACCCCGAGCGACTGGGCCGCTGGTTGAAGTCGGTCACCGGGGACCTGCGGCTCGGCGGGTCGTTCGAGCTGGACGGCGGTGAGCACGGCGAGATCCTCCGGTGCGAACCGCCGCGGCTGCTTCGGGTGTCCTGGCTCTTCGGACCGGACGCCGACGAGTGGCCGGGCACGAGCGAAGTGGAGGTGCGTCTGTCCCCGGGCCCTGCCGGGGACACCGAGTTCGAACTGGTCCACGCAGCGGCCGTCGGGGAGCCCATGTTCCCGACCTACGGCCCAGGTGCCGGCGGTGTGGGCTGGGACCTGCATCTCCTCGCCCTGACCCGGTTCCTGGCCGACGGCGAGACCCTCGACCACGAGGAGTTCCAGACCTCGTCCACGGGGCGCGAGTTCGTGCGGCGCAGCGCCGCGGCATGGGGCGAAGCTCACCTGGCCGCCGGCGGCGACCCGGATCACGTGGCGGCCGCGGTCGAGGCCACCACCGCGTTCTACGCACCCGAAGGGAACGCGCGATGAAGTACACCATCTCGATCGAAATCGCCCTGCCCCGCCAGAAGGTGGTCCACCTGGTCGCCGACCCGGCGCACATGCAGAAGTGGCTGCGCGGCCTGGTACTGCACGAGCCGATAAACGGAGCGCATGGCGAGGTCGGCACCACCTCGCGAGTCGTGTTTCAAATGGGGAAGCAGAGGATGGAGGCCACCGAGACCATCACGCGCCGGGAACCCGCAGACCTGCGCGCGATTCCCAGGGCGGTCGTCGTGCACTACGACCGCGAGATCGTCGGTGCCGGAATGTGGCAGGCGCAGCGCGACCGGATCATCGACGCCGGTCCGGACACGACGCTGTGGGAGAGCGAGAGCGAGTTCCGGTTCGACGGGTTGCCGATGCGACTGGTTGGGCGTCTGATGCCAGGCACCTTCCGCAAGCAGTCGCGGCAGCATATGCAGGACTTCAAGGCGTTCGCCGAACAGGGGACGGACGTCCGACAAGGAACGAACTGATCTGTCGCGGTCAGCGACGGCAATCCCTGCGATGACCCGATTCTCGGAGCGCCCCGTCACGGGATCTTGGGGCGTGACCATCATGAAGCACTGGCGTTCTCACGGCCCGGTTCTCAGCGAACGCTCCCATCCGGAGACTTCCCGGCACCACTCGACCCGCGAACGATCACTAAGAGACTGTCCATCGACCCAACCTGTTCGCAGCCCACCCCGCACGTCCTTAAATCGCTTGCCGCACCACGCCTTCCGCCGGGACCATGCCCGTCATGCGCTTCTCGATCAACATCCCGAACTTCGGCGACTTCGCCGACGCCAGGACCGTGGCGAGAGTGGCAGCAGCGGCCGAACAAGACGGCTGGGACGCGCTGTTCATCTGGGACCACGTCGTCCACGACAAAGACATCCGCCGAGACCAGCCGTTCGGCGACCCCTGGATGCTGCTGACCGCGGCCGCACTCGCGACCTCCCAGCTCAAACTCGGCACGTTGGTCACCGCGGTGCCCCGCCGCCGCCCCGAACACCTCGCCCGCCAGGTCGCCACCCTCGACGCCCTCAGCAACGGACGAGTCATCTTCGGCGCCGGCCTAGGCGGCCCGATCCAGGACGAATTCGGCAGCTTCGGCGAACCCACCGACCCCGTCGTCCTCGCCGAACACCTCGACGAAAGCCTCAACCTGCTCGACCGATACTGGTCCGGAAACCCCGTCAACCACGACGGCAAGCACTACCAAGTCCGCGACGTCACCCTCCGGCCCGCCACCGTCCAGCAACCACGCCCGCCCGTCTGGCTCGCCGCCGTCTGGCCCAACCGCAGGCCAGTCCGCCGCGCCGCCCGCTGGGACGGCCTGGCCCCACTGTTCAAAAACGCCACCCACGGCGTCGTCCCGCCCGTGGAAGACGTCCGCGACGTCGTGTCCTACGCCCGAAAACACGGCGCGGGGGAGAAGTTCGAATTCGTCGTCGGCGGCCGCACCCCCGGCGACCCGGCCCGCGCCCACGACCTCATCGCCCCACTAGCCGAAGCCGGCGCGACCTGGTGGGACGAACGACAGCTCATCACCACCGACGACATCGACCGCCTCGAACCCACCCTGCGCCGCATCAGCCAAGGCCCGCCAAGGGGAGTGGGCTAAACCGCTCCGCCAACGGCCGCACCGACTCCGCGGACACGTCGCCGCGCAGCCCCTACACCGGAAGGAACCAAACCGTCGTCCTGGTAGCCCCGTCCGACGGCACCGCAGCCAGTTCGTCAGCCGGGACACCGCGATGGGTGTGCACCAACCACTCGCTCGATGCTGCGACCACCGACATCCCGTACCGCGGATGCCCGTTGGGGAGGGGAGTGGCGGGCGGAAAATCGAAGTACCGCAAGTCCTTCGTCGCCACCACCGGCTTCCGCGACCGCCCGGCCCGCCCACCGAAATTTGACCTGGTCCACGCTCCAGCACCTAGCGTCGCGGCCATGACCACAACACTCATCACCGGTGCCACCAAAGGACTCGGCTACGAAACCGCCCGCCGCCTGATCGCCGCCGGGCACACTGTCTACATCGGCGCCCGCGACGCCACCCGAGGCCAACGAGCCGCGGCGGAACTCGGCGCACGAACCGTCCAGCTCGACGTCACGGACGAGGCATCAGTGCGCGCCGCAGCGAAAACCATCGAGGCCGACGGGGGACTGGACGTCCTCGTCAACAACGCAGGCATCGCCGTCGAACTGCAGAGCAACGGGGAATCGACCGGCGCGGCCGACACCACTGCGGACCTGATGCGGGAAACGTTCGAGACCAACGTCTTCGGCGTCGTGCGAGTGCTGCATGCATTCCTGCCGCTCCTGGAACGTTCGTCCGCGCCGGTGGTCGTGAACGTCAGCAGCGCACTGGGATCGCTGGGCAGGATGACGGACCCGGCAACGCATCAGCACGCGTACCCCGGCGTGGCGTACCCAGCGTCGAAGGCCGCGGTGAACATGGTGACGGTGCAGTACGCGAAGGCGTTCCCGGCCATCCGGATCAACGCGGTCGAGCCCGGGTACACCCGAACGGACATCAACGGACAACGCGGCGGCCAGCCGGTCGAACAGGGCGCGGAGATCATCGTCCGGATGGCGCAGATCGAAACGGACGGACCAACCGGCACCTACTCGGACATCGACGGCCCGCTGGCGTGGTGAGATCCATCGGTGATGGAGGATTACGACAGCCTCGCGGATCGGGCCCGCCAGGCGTGGACATCAACGACCGAGGCATTGCCTCCCGGAAAGTCGATCACCGGCACGGTGATCGGGCGGCAGCCGTTCGGAGTATTCGTGCGGATCGATGGCGCGCCCGACGCGCTCGGACTCGTCGAGGTGACGACCTTGCCGGGCGATGCGTGGCTGCCAACGGTCGGAGACCTGGTCGCCGCTGAGGTCATCGGGCATGCCAGCCACAACCATCAGATCAGGCTCCGGATGTCTCAGGAGAGAGGCCGTCAGCCGGTTACTTGACATAATGTACATTATCGGCGTTTTGGCGACCTGCTGATCAGCGGGCTGAGGAGGGGTTTTCCAGGGGTTTCGACGGTGTCGTGACTGTCTCTGCTCACGGTCAGCACAGACGCACGGGCAGCCCTCGGACTCATTTGACGCCAGACCGCGCGTCCGTACGTCGATGGACTGGAGCCAAGCTCCCGGCCGGATCCCGAGGCGCCGGCCCGGGATCCCCGACGGGAACCCTCGGTCCAGTCGTGCTTAATTCGTCACCGTGACGAATCAAGCACGACTGGCTGGACGTTGAGGTTGGAGCACAACAACTTTCTCTCGCGCGCTGAAGCCAGCCCGGGCAGCCCGAAGATCCACTCGACCAGATGAACGTGCCGCAGATCCGACCTGGTCTGCCGCGACGAAGCGGGTCGGAGTACTGATTTCCATTCCTCGCAGGGCGGTTTGAGGCTCGGGCGGAATGACCGGAAAGTGCTGTCCCCCAAGGGGATTCAGCCCCTTCCGCGGCCATGTTTCATGCATAATCGCTATTATGCATCATATATCAGACAACAGGTAGCGTCGAAATTGTCGGTGCTGTGCGGTACAAGATCACTATGCTCGTTTCCGAGGCACAGCAAGCGTTCTTCGCGGCACGGCGGCCGCGCAAGGACTCGCCGCACACCACTGCCGCTTATCGGCGCGATCTCGCCGGGATCACCGCTCTCCTGCTGGCGGAGCTGGGCCGGGACGAGGTGGACGTCGAAGAGCTGACTGCGCCGGTGCTGCGGGCCGCGTTCGGTGCGTTTGCCGACAGCCACGCGAAAAGCTCCGTGCTGCGGGCATGGTCGACGTGGAACCAGTTCCTCACCTTCTGCGTGTCCGACGGACTGCTGGCGGGCAATCCGATGGGAGCCGTGGCCCGGCCCAAGACTCCCCCGTTGACACCGAAACCCTTGCGGGGCGAGGAAACTCCCGAGCAGCTGCTGACCGCGGCGGCCGGCGGTGCCCGGCGTGCGCGGGATCCGTGGCCGGAGCGGGATGTGCTGGTGCTGGCGCTCGGGCTGGTCGCGGGCCTGCGCGCGGCGGAAATGCGGGCGCTCACGCCGCGTTCGGTGGTGGGACGAGACGGTGAGCTGCGGTTGCACGTCCACGGCAAGGGCAGCCGGGACCGGTCGATCCCGGTGCAGCCGGCGATGGCGAAGCTGATCGAGGACTACACGGCGTCGTGCCGCAGGCGGTTTCCCCGGCAGCGCTTCCCGCCGGGCGAACCGCTGCTGCGGGACCGGGCGGGCAATCCGATCGGGCGCGGTGCGCTGGAGTACCTGGTGAAGTCGTGTTACCGGTGGGCGGGCCTGCACGACCGGGTGCCGACCGGGGCGAATCTCCATGCGTTGCGGCATACCTTCGCCACGCGGCTGGCCGAGGATGGTGCCACGGCGTCGGAGATCATGTCGCTGCTCGGCCACGCGAGCCTGGCGACGAGCCAGAACTACATCGAGGCGACCGGCAGGGAGCAGCGGGCCGCCGCGGCGAGCAACCGGACCTACCGGGCGCTCAATGGGTTGGCTCGAACGGATACTGCGCGGGAGGCCGATGTGATTGCATGAAAGCGTGACTGACGAACCCTCGCGCGTCCTGCGCGCCAGCCGTGAGATCGAGGCCCCGGCGGAGCGGATTTTCGAGCTGATCGCCGACCCGGCGCAGCAGCCGAGCTGGGACGGCAACGACAATCTCGCCGAGGCCGAATCGGGCCAGCGGGTCCACGCGGTCGGCGACGTCTTCGTGACGACCCTCCTGAACGGCAAGATCCGGGAGAACCGGATCGTGGAGTTCGAGGAAGGCCGCCGGGTCGCGTGGCTTCCGGCGGAGGTGGGCAAGGACGCGCCGGGGCATTTGTGGCGCTGGGAGTTGAAGCCGCTCGGGGCGGAGCGCACGGAGGTGACGCACACCTACGACTGGTCCGCCCTGGACCTCGGCGACACGAGGCGAGTCACCCGCGCGCGCTCCACGACGACGGACGGTTTGCGGGCGTCGCTGGACAATCTGGCGAAGGCGGCGGAGCTTCCGCAGCCGTAAGTCCGGCTCCCGGCGAGCAAGCAGGGTGCGGTTTCCGGCGAGCGCCGGGATGAGGCGAGCGACCGCTCGGCGCGGCTGCGGTAGCCGAGGACGGCCGAGATGCAGGGGCGGCCCACGGATACAGGGGCGCCCACGGCACGCGGTCTTGCGCGCGGAGCGTGGTCTCCCCTGACGTGCGGTCTCCCTGACACGCGGCCGCCAGGGCATGCGGACTTGTACGCGGAGCGTGCTCTCCCTTGGGCGTGCACGCTTGCCGTGCCCCGGGGCTGATGGCGTGCGTCGGGGATCAACGGTCGTTGGCGGCCTCTCCCCTGCACCCAGCAGCGCTGGAAAAGGCCAGTGCGTCGCGAGCCGCGGGCGGGTCCCAGCCATGCGCGGGGTGTCCTTGCACTCGATCCGGCAGAGAGCGCAGGGATCCCCTGACCTGCCCGAACGACCTCGGCTACGACCGCGCGGCAGCGCCTCCCAGAAGCGTCAGCGAAGCTGCTCAAGATCCTTCGCCGAAGCCGCGATCTCCTCGGCGAGCTGCCGCAGTTCGCCCGCGGATGCGCCGTCCTGGGCGGCGGTCACGATGTCTTCCGCGGCGCAGCGGAGCTGAAAGAGCCGGTCCTGCAGGGCGGCGATCTCGGTGTCCGACAGGACGACGGCGTCCTCGGGCAGGCCGCTGCGCTGCAGGGCGGTGCGGCGTTCGTAGGCGCGCTGGCGGCAGGATTGCCCGCAGTAGCGCCGGCGGCGTCCGACGTTGCCTGCTTCGGGCAGGCGGCGGCCGCACCAGCCGCAGTGTTTCGGGGCGTTCGTGCGTCGCGGCACGACGCGTTCGTCGCCGGTCAGAGCGTGTTCGGCCAGTTCCCTCACCCGCCGGACTCTAGCTGTCCATCACGTTCTCACGACGGGGCCACACCGATGGCGCAGACTGGAGTCATGCGTCCACCGTTTCCGTACCTCGCCGACTCGCTCCCCCGCGCCTTCGCCCACCGCGGCTGGCACCTCGGCGATCTGGAAGGGCTGGAGAATTCGCTGCCGGCGTTCCAGCGCGCGGCCGCCGAGGGGTACCGCTATCTCGAAACCGACGTGCACGCCACGTCGGACGGGGTGGTCGTGGTGCATCACGACGCGACGCTCGACCGGACCACGGACGGGCGCGGGGCGATCGCGACCCAGACGTGGGAGCAGCTGAAGAACGTCAAAATCGACGGGCGGGCGCCGCTGTCCCGGCTGGAGGACCTGCTTGAAGAACTGCCGGACGCGTTTTTCAACATCGACGTGAAGGCCGACAGCGCGGTGGTCCCGTTCGTGCGGGCGCTGCGGCGGACCGGTGCGGTGGAGCGGGTCGCGGCGGCGTCCTTTTCGGACTCGCGGCTCGCCCGGCTGCGGAAGCTGGCGGGGCCGAAGCTGCTGACCGCGATGGGGCCGCGGTCGGCGTTCCTGCTGTGGGCGAACGGCTGGGCTCCGCTGCTGCCGGTGAGCCGGTTCGCGTCGGGCTGGCTCGCGCAGGTGCCGGTGCGGCAGGGGCCGCTGACGGTGGTGGACCGTTCGTTCGTGAAGTCGGCGGTGCGGCGCGGGTTCGAGGTGCACACGTGGACGATCGACGACGCCGATCAGATGCGGACGCTGCTGGACCTCGGGGTGCACGGGATCGTCACGGATCGGCCGGATCTGCTGCGTGAGGTGCTGCGGGAGCGGGGTGCGTGGGCGGCAGCGGACTGAACCTGGCCGCTGTTCGAGGCTGGACGGCGTAGCGGACGTTGCAGGCCGTGCGGCAGGTGATGCCCGCGCGGTTGCCGCATCGGGTGGACGCGTTCTGCTTCACCGCCGTCGAACGCCCACCGGGCCGCGGTCCGCTGAGCGCGGGCTGTCCGGGGAATGGCCGTGCCGCGGCGAGCTGCCTGACCGACGGCGTGATCGAAGCGCTCGGGCCGGATCGGTGCCGGGTGAGTCTCGGGGCTTGGCTGTGGCGTGGTCTGGCTGCCTCGTTCGGCCGGGTCGACGCTGATATCGAAGTCGTCGGCCCGGCCGAACTGGAGGAGGCGGTGCGGGTCAGCGCGGGGCCTTGCCTACCCACGCGGCCTTCCACGTCTTCGGACCCAGCCGGCCCGAATCGTTGATGCCGTTGGCGCGCTGCAGGTCGAGGACCGCGGTGCGGGTCTTGTCGTAGTAGCAGCCGGTGCCGCTGAAGCCGTAGCCGAAGGCGTTCATCCGCAGCTGGAAGGTGCGCAGCGCGGGCGCGCAGTCGCCGTAGGCGTAGACGAGGCCAGGCCACGCGGGCGTCGCGCCGGGCGGTCCGGGCGGCGGGGCGGGCTTCGGTTTCGGGGCGGGCGGGGCCGGAAGTCCGCCGCCGCCGATGTAGGCGGCCTCTTCCCAGGAGGGGACGCGCTTGCTGCGGGCGTCGCGGTCGTTGGCCAGGCCGAGCATGCCGCCGCATTCCCAGGGCTGCCAGCCGCGCATCCGGTACAGGTACAGCGCGCGGTAGTCCTGTTCGCGGGGGCTGGCCTGGTCGGGGCGGCCCTGGCCGCCGACGCTGCGCCAGGTGGGGAGGTCGAACTGGTAGGCGCCGTAGTAGCCGTTGCCGGTGTTGATCGTGTAGCGGCCGCTCGACTCGCACATGCGGAGCTTGGCCCAGGTGCCCGAGCCGGGGTCCGCGGAGGCGGCGCCGGTGACGACGAGTTCCATGCCGAGTACGGCGACCACGAGCAGCAAGGCTCTGGCGGCGGCCCGTCTGGCAGTGCGAACGCGAGTGGTCATGCCACGCACACTAAGCACGTGACTCATGGACCACAAGAGTCACACCACGCTCAGCAGTCTCACATGACACGCCCGGAGATCCCGGCAGCGACACGCCCGGCGCGGCGTGTCGCGGTTTCCGTCGCGCGGCGTGGCGGAAACCGGAAGCGACGAACCGGACACGGTTTGCCCCCTTCGGCGGTACCGGGCGGTCCGGCGCCAGTAATGTCCGGCGCGACCTGGAGATTCGCGACCGAACGAGGAGCCGTGGATGACGCTGGCCGAGACCCGGGACAGCAAGCGGGAACGGTGGGGCTGGTACTTCTACGACTGGGCCAACTCGCCGTTCTATTCGTCGGTCACGACGGTGTTCGGCGCGCTGTATATGAGCACTGTCGCGGCCGCGGACGCGAAGCAGAACATCACCCTTAACGGGGACAGGGCTTGTCTCAATGCGTCCGGAGTGGACGACAAGCTCAACCACTGCGACGTGGCGCTGTTCGGTCTCCACTTCCCCGCCGGTTCGCTGTGGGGCTACCTGCTGTCGGTGGCGACCGTCGTGCAGGTTCTGGTGCTGCCGATCGCCGGTGCGGTGGCCGACCGCAGCCGCAACAAGCGCAAGATCCTCGGCGGGTTCGCCGCACTGGGCGCGGCGGCGTCGGCGCTGATGTTCTTCATGGCCGGTTCGGACTGGCAGCTGGGCGCGGCGCTGTTCATCCTCGCGAACATCGGGTACGGCGGTTCACTGGTCGTCTACTACTCGTTCCTGGTGGACATCGCGACGCCGGACGAGCGCGACGACGTCTCGGCGAAGGGCTGGGCGTTCGGCTATCTCGGCGGCGGGCTCGCGCTCGCGCTGCAGCTCGCCTTCTATCTCAGCCGCGAATCCCTCGGCGTCGACACCGGTCTCGCGGTGCGGATCTGCTTCCTGACCTCCGGCATCTGGTGGGCACTCTTCACCATTCCGACCCTGCGCCGGCTCCCCCGCGTCCACGTGCCGACCGCGACCGCGCGCGGCGTCTCGGTGCTGCGGTCAGGGTTCCGCGAACTGCGCCAGACGCTCGGCGAGGCGAAGGCGTATCCGCTGACGCTCGCCTTCCTCGGCAGCTACCTGCTCTTCGCGGACGGGATCAACACCGTCGTCACGGTCTCGGCGCAGTACGGGAAGGACGAGCTTCGCTTCACTGACGAAGTGTTGATCATCACGGTGCTGGTGATCCAGTTCCTCGCTTACGCGGGCGGCGTCCTGCACGGCCTGCTCGCGCGGCGGCTCGGCGCGAAGCGGACGATCCTGGTCAGTCTCGTGCTGTGGGTGGTCGTGCTCGGCGGGGCGTACTTCGTGCAGCCGCAGCAGCCGTTGCAGTTCTTCGCGGTGGCGGTCGGCATCGGGCTGGTGCTGGGCGGGACGAACGCGCTGGCCAGGTCGTTGTTCAGCCAGATGATCCCGGCAGGCAAGGACGCGCAGTACTACTCGCTCTACGTCGTGGGCGAGAAGGGCACGTCGTGGCTCGGGCCGCTGGTGTTCGCCGGCGTCGGGCAGGCGACCGGGTCGTTCCGGCTGGCGATCGTCGCGCTCGTGGCGTTCTTCGTGCTCGGGTTCGTGTTCGTCGCGCTGGTGCCGGTGCGGCGCGCGATCGCCGCCGCCGGGAACCGTCCGCCGGAGGTGCTGTGAGGCCCAGATAGGGTCGGGCGTCGTGACCGCTGCAGACGACGTTGTTCTCGACGACCCCACCGACGCGCTTTCCGCGGCCCCGCCGGCCGGGGCCCGGCGCAACGGTCCCGCCCGGGGACGGCTCAAGTTCTGCTACGGCCCGATGGACTGCGGGAAGTCGACGCTCGCGCTGCAGATCGACCACAACCACGCGCGCCAGGGCCGCCGCGGCCTGGTGCTGGTCCGGCACGACCGGTCCGGCGCGCCGCAGATCACCAGCCGGATCGGCCTCGCCCGGCGGGCGACCGAGGTCGCGACCGGCACCGACATCCGGGACCTGGTGCGCGAGCAGTGGGCGCGCGGGCAGCACGTGGACTACGTGATCGTGGACGAGGCCCAGTTCCTCTCCCCCGCGCAGGTCGACCAGCTCGCCGAACTCGCCGACGAGGCCGGCGTCGACGTGTACTGCTTCGGCATCGCGACCGACTTCCGCAGCACGCTGTTCCCCGGGGCCGCCCGGCTGTTCGAACTCGCCGACGAGCTCCAGCCGGTCCAGGTCGAGGTGCTGTGCTGGTGCGGGCTGCCCGGCCGGTTCAACGCGCGGGTCCGCGACGACGTGATTCTCCGTGACGGAGACACCGTTGTGGTGGCAGATACCGAACACTCCGTAGTTGAACCTTCAGCTTCAGCACGGTCTGATGCCGAAATGGTCACGGTCCGTTATCAGGTACTGTGCCGTCGGCACTTCCGCTCGGGGGATCTCGGACCGGCTGCCGCCCAGCACGGTCAGTTACGGTTGTCCTAGAGCTAACCTAACTAGCCCGACTGGGGGATATCCGCACTAAGAAGGCGGTATCCGCGTCACGTCAGAGGGCGAAACGACTCCCTCTGGAGGAAGCTGAAGACCACGGGTGACGCAGCTCATCGTGAGCAGCGACATGGCGTGCCGGGAATCCCTCGGACGCCTTGTTCGTTGCATAGGGTGAGCATCACCCTGGCTCCACCCGGAGCTGACTGAAAGGAATCCCACTATGGCCGACCGTGTTCTCCGTGGAAGCCGGCTGGGAGCGGTCAGCTACGAGACCGACCGCAATCACGACCTCGCTCCTCGCCGTACCGTGCGCTATTCCTGCCCCAAGAACCACGAGTTCGAGGTGCCGTTCTCCGACGACGCCGAGATCCCGACGGTGTGGGAGTGCCGCCTGCACGGCAGCGAGTCCGAGATCGTCGACGGCGGGCAGCCCGAGCAAAAAAAGGTCAAGCCCCCCAGGACCCACTGGGACATGCTGCTGGAGCGCCGCTCCATCCCCGAGCTCGAGGACCTGCTGAACGAACGTCTCGCCGAGCTCAAGGGACGCCGGACCAGCCGGTCCGCTTGAGCCTCGGCCAGTAGCTGGCTCCCACCCGAACAGGAACGGCCCCCGCGACCTCCCCCCGCGGGGGCCGTTCCGCGTCCGCGCCCGGTCAGCGCGGCTCGCGGCCGCAGAGGGCGACCAGCCGGTCCGGTGCTGAGGCAGTACCGGGAACCTGGACCGGCGGCGCGAGGATGTCCGGGGTCTGCGACGCCTCGATGATGGGACCCGCGACGCGGAGGAGTTCCTCGGCGAGATCGTCCTCGATCGGCTGCGGCGCCCCGATCCCCATCGCGAGATCCCAGGCGTGCACCGCGAGGTCGGTGGTCATCTGCCAGCCGTAGAGAGACGCGTCAGCATCGCCGAAGGACAGGTGCACTGTCCGACTGGTCGCTCCGTCCGCGAGCCACGCCGCGCGCGCGGCCCGCGACGACTCTTCCCAGGCGCGCACCGGATCGTCGCCCAGCACGTCGCCGTCGTAGCGGTCGCCGACCTCCGCGAGCGTCGCGCCGCCGAGCAGGTGCGGTGCCCACAGTTGTTCGGCGACGAGGTGGTTGACCAGGTCCCGGACTGTCCACTCGGTGCACGGCGTGGGGCTGTCCCACTGTTCCGGTCTGACGAGGTGCACAGTCCGGTCGAAATCGGTCATTGCCTGGCGGTGCCGGTCGAGCAGGCTCATGGCTTCGATCCTGCCCGAACCCGCGGGGGTCAGGCGGTCGTTCCTCCGGACCGCTGGCGGGTGACCTCGGCGATGGCGGCCCAGTCGAGGTCCGCGCCGATCTGCTCGACCGCGGTGGCGAACACGTCGTGCAGGACCGGCCCGGTAGGCAGGTCGACGCCGAGAGTGCCCGCCGTGCGCCGCGCGAGGTCCAAGTCCTTCAAGCCGAGCGTCGTGGTGAATCCCGGCGGGGTGTACGAGCCGGTGGCGATGGACTCGCCGTAGCCGCGGTACACCGGGCCGGGGAACACCGAATCGGTGATCATCTCGACGAACCGCCCGGCGTCCAGGCCGCCGTGCTGCAGCAGGGTGATCGACTCGGACAGTGCCTGCAGCGCGTGGATGATCAGGTAGTTGACCGAGATTTTCGCGGTCGGGGCGGCGTCCGCGGCGTCGCCGAAATCCCAGACCCGCCGCCCGATCGCGGAGAGCATCGGCTCCGCCTCGGCACGGACGGCCGCGTCGCCGGAGACCATCACGGCCAGGTTCCCGGCCGTCACGGCTTCCGGGCGGCCGATCACCGGGGCGCTGAGATAACGCCCGCCGAGCGCGGCGAATTCACGAGCCGCCTCCGGGCTGATGGTCGCGTGGTTGACGTGGAGGAAGCCTTCCGGCGCGGAGCGGATCCGCTCGGCGGTGAACACCTGGCGCACCGCGTCTTCGTGGCTGAGCATGGAAAAGACGGTTCCGGTGGCGATCGCGTCCTCGGGCGTGCCGCCCACGGTCGCGCCTCGGGCGGCCAGGTCGTCCGCCTTGCCCGCGCTGCGGCTCCACACCGTGACGTCGTAGCCCGCGTCGAGCAGGCGGCCGGCCATGGCGGTGCCCATCCGCCCGAGCCCGATGAAGCCCACCCGGCGTGAGGTTGCTGGCATGTCTGGTTCTCCGTTTCTCTTCTCAGCCGAGTGCTTCGGCCATCTCTTCGTCGATCCTGCGCAGGAGCGCGCGGTTCGGGTGCAACGTGCGGTCGAGGTCGCGCAGCTGCCAGTTTTCGTCCACGTCCTGGTCGGTGATGACGGCTTCGACGCGGGTGTCGAGGACGCGCATGTGCAGTCCGTGCAGGACGCCGATGAACTGTTCGGCGGCCTTGGCTCCGCCGCGGGTGCCGTAGGTGAGCAGGCTCGCGGGGCGATCGCACCATTCCCGGTAGAGGTAGTCCAGCGCGTTCTTGAGCACCCCCGGGTAGCCCCAGTTGTACTGCGGGAACACGAAGACGAAGCCGTCGTAGCTCTGCACGAGCTTGCTCCACGCCCGGGTGTGCTCGTGCTCGTACTGCTGCAGCGCGGCCTTGACGGGTTCGTCGAGGAACGGCAGCGCGAGGTCGGCGAGATCGACCAGGTCGTAGGCGAGGTCGCTGCCCTCCCCCAGTGCGTCGCGCGCCCAGGCGGCGATCCCGCCGCAGATGCGGGTCGGGCGGGTGCTGCCGATGACGACGGCGACGCGTTTCCGGTCCGTCATGCGCGCCTCCAGGTTCGCTTCAAGTACTGTTCGTGTCACGAACTAAAATAGTTGGTGCCGCGAACTCGGTCAAGCTAACCTGGCCGCTGTGACCGATTCCTCCTCCGAAAACGCGCCGGACCTCGTCGACGGGCTCATGCAGCTGTCGTTCATCGTGCAGGCGATCCTGGGCCGCCTCGCCGGAGAACACGGGCTGTCGGTCACCCAGCTGCGGATGCTCGCCGTGCTCGACGACCGCGAGATCGGCATGCGGCAGCTGGCCGGGATCCTGGAGCTGGAGAAGTCCAGCGTCACCGGGCTCGTCGACCGCGCCGAGCGGCGCGGGCTGGTGCGGCGGAACGCGGTCCCCGGCAACCGGCGCGCCGTGCACGTCACCGACACCGAGGACGGCCGCGCGGTCGTGCGGCTGGTGCGCGAGGCGATCCGGACCGAGATCGGCCAGCTGGCCGGCACCCTCAGCGACAGCCGGCAGGATTCCTTTCGCCGCTCGATGGACGCGCTGATCCGGCACTACGTCGCCGAGCACGACATTCCGCTGTGAACCACACCGCGAACGCGCACCCGGCGAACGCCGCGCCCAGGACGCTGGAGCCGGTCCATCCGGCCGCCGCGAACGCCGTTGTCGTCACAGCCGCACCGAGGGCGGAGCCGAGCGAGTAGAAGATCATGTAGCCGCCGATGACGCTGCTGGTGCGATCCGGATGCGCGGCCGTGAGCAGGTGCTGGTTGCTGACGTGCACTGCCTGCACGGCGAAGTCCAGCACCAGCACGCCCAGGGCCAGCAGCCACAACGACGGTTGCCCGACCGCCAGCCACGACACCGCCAGCAGCACCAGCGCCCCGCCGGTGACGAGACTCGCGTGCCCCCGGTCGGCCCAGCGTCCGGCTCGGGCCGCCCCCAGTGCGCCGGCCAGGCCGACCAGCCCGAACAGGCCGATCTGCGCTGTGCTCAGGTGCCACGGAGCGGCGGCCAGCGGCAGCGACAGACCGCTCCACAGCGCGCCGAACGACGCGAACAGGAAGAACGCGATCAGCCCGCGCGAGAGCAACAGCGGCTCGCGGAACAGGCCGCCGAGCGAGGTCAGCACTTGCCCGTACGTGGTGCGGCCGGTGCGCGGGTCGGGCGGCATCGTCTTCAGGACGAGACCGGCGAGCGCCACCAGCAGCACCGCGAGTGCCAGGTAAACGCTGCGCCAGCCCCACAGTTCGGCCAGCGCACCCGCCGCGACGCGTGCGCCGAGGATGCCGATGACGACGCCGGACGTCACCGCGCCGAGGGTGCGGCCGCGTTCCTCCGGAGTGGACAGAGCGGCGGCGTAGGCGACCGTCGTTTGCACGACCACTGCGAACAGGCCTGCGAGCACGAGCCCGGCCAGCAGCAGCCAGGTTTCGGTGGCGGCCGCGGCCAGCGCCGCACCGATGGCGGTCAGGAGCAGGTGCGCGGCGATGAGCTTCCGCCGGTCGACGAGGTCGCCCAGCGGGACCAGCACGGCGAGCCCGGCCAGGTAGCCGAGCTGTCCGGCGGCCACGATCCAGCCCAGTCCTGCGTCCGGCACCCGCAGGTCCTCGCCGATCTGCGCGAGAACGGGCTGAGCAGCGTAAATGCTCGCGACGGCGACCGCGCACACCGCGGCGAACACTGTCCGGCGACCCATGGATCCCCCAATCAGTAGCGAATTGCAACTGATCGCACCGTACGGCAGAATGGTTTCAAAGAGCAACTCATCAAGGAGGCACGCGACCGTGGGCGAAACCCCGGCCTGGACCGACCCGTCGTGTCCGGTGGCCCGCACCCTTGACCTCGTCGGCGACCGGTGGAGCCTGCTGATCGTCCGCGACGCGATGGACGGCGCGCGGGCGTTCACCGACTTCCAGCAGCGCACCGGCATCGCCCGCAACATCCTCACCGACCGGCTGCGCCGCCTCGTCGAGCGTGGCGTCCTCGACCGGCAGACCGCCGAATCGGGCAAGCGGCAGGTCTACTCGCTCACGTCCGCCGGGCGCGACCTGTTCACCGTCGTCGTCGCCCTCCGGCAGTGGGGCGAACGGCACGCCTTCTCCCCTGGCGAGGACCACTCCGTGCTGGTGGACGAGGCCGGGCAGGCGATCCCGCCGCTCCGGCCGGTCGCGGTGAGCGGGGCGGTGGCCGACGTCGGCACGACCTCGGTGCGCAAGGTCCGCTGAAATCCGCTCACCCCTTGCCCCTGGGACACGACGGGCTTATTGTCAACGAACTGCTTGATAAAGAGATCGGTTGATAAAGATGTCCGTTGACAACCTCGACGACCGGCTGGACCGGGCGTTCACCGCGCTGGGCGACCCGATCCGGCGCGCGCTGATCGCCCGGCTGTCGCGCGGCGAAGCGACCGTGAACGACCTGGCCGAACCGTTCCCGGTCACGAAGCAAGCGGTGTCGCGGCACGTCCAGGTGCTGGAGGCGGCCGGGCTCATCACCCGGAGCCGGGACGGCCAGCGCCGCCCGTGCCACCTCAACGCGGCCGCGCTCGAAGAGCTGACGAGCTGGATCGACGCCTACCGGCTGAACCGCGAACGCGAGTACCGCCGCCTCGACGCCGTCCTCGAAGAGACCAAGGAGCAGGACCGATGACCCCCACCACGATCACCGCCCAGCCCGGCAGCCCGTTCATCGAGATCGTCCGCGATTTCGACGCGACCCGGGCGCAGCTGTTCCGCGCCTACACCGATCCCGACCTGATCGTCCGCTGGCTCGGCCCGCGCGACGTCGAGATGCGCATCGTCGAATTCGACCCGCACCCCGGCGGGACGTATCGCTATGTGCACCTAGACCCCGACGGCGCCGAGCACGTGTTCCACGGCGTCTTCCACGCGGTCGACAGCGGCCAGCGGATCGTCCAGACCTTCGAGTACGAGGGCGCGCCGGGGAACGTCAGCCTGGAAACCCTGGCCTTCGAGGACCTCGACGGCCGGACCCGGCTGCGGACCCGGTCGGTCTTCCCGAGCGTCGAGGCGCGCGACGCCATGATCGCGAGCGGAATGGAGCACGGCATCCGCGATTCGATGGACCGGCTCGACGAGCTGGCCGGCGGAGCGGACCGGCCGGAGGCGAGCCGGGTCATCGTGGACATCTCGATGTCGCTGGACGGATACGTCACCGGACCGGGAGCCGGTCCCGAACACGGGCTGGGGACCGGCGGCGAACCGCTGCACTCCTGGGTGGCCGGCCAGCGCACGCCCCGCGACGCGGAGATCCTGCACCGCTCGTTCACCGAAACCGGCGCGGTGGTCATGGGCCGCAATACCTTCGACGTCGTCGACGGTCCGCAGGGCTGGGACGACGAAATCGGCTACGGCTACGACGAAGACCAGACCGTCGCCCCGCCGGTGTTCGTCGTCACCCACGCCCGGCCCGACGCGGTACGCCTCGGCGAGCGGTTCCGGTTCGTCCACGACGTCGAAACCGCTGTCGAGCGGGCGCGCGCGGCCTCGGGCGGCAAGGACGTCGTCGTGATGGGCGGCGGGTCGATCGCGTCGCAGGTCCTGTACGCCGGACTGGCGGACGTGCTGCGGATCCACCTCGCGCCGATCGTCCTCGGCGGCGGAACTCCCTTGTTCCCGCGGGGAAATCCCGCGCCGATCCGCCTGGAGCCGCTCGGTTCGGTGCCGGCGCCGGGCGCCGAACACCTCACCTACCGCGTGCTGAAGTAGCCGGTCAGCCCCGGCCCAGCAGCTTCTTCACCTGGGCGAGCCTGCGCTGCACGCCCCACTCCGCGACCCGGAAGAACGCCTCGGACATGATGCCGCCGCTCATCTTCGACACGCCGATCTCCCGGTCGGTGAAGGTGATCGGCACCTCGACGATGTCGAACCCGGCGTCCGCGGTGCGGCGCGTCAGGTCGATCTGGAAGCAGTAGCCGTGCGAGGCGACCTCGTTCAGCGCCAGCTTCTCCAGCACCGGGCGGCGGTACGCGCGGAACCCGGCGGTCATGTCCGCCACCTTGATCCCCAGCGCGATCCGCGAGTACAGGTTCGCCCCGCGCGAGAGCAGCGTCCGGCGCAGCGGCCAGTTCACCGTGCTGCCGCCCGGCACGTACCGCGACCCGATGGACAGGTCCGCGTCGCCGACCGCGTCCAGCAGCCGCGGCAGGTCCTCCGGCGCGTGCGAGCCGTCGGCGTCCATCTCCACGAACGTCGCGTAGCCGCGTTCCATCCCCCAATGGAACCCGGCGATGTAGGCCTTGCCGAGGCCCTCCTTCGCGGTGCGGTGCAGCACGTGCACCCGCTTGTCCGCGGCCGCGCGCTCGTCGGCCAGCTCGCCGGTGCCGTCCGGGCTGCCGTCGTCGACGACGAGCACGTCGACGTCCGGGAGTGCCTTGTGGAGCCGGTCCAGCACCGGGCCGAGGTTGTCCCGCTCGTTGTAGGTCGGGACCACCACCAGCACCGGCTCGATCGTTTCGGCCCCCCGCGGCGCCTGCGCCATCCGTCTCCTCCGCATCCGGCGGGTCAGCCCGCCGCTTCCCCTGCTGTGGTCCCCTTCGGCCCGGCCGTCGCTGCCGTGCCGCGCCGGGTGCGAAAACGGAGCACGAACCCACTGGCGACACCCGCGATCGCCAACGCCAGCAGTCCGTACTCCGTCCACGCACCGATTCGATCCGACAGCGTAGTCTGCGTGCGCAGCGGCACGCGCCCGACCAGGGCATCCGCCGTGAAAAGCCCGGTGGAGCTGGTGATCGTCCCGTCCGGGGCGACGAACGCGCTCACCCCGGACACCGCCGACACCACCACCGCGCGGCCGTGCTCGACCGCCCGCAGCCGCGCCATCGACAGCTGCTGGTAGCTCATCTCCCCCGGCCCGTACCACGCGTTGTTGGTCGGCACGACGAGCAGTTCGCCGCCCGCGTTCGTCGCGTCGCGGGCTGGGCCGTCGAAGGCCGACTCGTAGCAGATGAACACGCCGATCTTGGTGCCGGCGACCGAGAGGGCGGCGTTCGAGCCGTCGCCGGGACGCATGTCGCGGGTGTCGTCGATGAACGGCGTCACCAGCCGCGCGACGGCGCGGGCGGGCACGTATTCGCCGAACGGCACCAGATCCTGCTTCGCGTAGCGCTGTCCCGGGCCGGTCCGCGGATCCCAGACGACGGCGGAGTTCTCCGCGGCCCCGTCCGGCGTCCGCACCAGCGCGCCGATGATCGCCGGGACCCCGTAGGCCGCGACCATCTGGTCGACGCCCGGGTCGTCGCCGTCCAGCGGGGTCGAGGTCTCCGGCCACAGCAGCAGATCCGGCTTCGGCAGCTGTCCTGATTGGACTTTCTGCAGCAGGCGGGCGCTCTCGGCGAGGGCGTTGGCGCGCAGCACCCCGCGTTGTCCCTGCAGGGCCAGCCCGATGTCCGGCGCGTTGCCCTGCACCGAGCCGACGGTGAGCGAACCGTCCTGCGCCTCGGTGCCGATCGTCGGCCACACCGCGAGCCCGGCCGCGGCCGGAAGGACGGCGAACACCGCGGGCCACACCAGCGCGCGGTCCCAGGCCTTGCGCGTGCGCCAGAGCCGCGCGACGAGCCCCGCCAGGCCGAAACCGGTGAGCACGACGGCGAAACCGACCAGTGGCGCGCCGCCGACCGACGCCAGCGACAGGAACGCGCCCTCGGGCTGACTGAACGCGACCCGGCCCCACGGGAACCCGCCGAGCGGGAACCACGTGCGCGGCGTTTCCATCGCGATGAACACCAGCGCGCCCCAGAGCGGCGCCAGCGGCAGCCGCGCCACGACCCGGATCAGCCACCCGGCGAGTCCGAAATAGAGCGACAGCGCGAACGACAGCGCCAGCCACGGCAGCGGCCCGAAATCGCGGCCGAGGAAGTCCTGCAGCCACACCAGCAGCGGCACGAAGAACGCCATGCCGAACACGAAGCCGTACCCGAACGCGCCGCGGAACGACCGTCCACGAAGGACCAGCGCGAACGCGGCGAACGCGAGCGGAGCCAGCCACCACAGCGGGCGCGGCGCGAAGCTGAGGTAGTAGCCGTAGCCCGTCGCCGCCGTCACCGCGACGCGCGCGAGCCAGGGCTTCCACGCGCGCTTTCGCTTGGTCTTGTGCGGAACGCCCGAATCGGCGTCCGCCACGCTCACTGCCACACCCGGAACTCTAAGCGGCCGGTGTGAACTCGTCGTAGATGACCGTGCCGCCGCGGACCGTGCGCAGGCAGCGCGGCAGCGGCGTGCCCGGCTCCAGTCTCGGCAGCGGCGGCACGCCCGAGCGCGGATCGGTGGACCAGCGCTGCACGCGGCTGTCGGCCGTGGCGACGACGAGGTCGGACGCGTCCCAGATCGCGTAGTGCGCGGGCGCGCCGGGGACGAGGCTGCCGGTCATGCCGTCGTTGACGCCGGCCGCGCGGTGTCCGGCGCGGGTGTGCGCGGTGAACGCGGCGCGGGCGGAGAGCCGCGCTTCGGGAGTGTGGTGGTGCACGGCCGCGCGGACGGCTGCCCACGGGTCGACTGCGGTCACCGGTGCGTCGCTGCCGAACGCGAGAAGAACGCCTTCGGCGGCGAGCTGCGCGAAGGGGTTCAAGGCTGCCGCGCGGGCGCCGAGACGTTCCGCGTACATCCCGGAGTCGCCGCCCCAGGCTTCGTCGAACAGCGGCTGCACGGACGCGGCGACGCCCCAACCGGCGAGGGCGCGCGCCTGGTCTTGAGTGACCATCTCCAGGTGCTCCAGCCGGTGGTGGCGCGCGGCGAGGGCGCGCTGGCCGACCTGCTTCTCCGCGAGCCGGAACCCTTCGACCACTTCGCCGACCGCAGCGTCGCCGATGACGTGGAAACCCGCCTGCAGACCCGCCTCGGTGCAGGCGACGAGATGGTCGGCGATCACGGCGGCGTCGGCGTAGAGCGAGCCGGAGGTGCCGGGGTCGTCGGAGTACGGGGCGGTGAGCGCAGCCGTGCGGGAGCCGATGGCGCCGTCCACGAAGAGGTCCCCGGCGACGCCGTGCGCACCGAGGCGGCGGGCGGTCTCGATGCCGTTCAGCTCTCCCCAGTAGCCGACGACTTCGGGCAGCGTCGGATCGGCGAGCGCCAGCAGATCGGCGAAGTCTTCCTCGCCGGAGATGTCCGGGCCCGCGCATTCGTGCACCGACACGATCCCGCGCGCGGCGGCCGTCGCGAGGAACGCGCGCTGGGCTGCTTGGCGCTGCGGCCGGGTGACCGCGTCGCGGACGGCTCCTCGGACGCGATGGTGGGCGTCGCGGGTGAGCGGGCCGTCGTCCGACCATCCGGCGGCGGATTCGACGCCCGGCGCGACCTTCGCCAGGGCGCTCGACACCAGGGCGGAGTGGACGTCGACGCGACTCAGGTAGACCGGGGTGTCTCCGGCGGCTTCGTCCAGCTCGGCCCGGCTCGGCAGCCGCTGGTCGGTCCAGGACGACTCGTCCCAGCCGTGCGCGAGCAGCACCTGGCCGGGAACGACGGCCCCGCGCACCGCGGCGAGCAGCTCGGCGGAGCCGCGGACGGCCGTCAGATCGAGACCGGTCAGGTGCAGGCCGGTGGAGGTGGCGTGCACGTGCGCGTCCACGAACGCCGGCGCGACGAACGCCCCGCCGAGGTCGACCACCTCGGCGTCCGGGTGCAGCGCGCGGGCCGGCGCGTCCTGGCCGACCCACACCACGGTGCCGCCGGAAACCGCCATCGCCGTCGCGTCGGGCGAGGACGGGGTGTAGATCCGGCCGCCGAGCAGGAGCGTCGTGCTGTCGTTCACTCCCCGAGTCTCCCGCCTGGCCCTCCGAGCAGGACGGACCGGGTCAGCGTGCAGAAATATTTACGGTCGACTAACGTTATGACAGGATATTTTCACGCGTTCCCGACGACTAGGAGTACAGATGACTGCGATCCAGGAACCTGTGCCGACTGCCGCCGCCTTCGACCAGCCGTACGAGTACGTCCGCGCCGAGTTGGCTGAACCCGACTGGCGGCGGTTCCCCGGCTGGCACGACGTGACCGAAGCAGAGTGGCGGGACGCCCAGTGGCAGCGCGTGCACTGCGTGCGCAACGTCAAGCAGCTGCGGGCCCTGATGGGCGACCTGCTGGAGGACCGGTTCTACGAGGACCTGCTCGCCGACCAGCGCGAGATGGCCACGATGTCGATGCTGCTGCCGCCGCAGATGATCAACACGATGGCCCCGCACGCGGGCACCGACCCGGCGAAGGTCACCGAGGCGTTCTACGCCGACCCGATCCGCCGGTACATGCTCCCGGTGCGCAGCGACCGGCACGAGGTGTGGCCCAGCCATCCGCACGCCGAACGCGATTCGCTGCACGAGGCCGAGATGTGGGTGGTCGAGGGGCTCACCCACCGCTACCCGACGAAGGTGCTGGCCGAGATGATCTCGACCTGCCCCCAGTACTGCGGGCACTGCACCCGGATGGACCTCGTCGGCAACTCGACCGAACAGGTGGAGAAGCACAAGCTCGCGCTCAAGCCGGTCGACCGCCAGGACGCGATGATCGACTACCTCAAGCGCACCCCCGGCGTCCGCGACGTAGTGGTCTCCGGCGGCGACGTGGCGAACGTGCCGTGGCCGCAGCTGGAGTCGTTCCTGATGCGGCTGATGGACATCGAGACGGTGCGAGACATCCGCCTCGCCACGAAGGCCCTCGCGGCGCTGCCGCAGCACTGGCTCCAGCCGAAGGTGACCGAGGGCCTGCAGCGGGTCGCCCTGACGGCCCAGGCGCGCGGGGTGAACCTGGCGATTCACACGCACGTGAACCACGCGCAGTCGGTGACGCCCCTGGTGGCGGAAGCGGCGCGGACGGCGTTGCAGGTGGGCGTGCGGGACGTGCGGAACCAGGGCGTGCTGATGCGCGGGGTCAACGCCACGCCGGCGGCTTTGCTGGATCTGTGTTTCGCTTTGCAGGGTGAGGCTAATATCCTGCCGTATTACTTCTATATGTGCGACATGATCCCGAATGCGGAGCATTGGCGGGTTTCCGTGCATGAGGCGCAGGAATTGCAGCACTCGATCATGGGGTACTTGCCGGGGTATGCGACGCCGCGGATTGTGTGCGATGTGCCGTATGTCGGGAAGCGGTGGGTGCACCAGTTGGCGGAGTATGACCGGGAGCGCGGGATCTCCTACTGGACCAAGAACTACCTGACCAGTGTCGATGCTGCCGCGACCGACGACCGCGCCGAGGCGCTGCAGCAGCGTTATCCCTACTATGACCCGATCCAGACGTTGCCCGAATCCGGGCGGAAGTGGTGGGCCGACCAGCCCCGCTGACCCCTCGGTCGATGCTCCGGTGCTGGGCCGTACGGTTCCGCGCCGGAGCATTTCGCACTTTTCTGAGCGCACTCCGGGTTCCCGCAGTTCAGACCCCGGTCGGCCCTGGTTGGCCCCGATCGAAACTGAACCCCCGCATGTCCTGGACATGTCCCAGACCATCCACAGTGGACGGACGGCGAGACCCGCTTGCCATTCCTCAAGCGCAATTCACGCGCACTTCCGTGTTTTTGCATTGCTGTCCTCGAGTGCGGATTTAGCAAGCGGGAACCCTGCCGCCGGTTCTGGCATCCTGTCGGGCGTGTCGGCCCCAGCGCGCCCGGACGCCGACCTGCGCCCCCCATGACCCCGGAGCGGACCCTCGCCTGCTACCGGCAGCGGCTCGCGCACCGCCAGCACTGGTGCCGCACCCGCCGCTACCAGCCCGGCACCGACGTCCAGGACCAGACCGCCCGCTGGACCACCGACCCCGGCGCGGGCAGCCCAGGCGCGGCGGCGAAGAGCGGCTGCCCCCGATACCGGCCCGAGACCATCCGCCAGGCCGTCAAGGCCCTCGTCTGCTAGGCCGAACGCGCCACCGGACAACCGCCCGACGACCGCACCGCCAAAGAAACCCTCCGCCGCTTAACCGACACCGACCACTCATCGGCCTGGCGCGTCACCGGACGCCAATCACCCCGGCCACGCCGCACCCCCGTCCCAGCCCCACCCGCGCGACCACGGCACTGCCCGGGATCGCCGCCGCCACGCTCGCGCTGACCGGATGCCAGTCCCGGCCGGCAGAGCGCCGCACTCGGCCCCGATCACCGGGGCGGAGCACGCCGCCCGCTGCGAACACGTCGATCCCGAGACGTCGATGACGGGGGTGGTTTTTCGGTTGACTCGGCATAAAGACTGTTGGGATGGATCATCGACAGGACGCGACAGGGTCAGCGTCGAACCGGGTGCGCTCGGTACTGGGGGCGGTCGTGCTGGCAGGCCTGACCATCGCCACGTGGTGGTCGTGGCTGGGATCGGACACCACCTATCAGGTCGATCCGGTCACGGGGCAGCGCACCGGACCGTACGAAGCGTGGCAAGTCGCAGGCTGCGTGCTGTGTTTGGTTGTGCTCGCCGTAGTCGCGACGATGATCGGATTGCATCAGTGGGTGGTGGTGCCGGTCATGTCCGTGGCATTCACAGTGGCGTGGTCCGGGGCAGCGATTGCCGCGGACCGCTCTGGCCTGTGGGGCGTGGGGGCGGTGATGGTTGCCGTCGGGATGGTGGTCGGTTCGTATGTGGTCGTGTCCGCCGCCCGCACCGTCCTGGCACGCCGGCAGCGCTGAATGCGGTCCGTGCCGGGGACACGCTCGCCGCGCCCAGGCTGGACACGCCCGGTCCGATCGGCGCCCGCGAGATCGGCAAGGGCCTGACCGCGAAGGAGTCGCGCTGCGGCACCGGCGCCGCGCGACGAGCACGCCTCACGAGGCGTACCTGGCCTTCCGGTCGGGGGCGCAACGTCCGCCAGACGCGGTGTCCGACTCGCCGTTGGTTCGACGTAGCCGTCGCCACCGGGCGACTTGCAGATGCCGCGATGATCAGGTGTCGACACCCGACCGTTCGCCGGGAGACGACCCGCTTCGCCCTCGGTCGGTGGACTAGCTAGCCGTCGATGTTGAGTTCGATGAGAAATTCCTGATCGGGTTCGGCGGCGCAGCGCTCGCGGAGGGCTTCGGTATCGACCGCGGTGAGGTTGTCGCGCAGGCCCAGGCACAAGTCGGTCTCGGGAGTGCGCAGCCGGTAGAGCTGATCGCCGACGCGCTCGATGCGGAACAGCTGGTCCGGGTTGGTGTTGTCGCATTTTTCCTGTGGTTCGAGCATGTTCTCGACAGGTTTGATGTGCAGGACGGTGAGGCAGCCCATGACCTGGTAGACAGGGTGTTCCCACTTGATGGTGGCCAGCTCGGTGCCGACGGGTTGCAGGACCATCCGTGGTAGCCCTCGCTGCGTGCAGGGGCGCAGGACCGCGATGGCGGAGCCGTAATGCCCGGTGTGCTCGCGGCCTTCGGTCACGCACAGGTCCGGCGCACCCGCCGCGTGTATCCGCGCCCACCCGCCCGCCGCGAGCAGCGGCAGCACCTCGAGGCGGGAGGAGGCGCCGTCGCTCTTGTCGTCTGTTCCGGTGCCCCACCACCACGCCGCCGCCGCGACCAGGGCCACCGCCACGACCACCGCGGCCATCGTCAGCATCCGCCCGCGCCGCCGCGGCGTGACGGACCTCGTCTCGGGCTCGGCCGTCCGGGTCTGTGGCGTCTGGTCGAGGCGGGGTCCCGCGTCCAGGCGTTCGCGGGCGCTCAACCACTCCGCCAGATACTGCCCGTCGCCGCACGCGCGCACGAACACCGCCAGCAGTTCCGGCCGGGGAAGCGCGTCACGGCGCAGCATATCGGCGGTGGTGCTGCGGGGCAGGACAGCACCCTGTTCCGCGGCCTGTTCCTCCAATTGGCGCAGAGTGCGGCCCGAATTCTGTTTGAGTTCGCGCAGCAGGGCGGCGAACTCCGCCGCATCCCGCGCTGATTCCGGGCGGACACGCTCACGAGTCACCAGACCATCATGTACGCCTTTGCGGTACGTGACATCGGCTGTCCGGAGTCTGTCCGGGCCACCGGACAGACTCCGGACAGCCTCCGTAGCACGCCGGACAGTCCCGGACAGTCCGGAAATGGTCGATGCCGTTGCCGGACACCAGTGCGGCACCGCAGAGTCATCTGGTGCGGCCCGAGCGGAGGCGGGAACCGTGCACAGTTAGGTGAAATCGTGATTATTGCCTGTCGTGTCAGGCTTTCGGCATGAACATTCCGCCGCACTTTCGATGCACTGAAACAGCTAACAACATGTGGGGAATAAATGATACGGAAATCATTGGCCGCATTCACCGCGGGCATCCTCGGCACCGGACTTTTCCTCGCCGCGCCCGCGGACGCGGCCGGCGAACCCCCGAACTGGACGCCATCGAACATCGGGTCCATGGCCTGCGGCGCGACGCCGACCACCAACGGCCCAGGGGGCACGAGCGTAAAGAAGCAGATCTGGCTCAGAAACGGACCCGGCGCAGGTTGTAGCCCGACAAGCGACACACTCCTGAAAGGCACTCGCCTCGGAGGCTGGTGCTTCGCCTACAACTCGGTCGGGAACAAGTGGTATTACGTCAGCGTCGGAGGCGAGGATCCGCACGGATGGATTTACGAAAGTAACGTGACGGATGACAAAAGCACGATTAACAAGCAGTGCGACAGGAGTTAACAAGGGCTGCCAGTGAGATTGACCTAAGCGATTCCCTGGCACATACGCCCTGGTCAAGGGGTTCTGCTGCTGGTAAACCCCTTGACCAGGGACTTCTGAAGCCACGGCCGGCGTCGATAGCATTCCGCACTTTTCTCGGCGCAGCCCGGATCTCCGCTGGCCAGGCTCCGCAGCCACTGGCGGGCCCTGGCCGAAAACCTCGGATGGCCCAGAAACGTCCGATGGCCGCAAGAGGCTTTCCGATTTGCCGAAAATTGTGCGCTATTGCGAATTGTCGCGTTTCCGATCCATTCCTGGAGGCAACCGGAGCTAGCGCCAGACACCGTGGCCGGAATCCTCAACGCTGTCCAGGGCCGCGCGAACCAGATATCCGGCCCCGTTCACCGCAGAGCGGTTTCGGCACGGGGCAAGCGGGCCCGGCTGCGCGGCACGTTGCGGCGCCCAGCCAGCGCCCGGCGGGTCACTCCTCGACAGGCCGCGGCTGGCCATCCGGGGCCCGCATCTCGCGCAACACGTCGTCCGCGGCGGCGATCTCCCGGTAGTACTGCCGGTGCACCTTGTACCCGCGGCCGAGATAGATCTTGTGATACAGCCCGGTCGGCCTGCCGAAACGGGTTTCGCGGGGAAACCGCCGGGTCCCGTCTCGGCCGATTGCCAGGATCGCGCGGTCGGTGGCCACGACCGTGCACTCCGGCACGGTGAAGATCAACCATCCGGTCAGCGCGATGAATCCCGTCTGGACCTTCTCCCCGGGTTCCAAATGCGGCGCGGCTCGTTTGGCGATCAGCTCGACCCGTCGTTCCTGATAGCCCATGGTTGCCCTTCCGAAGCGAGACGTGCGGTGCCGACCCTAGGGCCGGCACCGGGGACTGGTCCCCGGCTCGGCGAGTGCCCGGCGTTCAGGACTCCGCCAGGCCCAGCAGGCGCTGCCGGCGGGTTCGCCGAGCAGCAGGGAGAACAGCGCGGTGGCGCGAGCGGCGTCGGCGTCCGGCTCCCCGGCCATGCCCACCGGACATAGCCGGGGGCGAATCCGGTATTGGACCGGCATGATTGCCTGCTCCTACCGTCGGCATCATGCACGCGAAATCAGCCTGCCGCACCCCGCCCCGTGCGAGATATCTCGCCGATTTCGCGGATGCCGAAGAGGAAGTCGCCGAGATGGGCGTCCACGACGTGATCGTCATCGGGGCCGGGCCCGTCGGGCTGCTGACCGCCCGCCTGCTCGGGCTCGCCGGCCACGACGTGCACGTGGTGGAGCGGTGGCCGGAGCCCTATCCCCTGCCCCGGGCGGTCCACTTCGACCACGAGATCGGCCGGCTGCTCCAGTCGGCGGGCCTGGCCGACCGGGTGCGTGCGATCAGCTCGCGGGTTCCCGACCACTACGAATGGCGCAACCGCGACGGCGAAACGCTGGTGGAGATCGACTGGTCGCTGGAGGGTTCGTGCGGCTGGCCGGTGGCGAGCTTCTTCTCCCAGCCCGATCTCGAAGCCGTGCTGGCCGCATCGCTCGGCGAACTGCCCACAGTGCGGCTGTCCCGCGGCCTGGAGGTCACCGGGATCCGCGAGGGCGAGCAGGACGTCGAGCTGACCGTCTCCGGCCGTGCCGGGGAACGGCACGAGCTGCGCGCCCGCTACGTCGTGGGATGCGACGGCGCCAACAGCTTCGTGCGGCAGCACCTGAATTCCGCGCTGACCGACCTCGGCTTCCACTTCGACTGGCTGATCGTCGACGTCGTCCCGCACGACGGGTGGGACAGCTCGCCGATGAACTGGCAGCTGTGCGATCCGGCGCGCCCGACCACTGTCGTCTCCGGCGGTCCCGGCCGTCGCCGATGGGAGTTCATGCTGCTGCCCGGCGAGGACCGCGATCGGTTCAACACCGAGGAAGCCGCCTGGCGGCTGCTCGCGCCGTGGGGGCGCACGCGGGAGAACACCACGCTCGAACGACACGCGGTCTACACCTTCCAGGCACGCTGGGCGGACGAGTGGACGCGAGGCAGGCTCGCACTCGCCGGGGACGCGGCGCATCTGATGCCCCCGTTCGCAGGCCAGGGCATGTGCTCCGGCCTGCGCGACGCCGCGAATCTCGCCTGGAAGCTGGACGGCGTGCTGCGCGGGGCGTGCGGGCCCGCTGTGCTCGGCACCTACACCACCGAACGCCGCGAACACCTTCAGCACGCCATCTCGATGTCGGTGGCACTGGGGCGCACCATCTGCGTACTCGACGAGGACGAGGCGCGCGCCCGCGACGAGCGGATGCTCGCGGCCGGCGGCGACCCGCGGAAAGCCTTGCCGCCGATGCCTCCCGAACGTCTCGGGGAAGGCGTCTGGGAAGCGACGCTGACTCCGCCGTCGATACAGGCGACGCTCACCCCGCAGTTCCGGGTGCGTGACGGCGAAGTCACCGGTCTGCTCGACGACCTCGTGCCCGACGGCGGTCCCGGCTTCCTGCTCCTCGGCTACGGCGTCGACCCCGCGGCGAACCTGACCGCCGAGCAGACCGCCGTGTGCGATCTCCTCGGCGTGCGATCGGTGCTGCTGGCGGCCGAGGACCAGGTGCACCCCGTCCCCTCGGCGCGGACCTGCCTGCTCACCGCGGCCGACGGGCGAGCAGGCGACTGGTTCGCCGAGGCCGGCGTCGCCGTGGTGCTGGTCCGGCCCGATTTCTACGTCTACGGCGCGGTCGCCGACCCCGGCCGGACCGGAGACCTGATCGACCAGCTGCGGTCCGATTTAGCGGTGGAGAGCGTTCCCGCGCGGCAGAGCATCGTGGGCTGACCACGGACACGCCGGAGACCCACGCTCCGGCGCAGAACGGACAGCAGGCTGCCGTCGGGTTCGGCGCGCGGAGTTCCGTCTGGTCCACGATGGACGAACCCGCGGCTTAACCGGTTTCGCGCACCGAGATCGCGACGCCCGGGCAGACGCTGGCCGCCTCTCGGACGACCGCGTGCAGCTCCCGCCGGGCTGTTCGTCGAGCAGCAGCACGATCCCGTCGTTCTCGCGCTGGTCGAACACATCCGGCGCGAGCAGCGCGCACGTGGCAGACCCACAGCACCTGTCCGCGTCCACGGAGATCTTCAGCGGCGCTTCTTCCTTTCCTTCGGCGAAGCCGTTACCGGTGCCTGCCACGGCCCGACCAGCGCATCGATCAGGCCGGTGGCGGCTTCGTTCCAGCTGGAACATCGTCGCCGAGGTCGCAGTCGCACGGGATGTCCGTCTGTGTCACCGACAGGGAACCTCGTCGCTGAACACTGCGCCGAACGCGGCGGTACTGCTCGGTTTGCGCGGTTCCGGAAGCTTTCCACCTCAAGTTTTCCTGTGCGGTCAGCGGGAAGGGCTGCAACGCGGACGAGCGGTGGGTGCACCAGTTGGCCGAGGACGAAGAATTACCGGACCGGGATCGAGCATGAGGATCCGGAGGCGTTGCAGCGGAAGTACCCGTATTACGACTCGATCCAGACGTTTCCGGAGAGCGGGCAGAAGTAGTGGGCTGAGCGGAAGAACGACTGACCTGATCGCATGCCCGCGGCTGGGCGAGGGATCGGCACTGGTGGCTGGCCAGCGGAGATACCGCTCGCCAGGCACCACTCAAAGTGCCGCGATGTCGCCCGTCCGCGATCCTGATCGGCAAATGATTCAGAAGCGGCTGATGGGCTCCATGGTGGACACTCCCCCAATACCCCCCGGCGACAGGCTGGAGGCACGAATGAGCACAGTGATGGACAGCCTCCCCGAACAGTTTCGGCCGATCGTGACCAGTCTGCTGGAGAAACACGATCCCGAACTATTGGCGGCATTTCAGGCGCAGGAGAAACCGACGCTCGACCAGCAAGAGGCGATGATCGACGTCTTGGGAGACGCCTTCACCGAGCACTTCGGCCCGGGACACGAACCGACAGAACAAGGCAAACTCATCGACGACGCCCTCGGCGCCTTCCTCACCCGCTGGCCGTCCGAAGACCTCGCCGAAAGCTGACCCGCGACCAGCCAAGACACCGCGTCGGGGTCCGCGGACGTTTTCGACAGACGTCGACCGGCAGCTCGCGGATGGTGACTCCGTCGCTGGTCCCGTCGAGCGGTCCTCCCGCACCTGCTCGGGCGCGGCATGCGCCCAGTGCGCGAGATCGCGCCGGAAACTGTCGGTGCCGCGTGCGAAGGTGGTGACGTGGAAGTGCACTTCGACGCTGAACTGTGGATCTGGGAAGCGCGGCGGACCGACGCCTGGACCTTCGTCAGCCTGCCCGGCGACATCTCGGACGAAATCCGCGAGCTGGGCGGACCGCGCCGCGGCTTCGGATCGATGCGCGTGCTGGTCCGAGTCGGCGCCACCACGTGGCGGACCTCGATCTTCCCGGACAGCACGCGCGGCTACGTCCTGCCGGTCAAACGCGCGGTGCGCAAGGCCGAGAAGCTTGATCCCGGCGACGTCGCGCAGGTGACCGTCACGATCCTCGACCTCTGACCCCGGTGAATCCGGCACCCTCTCCTCACCGAGGACCTCGTCAAGCATCGACAGCAGAAAGTCGTTCACGCGCTTCCCCTCGCCGGCCCGACATCGTCGCGCAGATCCCTGAGCGCCGGAACGAGATCGTGAAGCGGGTGTCTGACCAGCCGGGCCACCTCTGGTCGGACACCCGCTGACGCGTCACGGCGTCAATGCGGTCCGAACAGGCCACTGCCGTTGCTGCCGTCGTCGTCGCTGAGGTAGAAATCCCGGCCTGCGGCGGTCAGTTCCCCCACCGTCAATGCGCCGTCGGCATCGCTGTCGAGCCGGGCGAAGACCGCCTCCGCGTCCTGCGCGCCGACACCGTAGACGCTCATCACCCGGATGAACTCGGCGCGGTTCACGCTGCCGTCGCCGTCGGTGTCCGCTAGTTCGCACACGGCCCGGAAATGCGGTTCGGCCACCCGGTCGAAGCCGGCCGCGTCGATGGTCTTGGCGCTGATGGCCTGGACGAACTCGCCCTTGGTCACCCTGCCGTCGCCGTCGCGGTCCATGTGGCCGATGAACTCGTCCCAGTACCGCAGATAGGTGTCCAGTACAGCGTTGGCCTTGGCCGGACCCGCGGAGCCGGCGAATTCCTCGATCAGCCTGCGTGAGAGAAGCGCGTAATCCTCGCGTTCGAGATAGCCGTTGCCGTTGGCGTCCATCAGCTCAAAGCGCCGGATTAGTTTGCGAGCGTGTGCTCCGGCCACGATCATCGCCCTCCCGCAATGAACGGAATACCTTTTTCGCAGACCAAGCGGTTCAGGAAGGGCGGCCCATCCACCAATTTCCCGGCGCGTCCGGATCCGAACTGGACCAGAACTCGATGATCGCCTCGACGAATTCCCCGGCGGTCAGGCTGCCGTCGCCGTCGCGGTCCAGGTGTGCGAATGCCTCGTTCGCCTCCGCCTCGGCGATGTCCGGGAAATGGCTCCGCAGGAACACCAGGTACTCCGCGGGGCTGACCCGTCCGTCGCCGTCGGTGTCGGCAATGGACAGGAAGGTCTCGGCCAGCGCGCCGACGGTGGCCCTGGCCGCGGCGGGATCGTCGGCGAGCGTTCGGCTCGACTCCACGAACCGTTCCCGCGAGATGGCCGACTCGCCGGCGGGAATGTGCGGCAGATGCACTTCGCGCCAGATGTTCAGATAGGCGTCGATGATCTTCCGCTCCGCGGCAGTCCCCGGTTCGTATCCGAGCGACAATGCCGCCCGCTGACCCATGGCCACGTGATCGTTTTCGGTAAGGCGACCATCTCCGTCCGCGTCCAAACCGTCGAAACCGCGGCCGATCTTGGTCGTCAAAAAGTCGGAAACTGACACGGAAACCCTCCCCGCACGCTTTTCACCAGCAGGCCCGGGAAAACGATAGTCCGAATCTGCTGCAGCGCCTTTCACCCAAAGGGGGCGGGTTTGCGTACGGCCGGAGTCAGCGCGGCCGCTCGCTGGTCAGCGAATCGGTGGTGCCGACCAGGTGCCGCAGCATCTCGTCTGCGGCCTTCGCCGGTTCGCGGTCCTTGATCGCGTCGAGGATCGTCTGGTGGTCGGCGAGCGACACCGCGGGCTGCCCGGCGCGGGTCAGCGACGTCTCCGAGGTCCGGTCCAGCGCGGTGCGCATGCTGTCGAGCAGCCGGATGAGGATGGGGTTGTGCGAGGCGGCGGCGACGCCGGTGTGGAACCGGCGGTCGCCCATGAGACCAGGTTCGCCCGCCTCGACCTCGCGCGTCATGTCTTCGACCGCCGCCGTCAGTTCGGCGAGGTCGGCGTCGGTGGCGCGCAGCGCGGCGAGGCGGGCGCACTGGGTTTCCAGCGCCTGCCGGGTTTCCCAGATCGCGGGGTGGTCGAGGTGGGTTTCGATCAGCTCCGCGGCCAGCGTCGGGATCAGCTCCTCCGGCCGCTGGAGCAGGTAGATTCCCTCGCCGTGGCGGACCTCGACCATCCCGCGGGCCCGCAGCGCCGTGATCGCCTCGCGGATGGAGGACCGGCCGACCGACAGCTGCTGCGCCAGCTCCCGCTCGCTCATCAGCCGGTCTCCCGGCTGCAGGTGGTTGACGTCGATGAACTCGCGCAGCCGGTCGCTGACCTGCTCGTACAGCGGCTTGCGGTCGACCGGCCGGATCGGCGCGATCCGCTGCTCTGCCATCTGGGCCACCCCCGGGTAAACCATCACTGTCCTGATGGTCTGACCATACCGAAGAACGCGTCGTACAGACGGGCGGCGGCCTCCCCGGCCCGCGCGTCGCCCGCTTCGGTGGCCACCAGGAGCTCCTCGGGCTCGCCGCCCGCCTCGCGCAGCTGCCGCCGCCGTCGGTCGTTCGCCATCCACGCCCGGATCTGGTCCGCAGTGATCTCGGGATGGAACTGCACGCCGAGATGCGGGCCATGGACGAACGCCTGGACGCAGCGGTCCGCGCTGAGCACGGCAGCTTCCGGCGGTGCCGCGATTTCGTCGCCGTGCCATTCGAACCAGCGGCCCTCGATCACTTCCGTCAGCGCGCTGCTTTCGCTCGTCTTGACGTCCGCCCAGCCGCGTTCGGGATCCTCCGCGACGTGGACCTCGCCGCCCAGAACGTCGGCCAGCAGCTGGGCGCCGAAGCAGATCCCGAAGACCGGGGTGCCCAGTGCGAGCTGCTCGCGGACGAACGCCCGCTCGGCCGGGATCCACGGCACCGCCGGGTCGTAGACGGACTCGCGGCTGCCGAGCACCACGAGCGCGCGGTACGGGCGCGGCGCGGGCAGGCCGTCCGCGACGTCGACGAGCCGCCAGGGAATCCGGCGCGCGTCGAGCCAGGCCGCGAGGTTGCCGGGGCCCGCGTCCGCCTGGTGCCGCAGGACGAGCACGGTTTCCTGGTCAGTCATGGGTGAACTCCTCGGGCGAGTCGGTGAAGACGCCGGCGCGGCGGCGACGGCGGTCGATGGTCACCGCGAAAACGTCCGGGCGGCTGTAGTGCCCGGTCGGGTCGAAGTTGAGCCGTTCGCGGGCGACGCGCCGCAGATCGAGATCGGCGACGATCAGCCCTTCGGCGCCGCGGACCGGGGGCACCAGCCAGGTCCCGTCGGGCGCGGCGACGCCGGATCCGCCGTCGAACGGCATTTCGTCCGAGCCCGCCCGGAGTTCGGCCGCCAGCGGGAAGTCGTCGGCGACGTCGCCGGGCCGCAGGATGCCCGACACCGCCATCGTGAACACCCGGCCTTCCTGCGCGGTGAACCGCGTGATGTCGGCGACGATCCCGCTCGCGCCGGGCCACGAACTCAGGTGCACCTGCTCGCCGTCGAGGTAGAGCGCATGCCGCGCCTGCGGCATCCAGTTCTCCCAGCAGTTCAACGCGCCGACCCGCGCCGGGCCCGCCGCGTGCGTCCGGAGCCCGGCGCCGTCGCCGTGGGCCCAGACGAGCCGCTCGTCGTAGGTGGGCACGAGTTTCCGGTGGTGTCCCACCAGTCCGTCGCCGGGGTCGAAGGTGAGCGTCGTGCAGAACGTCGACCCGCTGGCCGCGCGCCCGCCGCGTTCGGTGACGCCGACGAACAGGGTGAGCGCGAGGTCCGCCGACAGCTGCTCCAGTTCGCGCTGCTCGGGGCCGCCTACCTCGACGGCGCTGTCGAGATAGGCGGCGTAGCAGGCTTTCTGGTCCGCGTCGTCGAACCGCGCACCGTGCGTGCGGGTGAGCCAGAACGGATAGCCGGACAGATACGTCTCGGGGAACGCGAGGACCTGCGCGCCCTGCGAGGCGGCGAGTTCGGCGGCTTCGACCAGCCGCTTCATCCGAGCGCCGAGATCGAGCCACGGTCCGCCGAGCTGCGCGCCCGCCACGGTCAGAGTCGTGCGGGGATCGGGGTCTTCGGCGCGGGCAGCCGCCAGCACCGTCAGCGGGCCTGGGTCAGTAGATTTCGAAGTACTCACGCTGCTCCCAGTCGGTGACCGCCGCGTTGAACCGGGTGACCTCGTGCTGTTTGACCAGCGCGAAGTAGTCGACGAACGGATCGCCGAATTCCTTGCGCAGCAACGCGCTTTCACGGAACGCCTCGACAGCGCGTTCGAGGCTCGCCGGCAGGCGCGGCGCTTCGGCGAGGTACGGCTCGTCGGCCGACGGCCCGGGGTCGAGCTTGTTCGCCATGCCGTCGCGGCCGCTGATGATCTGGGACGCCAGGTAGAGGTAGGGATTCGCGGCGGGCTCGCCGACGCGGTTCTCCAGATGCGTGTTCGCGTCGCCGCGTCCGCCGGCGACCCGGACGAGCGCGCCGCGGTTCTCCTCGGCCCAGGTCACCCTGTCCGGGGCGAAGGAATCGGGGCGGTAGCGCTTGTACCCGTTGATCGTCGGCGTCGTGAGGACCGAGCAGGCACGGGCGTGTTCGAGCAGACCGGCCATGAACCGGGTGCCGATCTCCGACAGCGCATCGGTTTCATCGCCGGCGAAGGCGTTCGCACCGTCCGGAGTGGTCAGTGACTGGTGCAGGTGCCAGCCGCTGGAGAACGCGTTGGGCAGCGCGGGACGGGACATGAACGTCGCGTGGTAGCCGTGCCTTCGGCTCAGCTGTTTGATCAGGCTGCGCAGCAGGACCACGGTGTCGGCGGCCCGCAGCCCCGGCATCGGGTCGAAGGTGACCTCGCACTGGCCGGGTCCCCATTCGTCCTCCACCGTGGCGAGCGGCATGCCGAGCGCGACGATGTTGTCCCGCAGCACGTCCAGGATCGCGCCGATCTCGTCGCCGCGGTTTTCGGTCAGGTACTGGAACCCGTGCGAGACGGCGCTGACCTTCGGCGGCGTCGGCGGATGGCCGCAGTCCGCGAAGGACAGGCAGGGGTCCTCGAGCCGGGTCAGGTAGAACTCCAGCTCCACCCCAGCGACGTAGGAGAAGCCGTCGCCGTCGAGCTTGCCGAGCTGGTCGCGCAGGATGCCGCGGGTGTCGAACGGGACGATCTCGCCGGAGCGGTAGTGCAGATCGGCCAGGATCCAGCCGGTGCCCTTCAGCCAGGGCAGCACCTTGAACGTCGTCGGGTCCGGCACCAGGACGCCGTCCGGGAGCCCGGTCATCCTCGGGTCGCCCAGCGCGTTGGCCCCGAACGGCGGGACGACCGGGTTGTTCGTGGTGTCGAAAATCAGCGTCGCGGTCTGGAAGTCCTTGCCGTCGCGCAGTACCGACCGGAAATGGTTCGCCTCCAGCGTCTTGCCGCGCAGGACGCCGTGCTGGTCGGCCCAGCTGATCCGGATCTGGCGCAGCCCCTGCTCGGCGACCTGCGCGGCGACGCGCTCGGCCGCGTCGTGCTGCTGGGCCGTCCACAGCGCGTGGCGGTCGATGAAGGATGGGCTCATGGGTACTCCTCGGAGCATCGGTCTGGTGGTCTGACCACTGACGGGAAAAAGCGGCTTCAGGAGGTGGCGGTTTCGGTGCCCGTGGCGCGGACGAGTGCGTCGGCCGACCATTCGGACACCAGGCCGAGGACGACGCCGATGACCAGCACCGCCACGGTGGCCGGTACGTCGACGCCGGTGCCGAACAGCGTTGCGGCGCCGAGGAAGGCGCCGGGGATGAAGGACAGCGCACGCCAGAGAGCCTGCGCGCACATCGCGAACGCCGCCACGCCGACGGCGACCGCGAGCGCACCGGACCAGCCGGTCAGCGCGCCGGCCGCCAGTGCGGCCAGCCAGCCCCAGAGCACTCCGGACAAGGCCGCGGGCAGCGTTTTCGCCAGGCCGGCGGACTTGCCGCCCGCCGCGAAGAACGCCGCCCAGGACACGACGGCGCCCCACGCGGGGAGGCCGAACCGCTGACTGGCCCAGATCCACAGGCCGGCGAGAACGCCGACGGTGATGCCGACGGCGATCGTGGAACGCACGTCATCAACTCCTCTGCTCGTCGCGCACCGCGTTGTGCGCGCAGGAAAGGGGGTGGTGCAGATCAGGTTTACCGGTGACCTGGTGGTCTGACCAGTGTGGGTGACCTGCGGCAACGTGTCAACCCGGAATCGAATCAGCTGATGATGACCCGCGGGGACCGGCCGAGGGACGCACGGCGCCGGGCAGCCCGATCACGAACGCGGCTACGCCGCACCTCGGCGGAGCGAGCCGCTCCCCCGCTCTCTGGGCCGAGGGGCCTCCACCCGGTCTCGCCCCGCCACGGGCGAAGCGGGGCGAGACCTCAAAACAGCACCGCCGCGGATTTCACCGCCTCGCCAGGTCCAGGTTCTTCGTTTCCCGGAAGGCAAACCCGACGACCAGGGACGACACCACCGCGATCGCCATCAGATAGGCCCCCGGCGCCAAGGAGCTGCCGGTGAGCGTGACGAGACCGGTGGCCACGAACGGCGCGGTCCCTCCGAAGAGGACATACGCCGCGGTGTAGCCGATCGCCGAGCCGCTGGCGCGGACCGGGCCCGGGAACATCTCCACCATCGCCGGCACGTTCGACGTGCCGATGACCGCGACCAGCACGGCGAGCACCGCGGTGCCGACGAGCGCCCCGGCGAATCCGGCGTGCATGAGCGCGAACGCGGGCAACGTGCACACGACGAACCCGACGCACGACACCAGCAGCATCCGCTTGCGCCCGTACCGGTCGCTCGCCGACGCCATGAACGGGCAGGCCGCGCTGTAGCACAGCATCGACACCACGCTCGCGATCAGCGACTGGGTACGCGAATAGCCCAGCTCGTCGGCCATGTACGTGATCATGTAGCTGCTCATGAGGTAATACGCGATCGCGTTGGTGATGCTGTAGCCGAAGAGCGTGAAAATCTGCCGTTTGTGCGAGCGAAGCGCGTCGCGCAGCGGCTTGCGCTGCACGGAGTCCTCGTTTTGCAGCTGCCGGAACACCGGGCTGTCCTCCACCCGGCGGCGCAGGTAGAGCCCAATCAGCCCGAGTGGACCGGCCAGGAGGAACGGCACCCGCCAGCCCCAGGTGTGCAGCGCGCCCGAGGACAAGGCGGAGGTCAGGAGCACCCCGACCGCCGATCCGGCCACGCTGGCCAAGCCGACGGTGGCGGGCACCGCGCTGGCGAAACGGGCGCGCCGCCCGTCCGGCGCGTGCTCCATGATGAACGCCGAGGCTCCGGTGTACTCGCCGCCGGTGGAAAAACCCTGCAGCGTCCGCAGGACGAAGAGCAGAATCGGCGCGGCCACCCCGATCGCGGTGTACGTCGGCAGCACGCCCATCAGGAACGTGGCCCCGCTCATCAGCAGCACGCTCAGCGCGAGCGTCCGGTTGCGGCCGATCCGGTCCCCGAAGTGCCCGAAGAACGCCGCGCCCAGCGGCCGCGCGACGAACCCGCCCGCGAAGATCGCCCACGTGGCCAGCAGCGCCGCGGACGGATCGTTCTTGGGAAAGAACTCGGCGGCGATGGTGGAGGACATCGTCGCGTAGGCGGCGGAGTCGAACCATTCGGTGAAGTTGCCGATGCCCGAGGCGAGCGCGATCTTCCGCCTGCCGCGGGAAACGCGCGCGGGGTGTTCCGTCCGGACGGTCATTGGCCGGCTCCTTGTCAGTGCTTGTCAGTGCACGTCAGTGCTTGTCCGTGCTTGTTAACGGCTGCCGGGAGCGCGATCGCGGTCCCGGAGATCGGCCCGCCGGATCTTGCCGGTGGCGGAGCGGGGCAGCACGTTCACGAATTCGATGTGCCGCGGGTAGGCGAAGCGCGAATAGGTCTCCTTGGCGAACGTGCGCAACTCCTCGGCGAGCGCGTCGCCGCCGTCGTAGCCGGGCGCGGGTTGCACCCACGCTTTGACCGCCTGGCCGCGCACCGGATCCGGCACGCCGACCACCCCGGCGTCGGCCACCGCCGGATGGGCCCGCAGGGCGTGTTCCACCTCGAACGGGCTGACCCGGTACCCGGACGTCTTGATCACGTCGTCGGTGCGGCCGAGGAACCAGAAGTAGCCGTCCTCGTCGGCGAAAGCCTGATCGCTGGTGTGGTACCAGCCGCCGCCGAACACCGCCGCGGAGTCCTCCGGCCGGTTCCAGTAGCCCAGCGGGTACTGCGGGTTCGACCGGGCGCGCAGGCAGATCTCCCCCGGTTCGCCCTGGGGCACCGGCTGTTCGTGCGCGTCCAGCAACGCGACGTCCCAGCCCGGCAGCGGACGGCCCATCGAGCCGGGTTTCACCGGCACCCCGGGGAAATTCCCGACCAGCGGGTAGGACTCGGTGGAGCCGTAGTAGTCGAGCAACGGCACGCCGAACTGCTCGGCGAACCAGTCGATGAGGTCGGCGGACAACGGTTCGTTCGAGGAGCACACCACCCGCAGCTTGTGCGGGAAGCGCAGGCCCGCGTCCGGCACGTCGGCGGCCAGCTTGCGCAGGAAAGTCGGGTTCACCAGCGCGGTCGTGACCCCGTTGCGGGACAGGGAATCCAGCAGCCCTTCGGGGTCGAACCCGCCCGCCGGCCGGTAGACCAGCTGCGTCGCGCCGGCGCGCAGCGGGCCCATCAGCTTCGCCATCGACCACGCCCAGTCCCCCGCGCCGTAGAAGACGTCGCCGGGACGGAGGTCGTGGCAGTAGCGGAACTCGTTGTGCCCCAGCAGCGTCCGGTGCGCGTGCACGATGCCCTTGGCCTTGCCGGTGGTGCCCGACGTGTAGAAGATCAGCGCCGGATCGTCCGCGGCGGTGTCCACCGTCTCGAAGCGCGGCGGTCGTTCGGCGATCGCCGGGTCGTCGACGTCGACGAGGTGCCCGGCGAAGCCGCTGACCCGGCCCCGTGCCTCGGATTCGGTCACCAGCACGGTGGCGCCGGAGTCGGCCAGCCGGTAGCGGATCGGCTCGTCCGCCCACAGCAGGGACATGGTCACCAGGATCGCGCCGGTGCGCAGCACGCCGAGGTACGCGGCCGGGGTGTCGGGCCGCTGCGGAAGGAGCACCGCCACCCGGTCGCCCGGCCGCACGCCCAGATCCCGCAGATGCGCGGCTACCTGGCGGGAGCGGTCCTGCACCTCGCCCCACGCGATCTCGCGGTGCGTGCCGAGATGGTCCTCGAAGATCAGCGCGGTGGCGGCGCGGTCGTGGCGGTCGGCCACGTCCGCGGCCATGTTGTAGCGCTCCGGAACCTCCCAGTCGTGTCCGGCGCGCAGTTCGTCGTAACCCACCCGATGCCCCTTCAGTTCTGCTTGCCGGCCAGGAAGCGGGCCATCTCCCGCTGCGGCTCCCCGGTGGCGTAAGCGGCGGCGTGGATCTTTTTGGCCGCGGTCACCGCCTGCGCCAGCGCCTCGTCGTCCAGTTCGCGGAGCCGCGCCTTGGTGAGCGCGACGGCCCCCGGCGGCAGCTCGGCGATAGCGCGCGCCTGGGCGACAGCGGCGTCGAGCACCTCGTTCTCGGGAACCAGCCGGGTGAGCAGGCCGAGCCGATGCGCCTCGACGCCGTCGACGAGCTGAGCGGTGAGGGCGAACTCGGCGGTCTTGGCCCGGCCGAGGATGTCCCACATCGCCCAGATCCCGGTGATGCTCGGGATCCCGGAAGCCACTTCGGGCTGGCCCATGGTGACCCCGGCGTGCCCGATCCGCAGGTCGGCCACGAGCGCGTACTGGAACCCGGAACCGGCTACGACGCCGTTGACCGCGGCGACGGTCGGCTTCCGCATCTCGCGGACCGCGCGGTAGAGGCGGTCGAAGTCGTCGATCCAGGCCTCCGCGGCGGCGTGGTCGTCCGGGCGGATCGCGGCTGTTTCCGCCAGGTCCTGCCCGGCGCAGAACGCCCGCCCGGCCCCGGTCAGCACCACGCCGCGGCAGGCCGGATCCTCGTCGAGTTCGCGCAGGTGCCCGATCAGCCGTTCCCGCATCGCGTGGGTCCACGCGTTGAGCTTCTCCGGCCGGTTCAACGTCAGCACGGCGATCTCGTCCCGGCGGTCGAGCAGCACTGTTTCGGTCATGGAGGTCGTTCCTTCGTTCGTCGTTCGCGTCGCGGACAAGAAAAACAGCGCGAGTCCGCCGCTGGCCAACACCAAGTGCGACCTCCCGCGATATCGAGTTGGTATGGTCCGGCCGATGGAGCTGCGGCATCTGCGGTACTTCGTCGTCCTGAGCGAGGAGCTGCACTTCGGCCGGGCGGCGAAACGGCTGCACATGGCGCAGCCGCCGCTGTCGCAGCGGATCCGGGACCTGGAGCGCGAACTCGGCGTCGACCTGTTCCACCGCGGCCGGGGCGGCGTGCGGCTCACCGAGGCGGGCGCGCTGCTGCTCGAACACACGCGTCCGGTCCTCGAAGGCGTGGACAGCGCGCGGGAAGCGATGCGCCGGATCCTGCCCGGCACGTCGGGCACGCTGCGCGCGGGGATTCCGCCGGACACGACTCCCGAGGTGCTGCGCACGATCGCCGCCGAGTTCGCCGCGACGGTGCCGGACGTGCTGCTGGAGCTGCACGAGGTCAGCACGGACGAACAGATCGCCCGCCTGCGGGAAGGCAAGCTCGACGTCGGAATCGTGCGCCACCCGTCCGACACCGTCGGCCTGGAGTCGGGGCCGGTGCTGTCCCGGCCGCTCGGGGTCGTGCTGCCCGCGACGCACCGGCTCGCGGACTCGGGCGTCGTGCGGCTGCGCGACCTCAACGGCTCCCCGCTGATCGTCTTCCAACGCGAGATGGCGCCGCGGCTGTACGACCACATCCTCGCGATCTGCCGCGACAACGGCTTCCTGCCGGGAGCGATCCGGCACGCCCGCAACCCGAACTTCACCCACGGGCTCGTGCTGGCCGGAATGGGCGTGCACTTCAACGAGGAACACCCGTTGCCCGACGGCCTGACGTGGCGCCCGCTCGACGAAGGCAGGCTGCGGTGGTCGAGTTCGGCCGTCTGGGTGCCGACGCGCGCCAACGACGTCATCGCCGGATTCGCCGCGGTGGCCGAGGACGCGCTTCGTGCCGCCGGGCACGGAATCTCCGCTGGGGACTGACCTCGGGTCAAGACGGGATGCGTCGTCCGGCCGGTCTCGGCGTAGATCCGCTCGGACTGCACCGTCTTGGACCGTGTCATCTCGGGGCGGCAGGTGCTAAACAGGACCTCCCTGGTTTCACCGCCGAGAAAGGGTTGCCATGCCGCTGAAGCGCATCGTCACCGCCACGATGGCCACCGGGCTCGCCGCCGTCTGTGTGGTGGCCTCGGCACCCGCGGCCTCGGCGAGGCCGGCGCCGCCGCGGACTCCCGTCGCGGAGGGCTCCGGAGGTGCGGTCGTCTCCGACACCGTCGAGTCCACCCAAGCCGGGATCGATGTACTGCGCCGAGGCGGGACCGCTGCCGACGCCGCGGTCGCGGTCGCCGCGACGCTCGGCGTGACCGACCCGTACGTCGCCGGGCTCGGGGGCGGCGGGTATTTCGTCTACTACGACGCCCGCACCAAGACCGTCTCGACCATCGACGGGCGCGAAACCACCCCGGCCCGCGACTCGTCGACGATGTTCATCGACCCCTCCACCGGCAAGCCGTACGACTTCGAGACCGCCGTCGAGAGCGGGCGTTCCGTCGGCGTGCCGGGGATGCTCGCCACCTGGCAGCGGGCCCTGCAGCGCTGGGGCAAGTTCAGCCTCGCGGACAACCTCAAGCCCGCCGAGAAGGTCGCGCGGCACGGGTTCGTCGTCACGCCCGAGTTCGAGCGGCAGACGCAGTCGGTGGCCGCGAAGCTGGGCCGCTTCTCCCCCAGCGCCGAGCTGTTCCTGCCCGGCGGGGCCGCGCCCAAGGCCGGTTCCGTCCTGCGCAATCCCGATCTCGCGGCGACCTACCGGCAGATCCAACGCGAGGGCGTAGGCGCGTTCTACGGCGGCGCGGTCGGCCGCGACCTCGTCCGGACGGTGCAGAACCCGCCGGTCACGCCCGGTGCGGCGACCCCGCTGACCGGCCCGATGCAGCTGTCCGACCTCCGCGCCTACCGAGCGCTCGACGGCACGCCGACGCACATCAACTACCGCGGCTACGACGTCTACGGCATGGCCCCGTCCTCCAGCGGCGGCATCACCGTGGGCGAAGCGCTGAACATCCTCGGCAATTTCCCGATGTCCACAATGGACCAGACCCAGGCGCTGCACCACTACCTGGAGGCGAGCCGGCTCGCTTTCGCCGACCGCAACCGGTACATCGGCGACGCGCGCTACGTGGACGTGCCGCAGCGGCAGCTGCTCTCCAAGCGCTTCGCGGCGTCCCGGGCGTGCCAGATCGACCCGAACAAGGCCGGAACGAGCCCCGTCGCGCCGGGCGACCCGTACGCGCCCGGCCCGGGCTGCACCACCGCTCCCGCGGCCTCCTCGGACAGCAACGAGCAGCACACGAACCACTTCGTCGTCGCCGACAAGCAGGGCAACATCGTGTCCTACACCAACACGATCGAACAGCTGGCCGGCAGCGGCATCACCGTGCCGGGCCGCGGTTTCCTGCTGAACAACGAGCTGACCGACTTCAACTTCGCCCCGACGCAGGGCTCGGCGCCCGACCCGAACCTGCCCGCCCCCGGCAAGCGCCCGCGTTCGAGCATGTCGCCGACGATCGTCCTGCACGACGGCAAACCGGTCCTCGCGGTCGGTTCGCCGGGCGGCGCGACGATCATCACGACCGTCCTGCAGATCCTGCTCAACCGGTTCGACCTCGGCATGAGCCTGCCGGACGCGATCGCCGCCCCGCGCGCTTCCCAGCGGAACGCGGCGACCACAGACGCCGAAGCGGGCTTCCTCGCGCTGCCGGCGGCGAAGGGCCTGGAGGCGTTGGGACAGAAGTTCAAGAGCGGCGGCGACATCGGCGTGGCAGCGGGGATCGAGATCCTGCCGCACGGACGGCTGCTCGCCGCCGGGGAACCCTCGCGGCGCGGCGGCACTTCCGCGGCGGTGGTGACCGGAAAGAACTGAAGCCGGGGGTGTCCCTAGGTGGTGCTTCTTGCCGCGGACCGGCTGCGCCGGTAACAGCCGCTACGGCCGGTTCGGCTCGTCCTCCGCGCAGCTGATCAGCAGCTGCGCCGTGTGCGCGATGTGGTCCCGAAGCCGTTCGGCCGCCAGGTCCGCGTCGCGGGCCAACGCCGCTTCGAGGATCGCCTTGTGCTCGCCCGCGAGATCCCGGTCGGGTTCCTGTCCGAAAGAGACAGACCACTGCCGGTACAGCTCGGCCTCCTCGCGCAGGCCGCGCGCCGTCGCGACCAGCCTGCGGTTGCCGCAGCCCTCGAACAGGGCCAGGTGGAAGTCCGCGTGCGCGGCGACCCAGGCGTCGGTCGGGCGGTCCGGGTCGGCGGGGCCGGTGAACGGGGTGCGCTCGAGCAGATGGTGCGCGGCCACCGCGCGGGCCTCCCACTGGACGTCTCCTTCGAGGATCGACAGCCGCAGCACCAGCGACTCGATCTCCAGGCGCGCCTTGGTCAAATCCGCGAGATCCTCGTGCGACAACGGCGTGACCGTGTAGCCGAGGTGCGGCCTGGTCTTCACCAGCCCCTCGGCGGTCAACCGCGTGAGCGCCTCGCGGGCCGCGCCGACGCTCGTCGCGTATCGCTCGCACAGTTCGGGGAACTTCAGGCGCTGGCCGGGCACCATCCGGCCGCCCAGGATGTCGGCCCGCAGCTGCTGGTAGACGCCCTCTGCGCGCGTCGCTTCCCCTGCCATGCCGCTCACTCTAGCGGATACGAATATTCGAGCAACTTTCGAAAGTTTATTGCCTCATCGAATCTGTGGGCGTACAACTGGAGGGCACTGAAGCCGGACGCGAAGGAGCCCCGCATGAAAGTCGCCGCTGTGGACGGACGGCTCGCCCTGGTCACCGCACCGGGCAAGGCCGTGGACGTTGCCGAGGCCAGTGGCGGGCGGTTCGGCCCGGACGTCCACCAGGCCTACGAGCGGTGGACGGAGCTGTCCGAGTTCGCCGCGACGATCGGCGAGGGGCACGCGCTCGAGCGGCCGGTGCGCGACGAGCAGCTGGGCAACCCGGTCCCGGCGCCGCGCCAGGTGTTCGCGATCGGCCTGAACTACGCCGACCACGCGGCCGAATCGTCCTTCGCCGTGCCCGAAACCCCGCCGGTGTTCACCAAGTTCCCGACCTGCCTCACCGGTCCTTACGGCGACGTCGCCATCCCGGACGGCGGGAACGTCGACTGGGAGGTCGAACTCGTCGCGGTCGTCGGCAAGCGCGCCGAACGCGTCGGCGAGGACCAGGCGTGGGACTACGTCGCCGGGCTCACCGTCGGGCAGGACATCTCCGAACGGCTGCTGCAGCTGGCCGGTCCCGCCCCGCAGTTCAGCCTCGCCAAGTCCTACCCCGGTTTCGGGCCGCTCGGGCCCGTCGTCGTGTCCCCGGACGAACTGCCCGACCGCGACGACCTCGAACTCGGCGCGCTCGTCAACGGCGAACAAGTCCAGAAGGGCCGCACCTCCTCGATGGTGTTCTCGGTGCCGGCGCTGATCGCCCGGCTGTCCGCGGTGACCCCGCTGCAGCCCGGCGACGTGATCTTCACCGGCACGCCGTCCGGCGTCGGCATGGGCCGCACGCCGCAGCGCTACCTGAAGGCGGGCGACCAGCTCGTCAGCTACGTCCACGGCATCGGCGAACTGCGGCAGCGGATGGTCGCCGCTTAGCGGAAAGGGCTGGGCAATGGCATTGCACCGGTTGAACTCACTCGTCGTCGGCGTGCCCGACGTCGCCACGACCGCCCGGTACTACCGGGATTTCGGCCTCGCCGAGGACGCCGACGGCTGGTTCAGCACCCGCGACGGCGGCCGTCAGCTGAAGATCGTCCACTCGCCGCGACGGCAGCTGATGGAGCTGAGCATCGGCGCGGACGACCCGGACGACCTCACCCGCATCCGCCGCCAGCTGTCCTCTTTGGACATCCCAGCCGAGATCGCGGGCGACACGTTGTTCACCCGCGAACCGGTCACCGGATTCCAGGTGGTCGTCCGGATCGCCGACCGGCTGCACCAGGATCCCGAGCCGCCCACGCCGTACAACGGACCCGGACGGCTGGAGCGCACCAGCACGCGGGCGCCCGGCGTGCTGCGCACCGGCCCGGTGTGCCCGCGCAAGCTCGGCCACGTCGTCGTCGGCTCCCCCGACCACGAGCGCACGATCCAGTTCTTCACCGCCGGGCTGGGGTTCAAGACCAGCGACGCGATCAAGGGGCACGGCGCGTTCCTGCGCTGTTCGACCGACCATCACAACGTGCTCGCGCTCGCCGCGCCGGTCGCCTTCCTGCACCACACGTCGTGGCAGGTCGAGGACGTCGACGAGGTCGGCCGCGGCGCGACCGCGATGCTGGAGGACCATCCGGAACGGCACGTGTGGGGCCTCGGCAGGCACCACGCGGGATCGAATTTCTTCTGGTACCTCAAGGATCCCGCGGGCAACTTCTCCGAGTACTACTCCGACATGGACAGCATCCTCGACGACCAGCTCTGGACGCCGGAGACGCTGGAGGGCGCCAAGGGGCTGTTCAACTGGGGTCCGCCGCCCCCGCCGTCGTTCCTGCGCCCCGACGACCTCGCCGCGCTGATGACCGGCGCGCACCAGGCCGGCTGACCCGGCCGTACCCCTTCGTCCCTGCTGACTGGGCACCGCCCAGGAGGTCGATCCGTCATGTCTGCTTTCGAAACCGATGTCCTGATCGTCGGTGCCGGTCCCGCCGGCCTGACCGCGTCCGCCCTGCTCGCCGCGCAGGGCGTGCGCGCCGTCACGATCACCAAGTACCCGGGCACCGCGCATTCCCCGCGCGCCCACATCACCAACCAGCGCACCATGGAGGTCTTCCGCGACCTCGGCATCGAGGACGCCGTCCGGGAAGTCGCGGTGCCCAACGAACTGATGGGCGACAACGTCTGGGCCACCAGCTTCGCCGGACAGGAACTGGCCCGGCTGAAAACCTGGGGCAGCGGCACCGCGCGGCACGCCGACTACACCGCCGCCAGCCCCAGCGCGATGTGCAACATCCCGCAGCACATCCTCGAACCGGTACTGCGCGCCGGAGCCGAGCGGCACGGCGCCGACCTCCGGTTTTCGACCGAACTCGTGCGCATCTCGCAAACGCCGGACGCAGTCCACGCGGTGGTCGCCGACCGGGAAACCGGAGCCACCGAGGAGATCGTCGCGCGGTACGTGATCGGTGCGGACGGCGGCCGCAGCACGGTGGCCGAACAGCTCGGTTTCGCATTCGACGGCGAATCCGGACTCGGCCGTGCCGCGAACGTGTGGCTGGAGGCTGATCTCACCCGCTACACCGCGCACCGGCCCGGAACCCTGTACTGGATGTGCCAGCCTGGCAACGACTACTGGGTCGGCTCCGGCACGTTCATCTGCGTCAAGCCCTGGACCGAATGGGTCATGCTCTTCATGTACGACCCGGCCGAAGGCGAACCCGACCTCTCCCCCGGCGCCGTCCGCGCGCGAGCGTCGACCATCATCGGCGACCCGGACGTCGAGATCCGGATCAAGGCCGTCAGCGAATGGCAGATCAACCACCTGGTCGCCCGTTCCTACCGGCGCGGCCGGGCATTCCTCGCCGGGGACGCCGCGCACCGGCATCCGCCCGCCAACGGGCTCGGCACCAACACCTCGGTGCAGGACGCGTTCAACCTGGCGTGGAAACTCGCTTCGGTGCTCCGCGGCGAAGCCGGGGAAGCGCTGCTGGACACCTACGACGCGGAACGGCAGCCGGTCGGCAAGCAGGTGGTCGACCGCGCGATGCGCAGCGTCGAGGACATGCGGCCGATTTCGCAAGCGTTCGGCTTCCGGCCCGGCCAAAGCGCCGAGGAAGGCTGGCGCAGCCTCGCCGGCCTCGCCGCGGACACCCCGGAAGGCCGGGCCCGCCGCGCCGAACTGCGAGAAGCCGTCGAACTGCAGAACTACCAGTTCAACGCACACGGCGTCGAACTCGGCCAGCGCTACGCCTCGGCCGCGGTGCTGTCCGACGGCACACCCTGGCCTGCCCCGTCGCGCGACGCGGAGCTGTACTACCAGGCCACCAGCCACCCCGGGGCCCGGTTGCCGCACGCCTGGCTCGAACACGCCGGAACCCCGGTGTCCACTGTGGACATCACCGGCCACGGCCAGTTCACCGTGCTGACCGGAATCGGCGGACAGGACTGGCTCGACGCGGCGGGCAAACTCGCCACCGAGTTCGCCATCGACCTCGCCGCCCGGCAGATCGGCCTCGGCCGCGAGTACACCGACCCGCTCGGCGACTGGGAACGCGTCCGCGAAATCACCGACGGCGGCTGCCTGCTCGTCCGCCCGGACCACCACGTCGCTTGGCGCAGCGCCGACCTGGCCGACGATCCCGCCGGGACGCTGCGCGAGGTCCTCCGGCAGGTGCTGGCTCGATAGTCCCGAAAGGAACGTCATGGTGCACAACGAAGTCACTGTCGACGGCAAGGCGATCGCGGAAACGTATTTCAAGCAGATGGACGCTGGCGAGGACTTCTTCGGCCTCTTCGCGGACAACGCCTACGTCTACTTCCCGAAGCACGAACCCGCGCGCGGCATCGCCGAGATCAAGCAGCTGTTCGCGGATGTGTTCGTGCTGTTCTCCTCGATCGTGCACGAGGTGCCCTACTTCAACTACGTCCAGCAGGGCGATTACGTGGTCGTCGAAGGCATCACCCACGGCGTTCTCGCCGACGGCACTTCTTGGCGGGCAACCGAGGGACTGGGCGGCCGCTTCTGCAACGTCTTCGAAATCCGCGACGGCCGGATCCAGCGCCTGCACATCTATCTCGACCCGGACTACAGCGACGCGGACGCCGGGCGTTACCCCTGGCTGCAGGACGCCAGCACCTGAGCGCACGACGACGCGCCGCGCGCCATTCATCCAGAAAAGGCTCAATTTGTGCGACGTGCCGTGCGCGGAGAAACGGTGGGTGCGCCAGTTCGCGGAGAGTGCGAGCGGGGTTAGGGATTTCCTGGCGGAAGTACCCTGCTGCGACCCGGCCCAAGCTCTGCCGGAAAGCGGGCAGAAGTGGTGGGCTGAGCAGCCCCGCTGACCGGTTTCGGAGATGGGTCGCGCGCCGTGCGGACACCGGTTCCCCGCCCGGCCGCGTTGTGCGAAGGCACCAACGGAACCCGGCGGGATACCGCACGCAGATCACACGATCGGACCAAGGTAAAGGAGGACAACCGGGCTAACCTGATTGTGCGCTGTGCGTGTCCGGAGGGGGAAACGCGATGCCGCTCGCACACAGGTCGACGGTGGACCGGCACTGGACCGCAGCGGTGGACGCGGTGGTGACGGCGGCCGCGGCGAACCTCAGCAGCCCGCCGTCGGTCGACGAGATGGCTCGGATCGCCTGCTTGAGCAAATACCATTTCGTCAGGGTGTTCCACGAGGTGACCGGTCTTACTCCTGCGCGATTCGTCACCGCGTTGCGGCTGCGGGAGGCCAGCCGGCTGTTGCTGCTTTCCGAAATGGCAGTCATGGACGTCGGCACGGCTGTCGGTTACAGCAGCGCGGCGACGTTCACCAACCAGTACCGCAGGTACACCGGCTTTGCTCCACGGGACCTGCGCCGCCTCGCTTCCTCGGCCAGCCAAGACGAATTGCGGGGAATGATTTCCGTCGCGATGCGCGCGATGCCCGGACGGAGCGAGGACCGCGGCACGGTATCGGGTACCGTAACGGTGCCGGCGCGTTTTTCCGGCATAGTCGTGATTGGCCTATTTCCAGCACGGCTCGCGTCGGGGCTGCCGCTGATGTGCACGGCTTGCCGCGGCAGCGGACCGTTCCGGCTGGAGCCGGTTCCGGACGGACACTATTGGCTCATGGCGATCGGCCTGCCGTCGAGCGCCGACGTTTCGAGCTGCCTGACGCCGGTGCCCGAGACTCTCCTCGTCGGTGCCGCGCCAGTCCGTGCCGCGGGAAGCACGTCCGCACCGGCCGACCTGACGCTGCGCTGGGCCAGGCCGAGCGATCCGCCGGTGCTGAGCCCCTTGCCCGCGCTGCTGCTGACCCGGCGCTAGCGGAGCGATCATGGCTTCTCTCCGGCCAGGCCGAGCAGGTACAGTGCGTCCTGGCGGTGGTTGCCGTCCGGCTCGGCGGCAAGATACTCGCGCAGGCTGGCCGCCCCCTCCGGACCTCGCCGGAGCCCGGTGATCAGGATGGCACCGCGGAAGTACTTCGCCTCGGCGTACCCGGGTGCCGACCGCAATGCCTCGTCCACCGCCCACAATCCGTCCTCCGGCCGCCCGGCGAGGTACAGCAGATACCCCATCGACGACAGCGCTTCGGCATTGCCGCTGTCGACCCGCAGCACCGTCACATATTCGTCGATCGCCTTGTCCGCCCGGCCTTCCTGGGCATAGCGGCGGGCACGGTCCAAGCTCGCGCTCACGTCGGCGTGTGGGGCGGCGGGCGACTGCGCCGCCGCGGGCTCGGCAGCGTCCGGCGGGTTCATCGCGGTGACGAACAAGGGAACCGTGCAGAGCACGGCACCAGCCGCGAGGACGAGCCGCCGGCGGCGGGCCGCCCAGAAACCCGGCCGCCGTCCGGCCGGTTTCGCGGCGAGCAGCGGACGGACGACACCGAACAGCACTCCGAAGGCCAGTACCGACACGCCGGCCGCGATCCACCAGTTCACTCCGGCCTTCCTCTCGCGCCGCCTTCGCGTCCGATCCACCGGCGAGCCGCCAGCGCCCACCGGGTCGCTCCCGCGACGAGCGCCGCGGCCGGGATCGCCCACGGCAACAAGCCAAGGCCGCGCGAAGGCGGCTCCAGGAGAACCCAGTCCCCGTACGCGGCGACGAACTCCCGCCGGATGTCGTCCGGCGTGCGGCCCGCCCGCAGCTCCGCCACGATCCGGTCGCGCATGTCCCTGGCCACCGGCGAAGGCGAGTCCGCGACGGAGACGCCCTGGCAGGTAGGACATCTCAACGCCGAGCCGAGTTGCCGCGCAGTCTCGTCGACCGACGGGGAGGGTTCGGTCAGCAGCGCGAGCGCACCCAGTGCGACGATCGCCGCGGTCACAACCAGGAAGCGCCAGCGCCGCGTCATCCGTGCTCCAGCGAGGACAGCCGGGCGGCCAGGGTCGACGGGGTGAGCGGTCCGCGCTCGACGTGGTCGATCCGGCCGTCGCCGTCGAGGAAATAAGTCTGGGGAATACCGCGTACGCCGAAGCTCAGCGCGGCCCGGGACTTCTCATCGACCACTACGGGCCAGTCCGCGCCCGCCGTCCGCAGAAATTCCCCCGCCGCGGCCGTCGTGTCGTCGAATACGATCGCGACAAACACGAAGCCCCGCTGGCGGTAGCGCGGCCACGCGCCGCGCAATACCGCGAATTCGGCCTTGCACGGAGCGCACCAGGACGCCCAGAAGTTGAGTACCGCCGGATGGCCGCGGAGGTCGGCCAGCCGGAGAGGCCCGCTGCCGTCGAGCTTCTGCAGAGCGAAGTCGGGAGCAGGGCGCTTCACTGGCTCCACGTCCTCGGACGGCCGCAGCGCCGCCACCGCCAGCACCGTCAGCACCGCGACCAGGAGGGCGGAGACGGGCACCGCGATCCGCCAGTGCCGCCGGCTCACGGTGCCGCCCCGACCGCGGCGGCGCGCCCGGGCCGAGACGGCGAGCGACGCCGGACCGGCCAGCCGCAGAGGAACCCGCCGATGACGACCAACGCTCCCCCAGCCCAGAACCAGGACACGCCCGGGTTGACGTACAGCCGGACGGTCGCCTGGTTCCCGGGCTGCTGGACCGCGAGCAGAGTCGCGTAAAGGTCGGTCCAGACGCCGCGCCGCAGCGCCGGTTCGCCGATCGGGTCCGTGGTGCCCCGGTAGGAAGCGATCGACGGTGACAACTCCCCCTCCGAGCCGTCTCCGGTGCCGAGCGTGAGCCGGGCGGACAAGGTCGTGCGTTCGGGATCGGCGTGCTGCTCCGCCCCCGCGTAGGACAGTCGGTAACCAGCGAGCACGGCGGACTGTCCGGGCACCAACGTCGCTTCGGCCTCCCGGGACAGCCCCGCGCTCGCCGCGATGCCCGCGGCAGCGAGCGCGAGGCCGAGATGCGCGAGCAGCGCACCGTGCGAGCGCCGCACCGCATGGCCGACGAACGCGGTCCACAGCGACCCGAGAACGGCGTTCCCACGGGAATACCGGGCGCGCGCGGAACGGGCGAGTTCGCTCAGCGCGCCCGCCGCGGCGAACACAGCGAGGCCAAACCCGAGCGGCACGGCGGTGCCTGGCGCTCCGGCGACCCGCATGCCGGCCGCCGCGACGACCGCCGCGGCGGCGGGCAGCGCGAGGCGGCGCAGAAGCCGGCCCGGCTGTCCTTTCCGCCACGGCAGGAGCGGCGCGATCCCGGCCAGCAGCAGAACGAGCAGCAACAACGGTGTGGTCGTCTGCGTGTAGAACGGCTTGCCGACCGTGACTTCCGTGCCCGAACTGGCTTCCACTATCAGCGGGTACAGCATTCCGGCACCGATGGCCGCAGCCAGCACGGATAGCACCAGATTGTTGCCGAGGAAGAACGTCTCCCGGGACAGCGCCGCGTCCAGCTTTCCGCGCGAACGCAACCGGCCTGCTCGGCGCAGCACGAGAACGAAAGCGGCGACTACCACTGTCCCGAGGAAGACCAGGAAGAACGGCCCGATCGCGGAGTCCGCGAAGGCATGCACGGAAACCAGGAGGCTGCCCCTGGTCAGGAAGGTGCCGAGAACGGTGAGCACGAATGTGGCGAGGATCAGTCCGACGTTCCAGATCTTGAGGATCCCGCGCCGTTGCTGAAGTCGCGCGGAGTGCAGGTATGCCGTCGCGGTGAGCCAGGGCAGCAGGGCGGCGTTCTCCACCGGATCCCACGCCCAGAACCCGCCCCAGCCGAGCACGGTGTAAGCCCACAGCGCGCCGAGACACAGACCGGCGGCGAGGAAACACCAGGCGGCCAGTACCCAGCGGCGCGCGGCCTGCACCCACCAGTCGGCGGCGTCGCGTTCGGCCAGCGCGGCGACGGCGAACCCGAGCGGCACCGCGAACCCGATCAGCCCGAGATAGAGCACCGGCGGGTGCACTGCCATGAGCACGTTGCTCCGCAGCAGCGGCTGCAACCCGGCACCGTCGGCGGGGACCGGGGCCGCGAGGGCGAACGGGTCGGTAGCGACGACGACAAGCGACAGGAAGAAGACCTGCACCCCGGCAACCGTGGCGAACACCCACCGCAGCGCCGGATGCGGATGGCGACGGGCCCAGCAGGCGAGCGCCGCGCCGTACCCGGCAAGGACCAGGTTCCACAGCAGGAGCGAACCGCCAGCCCCGCCCCACAACGCCAGCACCTTGTACAGTCCCGGAGCCGCGCGGCTGGAACTCTCGGCGACGTACCGGACCGCGAAGTCGTCGGACAGCAAAGCAGCCAGCATCGCCGCGTTCGCCGCCGCAGTCGCCAGAACGACGGCGAAGCAGCTGGCGCGGGCGCTTTCGGCAAGGGCCGGACGCCGTCCGCCGAAGAGCGCGGCGAACAACCCCCAGGCCGCAGCGGCGAAAGCGAGCAGCAGCGAGGTCCGGCCGAAGACATCCATCGGCTAACTCCGCGTGTCCGGCGGCGGGGTGTAACGGTTGCCGTGCTTGACCAGGAGTGTGTCCGCTCGGACCACTCCGTCGGGACCGTAGCTGCCTTCGACGATCGCGCCTTGCCCGTCTTTGAAGGTCGCCGGCGTCGTGCCCGTGTACACGACCGCGACCTGTGCCCCGGAGTCGCGCAGCAGGAACCGGATCGCCGTACCGTCCTGCACGATCGAACGCGGGACCACCTGCCCGCCGACGCGGACCCGCGCCGTGCTCGGGCCGGCGTGCAACTCGCCCGGCGTCTGGTAGTACACGAGGTTGTCGCCGGCTCCCGCCGCCACCACCCAAACAAGCGCGCCGGCGATCAGCCCCGCCGGCACCAACGCGACGGCCTTTCTCATTTCCTTGGCCCCAGCCGTGAAGCCCGGCGCAGCCGGTGCCGCAGCGACGTCGCGTAGCCGGCCACGACGACGAAGGTGACGAGATACCCGGCCACTGCGTAGCTCAATTCGGCACCTCCTTTCCCACCCGCGCCACCGGCGCGCGCAGCAGGTCCGACCTCGCCCGCTCCTCGACCCGACGCAGGTGCATCCGCGTCACCAGCAGCCAGAGGTAAGCGAGAGTGAACGCGGCGACCGCGAACCCGAGAGCGAACAGCATCGACGGCGCGACGACCGGTCCTTGGACCCGGAGCACCGACGGCGGCTGGTGCAGTCCGCGCCACCACAGCACGGACAGGTGCACGACGGGCACGTCCAGAAAGCCCAGCACCCCGATCACCGCCGCCCACCGGTAGGCACGCATCGGGTTTTCGGGCAGCCGTCGCACCGCGAGGTAGCCGAGGTAGATCAGGAACAGGATCGCGGTGGTGGTCAGCCTCGGATCCCAGGTCCACCACACGCCCCAGGTCGGGCGGCCCCAGATCGCGCCGAGGACGATGGTCAGCGCGGTGAACACGACACCGATCTCAGCCGATGCCTCGGCGAGACGGTCCCAGCGCGTCCGCCTGGTCCGCAGATAAGCCACGCTCGCGGCGAACACGACCGTGAACGCCAGATAGGCGATCCAGGCGGTGGGCACGTGCACGTACATCAGCCGCTGAACCACGCCCTGCTCGGCATCGGCGGGCACGACCACCAGCGAGAGCACGGCACTGAGCGTCAGGAAGACGGCCGTCGTCCAGCCGAGCACCCGCCGCCCGCGTTCGCTGGTGAGCCATCCGACGGCTCGGCGCGACCTCCGCATCTCAGTCCTCCACCATGTAGTCGAACAGCAGGGTGCCGGCCGCCCAGAACACCAAGGCCACGACGAGCAGCAATCCCAGCCAGCGGCCGAGTTCTCCGATGGGGCCGTACAACGCGATCGCAGTCGCCTTCGCGCCCGCGATCAGCATCGGAACCGACAGCGGGAAAACGAGCAGCGGCAGCACGGACTCGCGGGTCCGCGCCGCGCCCGACACCGCTCCGAGCAGCGCGCCCAGTCCGCCCATCCCGAGGGCGCCGAGCAGCAGCGCCGCGGCCAGCCCGCCCGGCGAAGCCGCGGCGGGCAACCCGTACAGCACCGCGACCAGCCCGAAAACTCCTGACTCCAGCACCGCGAGCTGAATCGCGATGGCGATCGCCTTGCCGAGATAGAGCACCGAATTCGGCCTGGGGGAAAGCAACAGCCCCAGCATCGCGTCGTCGTCGAACTCGGCTTCGTACGCGCGGCGGCACAGCAGCACGGCACCGAACAGCGCGGTCAGCCACAGCAAGCCGGGAGCCAGCCGCTCCACGGCCGCGCCGCCGGGCCCGAGCGACAGTCCGAAGGAGACCACCAGCGTCGCCACGAACGGTCCGACCAGCACGGTCGCGTGCCGTGCCCGCAGCTCGACGCGCAGATCCTTGGCGGCGATCACCGCGACGACAGACCGCGCGCCCACCTTCACCGTTCCTCCGTCGACGCGGTGACCGGCATGCGCGCCGCCTCGTTCACGCTGCCCGCCGCCAACCGCAGGACTCGGTCAGGCAGCAACGGACGCTCGCTGTCGTGCGTGGCCAGCACGACGGTCCGCCCGGCGAGCCTCGCCTCGCCCACGATGTCCTCGACCAGCTGCTTCGCTTCCTGGTCGCACGCCGCGAAAGGCTCGTCGAGCAGCAGCAGCTCCGGCGCGCGCACCACCAGCCGGGCCAGCGCGAGCCGCTGCCGCATGCCGGGAGAGAAGCCGTGCACCCGCTCGCTGGCTGTCCTCGCCATCCCTACCTGGTCGAGCGCGGCGGTGACGTTCGCGGCGCTGATGCCATGGAGCCGGCACACGAACCGGAGGTTTTCCTCCGCGGTCAGCTCGTCGTACAGCCGCGCGCGATGCCCGAGCAATTCGGTACGAGCGCGGATCGCGGACCGCTCCCGCACCAGGTCGAAGCCCAGCACGGCACCCGTACCGAAGGTCGGCGAGATCGCCGTGCCGAGCAGCCGCAGCAAGGTGCTCTTCCCTGCCCCGTTCGGGCCGCGCAGCAAGACGAACTCGCCCCGCTCGATGCGCAACCCGACGCGAAGCAGGGCCGGGACCGGCCCGAACAACCGGGTGACCCCGGCCAGCGAAACCGCGGGCGCGCTAGGCACCGGCGGAACCGGAGCGCGCGATACCCCTCTCGACGAACTGGAACGCCTCGGTGCCGGAGACCTGCATGGGCACGTCGATCGGGTGGGACAACGCGATCAGCCGCGCGAACGGCTCGATGGACTCGTGCGCGGTGCGCGGCACGCCCGCCCGGCGGACGTCCTCGACGTTCTCCAGCGGGATGCAGTCCCGGATGCTGACCGGAGTGCCGACCGGCGGGAAGTCGGTGACGCGGCCGTACGCCAGCGTTCCGTGGATGGCCCGGAACGCGCCGAACCGGGTTTCGATGAGCGCGTAGGGGTTGAAGAACAACGAGGCGGGGAACCCGCCGCGCCGGCCGAGCGCCCGCGCGATCCCCAGCGAGGGCTGGAAGACGTCGGGGTACTCGCGTTTGAGCGTCTCCCCGAGAATGATCCGGACCGGTCCCAGCACGTCATGCTCCACCCGTGCGTCCAGGTTCAGGATCTGCATCCAGACGACCTGGTGCCCGGCGTCGAAGTAGCCTTCGGGCCGGGTGAGGAAGTCCTCTTCCCGGATGACCGAAGGCAGGGTGCATCCCTCTGGGAGCGGGATGTCCACCCGGTTTTCCCCGCCGGGCCGGTACACGAACGGCTCGGACCTCGAGACCGTCTGCGTCGCGGGCGGCATCGTGAAGTTGACGGCCTGACCGGCCAGATCGCCCTGCTGGATCTCCAGCGAAATGATGAAATGGCTGAGGAAGCCGTCGATTCCCGCCGCAGGAAAAGGCTTGATCTGGTCCCCCATCTGGCGGACAAGTTCGTCATGTTCCGCGCTCAGCGCGTGGTACCGCGAAACGAGTTCCGCGTACGATCCGCCGCCGGTCTCTTCGGAATCTGCCATGATTCCCCCTTCTCGGTTCGCTTCTGTCGGCGGTTTCTTCCGCGTTTTCCCGGCCGGCGCGTTTCCGCGACGGCTCCGAACTTGCTTCCTTGACCGCTTATTTGGGCAGGGTCTTGCCGAAGATCTCCGCGTCGTGCTGCGACGGTTCGTTGCCGTACACCTGCTTGAAGGCCGCGCGCCAGTCATCGCCGAAACGAATCGGGCCCTGCGGAACGTCATGTGGGACGTAATGCAATCGCTTGACCAGCGACGCGATGGAATAGGCGTCGGAGGCGCTCATCTGAGAGTAGAACTGCCAGAGCATGATGTGCTCGAGCGGGCGCGGCCTGCCGTACTGGTCCGGCTCCACCGCGATCCCGCGACGCATCGCGCGCATCAGTTCGAACACCGAGGTGTCGCGACTCGGGCCGTCCACTCCGAACTTCGTCAGGTTTCCCCCGTACAGCACGGCGTTCCCCGGGTACGGGAAAGCCGCCAGCCCCTTCTCGCCGGTCCGCAGCGGCAGATCTGGCCCGAGCCGGAACACGCCGACGAAGGCGTCCTTGGGGTCGCCGCCCGTGAACTCCCGCAGGACGCCGTTTTCGTGGTGCGAATGGCATTCCTTGCAGCCGACGACCGCGGCGAGCAAGTACTCGGCACGAGCGGGCGACGGTCCGGTCGGCGGGTCCGCCGGATGGGGCACCGGAGCGGCGGGCTGGGGCGGGAACGGCAGCTGCCGGTCCGGGATCCGGTTGCTCACCGGCGGCAGGCTCTTGAGGTAGACGGCCAGCGCCCTGGCATCGGAATCGGCGAGGTGCGCGAAGAACGTGTGCGGAGCGAACAGGAAGAGCACGCGGCCGTCCGGCGTCTCGCCGGTGCGCAGCGCCTTCACGATGTCTTCGACCGACCATCGGCCGATCCCGGTAGCGACATCCGGCGTGATGTTGCGGCTGTACACGACTCCGCTGCTGGTCGGGGAGAACCGGAGGATGAACGGAACCCCGCCCGCGTCGACCCGGGTCTCGTCGAGGTACTGCTTCCAGTCGGGATTCGTCCGGAAGTCGCGCTCCCGGGCGATCTCCTGCTCGTCGCCGGGCGGCGGAGGCTGTGCGGGCACCTTCGGCGGCGTGTGGCAGGCTTCGCACACGCCGATGGTCGCCAGGTAACGGCCGCGGGCAAGCAGGTCCGCGGCCGCGGGGCGCGCACCGGCGGCCGGATCGGAACGCTCGGCCCGCAACGAACCCGCACTGCCGGCCAGCAGCCCGACGCCGAGGGCGGCCAGACCGGTGAGCGCGACCACGAACGCGGCGCGACGAGATGCCATTTCCCCTCCCCTGGCTCTCGGACCTGGTTGCCTGGTTCAGCTCCGCGGCCCGTGCAGGGCGAAGGGAGCGCCGGTGGGATCGGCGAGAACGGCGTACCAGCTGTGATCGGGCAGTTCGGTGGGTTCCTGCAGCACCGCTCCGCCGAGCTTCCGGGCCTGCGCCACGAACGGCTCGACTCCGGCCACCTGGACATAGGGAACCCACATCGGCGGTGCCTGCGGCGCGGACGGCATGATGCCACCGATCGGAGGGCCTTCCCCGCTCTGGATCTCGACGTAGGGGTGGGCGTCGTCGCCGGTCGGCGTGAGCTGCCAGTCGAACAGCTCGCCGTAGAACTGCCGGGACTTCTCGATGTCCGTCGTCGCCAGCTGCATGTACCCGAACGGGTGTGGCATCGCCGCTCAGCCCCTCCTGTGTGGCGCCTTCGACCACGACGAGTGTGACAGTTCGGCCCTCGCGAAACCTGTCAGGGATTGCGGTGTTGCCCGGCGTTCACCCGCCAACGTGTTTCAGGGCCTGCAGTGCCAATTCCGACCATTTTTTCGCGTGCCGCACCGGAATTTGCACCCATTCCTTCATCGGACGCCCCTTTCCTGAAGGATCGAACAGTTCCGCGCCGGTCAGCTTCAACGCGGCCGCGTGCGGCTCCGGCGGAAGCTTGAAGGCGACGCCGTCCCGGAATTGGCACGCGTAGGCCTTGCTGCCGGCCTTGAGGCACGGTTTGCCGAACAGAGTGCCGCGCACGCTCCCGTGCTCCGACATCCGCTCCTCGAGATCGTCGAATTCGGCGCGTGCCGCGGTGATCCGGTCTTCGTCTGTGGCCATGGGGAAACTGTGGCACTTCGCACCGGGGTGTGCCAGCAGCGGCGCCGGCGGTCGTCGGCGCCCTTCAGCCGCGGCTGACCGCGAGGTAGCCGTGATCGACGATGTTCCTCGCCTGATTCGCATACGAGGCCGGATCACTCGGCGCGAATGTCGCAAGGCCGTCGACGTAGCGGTTGAACATGCAGAAGGCCGCGGCGATCAACACCGTGTCGTGGATCTCCAGGTCCGTCGCGCCAGCGGTCTTCGCGGCGAGGACGGCAGCCTCGTCGGCCGCGCGACCGTCCTCCCGCACCAGCGACGCGATCCTGAGCAACGCCTTCAGCTTGTCCGAGATCGGTGCCTGATCGATGTCCTGTGCCGCCGCCTCGACCAGTGCCGCGCCTCCCGCGAGCTGCGCCGAGGCAACCGCACCGTGCGCCGAGGCGCAGAAAGAGCAGTCGTTGCCCCGCGAGACGACGGTCGCGATCAGCTCCCGCTCGCCGCGGCTCAGCGTGCTCGGCCCGCGCAGCAGCACGTCGGCGAGTTCGGCAAGCGGCTTCGCCGTCTCCGGCCGGAAGCGGAACAGCCCCAGTATTCCTGGCTGTCCGGGCTCGAGCTGGATATGTGCCATCCGCCTCTCCCGCCGATCGATTGACACGCATGCGATGGTCACCATCAAGATAGATAGTGACTTCCGCCAGCGGCGGTGTCAAAGCCGAAGGGTTCCCGGCGATGATCGATCAGGACAACCTGCTGTTCTGCGCGTGCTCCCCCGATCGGCGCGCCGACGCGACCCGGCCGGACGAGGCTTCATACCGCGGGGACCCGTTGCCGCACAGCGCAGAACACACGTTCTGGGCTGAGCCGGCCTCGCCGCTCATCCCGCAGCTTCCCCGCTGAGGATTTGCTCCGCAAGCAGATCCGCCCATGAGCCCCGCCGTCCCGCCCGCCTATTTCACTTTCATGACATATAGTGGTTTCATGCTCGACTCCGCCGCCGGGATCGATCCCGCATTCGTCGCGCTCCCCCTCGCCAGGCTTGCCGACGCGGCCCTCGGGCAGGCCCAGCGGCGAGGAATCCGGCATGCGTCCGTGAGCGTCGTCCAGGTCCGCACCGCCGCCTCGGTCACCCAGGACGGCGTCCTCCGCGGCAGCAAGGACACCACCGACACCGGTTTGGCCGTCCGGCTGCGCTCGGCCGGAAATACCGGTTTCGCCGCCACCGCGGCGCTGACCCCCGAGGCGGCGGCATCCACTGTGGACGATGCGATCGCGGTCGCCGAAGCGGGCTCCGTCCTGCTGCCGGGGGCGGAGCCCCCGCCGGCCGCCGAACGAGTCCACCGCGGGCACTGGAGCACCCCGCACCGGATCGACCCGTTCTCGGTGCCGGCCGCCGACCGCGTCGCGAAGCTGACCGAGTGGAGCGCCCGGCTGGCCAAGGCCCCGCAGGTCGGCTTGGTGCTCGCCAAGGTGACCTGCACCCGGGACAGCAGGTTCTACGCGGACCTCGCCGGCACCACTACGCTCCAGCAGCGGCTCCGGATCCATCCGCAAGTGGTCGCCGCATGCGACGGGGCCAGCCTGCGCAGCCAGGGACCGCCGACCGCGCGCGGCTGGGAGTACCTGGAGGGCGAAGGCTGGGACTGGGATGCCGAAATCGAGGCCATGCCGGCCTTGCTCAGCGAGAAACGCGTTGCGACGCCGGTCGAGCCAGGCTGCTACGACCTGGTGATCGACCCTTCCCAGTTGTGGCTGACCATCCACGAGTCGGTCGGCCACGCGACCGAACTGGACCGCGCACTCGGCCACGAGACGGCCTACGCGGGCACGACGTTCGTATCCCCGGACCAGCTCGGGTCGCTGCGCTACGGCTCGGCGCTGATGAACGTCGACGCCGACCGAATCGCGCCGCACAGCCTCGCCACGACCGGATTCGACGACGAGGGCGTCAAGGCCCAGCGCTGGCCGCTGATCGAGAAGGGCGTGCTGACCGGCTTCCAGACCGACCGGACCGGCGCGGCGCTGCTCGGCGCCGACCGGTCGACCGGCTGCTCCCACGCCGAGTCCGCGCTGCACGTACCTATCCAGCGGATGCCCAACGTGTCGCTGCTGCCCGCTCCGGACGGTCCGGACACCGCCCGTCTCATCGACGGCGTGGGCGACGGGATTTACCTGACGGGCTCGGACAGCTTCTCCATCGACGCACGGCGCGAAGACTTCCAGTTCTCGGCGCAGCGCGCCTACCGGATTCGCCGAGGGCGTCTGGCCGGCCAGCTTTCCGGGGTCGCGTACCTGGGCCGGACCCGCGCGTTCTGGGGCGCGCTCGGCGCACTCGGCGGGCAAGACACCTACCGGACGTTCGGTGCCGATCGGTGCGGCAAGGGGCAGCCGGTGCAAGCCGCCGCGGCAAGCCACGGCAGCCCGGCCGCGGCCTTCGCCGGGATCCGGGTGACGAACACGGCAGCGCGATGACCGCCGCGGCGGACGGCGGGCCAGCGTGGGCCGCGGCGCACGCGGTCGAGCTGTGCGCGGCGGAGGGAGGCTGCGTCGCGGTGGCCGACGAATTGTCGGCCGCCCACTTCCGCTGGGCCGCGAACGCCCCGACGACCAGCGGCGCGACCATCGGGCGCAGGCTCACCGTCGCCGCGATCGCCGGTTCGGCGACCGGGGTCGCCGCGCGGCACGGCGACTGGAGCGAGGAATCCGTGGCCGAGCTGGTCGCCGCGGCCACCAGCCTGGCCCGCGAAGCGCCCCCGGCACCGGATGCCCAGCCACTTGTCCTGCCGCGGGGCACCGTGCGCCGCGGCTCGGCCGAGCGATCCGCGGCGCGCGCCTGGGACCGCCTCGGCGCGCTGCTGCCCGGGCTGAACATCGCCTTCGAGCGGGCGCGTCGCCGCGAAAATCTGCTATCCGGTTATGCCGAACACCAGCTGCGCACCAGCTGCGTCGCATCCTCCACGGGGTTGCGGTTGCACCACGTCCAGCCGACGGGCGTTTTCGACCTGACCTCGATGCGTCCCGATCAGCAAGCGTCGGCGTGGGCGGGTTCCGCTTCGCCGGACTTCGCCGGCCCGGCGGCGATGGCCGAAGCGCTCGACGAACGGCTCAGCAGACCGGTGCGCCGCGCGACCCTCCCCCACGGCCCCTACGAAGTGCTCATTCCGCCGTCGGGCGTCGCGGACCTGATGCTGCATCTGTACGAGGCGCTCAGCGCCCAAGACGCCTATTCGGGCCAGTCGGTGTTCAGCGGCCCGGACGGCACCACCCGCCTGGGCGAGCGGCTGACCGACTTCCCGTTGACGTTGTACAGCGACCCGGACGAACCCGGCCTCCAATGCGCCCCCTTCGTCATCGCGCGCGGTTCCACCGCCGCGGCGTCGGTCTTCGACAACGGATTCCCGCTCGCGCGCACAGATTGGATCACCGACGGGGCGCTCACCGCCCTCGCCCACACCCGCGCGTCGGCCGCGGCCAGGGGTCTTCGCTGCACTCCGGAGATCGGCAACCTGGTGCTCCGCGGCCCGGACAGGGGGCGCGGCCTGGACGAGATGATCGCGGACACCGAACGCGGGCTGCTGCTGACCTCGCTCTGGTACCTGCGCGATGTCGACCCCCGGTCCCTGCTGCTCACCGGCGTCACCCGGGACGGTGTCTACCTTGTCGAGCGCGGGAAGGTGACCGCGGCCGTGCCGGACTTCCGGTTCAACGAAAGCCCGGTCGCGCTGCTGGGCCGGGTGGCCGAGGTCGGCCGCACCGAGCCCGCGCTGCCGCGCGAGTGGGGCGACTGCTTCGCCCGGATGTCCATGCCCGCGCTGCGGATCAGAGACTTCGCCGTGGTCTCCGCCGCCTCGTGACCGGGTTCGCACATGGCCCGCGCCCCTGTCCCACCTTAAATAATTATCATATAGTGAAGTGACTTGAGAGGAACTGCCCGCGAGCCCGGGAGCCCGGCTGTCACAGGAGATGCCATGGAAGATGCGGTCGGCGGATACCTGAAGCTCGGGCTGCGGATCGGCAGGCTGGTGCCCGGATTCGTGGACGCGTGGTTCGGCGACTCGCGGCTGGCGGCCGAAGTGGACACAGAACCCTCGCCTGATCCGGCCGACCTGTGCGCCCAGGCCGAAACCCTCCTGGCGGGCGAAAGCCTTGCCCCTGGGCGACAGCGTTTCCTCACCGCACAACTGCGGGCGCTGGCGTGCACCGCGCGTCGACTGATCGGCGAGCCGATCACCTTCGCCGAGGAACTCGAAACCTACTTCGACGTGCGAGTCGAACTCGCGGACCCGGATCGCTACGCCGAAGTGCACGACCGGATCGGGCAGTTGCTGCCTGGCCGCGGCGACCTCAGCCACCGGCTGGCGGCGCACCGCGAGCGGGACGCGTGCCCGGTATCCCGTCTCGAGGAGGCGATCCGCACGCTGTCCGGCGCGCTCCGCGAGCGGGTCCGAGCGGAGTACGGACTGCCGGACGGCGAATCGGTCGAGTACACAGTGGTCACCGACAAACCTTGGAACGCGTTCAACCACTACCTTGGCGACTTCCGCTCGCACGTGGAGATCAACGCGGACTCCGGGCACGGTTTGTCCGCGCTGCCGCTGCTGGTCACGCACGAGGCGTACCCAGGTCACCACACCGACCACTGCGTGAAGGAGGAACTCCTGGTTCGCGGGCAAGCGCAGGCCGAGCACACGATCTCGCTGGTCAACACCCCCCAATGCCTGATCGCCGAGGGCGCCGGCGAGGCGGCCCTCGATGCGGTGCTGGGCGAGGGCTGGGGACGGTGGGCCGAGAACGTGCTCCGCGAAATCCGCCTCGACCTCGACGGCGAGCGCGCGGAACTGCTGCTGGCACAGACGACCCAGCTGCTGAGCGCACGCCAGGACGCAGCCATCCTGCTGCACGAGCGGGGAAGCGATCCCGAGGACGCGGTCGCTTATCTGCGCCGGTGGATGCTCGTCGACGAGGCACGGGCCCGGCACATGGTCCGGTTCCTCACCGATCCGCTCTGGCGGGCCTACACGAGCACCTACATCGAAGGCTCGCGGCTGGTCCGCGACTGGCTCGCCGCCGCACCGGATCGGGCCGCCGCGTTCGGGCGCCTGTTGCGCACGCCTTTGCTGCCCGCGCAATTGCGAGAGGAAACCGCAGAGAGCGCCCCGATCGAGGCTCCCCGGTCCGGACAGGAAAGCAGGTCGGCACTGTGACCCTCGACGATCGCACCAGAGCCCGTCCCGGCGAGTTCGCCCCCGAGATCGCCGCGACGCAGGCGTTCCTGGGACCGCTCCGCGGCCGGACGCTTCTCGACCTCGGCTGCGCGGACCCCGGAATCGCCCGAATCGCCGCCCGTGGCGGGGTTCGCGGCTACCACGGGCTGGCACCCGCCGGACAGCTGCCGGCGGCAAGCGCCGCGGCGGCACCCGGCACGGTCGAACTGTTCGACCCCGACCGCTGGTCCGGACGCGGAAGCGCCCGCTACGAACTCGTCGCGGCGGCCCGCATCCTGCAACACGTGCGCAATCTCGCGCGGCTGCTGGAGACCCTTCATCACCTGGTCTCGCCCGGGGGACGGCTGGTGTTTTCGGTGGACCATCCCTTCGCCCGCGCCGGGAACTACTTCGACGAGGACGAAGACGCCGGGGCTCCGGCATGGTGCGGCCTTCCCCGGCGCCACCGGACTTTCTCCGGCTATGTGCGGGAGCTGAGCTACTGCGGATTCCGGGTGGTCGAGCTGGCCGAGGGCGTCCGCGCCGGCGACGACCCGTCGTCCGGCACTCCGCGGTGGACGGTCTTCCGCTGCGTCCGGACCCCCTGATCCGCGTCTCCGCCGAGCAGGTTCACTACTCTTTCATATAGCGATACTGAGAAGGATCCACTACAGTCAGCGCCAGCGGCACGTACTTCTCTCCGGAAGGGGACGCGAACCCATGCTCGGCACCGAAGACGACCTCGGCACGGACCAGAGCCCCTCCTCGCAGCCGGGTGCCCCGTGCTACGGCGGAACCCTGCGCCTGGTCGGGCCCGGCGGAGTGGACCACATCGACACCGCCAGTGCCTACTACGCGACGTCAGCCCAGATCCTCCGGGCGCTCAGCAGGCAACTGTTCGCCTACCCGGCCACGAACGATCTCTCCGATCCGGAGCGATCGTTCACGCCGGTGCCGGACCTCGCCGCCGAGATCCCCACGGAGGCCAACGGCGGGATCAGCGAGGATCGGCGAACCTACGTGATCCGGCTGCGCGAGGGCGTCCGGTGGAACTCCACCCCGCCGAGGGACGTGACCGCCGCCGACGTCGTGCGCGGGATCAAGCGGCTGCCGAACCCGGTGTCCGGGGCGGGCGCCCTGCACTACTTCACGAGCACCATCGAGGGGATGAAGGAATACTGCGACGCCTACCAGGCAGCCTTCGACGGGATCAGTCCGACGCCCACCGCACTGGCGCGCTTCCAGGACACCCACGAGATCTCCGGCCTGCGGGCCACTGACGACCGAACGCTGACGTTCCGCCTCATCCGGCCCGCCAACGACTTCCTGAACATCCTGGCCACCGGCTTCACCACCCCCGCTCCGGCCGAGTACGACGCCTACTTGCCCGACAGCATGGAATTCCGGCGCAACACGCTCTCCTGCGCGCCCTACCGGCTGACCCGGTACGACGACCACGGCCTGGAGATCCGGCTCGACCGGAACCCGTCGTGGCGCAAGGAAACCGATCCGATCCGCGGCCAGTACGTCGAGCGGATCGAGATCACCGTGGCCAACGAGCCGGTGGCCGAGACGCAGCAGAAGATGGACGCCGGCGAGGTCGACCTGGCGTGGTCCTACACCGCGGTCTCTTGGGCACGCCCCAAAGCGGGCCAGGACGCCGCCCCGCGCAGCTACCCCGGCTTCGCGCTCAACCCGTACGTCGTGTTCAATCTGCGCAGCCCCAACGCAGGGGGCGCCACTTCCAAACTGGGCGTGCGCAAGGCGATCGCTTACGCCATCGACCGGGTCGCCATCGGCGAGATCCTCGACGTCCTCGACGCACCGAACGAACCGCTGCATTCGGTGATCCCGGTCGGCAGCATCGGGCATCGCGAATTCGACCCCTACCCCACGCCAGGCGACCGCGGCGACCCGGACAAGGCGCGCCAGTTGCTCGTGGAGAGCGGATACGGAGAAGGCCTGACGCTGATCGCCGCGGTCCGGAAGGTCGGCATCCATCTCAAGATCATGGACTCGATCGCCGCGGACCTGAAGAAGATCGGCATCACCCTGGAGTACAAGACCTACACTCAGGCCGAGTACTACGGCGGCGCACTCTCCGATCCCGAGGCAGGCCGCGCCGGAGCGTGGGACATCGCAGAGCCCGGTTTCACCCCGGACTGGTTCGGCAACAACGGCCGCGTGATCGTGCAGCCGTTGTTCCAGACGAATGACACCAAGGGCACCACCAACTACGGCGGCTACAGCAGCCCGGTGGTGGACTCGCTGATCGCCCGCGCACTCGAAGAACCGGACAAGGCACGTGCCGAGGAGTTGTGGCACGAGGTGGACGTCGAGGTGATGAAGGATCTGCCGATCGTGCCGATCCTGTCGTTCGCGGCCATGACATCGCGGTACTACGGCAACCGCGTTCGCAACGCGGTGCACGTTCCTCAGATCGAGTTCTTCGACCTGACCAACATCTGGCTCGACCCGGTCGACTGAGCCGGCGACGGCTGATTCCGCGGAATCGCCGGGCAAGGGCATGCGCCCGCCGCCCGGCGATTCTGTTCGTGCCGGGGCCTTCTCCTGAGCCGCGAAGGAATCTCAGCCGCGCTAGCACGGCACCCAGCACCTTGACATCACTACATCTTCTTATACTTTTATCAGATGGATCGTGAAGCGACGAAAGCTGGCCTCACCCGTGTCTTCGATCGGATCGCGGACGATTTCGACCGATCGGGCATCGAATTCCACCGGCCCGCCGGACGCCGCTTGGCCGATTACGCCGAGCTGCGCCGCGGGGAGACTGTCCTTGACGTCGGCTGCGGCCGCGGAGCAGTGACGTTTCCCGCGGCGACGAGCGTCGGCGACGAAGGCCGGGTGGCCGCGATCGACCTGTCGGCCGCCATGGTGGACCACGTCACCGCGGACGGGCGCCGCCTCGGACTGGCCAACATCAGTGCCCAGGTGATGGACGGCGAATCCCCTGATTTCCCTCCCGGCACCTTCGACGTGATCCTCGGCGGCTTCAGCATCGTCATGTTCCTCAACGCGGAAGACGCGTTGCGCCGCTATCCGCCATTGCTGCGGTCGCCAGGCCGGCTCGCGCTGAGCGCGCCCGTGTTCCGCGAAGACGGGATGCCTTCGGCATTCCCGCCACAAGCTGGCGATGCCTTCCGGCGGCTGTTCCGGAAGCTGCTCGAAGCCGGGATGCCCCGTGATTTCGTGGATCCTCAGGCCAGCTGGTTCGGGACGCCGGACGGGCTGGCGTCGACAGTGCGGCGAGCAGGGTTCCGGTCGGTCCGGATGGACGCCGAACCGGTGCGGATCACCATGCGAACGGGCTGGGACTGGGTGCGGTGGACCTTCGCCCAGGGCGCTCGGCTGTTCTGGGAAAGGATATCCGATGCCGAGCGCCTCCAGCTGGGCGACGACGTCGCCGCCGAGCTGGAGACCCTGCGCGGCACAGACGGAAAGATCACTTTCCCGGTGCCAGTCCGTTACGTGTGCGCCACCGTCTGACGGTGCCTCACGCCGCCGCTTCGGGGCGCGCCGGCGGATCTTCCGACCGGACGAGGAAGCCGAGCGGGACGACCAGAAGCACGAGGATGCCAGCAACCAGGAAAGCCAGCCCGAAACCGTCCATGAACGACGTGTGCGCGGCTTGGACAATCGCCGGCGCGAAATGCTGCGGGACGTCCGGAGGCACCGTGATGCTGCCCTGCGCCACCGATGCGGCGCTCCCGCTCAGCTGATCCGCGACCTGGCTCGGCACTCCCGCACCCGCCAGATTCGCGGAAAACGTGCTGCCGGTCCGGAACAAGACCAGTGTGCCCAGTACCGCGATGCTCAGCACGCTGCCGCCGATCAACGCCGTCTGCCCCAACCCGCTGGCCACCCCCGTCAGCTCGGCAGGCGACCGGCCCACGATCACCTGGGACGCGGTGGGCGCGAGGAAGCTGACCCCCATGGACAGCGGCACCAGGAAGGGCCAGATGGCGTTGTAGGAGGAATCCGCCGACAACTGCGACAGCCCGAACAGCGCGACGGCCACCAGCACCAGTCCGGACAGGATTGGCAGCCGCGGGCCGAAGCGCTGGTTCAGCATGCCGCCGACCGGCGACGCGGCCAGGAACACCACGTTGACCGGCAGCAGTTCCAGACCGGCCAGCAACGGGCTGAGTCCGCGCACCTCCTGCAAGTACAGGGCGAGGAAAAACCAGCAGCTGAACATCAGGCCGCCCGCCACCAGCGTCGCCACCGTGCTGGCGGTGATGGCGGCGGACCGGAACAGGCTCAGCGGGAAGAACGGGAGCTTGATCCTGGTCTCGCGCACCACGAACAGGATCGCGCCCGCCACTCCGACCGACAGGCAGGACAACGGATAGGCCCCCGTCCAACCGTGCTCGGGAACCTGGATGACGCCGAGCACGAGCCCGCCCAAGGCGATCGTCAGGAGAAGCACTCCGGGGAGATCGAACGGGCGCGCCGGACCGCTTGGCGCCGTGCCGGGCACCAGTTTCGCGGCCACCGCGAACGCGCAAGCCCCGAGCGCGACGTTCACGAAGAACACCCACCGCCAGTCCAGGTACTGCACCAGCAGGCCGCCGACGAACGGCCCGGAAGCACCGGCCACCGCGAAGGTTCCCATGAAAATGCCGAACGCGGACTTCACCTTGTCCGGAGGGAACGTGGCCGTCAGGATCGCCAGCGAGTTGGGCAGCAGCAACGCGCCGAACAGCCCCTGAAGAACCCGGAACGCAATCAGCAGGCTGATGTGCCCGGCGAACCCGACGAGGACCGAACTCGCCATGAACCCGGCGACGCCGACGAGAAAAACCCGCTTGTGCCCGAACCGGTCGCCGATCTTGCCCGCGGTGATCAGGAAGACCGCGGTGGCCAGCATGTATCCGTTGGTCACCCACTGCAACTCGGTCAGTGTGGTGTTCAGCTCGCCCGCGATCGACGGATTCGCCACCGCGACGGCGGTGCCGTCCCAAGCGTCCATCATCGCGCCGAGAGCGAGCGCGGCCAAGATGATCCACCGGACGCGCGCGCCGGCGGGCGCGCCCACCGCGGACTCGCCGACCGGCGTCTCCGCCGCCGAGGCATCGCTGGATCGCTCTGTCATGAAGACCTCTCCCTGCTGCTCGGGGATCAAACGGAAGTCACGCCGCGAACTCCATGCCGACGGCGTGCGGCCGCCAGTCCGGGCCGAGTTCGTGCATGCGCTTGAGCGTCGCGAGATAGGCGAGCCATCCGGATTCCTGCTGCGCGGCCGCACCGGGGTTTCCGCCGCCGAACCCGCTGTGCACCAGAGTCAGCCGGGTCTGCCCGTCAGTGCCGTCGAGTTCCCACGTCACCACCGTCTGCCGCCCGCCGAAACTCCAGGTGTGCGACAAGGTCTTGGCCGGCTCCAGTGCGAGGATTTCGCATCCCTCGCCCTCTCCGTCGAAGGAAATGCGCCCGCCGACCTTGAGGTCGACCTGCGCGTCGCGCGCCAGCCAGCGATTGAGCTGCTCGGGCTCGGTCAACGACGCGTACACCTCTTCGGGGGGCGCGCCGATGCGCACCTCGGTTTGGGCGGCATCGCGTTCGAGATCGGCGAAATCGCACTTCGGCACCAGCTCGCGACCTTCCACGAAGTTGACGAGGTTGGCCACCGAGGCCGACCAGAAAGTATGGATGAGGTCGCGCTTTCCGGTGCCGGACATCAGCTCCTCCCAGGTCGGCAACCCGGTCTGGGTGAGCGTCAGCAGGGTGCCGGTGCCGTCGTCGGGCTCCAGCCGGACCTCGACGACGGTCTCGTCGCCGGAGAGCAGCCAGGCGAATCGCACCAGCCGCGCGGGCTCCGCCTCGAGCAGCCGCTGCCTGCCCGGTTCGCCTTCCGGGACGTGCTCTCCCCAGAATCCGAACCTGTTGCCGGCCGTGTCGACCTCGGCGTGATCAGCCAGCCAGGTGCTCAGGGCAGCGCCGTCGGTGAAGGCCCGGTAGACCTTCTCCGGCTCGGCTCCGATGCGCGCACGGAGAGCGAAGACGTCAGTCATGAGATGGTCCTTTCGGATAGCACGCGACCGCGACGCGGAAAGCGTCGCCCGCGGTGCCGCCGTAGCGGCTGAACAGTTCTTCCAGCGCGATGCGCAGATCCTCGAGAAAGCGCTCGCCTTGTTCGGCGGGCACCCGGATCTCGCCCGAGATACCGATCGACGGCAGTGCGGCCTCGGCCCGGTCGGCCTCGGCGAGCGCGACCAAATCGACCTGCACCTCTTCGACCAGGTTCAGCAGGTAGCCCAGGCTCAATTCGTCCTGCGCCTGACGGGAACCGAGCGTGCCGACCAGTTCGGGCGACAGCCAGTAGGACCGGGCGGTGGCTTGGTAGATCCCCTCGTGCACCCCGCGGGCCTTTCGCTCGCCCACCCTGGCCAGAACGCCCGCCTCGAGCAGACGCTGGACGTGGTAGTAGACGCGCTGCGGCGTCTGCCCCAGGTGCGCACCCACTTCCGTGCAGGTATGCGGTTCGGCGAATCTTCGCAGAACCTCGACGCGTTGCGGCTTCAAGACTGCCTGGGCCTGCTCGATCCGGTCCAGGTGCTGCACCTCTAGCATAAAGACATCCTAGAACGTAAAAATTTTCCTTGTCAATCGCACTCGCGACCTGCGCTCGACGATGTCACTATCGCTTTTGTTAGTTACTTTCGCTACCATCGGATCGGCTCGCTCACCGAGGAGGGGACTTGATCAGCAACGACGACGTCCGTGCGCAGCAACGCATCGACTTCACGGTCGCGACGCCCGGCTGGCTGCGGCACAAGGCATCGTTCGAACGAGCGAGTTCCGCCACTACCGCGCACATGGTCCGCCTCGCCCGGGTCTCCCCCGGCGATCGCGTGCTCGACTTGGCCTGCGGCAGCGGCAACCCTGCTTTCGCACTCGCCGAAGCGGTCGGGCCGCGGGGCCGGGTTCTCGGGCTGGACCTCGCGGAAACGATGGTCCAGGCCGCCCGGGACGAAGCGGACCGGCGTGGAGCGGGCAATGCCGAGTTCGCGACGATCGAGCGGGAAGACGAACTCGGCGTGGCCGACTCGTCGTTCGACGCGGCGACCTGCCGTGCGGGGCTGCAGTACATGCCGGAGCCCGGCGCGGCCATCCGGGCCATACGTCGCGCGCTGAAGCCCGGGGGCAGGTTCGTCGCGCTGACGATCGGATCGCCCGACCTCTGCATGCCGTACCGGCTGCAGGCGGAACTCATCTCGCGACATGCGGAACTGACCGCACCGGATCCCGCCGCGCCGGGCCCGGTGGGGCTTTCCTCTCCGGAAGCTCTGCGCGAGCGCCTCGGCTCGGCCGGCTTCTCAGACGTGACGGTCGAGGTGCTCGAGTCGGGCCTCGTCGAGTCCGAAAGCCCGTCTGCTTATTGGACTCTCTTCGAGGAAACCGCGGTGCTCCCGTTGCAACGAGTGCTCGGCACGGCAGACGACGGACACAAGCGGCGGCAGGAGATCCGCGAGGACGCCGTCCGGATCCTCGCCGAGCGGTTCGGGGACGGACCGGTCCGGATGACCGGCGAGGTACTGATCGCCGCCGGAGTCAAGGAGGAATGAGCCGACCGGCTTCCGACAGCGAACAGCGCCAGTCCGGATGTCGTGATCGTGGGGAGGAACGCCATGCCGATGCAGCAACCCTATCAGGAGCTCGGGCTGGCCGCCCGGCCGTTCGTCACCTTCACGCTCAAACCGAACTTCAAGTCGGCGACGGTTTCGACCGGCCCGCAAGGATTTCGCGAGCACTACACCGAGGAAGGCACGCCGATAGATCTGCGGATGCTGCGCTCGAGATATGCCGAATGCCGCGTGCTGCTCGGCGGCAGCGTCGCGTTCGGCATCGGGGCCTCTTCCGACCGGACGACGATGGCCGCATTGCTGAGCAGGCCGCAGTTGCCTTTCGTCAACCTGGGCGTGAGCGGTGCCGGCTGCGCGCAGGAACTCGCGTATTACCTCTCGCTGAGGCACCTGCTCCCTGAAGTCCGCGATGTCGTCCTGTTCTCGGGCTTCGCCGAATGCGTGCACGCGGGTCTCAAGGAAGCATCGGTGTTCCACCCGTTCGGCGGCACTGTGCTCGGACCTCAGCGCTGCGACCCGGCCCCTGGCCGGCTGCGCCGCCTTGCCGGCGCGGGGAGAACACGGCAAAAAGCCGCGAGGGAATGGGATCAGGCGCAGGTCGAGGACAATCTGCTGGCGCCGGAACTCCTCGACTCGAGACTCGCCGGCACGCTCGAACGAGCGGTGCGGAACATGGAGATCTGGCGGGCCCTTGCCGACTCCTTGCGTCTGCGAGTCCACTACGTGCTGCAGCCCGCGATCGGGTGGACTCCCAAGAAGCTCACCGGACTCGAACAGGAGAACTGGGAGCACGACCAGGTGCACCTGGGAGCCGCGGTCCGGTGGCTGGCCTCGCAGCCGGTGTACCGACGAGCCAAGGACGAACTCAGCGCGGGCGCGGCGGCCGCCGGACTGGATTTCCACGACGCCAACGACTGGATCGCCGAAGGCTACGACGACACATCGATTTTCATCGACGTCGCCCATTTCTATGACGAGGGCCAGCGCGTCCTGGCGAGCCGGCTCGAGAAACACCTCGATTGGAAGTGATTCCGCGATGCAGACGCTTCTTCGCCTCATCGGCCTGCTCTCCCGAGTCTTGCCGAGCAGGAAAATCCGGGCAACGCGAGCCGCCCCCCGTTCCGGCCACGACGGCACCGTTCCCAGCGACTCCTACCCGCTCGCATGAAACCCGGCTCCGCGGCGCTGATGCTGGGATACCGGTTCCTGGGATTCGCGGCCAGGTTGCTCCGCATCCGCCGGGTGCCCGGCCGATGGCACACGGCCTCGAACAACCACCGCTACCTCGAAAGCGCGTGACACGGCATGCTGATACTGGGTTTCTCCTGCTATTACCACAACTCCGCGGCGGCGATCGTCTCCGACGGCGAAGTCGTGGCCGCGGTCGAAGAGGAACGGCTGACGCGCGTCAAGAACGACTCACGATTCCCGGAAAACGCGATCAGAGCCTGCCTAGACTGGTCCGGAGCCACTCTCGACGACGTCGACCTCGTCGCCTTCTACGAGAAGCCGCAGCGCAAGCTGGCCCGGATCCTCTCGACGGCCGTCCGGAACTACCCGCGCGGATCAGATCACTTCCGCGCGATCTTCGAAAACCGGAACGAGCGCGGACTCTACGGCTCCGCCGGGCTGGTCGGGAAGCTGCTGGCCGCCTCGCCGACCGCCGGAGCGCGCACTGCCTGGGACAAACGTCTGGTGCAGGTTCCGCACCATCTGTCCCATGCCGCTTCCGCCTTCTATCCGTCGCCATTCGAAAGCGCCGCGGTGCTGGTGGCCGACGGCGTCGGGGAATTCGCCACCACGACCATCGGCGCCGGCACGACGACCGCCGGAAACGGCAAGAAGATCCGGCTCCTTCGCGAGCTTCGCTTTCCGCACTCGCTGGGCCTGCTCTATTCGTGCTTCACTCATTTCCTCGGGTTCGAGGTGAACGACGGCGAATACAAAGTGATGGGCTTGGCTCCTTACGGGCGGCCCCGCTTCCGGGAGAGCATCCTGGACAACGTCGTGCACGTCCGCGCGGACGGGTCCTTCACCATCGACGAGTCGCTCCTTACCTACCCGATCGCCCGGCACATGTACGACCGGGCTCGGATGGAGGCTCTGTTCGGGCCGCGGCGGGAGCCGGACGAACCACTCACCCAGGCTCATGCTGATCTGGCGGCGTCGATTCAGCAGGTCGTCGAGGAGATCATGCTCGAGCTCGCGAATCAGGCGCACGCCAGCACCGGCGAACGGAACCTCGTCCTCGCCGGCGGCGTGGCTCTCAACTGCGTCGCCAACGGGCGGATCCAGCGGGAAGGGCCGTTCGACGACGTGTGGGTGCAGCCCGCTCCCGGCGACTCGGGCGGTGCTCTCGGCGCCGCGCTCGAAGCCTGGCACGGGCATGCGGCCCAGCCGTCGCGCACCGCGCGCGGACACCAAGCCGACGGCATGTGCGCGGCACGGCTGGGCCCAGCCTACGGATTGCGTGAGGTGTGCAGCGCATTGCGGGCGCGCGACGTCAGCCACCTCGTCGTTTCCCCGGACGAAGTCGCCCCGACCGCCGCGGCGCTCTTGGCAAGGGGCCGGCTGGTCGGCTGGTTCCAAGGGCGGATGGAATTCGGCCCCCGTGCGCTCGGCAGCCGTTCGATCCTCGCCGATCCAAGGCCGGCCGCGGTCCAGAAGGCGTTGAACCTCAAAGTCAAGCGGCGCGAATCCTTCCGGCCGTTCGCAGCCGCGGTGCTCCGGGACCGCGTGGCCGACTGGTTCGCGCTGGAGGGCCGGGAGACCTCGGTGCTCGGCACGCCGGGCGACGGCTACGAATCGCCGTACATGTCCCTGGTCGCGCGGATTCTTCCGGCCAGGTCGTTCGACACCGAGGACGACGTGCGCCGGTTCGGCGGGCTCGACGTGCAGCGGAACGAGATCTCAGCGTGCACCCACGTCGACGGCACCTCGCGGATCCAGACCGTCCGGCCACAGGACGATGGGCGCTTCCATGCGCTGATCACGGAATTCGACAAACTGACCTCGATCCCGCTGGTGCTGAACACGTCATTCAACCGTCGTGGCGAGCCGATCGTCTGCACGCCGCAGGACGCCGTCGACTGCTTCCTGGACACCGACCTCGACTACCTGTGCATGGAGAACGTCGTTGCCTGGAAGTCGCCGGAAGCCGCGCTGACCGGGCGCCGGCCCGACTGACGAAGGGAGCGGTGTGTCCGCACGAGCCGACGTACTGGCCTTCTACCGGGAACTGCCGTTCAACTACCGCACGAATGCCAAGCAGCACGCGGACGAACTGAGACGGGCGAACCCGCTCCTGGACTACCCCCCTCTCGTCGCCTTGCTGCGCGAGCGGCCGAGCCTGCTCGACGTCGGCTGCGGCGCGGGCTGGCTCGTGAACGCCGCCGCGTGGCACTACGGCTGCGCGGCACGGGGAATCGACTTCAACCCGGTGGTCGTCGAACGGGCTCGCGAGGTGGCTGGAGAACTCGGCACGCAAGGACGGTTCGAGGTCGCCGACTTGTTCGAGCACCGGCCCGCCGAAAAGTTCGACGTGGTGACCTCCATGGGCGTGCTGCACTCGACGAACGACTGCCTCGGCGGCGTCGAGCACATCGGAAGATCGTTCGTGGCTCACGGCGGCCGGATGTTCATCGGCCTCTATCACGAATACGCGCGGCGTCCGTTTCTGGCGCATTTCGAGGCGATGCGGCGGCGCGGTGCCAGCGAGGACGCGATGTACGCGGAATTCCGGCGGCTGCGCGTCGGTTCGGGCGTGCCCGACGACGACGAGGTTTTCGCCCTCTCCTGGTTCCGCGATCAGGTCTTGCACCCGCACGAGACCACGCACACTCTCGCCGAACTCCTGCCGTTGCTCAGCGATCTCGGGTACCGCGTGGAATCCACGTCGATCAACGACTTCGGACCGGTGCCTGCGGACCCCGCGACGCTTCTGTTCGCGGAGAAGAAACTCGCCGAGCACGCCCGCCGGGCACTGCTCGCCGGACGGTTCGTGCCCGGATTCTTCGTCTTCCAGGCGCGGCGCACCGGCTGACTGCCCGAATACCGCCTCACTGTCCGAGCAGGACCGGCAGTTCCACCAGGCCCCGGCCGACGCTTTCGCGCCACCGGAGATCCTCGCGGCGGACCGCGAGCGAGATCCCGGAGAACCGGCCGATGAGCGTGCCGATGCCGATCTCTGCCTCCGCCCGCGCCAGCCGGGCGCCGAAGCAGTAATGCGCTCCGTGCCCGAACGCCAGTTGCGGATTGCGTGTGCGGATGAGGTCCAGCCGATGAGGATCGGGGAAGACGTCCGGATCCCGGTTCGCGGCCGCAATGGCCACGAGCACGCACGCACCACGCGGAATGCGGACGCCGCCGATCTCGGCGTCGGACCGGGCGTAGCGCCATATTCCCGGGTTCACCGGACCGTCGTACCGCAGCAGTTCCTCCACCGTGCGCGGCAGCAACCCGGGATCCGCGCGCAGCGCGGCCAGCTGATCAGGGTGGGCAAGCAAGGCCAGCATGCCGTTGGCGATCAGATCGGCTACCACGTCGAGACCGTTGAAGAACATCAGAAGGCACGTGGAACTGATTTCGTCGTCGGACAGTCTGCGATTGCGGCGTTGAACCGAGAGCAGCGCCGAGATCGCGTCATGGGCCGGGTTCACCCGCTTGGCTGCCACCGCCTCCGCGAAGTATTCGTGCATGGAGCCGATCGCGCTTCGCGTGCGCGCCGCGCCTTCCGGCGTGCCGTCAAGCGAACCGATGGCCTCGGCGGCCGCGAAGAAGCGGTCCGGGCCTACCGCGGGGAGACCGAGCAACTGGCAGATCACGGCAAATGAAAACGGTCGGCAGAACTCGCTGACGAGGTCGCACCGGCCCGTCCGCGAAACGGCGTCGGCGAGTTCCTCCGCGACGCGCCGTGCCGACGGCAGGACGCCGTCGATGAGGCTCGGCACGATCCCCAGCGCTACCTCCCGCCGGAGCCGGGTGTGCTCCGGCGGGTCCTGATTGATCATCGTCGTCCGGACCCGACTGCCCTCTCCCCGAACCTCCGTCACCGCTGATGGGGTTTCGGGCGGTGCCATCGCGCTCAAGTCACTGCTGAAGACGGGATCCGTCAGGACAGCGACGACGTCCTGGTAGCGGCTGACCAGCCAGCGGTCCATCCCGTCCGGACAGCGCACCAGGTGCACCGGAGCTTCGCGCTGGAGGGCCGCCAAGACGGGGAACGGGTCGGCCCGTTCGGCCGGACTGGCACCGAGCGGCACGGGCTCCGGCGCATTCGATTCCGCCCCGTTCACCGCGCGGCCTCCTCGTACCGGTCGCGCCAGCGCGCCCAATCGTCCAGAGGCAGATTCACCAGGTCAGCTCGTCGTCCGTCGAGCAAACCGACGAGAAAGCCCAGATGCATGTGCCAGCCGGCGAGCATGACCGGGTGCGACTCGGCCGGGAGCCGGACAGTGCTGCTGAAGGTCAAGGCGGTGCCGCTGTCCGCGGGCCGCAGCGCGAAGGTCAGCGTCCCGTGCACATCGGTGTCGTATTCCAGCAACCTAGGCGGCTCCAGACGGGTGACCTTTCCATGCAGCACAACCTGATTGCCTTGCTCGTCCGAGTTCAGCCACCGGAGCACGAACTGCCCGCCTTCAACCAGCTCAAGCCGTTCCGCGGCCCCCCACCAGCCCGAGAGCAGGCCGACGTCCGTCAACGCCTGCCACACCCGTTCGACTGGATGGTCCAGCCGCCGCGCGAAGACCAGCGCAGCACTGCCGTCAGGCCGGGCCTCGACCACGCCGTCCTCGATGTCGGATTCTCTCGCAGTCATGAGACTCCGTTCTCTGCGAAATTCACTCCAGCCCAGGTATAGGTAACTTAACATATAGTTACTTGAGAGGGATGTCGACGGACCCGGTCAGGAGGCTGAATGGCGGTGGGAATACCGATCCAGGCGAAGCCGCCTCCGGTAGCAGCGCCATGACTCCGGACGAGTTCCTGACCGCCCTGCCGAAAGTCGAACTGCACGTCCACCTCCTGGGTTCGGCGAGCCCTGCCACCGTCGCGGAACTGGCCCGCCGCCATCCCGGAAGCGGCGTGCCCGCCGAACCCGCTGAGGTCGCGAAGTACTGCGAGTTCACCGATTTTGCTCATTTCCTCGCGGTCTACACCGCCGTCAACCGACTGGTCACCACCGGAGCCGACATCGAAGCGCTGGTCGCCGGGCTCGCCGCCGACCTGGCCCGCGACAACGTGCGCTACGCCGAGGTGACCGTCACCCCGCTCTCCCACCGCAAAACCGGGATCGCGCCGCGCGAACTCGCCGAGGCACTGGACTCCGGCCGCCGGATCGCCGGCGGTCTCGGAGTGGAGCTGAGCTGGGTGTTCGACGTCTCCGGAGACGACGGCCCGCCAGGCGCGGAGGCGACTCTCGACTGGGTGTTGCGCGAACACCCTTCCGGCACCGTGGGATTCGGGCTCGGCGGGCCGGAAGCCGGTGTCCCGCGGCGGCTGTTCCGCGACGTCTTCGCCCGGGCGAAAGCGGCCGGGCTGCACAGCTTGCCGCACGCGGGCGAAACCACCGGACCGGACGAGGTCTGGTCCGCGATCCGGGATCTCGGCGCCGAGCGCGTCGGGCACGGAATCGCGAGCGCGCGAGATCCCCGGTTGCTGCGGCACCTCGTCGAGCACGGAATCCCCCTTGAGATCTGCCCGACCTCCAACCTCCGCACCCGTGCCGTCCGTTCGCTCGCCGAGCACCCGCTGCGGCGGATACTCGCCGCGGGGGTCCCGGTCGCGATCGGCACCGACGATCCGGGGTTGTTCGGCACGTCGCCGACCGCGGAATTCCGGATGTGCCGCGACTGCCTCGGACTTTCCGAGGCCGAACTCGCGACGCTGGTCCGGCACAGCGTGGCCGCCGCGTTCTGCAGCCCGGCGGTCGCGGCCGGGCTGCTCAGCGACTTGGCTCGGCTGAGTCTTGCTCGTTCGATTTAATTTCTTATACACTTTTTTAGTGACCGGACCGATCGCCGAAAGCAGCTGGCAGGCGGTGCGCGATTCGCTCGCCCGAACCGCGGAAAGGTTCGCCCGGCTCGTCGAGGCGGCGGCGGATCCGGCGGCCACGGCGATCGGTCGCTGGACGGTGGCCGAGACAGCCGCGCACGTCGTGACCGTGGCGGAGCTTTACGGCAGCACGGTGCTGCCGGGCGCGTTGCCGCCCCACCCGATCCCCGGGGTCGTGGCGCGAGTCGAAGCTACCGCGCTGGACGAACTCGGCGACCTCAACGCTTTCACCCTCGCGCAGCTGGCTGAACGCGCTCCCGCGGCACTGGCCGAGTGGATCGTCGAGGACGTCGACCGGCTCCTCGACGCGGGCCGGACCGCCGAACCGGACAAGCTGGTGAGCTGGCTGGGCGGCGCTCGCCTGCCGCTGGCTGGCTGCTACGCCCACCTCCTCAACGAACTGCACCTCCATGGCCGCGACATCGCGGCTGCCGTTGGCGCACGATGGCCGATCCCCCAGCACGACGCCGCGATGGCCTTCGAACTCTTCCTCGTCCAGTTGCTGTCCCGTGACACCGGACGGCTGTTGGTCCACGAACCGTTCTCCGACCGCCCGGTCGCGGTGCGGTTTCGCTCCCGATACACCGCGCCGGTGGTGCTCGAGGCGCGGCCGGACCGGATCGCGGTCCTGCCGCGCGACCATCCCGCCGACGCGCAGCTGCATTTCCAGCCCGCCGCGCTGATGCAGGTGCTGTTCGGCCGGCTGAGCGTGGCGCGTGCGGCGTGCGCTGGGAAAACGTTCGTCTGGGGCCGGAAACCTTGGCTGCTGGCCAAATTCCTCGGTGCGGTGAGGTTCCCGTAACCCGGTCAGTCGACCAGTTGCGGCTCGGTCAGCACCTCCCGCGCGGCCGCGATGTGCGCGGGGGTCGTGCCGCAGCACCCGCCTAAGATGTCCAGGCTGTAGTCCGCGCGCCAGCGAGCGAGCAGCTCGGCGAACTGCTCCGGCTCCAGCGTCGAGGGCAGGGCGCGGTCGACATGCTCACCCGCGGCCAGGCCAGTCCGGTCCTCGAGGTTCGGGCAGGCTCCGATCAGCCCGTACCGGCCCCGGCACAGCGCGCGGAGCGCGACCTCGGTCGCCTCCGGGCCGGTGCAATTGACCAGCACCGCCTCCGCGCCGTCCCGCTGCACCGCGTGCACCGCCCCGGTCACCGGCTCCCCCGACAGCAGCGTCCCGTCGTCGTTGCAGGCGAAAGAAACCCACGCCCGCCCGCCGACGGCGAGCACCTCGCGCACGGCGATCCTGGCCTCGCGGATCGTGTTCATGGTCTCGATCAGGAACAGGTCCGCCCCGGCCCGTGACAGCTGGAGCGCGAGCCAGCCGTGCTCGGCGCGCAGTTCGTCGTCCGAAGGCACTAAGTCTGGGCGGTAACAGTCCTCGACTGGGCCGATCGACCCGGCGATGAGAGCGTCCGGCACTCGCGCCGCGTTCCGCGCGGCCGCCGCCACCCCGACCGCCGCGTGCACCATCCACGCCTGACCCGCGCCGTCCAGCGTCGTCTTCCTCAGCGCACGCAGGTTGGCGCGGAAGGTGTTCACCGTGATCACCCGCGCGCCGGCCGCCAGGTACGCCTCGTGCACCGACTGGAGCAGCCGGCGGTTCTGGCCGGTGAGCAGCGCCCGCGTGGTCCACCACGGGTCGCGCACGGACAGGCCTCCGCGCTGGAGTTCGGTCGCGACACCGCCGTCGAGCAGGATGGGATCCGTCATCGTCGTCCTTCCAGCGCGTTGTGCAGGTCCTCGAGAAGATCGGCGGCATCTTCGATCCCCGCCGAAAGCCGGATCAGGTCGTCGGTGATCCCGGCCGCCAGCCGGACCGGGCGGGGCACCGGCCGGTGTGTCATCAGCGCCGGGCATTCGATCAGCGACCGGACGCCGCCGAGGCTCACCGCGCAGGCGAACAGCCGCGTGCTCGCGAGCAGCTTCTCCGGGTCGCCGCGGTACCGGAAACTGATCACCGATCCGGGCCCGGACATCTGGGCGGCGGCGAGCGCGTGCCCCGGATCCGATTCCAGGCCGGGGTACCGCACGTCCGCCGCCATCGGCGAGGCGACGAGCGCTTCGGCCAGCGCCCGTGCGTTCTCGACCTGCCGCGCCACCCGCAGGGACAGCGTCTTGACGCCCCGGTGGACGAGATAGCAGTCCAGGCCGCCGGGTGCCGCGCCGGCCACCGTGCGATGGGCCGCGAATCGGTGGTGCAGCTCCTCTTCACGGCAGATCAGGGCCCCGCCGAGCACGTCGGCGTGGCCCGCGACGAACTTCGTCGTGCTGTGCAGGCTCACGTCGGCACCGAGGTCGAGCGGCTGCTGGAGGGCTGGACCGGCGAAAGTGTTGTCCACGACCACTTTCGCGCCGCAGTCGTGGGCCTGTGCGGCGACGCCGGCCAGATCCGTGATCTTCAGCAGCGGGTTGCTCGGGCTCTCCACCCACACCAGATCCGCGCCCGCCACCGCCCGGCGAACCTCGGCCGGGTCGGCGAGATCCGCGTACTCCACGCGGATCCCGTACCTCTCCGCCTCGGCGAACAACGAGTAGGTGCCGCCGTACACGTCGTCCGAGGACACCAGCCGATCCCCTGGCGACAGCAGCGAAAGCGCCGCGGCGGCCGCCGCCTGCCCGGATGAGAACACGGTGCAAAACGGCGCGTCCTCCAGCGAGGCGAGACATTCCTCCAGCGCTTCCCGCGTCGGATTCTCGCCCCGTCCGTAAAACCATCGCGGCGGATCCTGCGAGAACCGGTCGTAGGTCGTCGCGACGTGGATCGGCGGCACGAGGTCGCCGGTGCCCGGCTCCGGTCGCTGGCCGCTGTGCACCAGCTTGGTGTCGAAGCGCATCAGGCTGCCGGTGAGACGGCTCGCGCCAGCAACGTCTTGCTGGGCAGCGAAACCCGGCCGTCGCCCCGGCGGAACGCAGCCGCGGCGGCCGCGACCTCGGCCCAGGTGTCCGGGTCGTCCTCGCTGCCGAACCGCTCGCGCAGCAGCGCCTTGAGCCCCGGCGGGGTGACCGCTTTGCTGTACTCCGCATAGCGCTCCGGCGAGCTGAGCACGAAAGGCGCCTCGAACGAACTGACCTCGATCTGCCCGAACCCGGCCTCGGCCAGCTCTTCGCCGAGCACATCCGGATCGCCCATGCTGAACGGGCTCGGCGCGCCCGGCTGCGGCGGGGGCAGCTCCAGCCGTGCGGCGAGCACTCCGAAGCCGAGCGAGGTCATCGGAGCCAGCGAGCCCGGCGCCGCCCACGTCGCCGCGGCCAGCACCCCGCCCGGCGCCAGCATCCGCGCGAGCGACCGCAGCGTCGCCACGCGGTCCACCACGAACATCAGTCCCCATCGGCTCAGCACCACGTCGAACGACGCGGCCGGGCGGTCCAGCGATTCCGCGTCGCCGACCTCGAACCCGACGTTGTCGCCCGGCCGCACCCTGGCACGGGCGCGTTCGATCATTTCCGGCGCGAGGTCGATGCCGGTCACCCGGCCCCGCGGCCCCACCGCCGAAGCGGCCGCCAGCGCGGGATCGCCGGTGCCGGTCCCGACGTCGAGCACCCGGTGCCCCGGCCGCACGCCGCCGAGTTCGAGCAGGAGCGCGGAAACCGGGGCACCGCCGGTCTCGAACTCCTCGCGGCAGCCCGCCCAGCCCTCGCTGATCGCGTCCCAGTTCTCCCGCTGGTCCCGCTTGTAGCCGGCGGCATCGAATCCGGTGGTCGTCACTCGCCCGCCTCCAGGAACCGTTCTTCCGGGTGCTCGGTGGTCCAGAACCCGGGTTCGACCGTCGCCACCGCGCGCCGCACGAGGTCGATCTCAGCCTCGGTGTTGTACACCGCGAACGAGAGCCGGACCGTGCCCAAGACGCCGAAGCTGTCGACGAAGACGTTCGCGCAGTGCACCCCGCTGCGCACCGCGACGCCATGCCGGTCGAGATGCCCGCCGACGTCGTACGGATGGATCCCGTCGACCGCGAAGGACACGATCCCGCTCGGCTCCGCCGCCGGGTCTCCGATGATGCGGACCCGGGGCAGACTGCCCAGCATCTCGGCCGCGGTGCGCACCAGCGTCGCGTCGTGCCGCCGGACCTCGTCCCAGCCCAGTCCGTCCACATAGGACAAGGCGGCGGCCAGCCCGACCGCGCCGGCGACGTTCGGCGTTCCCGCCTCGAGCCGCGCGGGGGCGGGCACGTACGCCACCGGTTCCTCGAAGGTCATGCCTTTCACCGTGCCGCCGCCGACCTGGTACGGCTCCAGGCGCGAAAGCAGTTCTCGTTTGCCGTACAGCACCCCGGTGCCCATCGGGCCGTAGACCTTGTGCGCGGAGAAGCAGTAGAAGTCCGCGTCGAGGTCCCGCACGTCGACCCGCCGGTGCGGGACCGCCTGCGCACCGTCCACCAGCACCGGGATTCCCGCGCGATGCGCGTCGGCGATCATCCGCCGGACCGGGTTGACCGTGCCGACCACATTGGACACGTGCGCGACGGCCGCGATCCGCACGCGCGGGCCCAGCGCCTTGGCGAACCGCGCCGGGTTCACTCGTCCGGTGCTCTCCGCGGGCACCACGACCAGGTCCGCGCCCGTCGTCTCGCAGAGCCTGCGCCACGGCAGCAGGTTCGAATTGTGCTCCATGCCGGTGACGACCACCTGATCGCCCTCGTGCACCTTCGCCCGGCCGAACGTGTCGACGACCAGGTTGACCGACGCGGTCGTGCCCGCGGTGAACACGATCTCCTCGGGATGTGCCGCGTTGAGCGCGCGCCGCACGGCCGCGCGCGCCCCTTCGTACACGTCGGTGGCCGCCATGCTCAGCTGGTAGTAGCCGCGCCCCACGTTGCTGTTGGCCTCGGTGTAGTAGCCCAAGATCGCGTCGAGCACCGGCCGCGGCTTCTGCGAGGTCGCCGCGTTGTCGAGGTAAACCAGCGGATCAGGGCCGAATCGCCTGGCCAAAATGGGAAAATCGGCGTGGACGGCCGCCCCGAGCCGCCTGGTGTCCATAAGCTCGGTCACCAGGTCAGCATATCTTATTTAAGTAACTTGTTCCAGGGTGAACAGCGCCCGGAACTCCTCGACGTAGGCTGCCGGGAAGGCGAACACCTTTTGCTCGGGGTACCGCCGCCGCGCCGCGTGCGGCCCGTAGAAATACCAGCAGATCTGCGCGATCTGCTCGGTGAACAAGACCGGATGCACCGGCTCGGAGTACATGCTCAAGTGGCAGAACGACGCCCGGAACTCGCCCCGCGGCGAAAACCCGGAGCCGGACAGCACATGCCCGAACACGTCGTGCACCGCACGGAAAATGTCGTTGTGACACAGCGGTGCCCCGCCAGCGACGACCCCGGACGGCTCCGCCATCGGATGCCCCGTGCGGCCCGTTCCCGGACCATGTGCCGTGCTGGTCAGGTAAACGTGCAGGACGCCGGTTTCGCGGACGGCGGCGCGCAACTCGGCCGAGGTGCGGTACGGCTGCCCCGGGCCTCGCCACGGCCGCACCTCGATGCCCGCTTCGGAGACGAGCCGAAAGTGCTCCAACGTCTCCCGCTGGAACTCGCGATAGCGGTCCGCGAGCGCTGCGTCGAAGTCAGACAGCGGGGCCTGTTCGTAGTACCCGGCCACCCGGCGGCAGTACGCGTCGTCCCAGTTGAGCGCCGCCGCGACCACGTCCACGATTCGCGCGCCCGCGTGCGAGCGTCCGTCCACCTGCGCCTGCGCGAGATCCGCCAGCGCGGAATCCATCGCGGCACCTCCAGATTCGAGATAGTTGCTTCGCCGCGGCAAGGCGGACCGCTCACCGGCCGGTCCCGAACAGGCCGCGCATGAGCTGCGGCTTGGCTGCTTCTTGGAAGTCGAGATCCGGGTCGAGCGCGCGGATCGTGCCCTCGATGACGAGCAGCGACAGCAGCGGGAAGATCAGCTCGGTCGCGGCGTGAACGCCGAAGCGACGCTGCAGGTCGAACATCTCGGCGGCGAACGCGATCAGGCTGAACTCCTTGGCCGGCAGGCCGTGGCTGCGCTCGACGAGGTCAGCCATCCGCTCGGTGAACCCCGGCACATCGGCGTTTTTCTTTATCCCGGCGGCACTTTCGAGCACGATCTTCGCCGCCTGCTCGCCGCGGCCGATTGACATGTTCATGAAGAACTCGGCGAACAACCGCCGCAGCCGATCGCTCAGCTGCACGCTGAACCCGGCGTCGAGCACCACCACCTCGGAGCCTCGGGTGAAGTAGAGATTGCCCGGGTGCATATCGCAGTGCACGAATCCGTCCACGAACAGCATTTGGTACATCGCGGCCATGCCGGAGGCCGCGAACCGCTTGCGTGCGGCGGCGCCGCACCCGTCCGCGCCGTCCAGCACGAGCCCGGGGACGAACTCCATGACGATGCAGCGCGGACGGCACGCCTCCGGGTAAACCTTCGGCACCCACACCCGCGGCACTTCGGACAGGTTCTTGCGCAGCCGCCGCAGGCTGCCGGCCTCCCGCTCGAAATCGAGCTGCCCCAGCACCGCGTCGGCCAGGCTGCCGACCACCTCGCGCACCGGCACATCCCGGAACACCGGGAGCCCTGCCATCATCGCGGCACCCCGCCGGATCAGCCTGAGGTCGTCGGTCATCACGCGCTCGATGCCGGGGCGGCGGAGTTTGACCGCCACGTCCTGCCCGGTCCGCAGCCGCGCCCGGTAGACCGAAGCCACACTGCCGCTCGCGACCGGCCGCGGGTCCAGCTCCGCGAACACCTTGTCCGCGTCCCTTCCGTAAGCCTCCTTCAACGCCAGCACGGTCTCCGCCTCGCACATCGGCGCGACCGAATCCTGCAGGACAGACAGCGCGTCGCACATCGCGGCGGGCAGCACATCCCGGCGCGTGCCGAGCACCTGGCCCGCTTTCACGAACGTGGGGCCGAGCACGGTCAGCAACACCGTCACGCGACCGTAGAAGTACTCTCGGGCCGCCGCTCGCCCGCGCACTGCGGCATGGAACAGCGCGCTGAAGCCGGCTGGGCCGAGTATCACGACTGTCGTCGCCAGCACCCGCACCGCGCGCGCCACGATACCGGCCGGTGCCCGCATTGTTCCCCCTTGCCATCTCAGTATGCAATAAAGGACTTTTCTTGGTTTCGGACGACCCGCAGGCGGCTACCGGGACCGGAAGGCCCCTGAGGTCAGCCGGTCCCCGGTGGCCGCCTGTCTGCCTGGGTTGCCGAATTTCTCGCACTCAGCGGCCGCGATGGGGCAAACACCCGGCCGGGGCGACTTGCGCCGACCGGACAGGAGTGCGGCCAGACACCGCCGCCGCCCCTTCTCGCAGGCCATCCCCCGGACTCCTTTCCATTGCCGCCAACCCTTACATTACCATCGCTTTTTAAAGTATTATTGGCTCCGGTGAAGCTCGTGCCCGACAGAGGGAGTCCCACGTGAGTCAGCTCGTGGAATCCGGCGAAGCGGCGACGGCGGCCCAGCGTCCGCCGCTGCGGACAGCCTCCTGGGAGGAAATCAGGAAGCTCTTCGCGCTCGATCCCGCCGCCATCCACCTCAACACCGGCACCGTGGGGGCCATGCCGTACGAGGTACTCGACACCGTCGACCGGGTCACCAGGGAGTGGACCGGCGGTCTGGCCGACGTCTACAAACCCGCGGACTACCTCGAACACCGCTCCGCCATCGCTCGCTCGTTCGGCGTGGACCTCGACGAAATGGTCATTTGCCACAACGCGACCGAAGGCGTCGCCCGCATCATCCAGGGCCTCGACTTGCACGAGGGCGACGAGGTCGTCACCACCAGCCACGAATGCTATTCGGTGCTGTCCAACTTCAACCTGCTCCGCAACCGGTTCGGCGTCCGGGTGAAGGTGATCACCCCGCCGAGCGGGTACGACGTGCGCGCCGAGGAGATCGTCGAGCTGTTCGAAGCCGCGATCACGCCTAGGACGAAGGTGCTTTCGTTCGCCGCTGTCACGCTGTTCACCGGCACCCGCATGCCGATGCGCGCACTGTGCGAACTCGCTCAGCGACACGGATTGACCACGGTGGTCGACGGCGCGCTGCTGCCGGGCATGCTCGACTGCAACCTGCGCGAACTCGGCGTCGACTTCATGGCGTGCTCCGGCTCGAAGTTTCAGTGCGGCCCGCTCGGCACCGGCCTGTTGTACCTGCGCAACAAGGTTTTCCCGGAGCACAACCCGCTCCCGCTTCCGAAGTTCTGGCCGGTCATTTCGACCTGGTACCCCATACTCGGCAGTCCCCCGCCGCGTACGACCACCTCGGTCGCCAGCGACGACATGGCCCTCTACGTCCAGATGGCGGGCAGCGCGAGCATCGCCAAGGGCGCGGCGCTCGCCAAGGCGTGCGCGCTTTTCGACGAGATCGGCCGGGCCCGGATCGAACACCGGATCATGGATCTCGCGGACTACGCGCGCGACCGTCTCGTCGAGGCGTTCGGCAAGGACGCGCTGTACTCCCCGGGAGCCGACGAGCGTCTCCGGTCCCCGCTGATCGCGTTCCACCCTTTCCGCGATCGCGAATCTGCCTGGAACGTCAAGAAGCTGGGCGCTTTCACCGGACGGCTGGAACAGGAGCACCGGATCTGGACCAGGTGGACCGAGTTCGACGTCCCCGGTTCCCCGCACCAGCACTACGCCGCCCGGATCACGACCCACCTCTTCAACACCCGCGCCGAGATCGACAAGGCGGTCGCCGTGATGGCCCGGCTCGCGGACGAGCTGTCGTGACCGGCCCCGCGGCACTGCGCCTCATCGGACCGTCCGTGCCGGACGATCTGGATCCGGCGACCGCCCATCACGACAGCACCCGCCAGCTCACCCGGCTGTTCGCGCGCTGCCTGTTCGGCTACCGCGCCGAACCGAATCTCCGCGACTGGCAGGCGATCGCGCCCCTGCCCGACCTGGCCGTCGACATCCCGTCCACGTACAACACCGGGATGGGCGCGCGCCACGTCAACAACGTCGTCCATTTGCGTCCCGGGATCGTCTGGGACGCCACGCCGCCCCGCCCGGTCACCGCACACGATGTGGTCCGCGGATTGAAGAGACTCGGCAACCCGGTGCTCCGGCCCGCCGCGCTGCCCTGCTTCACGAGCACGATCCGCGGCATGGCGGAGTTCTGCGAGGGATACCGCGCCGCCCTGGGTTCGGGCGAACCGTCCGCGCGCGATCTCGCCGACTATCAGAACAGCCACGACATCCCGGGCGTGTTCCTCCTCGACGACGAGAGTCTCGTGATCGAGCTGACCAGACCAGCGCTCGACTTCGCGCACCTCATGGCGATGCCGTGCGCCGCGCCGGCTCCGGTGGAGTACGACGCCTATATCCCGGGCAGCCCCGAGATGCAACGCAACCTTCGCTCCAACGGCCCCTACCGGCCTGCCGGATTCCAGCCCGGCGAGCTGCTCCGCTTCTCCCGGAATCCCCGATGGGCCAGGGAAACCGATCCCATCCGCGGACAGGGCGTCGACGCGATCGAGGTGCTCGGCGAGCACGCCGTCCCAGCCGGTATCGAGGCTCGTATCCGGTCTGGGACAGCGGATCTGGCGTGGGACGGCGCGGTAGCCGACCCGTCGCGGACGATCGACGCCGACCCGGGCTACGCGCTGGACCCGTACCTGGTGTTCAACCTGCACAGCCCGAATTCCGGCGGCGCGGTCGGCGAACGGGACGTGCGGTTCGCCATCGCCTGCGCCGTGGACAAGACTGCCCTGCTGGACCTTCACGACGAGCACAGCCCTGGCACCACCGCGCTCATCGCGCGCGGTGTCGTGCCTCCCGGCGACGACGTCCACCAGGAATTGGATCCGCATGGGACGCCAGGGGCTCGCAGCGAAGCCGATCAGGCCCGTGCCGCGCTCGCTGCGGCTTCTCGTGACACTGGCCTGATCCTGCGCGGCGTCCACTCCGACGATCCGCTGACGACCGTGATCGCCCGCTCTTGTGCGCACGACCTCGCCGCCGTGGGCATCGTTGTCGAGTGGACTGCCCTGCCACGCAACGAATGTCACCGTGTGCTCGGCGACCCGGGCCAAGCACACGCCGGTCGCTGGGATCTCGCGCTCGCGGCCCGCGCTCCCGCGTGGCCCGGTGCCGGCGGCCGCGGCTTCTTGCAGACCATGTTCGAGACCAACGATTCGCCCGGCACCGGTAACTGTGGCCGGTACTGCGAACCCGCCTTCGACCGGCTCGTCGACCAAGCACTCGGCGCGGTCGCGGAACCGGCGCGGGCACGGGCGTACTGGCAGGCCGCGGAACGCCAGGTGCTCGCGGATGTCGCAGTCGTCCCGCTGCTGTTCCGGAAACCTCTTTCGCCGCAACTGCACGCGGCCCGGGTGCAGCCGGACGGCATCCTGCCCGCCGCCGGCTACACCCTCGACCTTTCGCTGGTGCGTCTCGTGCCTTCCCCGTGAGGTGCGAAGTCACGACCTCGGGTGGCTTGCCGCGACCGGCATGCCCAGCAGCGTGTCGTGCGCCCTGAGACATCGTCCGTAGCGCGATCCGCCGGACAGGGAGTCAGGGCACGAGCCAACATCAGGCGTCTGCGGGCCTGCCGGTCAAGACTGCCTGCCCGTCAGGCGGGCATGACATCACTCGCCGCGGCCCCGGTTCGCTTTCAGGCTTGCCGCCGCGCGGCTTCACGCGTTGCTGATGCCCGGCAGTTCGATCGCCCGCAGCTGCAGCGTCGTGTGGTCGCAGTACCAGATCCGGCTGCCGTCCCAGGTCAGGCCGGTTGGGTTGCCCGGCGCGTCGTACCGGGCGACCTCGCGGCGGGTGCCGAGATCGACGAGGTTGATGGTGCCCCTGCGGTAGTCGGCGTAGGCGAGGAAGTCGTCCGTCACGGTGACGCCGGCCGGCGGGTGGCTGACCGGGATGGTGTCGATCAGAGACAGGTCGCCAGGGTCGCGCAGATCGACGATCCGGCGGTCTTCGTAGCCGAACCAGACTCCGTGCTGGGTCGCTTCCAGCCCGCACAGCAGACCGCCCGGACGCGGGTTCCGCAGCTCGGTCACCACCGAGCCGTCGGCGGGGTCGAGCACCCGCAATGCCCGCGCTTCTCCGGCTACCTGCACCAGGTGACCGGACATGGTGGTCAGGTCGGTGCGCACGCCAGGACAGGCGAGGTGCTGTCCGACCTCGCCGCTGACCGGTTCCACCGAGGTGATCCGGTTCAGCACGCCTTCGGAGAACCAGAGCACCTCGCCGGACCAGGTAAGCCCGCACAGTTTCAGCGCCCGCACCGGAATGTCGCGGACCGTGCCGACGGCGAACGGCATCACTCCCCCTTTCCGCGGGAAATCGCGCAGTCCAGCCACCATTCCGTGGCCAGCCGGGCGTGCGCCCGCTCCGGGCGGCGCACCCGCACGCGGATCGCATCGCCGGCGGCGACCGGCGAATAGCGCAACGGCCAGATCCAGACCGCCCAGTTGCAGCCCGGGTAGGACGGGAAGTTCGACAGCGAAACGCCTTCGGCGAGGTCCGCGGTGAAACAGCCGAGCACCGCGTGCAGTTCGCCGGGCCGGACGATGTCGAGGCGCAGTTCGTCCGCGATAGGGACGGCTTCGGAAAGCAGCCGCGGTTCCCGCTGGAAGAAATGCAGCTGTGCGCGCTGCTCGGCGAACTCGCGGACGGCGTCGAGGCGGTAGCCGTGGAATCCGGAATTCCAGATCCCCCAGCCCTCGTCGTCGAATTCGAGCGCGGCCAGCGTGGTGGTGAGGCCGCGCGGAACGATCTTCCCGCCGGGGCGCAGGTTCTTTCGCGCGAAGGCCTCGAGCACCCGGCTCATGTCTTCTTCCGGTCCGAGGTTGCCCATCATCTCCGAGACGACGACGTCGGCCTTCCTCGGCAGTTTCGCGAGCCGGGCGTCGCCCTGGAGCAGCGTGACCTTTTCCTTGAGGTCGTTGTCGGCGACGATCCGTTCGGCGAGCGCGGCCGTTTCCGGATCGGCCTCGACGGCGTACACGTGCCCCGCCCCGTGCTCCAAGGCCAGCAGCGTCAGCGCCAGGGTGCCCGCGCCGACGTCGGCTACCACCGCTCCGGGCTCGACGGTCTGTGCCAGCGCCCGGTCGTACGCGCGCATCCGCGGCCGGTCAGCCAGCATCGCCTGGTGCATGAGCAGCAATCGCTGATCCACGGCCGCCTCCCGGCACCGGTGCTCGTCCCTTCCCGCGCGAAAGGGACGAGCACCGATTTCACTATCGATATCACAAGTTACCCCACCCGGGCGGGCGGCGGCGAGCTTCACCCGCCCGGGGAAGCGCGCGCTCAGACGTTGACGGCCGCGTGCTCGCCGACGAACGCGTCCCGCATGACCAGCTTGAGGCCGGTCAGCCTCGCCTTGACCTCGTCGGTCACGGTGACCAGCGCGGCGTCGGCGCCGTTCATCTGCAGTTCGGTGCCGGTCGCCTCCATCGTGGCCATCTTGCCGAACACGTGCACCGGGTTCGACGCGTACAGCGCGCCGTCCGCGGTGACCAGCTCGAACTCGGTGTCGACGTGCAGCTCGCTCGGGTAGCGCACCCGGCTCAGGCTGTCCTCGCTGCCTTCGCCGAGCGTGCCGCCGGACGGCTTCGGCCAGCTCACCCGCAGCATCACGCGGCCGCCGAGTTCGGCGCAGTGGCCGGTCACCGCGATGCGGGAGATCTGCGCCAGCACGCCGGCGCCCTGGTCGTGCTTTTCCGGCCCGAACAACAGGATCTCGCTGCCCGCCGCCTTCTTGTAGTCGCCGGCCAGGTCGATCCTGACCTCCTTGCCGCCGACCTCCAGCGTGACCTGGCCCTCGAGCGAGACCTGCATGATCATCGAGGGGTCGACCAGCATCGACATGCACGGTCCCGCGCTCGGCAGGAAGAACATGCTCGGCGTGTCGCCCACCGGCTCGTTCTCGTCGTTGGCCGGGTACCAGGCCTCGGGCAGCGTAGTGCCGCGCGCGACGTTCGGCGAGGGAACGACGTCGAACGGGCCGTCGCCACGCGGCTTGCCCAGGTACGGGCTCTGCAGCGGCTTGATGAACGGCGGCACGCGGTCCACGACCCCGTGGATGTCGATCACGTCGCGGTGCGCCAGGCGCAGCGTGCTCGACTCCAGGATGCCGAAGCGCCGGATGTAGAACTCCGCGGGGAAGTTCTTGCCCGGAACGATCTGCCGCACGTGCCCGGTGTTGGGCAGGAACGGGTTGGACAGCACCTGGATCCGGTCGTCCAGCTCGTAGCTGAACCCCTTGATGCCGACCTCGGGGGCGGAGATCAGCTCGGTCTCGAACTCGGCGTAGCCCTTCTCGTCCACGCGGTGCTCGAAGCCGGGCATCGGCCACTTGTTCAACTGGACGAAGCCGGAAAGGTTGATCGTTTCCTTGCGCCCGTTGTAGTAGTCGTCCCCGAACGCCACGGTCGCGGCGGCGAGGATGTGCGGGCGGATGGGCTTCGGCTCCAGGTTCAGCGACTCGTAGTTCTCCTTGAGAGCACTCAATCCAGACACCTCCAGCGTCTGTGCGGTAGTTGAGTCGACAATCTCACTATATATTTCTTAAGCATTGAGTCAATGGGTTCGCCGCGGTTTCCACCGGTGCCGGAAGAAGCTTGAATTTCCTCCGGGCACGACGATTCCGCGCGGCCCGGCCAGGCGTCGCGCGGAATGCGTTCTCCGTATTTCAGGTCAGCGAGCCGACCCGGCCGCCCTCCCGGAAGACCAGATTCGCCTCGTCGTCGCGGTCGTCGGTGTTGCCGCTCCAGCCCTCGACGTCGACCACGATGATCTGCCC
>NZ_JBHUKS010000027.1:0-13424 GCF_042684085.1 Amycolatopsis silviterrae
CAGACCGGCCCGGTGACCCCGCCCCCACATCCTCACAGTGGCGTTCGGTGCATGCCACGCACCCAATGCGGCGTTCGGTGCATGCCACGCACCCAATGCGGCATTGGGGCGCAAGCAGCGGGGCGGGCGAAAGCGAGCGTCCGGCGGTGCCCTGACCGGCAGCGGCAGCCGCCCGCCCGGGGTTCAGCGGAGCAGGCCGACCAGCGTCGGCACCGCGGCCGTCAACGCCTCCCGCGAACACCCCGCGTACCCCAGCGCGATGCCGTACACAGTCGGCGTTCCGGCGAAATGCCGTGCCAGCCCGTCGAGCCGGATCGAATGCCGTTCCGCTTCGGCGAGCAACCGCGCCTCCGCCTCGGCGCTCCCCACCGGCACCACCAGGTGCGCCCCGGCGTCGTCGCCCACGAACGGAATTCCGGCCGTCCTCAGCGCACCGACCAGCACCGTCCGGCGTTCGGCCATTTCCCGGCGCAGCTTCCGCAGGTGGCGGCCCAGATCGCCGGTCCGGGCCAGTTCGACGAGCACCCGCTGGCCGGCCGGCGACGGGCGGGTGCCGGTGAGATCCCGGTACGCCAGCACGGAATCCGCCACCGCGGCGGGGGCGACGAGCCAGCCCGCGCCGAGCGTCGGAGTGAGGATTTTGCTGGTGGTCCCGAGGTGCACGACGACATCCGGGGCGAGCGCGGCCAGCATCGGCAGCGGGGCGACGTCGAAGCGCAGCTCGCCGTCGTAGTCGTCCTCGATGACCAGCATGCCTTCCGCCCGGGCGCGCTCCACGAGTTGCACGCGCCGGGCCGCGCTCATCCGGCTGCCCATCGGGTACTGGTGCGCTGGCGAGCAGTAAACCGCGCGCGCACCAGCGGGAATCGCGTCCGGGCGCAGGCCTTCCTCGTCCACCGGCACGCCCACGACGGTGAGCCCGGCCTGCCGGAAGGCTTGCACCGCACGCTGATAGCCCGGTTCCTCGAAGGCGACGACCGCTCCCCGGCGCAGCACCGCGGCGGCGAGTTCCACGACCGCCGCGGTAGTACCGCCGGTCGCCAGCACCGAGCCAGCGGCCAGACCACGGTGCCGCAGCAGGTGTTCCGACACCGTCGCGCGGTATTCGGGCAGCCCGGCGCGGTGCGCGCGAGTGAGCGGTTCGGGGTCGGCGGCGGCGCGCCATGCCCGCCGCCAGGCCGCGCGATCGAGCCCGCCGGCCCACGGGGTGCCCGGCGCGAGGTCGAGCATCGGCCCGGATTCCGGTTCGGCGAGAAGCGAACCGGGCGTCGAGACCGAGGCGGCGGCGCGGGTCGGCGGGGTGGTCACGTAGGTGCCGGAGCCGTGCCGCCCGGCGATCCAGCCCTCCGCGTGAAGCTGCTCGTACGCGGCGGAGGTGACCGTCCGCGAGACGCCGAGCCGTTCGGCCAGCGCGCGGGTGGACGGCAGCCGGTCGCCGCCGCGGAGGTGCCCGCCCGCCGCGGCTTCGCGCAGCGCGTCGGCCAGCTGCACGGCCAGCGGAGTGGCCGCTTCGCGGTCGAGACTCACCGGCAGGGCAGTGTCGGCGTAGGACACGGCGGACCTCCGTTATCGCGAAGTGGACTTCTCAAGTGTAGAAGAAGTGGACATTCAACATAGCCACTTGCCAGCCGCACACTGAACACATGAGCAGCCTTTCGCCCACCGAACGCACCACGCTCGGCCGCAAACGCCACCGCGGAGCCAGCGAACGCGCGGCACTGCACGCCGTGCTCGACGAGGCGCTGATCTGCCACCTCGGCGTGGTCCGCGACGGCGTCCCGCTGGTGCTGCCCACCGGATACGGCCGCGACGGCGGCACCCTGTACTTGCATGGTTCCACGGGCGCGGCCAGTCTGCGAGCCGCTGCCGGGGAAACCGACGTCTGCGTGACGGTGACCCTGCTCGACGGGATCGTCTATTGCCGCTCAGTGAACAACCACTCGGTGAACTACCGCAGCGCGGTCATCCTCGGCCGGGCCCGGCTGGTGACCGACGCGGACGAGAAGATGCGCGGCCTGCAGGTGCTCACCGACCACCTCTCCCCTGGCTCGTGGGAGCACGCCCGCCCGGTGAACAAGAAGGAGTTCGCCGCCGTTTCGGTCATCGCGCTCGATCTGGCCGAAGCGTCGGTGAAACTCCGCGCCGAGGGCCCCGACGACGAGCCCGAAGACGTCACCGAGAACGCCGCCTGGGCCGGAGTACTGCCGGTGCACACGGTGTTCGGCGAGCCGGAGCCGTCCGCCGACCTGCCTGCGGGCTGGGCCGTGCCGGAACACGTCGCCACCCGCGTCATCAAGACAGCGGCAACCGCACGGTGAACACAGTCTGGCCGGGGCGGCTCTCCAACGAGACCGTCCCGCCGTGCTCCACCACCAGCGAATGCACCACCGACAGCCCCAGCCCGGTGCCGCCGGCGGCCCGGGTGCGGGAGTTGTCGACGCGATAGAACCGGTCGAAAATCCGCTGCTGGTCTTCCGCGGAAATCCCCGGCCCGGCATCGGTGACGGCGGCGATCGCCGTCCCGTCCGCCGCGCTCACCGCCAGCTCGACCGGGGTCCCCTCAGCGGTGTGCACCGCCGCGTTCGCGAGCAGGTTGTCCAGAACCTGCCGCAGCCGTGCCGGATCCGCGTGCAGCAGCACGGGTTCCTCCGGAATCGACACCGTGAGCGGATGCCCCGGACGACCGGCCCGGAACGCGTCCGCGGCAGCCGCGGCGATCTCGGTGAGATCCATCCGCTGCGGTCGCACCGGCGGCTCGACGTCGCGTGCGTCGAGGCGGGCGAGCAGCAGCAAATCGTCCACCAGCACGCTCATCCGCGCGGTCTCGGCCCGGATCTTCTCCAGGTGCGCCTCGCGTTCCTCCGGCTCATTCGCGGCGGCGTAACGGAAAAGGTCGGCGTAGCCGCGAATCGACGTCAACGGCGTGCGCAGTTCATGCGAAGCGTCCGCGACGAACCGGCGCAGCCGATCGTTCGCCTCAGTGCGTGCGGCCAGCGAAGACTCGATGTGGGTCAACATCAAGTTGAACGCCGTCCGCAGCTCCTCGACCTCCGCACCGCCGCCGGTGCCGGACGCGCGCACCGGCAGATCCGCAGTGGCAGTGAGGTCGTGTGAAGCGATGTCGTGTGCGGTTCCGGCCATGTCCGACAACGGCCGCAGCCCGCGCCGCAGCACGACCCGGCCGGCGATGACGAGAATCGCCAACGCGATCAGGAACGCGATCACCTCGATCAACATCAGCTGCTGCACGGTGTTGTCGAGGTCGGATTGCGGAGCGGCGCTCAGCAGCACGGTGCCGGTCCCGTTCCGCGAAGTCTCCACCGGGCACGCCCGGACGCGGTAAGAACCCTGGCCAGGCAAGGCAATCGTGCGGAAAAGGTCGCCGCTGGTCGCTTCCTCGGCGATTCGCGCCAGCGGCCGCACGTCGTCGGGCAACGTGCTGCCCGGCTGCGGGACAGCGCGCCCTTCCCGGACGTCGAACACCGCTGAATACCAGGAATAGACGACTTCCGGACTGTCCTTCGACTCGCGCAGATGCGGCACCTGCGCGACCTGGCTGGTCTTGAGCTGCTCGTCGAGCCGCCGGCTGAGGTAGTCGTGCATCAGCTCGACGGTCAGCGCGCCGACGATCGCGAACACTACCAGCGCCAGCGCGCCCAGCCCGAACGCCAGCCGCGTGCCCAGCCGGGAGGCGCGCCAAGCCCGGTACCACCGGCGAGCCCAGCGCCCGATCCGGCTCACCGGCCCGCCTGCCGCACGGCATACCCGACGCCGCGCACGGTGTGGATCAGCGGTTCGGCCCCGGTGTCGAGCTTGCGCCGCAGCCGCGAGACGGCGAGTTCGACCACATTGGACCGGCCGCCGAAGTCGTACTCCCACACGTGGTCGAGGATCTGCGCCTTCGTCAGCACCGCAGGCGAGCGCCGCATCAGGTAGCGCAGCAGCTCGTACTCGGTCGGCGTCAGCTCGGCGAGCCTGCCGCCGCGCCGGACCTCGTGCGTCTCCTCGTCGAGAGTGAGGTCGCCCACTTCCAGCACGGCCGTGCGCGCGTCCGGCTTCTCGGACGTCCGGCGCAGCACCGCGCGCAGCCGCGCCATCAACTCCTCGACGGAGAACGGCTTCACCAGGTAATCGTCACCCCCGCGGGTGAGGCCGGCGATGCGGTCGGCGGTCGCGTCCTTCGCGGTCAGGAAGACCACCGGCACCGCGTCGTGCTTCTCGCGCAGCTTGTCGAGCACGGTGAAGCCGTCGAAATCGGGCAGCATCAGGTCGAGCACGACGATGTCGGGAGAGAACTCGGCAGCCCGCGCGAGCGCGTCGGCGCCGCACCCGGCCGTCACGGCCTGCCAGCCCTCGTAGCGGGCGACGGTCGCGACCAGGTCGGCGATGTGCGGCTCGTCGTCCACGACCAGCAGCCGCACCGGGTTCGGGTTCTCCACCCCGCCATCCTCCGCGACGTCCGCGCGGGCGCGCGAGCCGAACCCCGGGCTGACAGCCACTCGACAGGAAACCTGTCGCGCGCATCGGGCATTCCGGGCAGACTCCGGATGATGACCGCTTACGTGGACAACATCACCGTCGACTGCGCCGACCCGTGGCAGCTGGCCCAGTTCTGGACCCAGGTCACCGGCCGCCCGGTCGGCGAGGACGACAAGCAGGGCGACGAGGAGATCGGCATCACGCTCGACTCCGGCGTCACGCTGCTGTTCATCGCCGTGCCGGAACCCAAGACAAGCAAAAACCGGCTGCACGTCTGCCTGAAGCCGGACGACGCGACCCGCGACGAGGAGGTGGAGCGGCTGCTCAAGGCGGGCGCGACGCTGCATTCCGACCACCGGCGCGAGGACGGCGGCGGCTGGGTCGTTTTGCAGGACCCGGAAGGCAACGAGTTCTGCGTGCAGCGCAGCGTGGCGGAGATGGCGTGACCGATTCGTTCGACATCAACCGGGCCAACTGGGACGACCGCGCGCCGATCCACGCGCGCTCGGCGTACTACGAGTTCGACAAGTACCGATCCGATCCCGGGCACCTGAGCCAGATCGTGCGGTTCGACCAGCCGCGCCTCGGCGACGTCTCCGGGCTGCGCACCGTGCACCTGCAGTGCCACATCGGCACCGACACGCTGTCGCTGCACCGGCTCGGCGCTCGCGTCTCTGGTCTGGACCTTTCCCCGGCGTCGCTCGCCGAGGCGCGCAAGCTCGCGGACGCCACCGGCGCGGACATCGACTACCACGAGGCGAACGTCTACGACGCGGTGGAAGTCTTCGGCGAGAACACGTTCGACCTGGTGTACACCGGGATCGGCGCACTCTGCTGGCTGCCGAAGATCGCGCCGTGGGCGGAGGTGATCGCGCGGCTGCTGCGCCCGGGCGGGCGGCTGTTCATGCGCGAGGGCCATCCGATGCTGTGGTCGCTCGACGACGAATCCGAACGCGCGTGGCCGAAGTACGACTACTTCGAGCACGACGAGCCGCTGGTGTTCGACGAGTCGGCCACTTATGTCGAGACCGCCGAACCGCTGCGCGCCACCACGTCGCACAGCTGGAACCACTCGCTCGGCGAAATCGTCACCGCGCTGCTCAGCCAGGGCCTGATCCTGACCGGGCTGACCGAGCACGACACCGCGGCGTGGAACGCGCTGCCGCACGAGATGGAAGAGGCCGGGGACGGCGAATGGCGGCTGCGCGACAACCCGCGCCGGATCGCCGCGAGCTACACCCTGCAGGCACAGCGCCCCGCATAGAGTGCGAGACATGACTCGCATCGCCGTCGCCGCGCTGGGCGGCACCATCTCGATGGCTCCCGGACGTTCGATCGAAGACGGCGTCGTGCCGCGGCTGAGCGCCGAGGACCTGCTGGGCGAACTCGGTTCCCGGCTGCCGATGGAGGTCACCGCGGCGACGCTCGCCGGGATCTCGAGCTCGTCGATGGACTACGCGACGCTCGCGCGCACCCGGCAGTGGGGCCTCGACCAGATCGAGGCGGGCGCGGACGGTCTCGTGGTGGTGCAGGGCACGGACACGCTGGAGGAAACGGCGTACCTGTTCGACCTCACGTGGCCGTCCGACGCGCCGGTGGTCGTCACCGGCGCGATGCGGAACCCGAGCCTGCCCAGCCCGGACGGCCAGGCGAACCTCCTCGCCGCGCTCACCGCCGCCGCCGATCCGCGCAGCCGTGGCCGGGGCGCGCTGGTGGCGTTCAACGACGACGTGCACGCGGCGCGGTGGGTGCGGAAGACGCATTCCAGCCACGTCGAAACGTTCTCGTCGCGGCCGGCCGGACCGCTCGGCATGGTCGCCGAAGGAGCGGTGCACTACTTCCACCCGTCGCCGCCGCGCCTGCCGGTGCTGCCGGGCGCCGAGACGGTCGATCTCGTTCCGCTGCTGGAATCCGGGCTCGACGATTCGGGCGAGCTGCTGTCCCTGGTGCTCAAGGGCGGAGTGCGCGGCGTGGTGATCGCGGCCAACGGCGTGGGCCACGTGTCGACCGGAACGGCCGACGTGATCGCCGCCGCCGAGGTGCCGGTCGTCGTCGCGTCCCGGACCGGCGCGGGCCCGACTTTCCGCGGCACGTACGGATTTCACGGCTCCGAATCGAGCCTCATCCGGATGGGCGCGACGATGGCCGGGTGGCTGTGCCCGCGGAAATCCCGGATCCTGCTGCAGGTGCTGCTGGCGGCGGGCGTCGGCCGGGAGGAGATCGAGCGGCAGTTCAGGCTGCGCGGCGATCTCGACCGCTGATCACACCCGGACCGGGCCGTCCACCGGATTCGCCTGGTACGACCGCATCCGCCGACCGCCCTCGCGGTAGACGTGCACGCTGATCGCCGGGTCCGGGCCGTCGTTGCGCACCTCGTGCACGTAGCCCGGCCCGAACACCCGCGACTGCCCGGCGGACAGCCCGTGCACCTCGGTCACCGCGCGGCCGCCCGGGGCACGCCGCGCGACGGTTTCGGTCAGCCGCCCGGACACGACGGTGAACGCGCCGGTCGCGAAGGCGTGGTCGTGCAGGTCGGTGTGCTGGCCGGGAAGCCAGCTGAGCAGCCAGATCTCCTGGCCGTCCGCGCGCTCGACGAGGGCGGAGAAGCGGTCGTCGGGGTCGTAGCGCAGCAGGCTGCCCCAGCGTTCCCGGTCGGCGGCCACGTCGACGGCGACGCGGACCGGATGGCGCAGGGCGGGGTTCTCGGGACGCAGCAGGGTGTTGTCCGGAACGGCGAACATGAAAAGAAGTCCTCACGGGAAGAATGGGGTGTCGAACTGGGCCGGGGCGGGGTTCACCGACAACAGCGACACGACATGCCCATGACGGGGCGGAGGTCGTCGGACCCCGGCCGCATCGTCATCTCGCACGTCAGCATGCCGCACAGCGAACCAGCCCCGGACCGCCCGGTCAACCCGTCTCACCCCCTGGACCGCCCCGGTGAGCGCAGGTTCACACCGGTGCCCCTCGTGAGTGGCGATCCCGGTTAGAACCGGGATCGCCACTCACGAGGGCCTAGCTCCACTCCGGTTTCCGGGACCGCCCCAACAGCTCCGCGCCCGCCTGCCGCGGGTCGACGCCCTCGTGGCACACCCGGTACATCGCCTCCGTGATCGGCATGTCGGCCCCGTGCCGCCGCGCCAGTTCGCGGATCGACGAGCACGACGCGACCCCCTCCGCGACCTGCCCGCCGGTCGCCGCCTGCGCCTCGGCCAGCGTTTCGCCGCGCCCGAGCCGTTCGCCGAAGGTGCGGTTGCGCGACAACGGCGAGGAGCACGTCGCCACCAGGTCGCCGAGCCCGGCGAGACCGGCGAAGGTCAGCGGGTCCGCGCCGAGTTTCGCGCCCAGCCGGGCCATTTCGGCGAGGCCGCGGGTGATGAGCGTCGCCATCGTGTTCGCGCCGAGGCCCATCCCGGCGGCCATCCCGCAGCTGAGCGCGATCACGTTCTTGCACGCGCCGCCCAGCTCGCAGCCCACCACGTCGGTGTTGGTGTAGGGCCGGAAATACTGGTTCGACGTCGCCTGCTGCACCGCTTTCGCCCGCTCGTGGTCCGCGCACGCGAGCACCGCGGCGGCCGGCTGCCCGGCGGCGATCTCGCGGGCCAGGTTCGGCCCGGACACCACCACGATCTCGCCCGGCGCGACGCCCGCGAGTTCGGCGATCACCTCGCTCATCCGCTTGAGCGTGCCCAGTTCCACGCCCTTGGCCAGGCTGACCAGGATCGCCTCGGGCGGCAGCAGCGGCTGCCAGCCGGTGAGGTTCGCGCGCAGGCTCTGGCTCGGCACCCCGAGCACCACCGCCTGCGCGCCGTCCAGCGCCGCGGCGGCGTCGGCGGTCGCGGTGATCCGTTCCGGCAGCGGAGTGCCCGGAAGGTACGACTCGTTGGTGTGCCGTTCCCGGATCTCCTCCGCGACGCTTTCCCGGCGCGCCCACATCGTCACGTCGCGGCCCGCGTCGCCGAGCACCTTCGCGAACGCGGTGCCCCACGAACCCGCGCCGAGCACGGTGACCCGCTGCACGTCGGCGGCGAAACCCGCCATCAGGCACCGTCCCGCGCGGAGCCGTCGTCCGGCTTCTTCGCGGGCGGCTCCTCCTGCCGGATCTCGACCAGCAGGCGGGTCACCTCGTCCATCAGCACCGCGGTGACCTCGCGCAGGGTCGAGGCGCTGCGCGGGTTCGCGCCGCGGAACCGCGACAGGTCGATCGGGTCGCCGACCAGGTGCGTGACCGTCTTGCGCGGCAACGGCGTGAACTTCTTGGTGTAGCCGTTGAAGATCTGGTTCGTGCCCCAGCGCGCGATCGGGATCACCGGCACGTCGTTCTGCAGCGCCAGCCGCGCCGCGCCGCTGTAGGCCTCCTTCGGCCAGCCCAGCGGGTCCTTGGTGATGGTGCCCTCCGGGTAGATCACGATGACCTTGCCCTCTTCGAGCGCCTGGTGCGCGGCCTTGAGGCTGTCGCCCGCCGCGCTCGACCCGCGCGCCACCGGGATCTGCCCGGACCCGGTCACGATCCGGCCGAAGACCGGCACGTCCTTCAGGCTCGCCTTGAGGAAGAACCGCGGCACCCGCTTCTGCCGGTGCACGAACACCGCGTCGACCGCCGGGTCCAGGTGCGAGATGTGGTTCATCACCAGCACCGCGGGCCCCTGCCGCGGGATTTTCTCCGCGCCGAGGTACACCCGCTTGCCGATCGCGGTCAGCGGATAGAACGCGGCGGCGGCCAGCCCCACCCAGAATCCGCCCTTCTCACGCCGTGCCACAGTTCTCCTCCTCGGGTCGCCTCTGCTCCGGGTGATCCTGCCGCGCGCCGGTTCGCGCAGTCCAGGGAGGGTGCGCTCACGCACGCGTCCGGCGGGTTTCGGGTAAAGATGGACACGTGGACGCAGACCTCGTCATGCCGCTGAAACCGCCGGGCACGGGCAAGTCCCGGCTGCGCGGCGCGGTGCCCGCGCACCGGCACGCGGAGCTGGTGCTGGCGCTGGCCTGCGACACGCTGGCCGCGGTCACCTCGGTCGCCGGCGTCCGGCGCGTGCTCGTCGTCACCGCCGATCCGGCCGCGCTGTCCGAATTGGCCGGTCTCGGCGTCGAACTGGTCGCCGAACCGGCGGGCGGCGGGCTCAACGAAGCGTTGCGCCACGGCGCGGAACTGCTGCGCGCGGACGCGCCCGGCGGCGTGGTCGGCGCGCTCCAGGCGGATCTTCCCGCCTTGCGCGCGGTGGATCTGGAGCAGGCGCTGTCCGAGGCCGCCGGCCGCCGCGCGGTGGTTTTCGACCGGCAGGGCACCGGCACCACGCTGCTGCTGTCCGCGCCGGGGGAACCGCTCGACCCGCGGTTCGGCGCCGGATCCGCGGAACTGCACCGGGCGTCCGGCGCGATTCCGCTCACCCGCGCGCTGCCGTCGCTGCGCGGCGACGTGGACACCGAAGACGACCTCCGCCACGCCGCGAAACTCGGTCTCGGAAAGCGCACCGCGGCATTGCTCCCGGCCGAACGGGCGCGAATGCGCTGAGCTGTTCACTCGACCTTCATCGCGGCCTGCGCAATCCGCGGCTTCGTAGTGAACAATGGGCAGGGTGAGCACAGAAGACGGCAGCACTCCGCCCCGGCGGCGCGTGAAGAGCGGCAGCAGCGCAACCCCCTCGTCCCCGGCCCCGCGCTCTGCGGGCAGGAAGGCGACCTCGCGCGGGAACGCTGACTCCGCCGCGGGCCGTCGGGCGAAACCCAAGGCAGCTCCGGCGGAAGACAACGCCAAACCGGCCAAGCGCAAAGCCGCCGCCTCGACCGCGGCGAAGAAACCCGCCGCGCCGCCAGCCGTCTCCAAGGCCGTCGTGCGGCCGCGCCGGACCACGACCGAAAGCGGCGAGGAATTCCGTTCCGTCCCCTCGGCCCCGCCCGCCGTCACCTCCGCGCCCACCGCCGTCGAGTCGCTGCCCGACGACCGGTATTTCAACCGCGAGCTGTCCTGGCTCGACTTCAACGCCCGCGTGCTCGCGCTGGCCGAGGACGAATCGCAGCCGCTGCTCGAACGGGCCAAGTTCCTCGCCATTTTCGCGTCCAATTTGGACGAGTTCTACATGGTGCGGGTCGCCGGGCTGAAGCGGCGCGACGGCACCGGCCTGTCGGTGCGCAGCGCGGACGGGCTCACCCCGCGCGAACAGCTGGACTACATCGCCAAGCGCAACCAGGACCTGGTCGAGCGGCACACCGCCGCGTTCGAGGAGCACCTGCGCCCGCAGCTGGCCGAGCAGGACATCCGGCTCGTCGGCTGGGCCGACCTTTCCGGGGCCGACCAGCTCCGGCTGTCGAGCTACTTCTCCGAGCAGATCTTCCCGGTGCTCACGCCGCTCGCGGTCGACCCGGCGCACCCGTTCCCGTACATCTCGGGGCTGTCGCTCAACCTCGCGGTCACCGTGCGGGACCCCCAAGGCGGGCTCGAACGGTTCGCGCGCGTGAAGGTGCCGAGCAACGTGCCGCGGCTGATGCGCGTGGAAACCGAACGGGGCAGCCGGTCGGCCACCTTCCTCCCGCTCGAGGAACTGATCTCCGCGCACCTGAGCGATCTGTTCACCGGCATGGAGGTGACCGAGCACCACGTCTTCCGGGTCACCCGCAACGCGGACTTCGAGGTCGAGGAAGACCGCGACGAGGACCTGTTGCAGGCGCTGGAACGCGAGCTGGCGCAACGCCGGTTCGGCCCGCCGGTGCGGCTCGAAGTGGCGCAGGACATGAGCGAGCACATGCTCGAACTGCTGCTGCGCGAGCTGGAAGTCGACCCCGAGGACGTCGTCGAGGTGCCCGGGCTGCTCGACCTCACCTGCCTGTTCCAGCTGGCCGGCGTCGATCGCAAGGAGCTGAAGGACCGGCCGTTCGTGCCGGCGACGCATCCGGCGTTCGGCGAACGCGAAACGCCCAAGAGCGTGTTCGCGACGCTGCGCGAGGGCGACGTCCTGGTGCACCACCCGTACGACTCGTTCTCCACGAGCGTGCAGCGGTTCATCGAGCAAGCCGCGGCCGACTCGAAGGTGCTGGCGATCAAGCAGACGCTGTACCGGACGTCCGGCGATTCGCCGATCGTGGACGCGCTGATCGACGCCGCCGAGGCGGGCAAGCAGGTCGTGGCGCTGGTGGAGATCAAGGCGCGCTTCGACGAGCAGGCCAACATCACCTGGGCGCGCACGCTGGAACGCGCGGGCGTGCACGTGGTGTACGGCTTGGTGGGCCTCAAAACGCACTGCAAGGTGTCGATGGTGGTGCGGCAGGAGGGTTCGACCATCCGCCGCTACTGCCACATCGGCACCGGCAACTACAACCCGAAGACCGCGCGGCTGTACGAGGACCTCGGCCTGCTCACCGCGGACCCGAGCATCGGCGCGGACATCACCGATCTGTTCAACGTCCTCACCGGCTACTCGCGCCAGGACACCTACCGCACGATCCTCACGTCGCCGCACGGCATCCGCCGCGGCATCGTGCGCGCGATCGGCGAGGAGATCGAACTCGCCCGCGCCGGGCTCGAAGCGGGCATCCGGATCAAGTGCAACTCGCTCGTCGACGAGCAGGTGATCGACGCGCTGTACCACGCGTCGCAGGCCGGGGTCCCGGTCGACGTGGTGGTGCGCGGGATCTGCTCGCTGAAGCCGGGCGTCGAGGGGCTGAGCGAGAACATCCGCGTCCGCTCGATCCTCGGCCGGTTCCTCGAGCATTCGCGGGTGTTCCACTTCCGCGCGGGCGGCACGCACTGGATCGGCAGCGCGGACATGATGCACCGCAACCTCGACCGCCGGATCGAGGCGCTGGTGCGGGTCAAGGACCCGAGGCTGACACGGCAGCTGGACGAGGTGTTCGATTCGGCGCTCGACCCGCACACGCGCTGCTGGGTGCTCAGCGCGTCCGGCGAATGGCAGCCGTTCCCGGCCGCCGGCTCGCAGGTCCGCGACCACCAGCTCGAACTCGCGAAGCTGCACGGGGCCGTCGGATGAGCGTGGACGTCCGGGCCGCCGGCGCGGTGCTCTGGCGCCGCGCCGGAGCGAGGATCGAGATCGCCCTCGTGCACCGGCCCCGCTACGACGATTGGTCGCTGCCGAAGGGAAAGGTCGACCCCGGCGAGACGATCGCGGCCACCGCGGTGCGCGAGATCGCCGAGGAGACCGGGTTCCGCGCGGTGCTGGGCCGCTATGTGGCGCAGACGAGGTACGAGGTGCCCGCGAAGAACAACGGGCGGCTGCTGCGCAAGAGCGTCGACTACTTCAGCGGCGAAGCCGTTGCGGGAGCTTTTGAGCCCAACGAAGAGGTCGACGAACTGCGCTGGCTGGACCCGGTCGCCGCCGAGCAGCTGCTGACGCAGCCGACGGATGTCCGGGTGCTGCGCGAGTTCTGCGCCCTCCCGCCGGTGCTGACGACGGTGTTGCTGGTACGGCACGCCAAAGCGGGCAAACGCGAGGACTGGACCGGCGACGACGACCTGCGCCCACTGTCCGAAGCCGGCCAGCGCCAAGCCGCCGCGCTGCGCGAACTGCTGCCGCTCTTCGGCCCCGACCGCGTGTTCTCCGCACCGCGCCTGCGCTGCGTGCAGACCGTCGGCGGAGTCGCCGACGCACTCGGCGCCGAGGTGCGGCACGAGCCGCTGTTTTCGGAAGAGGGCTACTGGCCGGACCCGCTGCTCGGAATCCGCCGCCTGCTGGCGATCGCGGCCGGCGGGGGCACTCCGCTGATCAGCAGCCAGGGCGGGGTGATCCCGGACCTGGTGAGCGCGCTGGCGGACCGGGACGGCCTGGAACTGCCCGCCGCCCGCGACGGGGTGGTGCCGAGCAAGAAGGGCTCGCTGTGGGTCCTGTCGTTCTGCTCCGGCGACGACGGCCCCGTTCTGGTGGGCGCGGATTATTACCCGAGCCCGCTGCCCGCCCCGGTGCCTTCGGCGGGCTGATCCTTTTCCGGGGCCCGGCACC
>NZ_JBHUKS010000027.1:13465-211280 GCF_042684085.1 Amycolatopsis silviterrae
TGCCGGGCCCTTCGCATTAGCACGTCCGCCATTCGGCGGGGCGCGGATTCTATAGAGACCGGTATTGCTCAGCGGTGCTCAGCACTTATCCGCGGGTCCGGCATAAGCGACGTCCGAGACCTCCCGGACCGGTTTAGCCGAGCCCCCGATTAACCCCCGGCGGGGATTTCCGATTAGCGCTCCCGGACCGGTCCGTGAAGGACTCCTTGCGGGAATCTGATTCCCGCAAGGAGTCCTTCACGGACCTTCCCCCGGCGCTATCCCCGCAGGCGGAGCTGTTGTCCCGTCAGCAATTCGGCGGGGTTCTTTTGCCGCCTCCGCAGGCCGCCGACCTCGGGAAACGCTGTTTTTCCCGCTGTCCCGGCCCAGCCGGGCAGGGGTCGCGCCAACCCCAGCCGTGCAGCGGATTCTTCGCGTCCGGCCCGCCGCCGCGGCTCAGCAACCCCGCCGACCAGCCAGCCCCGCGACCGGCACTCACCACGCCAACTCGCCAGCCCAGCCGCGCACACAGCTCAGAACCCCAGCCCCCGCACCATGCTCAGCCTCTCGCCAGCGAATCCGTCCCCATGGCCCGCCCAGCCTCCCCGCGACCCAGCCCCCGCGAACACCGGTCAGCTCTCCCGCAAACCCGGTTCTGCAGCCCACTCAGCCCCGCACGAACGCAGCTCTCCCCGCACACTCAGCCCTGCAGCCGACCCAGCCCCGCACGAACCCAGCTCTCCCCGCAAACCCAGCCCTGCAGCCGACCCAGCCCCGCTCGCAAGCCCAACCGCAACCCGCCCATCCCTCCGCAAACCCAGCCCCCACAGCCCGCTCAGCCCCAGCCCAGCCACTCCTCCCCAACCCGGCCCCACCACACCGATCCCCCCGTTCGGCCGATCAAGCCGAGAAAACGCGGCAGGGCCCCGACCTCACCCGAGGTCGGGGCCCTGCCGCGAAGCAACGAAATCCCGGAGTTACTTCTTCTTGGCCGCCGAGGTGCGCTTCGCCGGGGCCTTCTTGGCCGCGGCCGTGGTCTTCTTCGCTGCCGCGGTGGTCTTGGCGGCAGGCTTGGCGGCGGCCTTCGCCCGCGTGGCGGTCGCCTTGGGAGCGGCCTTCGTCGCGGTCGCCTTGGCGCGCGTGGTGGTCGACTTCGCGGCCGTCGCGCGCGTCGTCGTCTTCGCCGCGGCGGCCTTGGCGGGGGCCTTGGCCGCGGTGGCGCGGGTGCGGGTGGCGGCAGGCTTCGCCGCCGTGGCACGGGTGCTGCGCGTCGCGGTCGTCGCGGCGGCGCGGGTGGTGGTGGCGCGCGCGGTGGTGCCGGTGGCCCGCTTCGCCGCCGTGGCCTTCGGCAGCTTCTTCGAGCCGGAAATCACGTCCTTGAACGTGGTGCCCGCGCGGAATGCCGGAACGTTCGTCTTCTTCACTCGCACGGTTTCGCCGGTGCGCGGGTTCCGCGCGGTGCGGGCGGCGCGAGCGCGCTTCTCGAACACCCCGAAGCCGGTGATGTTCACCTTCTCGCCCTTGTTGACCGTCCGGATGATGATGTCGACGAGACCGTCGACGGCCTCCGAAGCAACCTTTTTGTCGCCCAGGCGCTCCGACAGCGCCTCGATCAGCTGGGCCTTGTTGGCCATTCCAGTCCCTCCAAGAAGAACTCTTCGTCCACGGCCAGGTCGGCCGGCTAACGCACACGGTATTACCAAGACAGCACAAATTCCAAACGGCACGCGAAATTTTCCCTTGCGGCGGGAACGGTTCCGCCCTCCCGAAGGACCCTTTTCCGGTCCGGGGAGGTGCCGTCTGGCGTGGGCGAAGAGGGGGCCTACCGGGGCCGGATTCCCTTTCTGAGCAGGGAATCCGGCCCGGCGGAGCAGGTCAGGAGGTGGCGGCGGGAAGCGTCACGGGCTTCCAGGAAGGCCGCTCGGACTCGAAGGCGTCGATGTCCCCCGCGTGGCGCAGAGTCAGCGCGATGTCGTCGAGCCCTTCGAGCAGCCGCCAGCGGACGTAGTCGTCGATCTGGAAGGGCGCGGTGAAGTCCTTGGCCCGCACGGTCTTGGCTTCGAGGTCCACCGACACCTCGGTGCCGGGCTCGTTCTCGAGCAGCTTCCAGAGCAGTTCGACATCCGACTGCTCGCACTGCGCGGCGACGAGGCCGCCCTTGCCGGAGTTGCCGCGGAAGATGTCGGCGAAGCGGGACGAAATGACGACCCGGAAGCCGTAGTCCATCAACGCCCACACGGCGTGCTCGCGCGACGAGCCGGTGCCGAAGTCCGGCCCGGCGACGAGCACCGAGCCGTTCTTGAACGGCTCCTGGTTGAGGATGAAGTCGTCCTGGGCGCGCCAGGCGGCGAACAGCCCGTCCTCGAATCCGGTGCGGGTCACGCGCTTGAGGTAGACGGCCGGGATGATCTGGTCAGTGTCCACGTTGGACCGGCGCAGCGGGACCCCGACCCCGGTGTGCTGGGTGAACGGTTCCATGGTGGTAGCTCCTCTCGGGGCAGTCGGGCGGGAGTCAGGCGGGCAGGTCGGCGGGCGAGGACAGCGTCCCGCGCACCGCGGTGGCGGCGGCCACGAGCGGCGACACGAGGTGCGTGCGCCCGCCCTTGCCCTGCCGTCCCTCGAAGTTGCGGTTGGAGGTGGACGCGCTGCGCTCGCCGGGCGCGAGCTGGTCCGGGTTCATCCCGAGACACATGGAGCAGCCCGCCTGCCGCCATTCGGCCCCCGCCTCGGCGAAGATCTTGTCCAGGCCTTCCTCTTCGGCGGTCTTGCGCACCCGCATCGAACCGGGCACCACGAGCATCCGGACCGAATCGGCCACCTTCCGCCCGCGCAGCACCTCGGCCGCGGCGCGCAGGTCCTCGATCCGGCCGTTGGTGCAAGATCCGAGGAACACCGTGTCGACCGCGATCTCGCGCAGCGGGGTGCCCGGCTCCAGATCCATATAGGACAGGGCCTTCTCGGCGGCGAAGCGCGCGTTCTCGTCGGCGATCGCGGCCGGGTCCGGCACCGAATCGCCCAGCGGCAGGCCCTGTCCCGGGTTGGTGCCCCACGTCACGAACGGCGTCAGCTGGTCCGCGTCGAGGTGGACCTCGGCGTCGAACTCCGCGCCGTCGTCGGTGCGCAGCTCGCGCCAGGCGGCGACGGCGGCGTCCCAGTCCTCGCCCTGCGGGGCGTGCGGACGGCCCTTGAGGTAGGCGAAAGTCGTCTCGTCCGGCGCGATCATGCCGGCCCGCGCGCCCGCCTCGATCGACATGTTGCAGATGGTCATCCGGGCTTCCATCGACAGCTCTTCGATGGCCTTGCCGCGGTACTCGAGCACGTAGCCCTGCCCGCCGCCGGTGCCGATTTTGGCGATCACGGCGAGGATCACGTCCTTCGCGGTGACGCCGGGCTGCAGCGTGCCGTCGACGTTGATCGCCATGGTCTTGAACGGCCGCAGCGGCAGCGTCTGGGTGGCGAGCACGTGCTCGACCTCGGAAGTGCCGATGCCGAAGGCCATCGCGCCGAACGCGCCGTGCGTGGAGGTGTGACTGTCGCCGCACACCACGGTGGTGCCGGGCTGGGTCAGCCCGAGCTGCGGCCCGATCACGTGCACGATGCCCTGTTCGGCGTCGCCCATCGGGTGCAGCCGGACGCCGAACTCCTTGCAGTTGCGGCGAAGCGTGTCGACCTGGGTGCGCGACACCGGGTCGGCGATCGGCAGGTCGATGTCCACCGTGGGGACGTTGTGGTCCTCGGTGGCGATGGTGAGGTCGGGGCGGCGCACCTTCCGCCCGGCCAGCCGCAGCCCGTCGAACGCCTGCGGGCTGGTCACTTCGTGCACGAGGTGGAGATCGATGTAGAGCAGATCCGGTTCGGCGCCTTCGCCTCGGCGCACGAGGTGGCTGTCCCACACCTTTTCCGCCAGCGTACGAGCCTTGCCGGTGGGGCTGGTCATCTCCGGCTCCTTCCACGGGATCGGCCGGGAGCACGGAACCCGGACGAAGCCGGTGAGGAGGGGCGAGCCGCGGTGGTCCGCGGGCCCGGGTCTCGTTTTTCCCAGATTCTGGACTTCCCACACTGCGGGAAGATAGTATCGCGTCGTGGGACAGCATAGCGGTATCGGAGTACTGGACAAAGCCGTGGCCGTGCTGCAGGCGGTCGCCGAGGACCCGTGCGGGCTGGCGGAACTCTGCACGCGCACCGGCCTTCCGCGCGCGACGGCGCACCGGCTCGCGGTCGGGCTCGAAGTGCATCGCCTGCTGCGGCGCGGGCCGGACGGGCGGTGGCGGCCGGGCACGGCGCTCGCCGAACTCGCGGGCGGTTCGACCGACCCGTTGCTCGACGCGGCGAGTTCGGTGCTGCCGAAGCTCCGGGACATCACCGGCGAAAGCGTTCAGCTTTACCGGCGCGACGGCGTGCAGCGCGTGTGCGTTTCGACCGCCGAACCGCCGAGCGGTTTGCGCGACACGGTTCCGATCGGTTCGCGGCTGCCGATGACGGCGGGCTCGGGCGCGAAGGTCCTTGCCGCGTGGTCGGATCCGCACACGCAGCGGACGATCCTCGCGGACGCGGTGTACGGCGAGCGCACTCTGCTCGAAGTCCGCCGCCGCGGCTGGGCGCAAAGCGTCGCCGAACGCGAGCCGGGCGTCGCGAGCGTTTCGGCGCCGGTGCGCGATTCCTCCGGCACGGTCGTCGCCGCGGTGTCGGTCTCCGGCCCCATCGAACGCATAGGGCGCAAGCCGGGCGCGCGATGGGCGGCCGACCTACTCGCCGCCGCCGACGCGCTCCAAGAACGCCTCTGACCGACAGCTCCCACCACGCGCCAACCCCGGGCCGCCTCTCCGCCACTCCGGCGGGAGGCGGCCTTTTTCGCACCGCCGCCTTCACTCGGCGCCGCGACCGTCTCAGCCCCAGCGCACGATTCCTCCGACCCAGTCATCGCCGCGGTCTTGGTCCCCGGACCAATCGACCGCTGCGGCCGCGAGCCCGGCACGAACCTCCTCACCGCCGACGACGCACCTCGAGAACGCCGCCACCGCTGCGCCGCCCCGGCGGGAGGCGGCCTTTTCCGCACCACCGTCCGCACCCGACACGGCATCCGGCCAACGCACTCCGCCCGAACCACACCGCGGCTGAGCCCAACACGAACCCGGCACCGCAACCGTCCCCACCCCGGCACGCGATTCCCCCGACCCAACCTTCACCGCAGTCTCGGCCCCCGAACCAATCGACCGCCTCGCGCGCCAGCCCGGCACGGACCTCAGCACCGCCAACGGCGCGCCCCAGGAACGCCGCCACCGCCCAGCCGCCGCTCCGCCACGCCCGTGGGACGCAGCCTTTTTCGCACGGTTTTCGATCGTCCTCAGTAGACCGTCGGACGGCTTCACGGGTCCCCCGAGCGGTTGCACCCGGGGCCGCCGACGAACCTCAAGAAAAGGCAAAACCGCAGGACAACGGGTGTCTACATGCGACTTTGCCGGTGCCGCAAGCACTCTCGCGGGTCTTCCGGCCAGTGAAAGAATCCCGCCCGCCGGCCCGCCCGCGCGCTCTCCGGTTACCCGGCACGGCAACGAAAAAGGCAGGTCCCGATTGGACTTGCGAAGTCTATGGGTGATAATGACTGCGTTCGGCCTGTATGGCCGTATAAAACAAGTTCTGGTTGGAGGAACTGGAATGGCCAACAAGGCCCAGCTGATCGAAGCTCTGTCGGAGCGCATCGGCGACAAGAAGGCAGCCGCGGAAGCCGTCGACGGTCTCGTCGACATCATCATCCGCACCGTCCACAAGGGCGAAAAGGTCACCATCACCGGTTTCGGTGTCTTCGAGAAGCGCGCGCGTGCCGCCCGCACCGCTCGCAACCCGCGCACCGGCGAAGCCGTGCGGGTCAAGAAGACCAACGTTCCGGCGTTCCGCGCGGGCACCACGTTCAAGGACGTCATCTCCGGCTCGAAGAAGCTGCCGAAGGCGACCGCCGTGAAGCGTGCGACCGCCGGCACCGCGAAGGCGACCGCGACCCGCGCCACGGCGACGACTTCCACTCGCGCCAAGGCGACCGCTGCCAAGCCGGCCGCCACCCGCACCCGCGCCACCGCGGCCAAGGCTCCCGCCAAGGCCACCGCCGCGAAGGCCACCACCCGCGCCAAGGCGACCGCCACCAAGGCCACCGCGGCCAAGGCGGCTCCGAAGGCCACCACCACGCGGGCGAAGGCCGCCGCCAAGCCGGCCGCCAAGAAGACCACGGCGACCGCGAAGAAGGCTCCGGCCAAGCGCACCTCGGCCGCGAAGAAGAAGTAACTCCGGTTTTCCGGAACCCACGCCAAGCCCCGCCCGGCTTCTCCCCGGGCGGGGCTTGGTGCATCTCTGCCCCTTTTTCCCGCGCCGAAGGCACTGTCCGGCCACCGAGCACGGACGGCGAGCCGATTCCGAAGCGGCGGAAGAGCGTTCCGGCGGCCGCCCGCAAGATCCGTTGGCGCGCTTGCCCGTTCGGGCCCCCCTGGCCGCGAAGCGGCCGCCAGCACAGCGGAACCGCCCCTCGGCAGCGGGCATTGTCCCAGCCTGCCCGCACCCGCGCAGAGCGAAGAAAATCCGGGCAAGACCGTCGCGTTTTCCTGATCACACCGGTCATCTCGCGCCCGTCTCCGGTCGATCACCTGTTCCCCCAAGCAACTCCGAACACCCTCGCCGGGGTTTCCTTGCCGTGTCCGGTCCGGCACCATGCGTGGCCGCCGGGTGTCCGCGATCACCCAGGCCACGCACGGTCCACAACAGACTTTCGGGTTGTTATGCGAACGTGACCACCACGCACCGTGGCCACGGGTAATCCAGTCGGGCGAACCGCTGAATCCGGACTGGTTTCGCCAGCGCACACCGTCTTTTCCCGGCCGCCGCAGCGGGGTCCCGCGGCCGCGCGCGAAGCGCCGGCGAAAGTGGGTGCCGGGCCACGAAAACCGGCTGTCGCCGGTGAACCGGTCGCGCGATCGGCTCCGCTCAGTGTTGGTCTATGCAATCATGTCGCCCGGCAAGGACCCCGAATGCGAAGAACATGAGACGACTGTGCCGATAGTTCGTGTGGAGAAGCTGTACAAAGTGTTCGGCCGCCGGGCGGAAGAGGCGGTCGGCGAGCTGGAGAACGGCGCCGATCGCGCCGAATTGGCACTGCCCGGCGTGACCGCGGCGGTGATCGACGCCTCCTTCACCGTGGAGCGCGGCGAGATTTTCGTGGTGATGGGACTGTCCGGCTCGGGCAAATCGACCCTGCTGCGCACCCTGAACGGATTGCTCCCGGCCACTTCCGGCCGGGTGCTGGTGGACGACATCGACCTCACCGACAAGTCCGCCGCGCAGGTGCGCGAGCTGCGCCAGCGGCGGATGAGCATGGTGTTCCAGCACTTCGCGCTGTTCCCGCACCGCACGGTGGCGGAGAACGTCGCCTACGGGCTGAGCGTGCAGAACGCGCCGCGCGAGCGGCAGCGCGAACGCACCGCCGAAGCGCTGGAGATGGTCGGGCTCACCGGATGGGAGGACCGGTTGCCCGGTCAGCTGTCCGGCGGGATGCGCCAGCGCGTCGGGCTGGCCCGCGCGCTGGCCGCGGACACCGAGATCCTGCTGATGGACGAGGCGTTCAGCGCGCTGGACCCGTTGATCCGCAAGGAGATGCAGGACCAGCTCCTGATCCTGCAGCGGCAGCTGGGCAAGACGATCGTGTTCATCACGCACGACCTCAACGAGGCCATGCGCCTCGGCGACCGGATCGCGATGATGCGCGACGGCCGGATCGTGCAGGTGGCGACCGCGCAGGAGATGCTGACCGCGCCCGCCGACGAATACGTCGCGAAGTTCGTGCGCGACGTCGACCGTTCCCGGGTGCTCACCGCGTCCGCCGTGATGACGCCGGCGGACATCTCGTTCACCCCGGCCACGACGGTCGCCGAAGCGCTGGAAACGATGCGCCGGAACGACCTCTCCGGCGTGCTGGTGACCGAGGACGGCAAATTCGCCGGCGCGGTCGACCGCCGTTCGGTGGGCGAGGCCGCCGACCGGGGCAGCGGGACGATCGCCGGGCTCGTCGACCGGTCCGCCGCCCGCACCGGCCCGGAAACCCAGATGGCCGAACTGTTCGGCCACGCCGCGTCCGCGCCCGCGCCGCTCGCGGTGGTCGACGCGGACGGCGTGCTGCTCGGAGCGGTGACCCGCGAAGCGCTGCTGAACGCGCTGAGCACCGGAGAAAACGACGAACAGGAGGTGAGCGCCCGTGTCTGACAACGTCCTCGTCGGCGATCTGCCGCAGATTCCCGTCGGCACGTGGTTCAAGGCGATCATCGACTGGCTGCAGGGCAATATCGGCCCGTTCTTCGATTTCGTCGACAAGATCGTCAACGGCGCGGTCACCGGGCTCGCCTCGGGACTGACCTGGCTGCCGTGGCCGGTGCTGGTCGTGGTGTTCGCCGGGCTCGGCTGGTGGCTGCGCGGCTGGAAGTTCGGCCTCGGCTCGGCGATCGGGTTCGCGCTCATCGACAGCCTGCGCGAATTCCCGTCCGCGATGCAGACGCTGTCGCAGGTCCTGATCTCCGGCGTGGTCGCGGTGGCGATCGCGGTTCCGGTCGGGATCGCGGCCGCGCGCAACGAAACAGTGAGCCGGATCGTGAAGCCGGTGCTGGACTTCATGCAGACGCTGCCCGCGTTCGTGTACCTGATCCCGGTCATTTTCTTCTTCTCGATCGGCCCGGTGCCGGGCGTGGTGGCGACCGTCGTGTTCTCGCTGCCGCCGGGCGTGCGGCTGACCGAACTCGGCATCCGCCAGGTCGACCCGGAAATGGTCGAGGCGGGCGAGGCGTTCGGCTCGCCGCCGGGGCGGATCCTGCGGGAGATCCAGATCCCGCTCGCGATGCCGTCGATCATGGCCGGCATCAACCAGATCATCATGCTGTCGCTGTCCATGGTCGTGATCTCCGGCATGGTCGGCGCGCCCGGGCTCGGCGCCGAGGTGTACGCCGCGGTCACGAGCCTGAAGCTGGACCTGGGTTTCAACGCCGGTCTCGGCGTCGTCGTGCTGGCCATCTACCTCGACCGGCTCACCTCCTCGCTGGGGGCGCGTTCGGCGGTGGGCCGCGCCCTTCGCCGGGCCGACGCGGCCTGATCCCTTTACTCCGCAATCAGAAAGGACGAACGAGTGCGCACTTCGAAACGCTTCGGCCGGATTCTCGCCGTGGGCGCCGCCGTGACGGCCCTGGTCGGCCTCACCGCGGCGTGCGGCGGCCGGGAGTCCCAGTCGGGCAACAGCCAGGAAGCCAAGAGCGTCACCATCGGCTACATCAACTGGGACGAGGACGTCGCCCTCACCAACCTGTACCAGGCGGTGCTGGAGGACAAGGGCTACAAGGTCAAGACGCAGATGCTCGACGTCGGCCCGATCTACGCGGGCCTCGCCAAGGGCGACGTCGACCTGTTCCTCGACTCGTGGCTGCCCGCGACGCACAAGCAGTACTGGGACCAGTACCAGAACCAGCTCGAAGACCTCGGCGTCTGGTACGACAACGCGACCCTCAACCTCGCCGTCCCGGAGTACGTGAGCGACGTCAACAGCATCGCCGACCTCAAGGACAAGGCGAGCATGTTCGGCGGCAAGATCACCGGCATCGAGGCCAGCGCGGGCGAAACGGGCATCGTGCAGAAGAACGCGATCCCGCAGTACAGCCTCGACGGCACGATGACCCTGCAGAACTCTTCGACCACCGCGATGCTGGCCGCCCTGGACAGCTCGATCAAGGCGAAGAAGCCGATCGTCGTCACGCTGTGGCACCCGCACTGGGCGTACTCGCGCTACCAGCTCAAGGACCTGAAGGACCCGAAGGGCGCCATGGGCAAGGGCGAGCAGATCCACGCGCTGGGCCGCAAGGGCTTCGAAAAGGACTTCCCGGCGCTCGCCGGCGTCGCCAAGAAGCTGAAGATGTCGGACGAGGACCTCGGTTCGCTCGAGGACGCGATCCAGAAGGCCCCGAAGGGCCAGGAAAAGGCCGCCGCCAAGCAGTGGGCGGATCAGCACAAGCAGTTCGTGGACCAGGCTTTCGCCGGTCTCTGAGCAAGCGCCGAAACGGCCCCGCCTCCCGTTCGCCGGGACGGCGGGGTCGTTTCTTTTTCAACCGCCAGGGCAGCTGGTTAGGCCGATTACCCCCTGATTCGTTGCCCAGCACCGTTATCGCGCGGAATCCGCCGCGAGATGCGGCACACTGGTCGCATGTCTCGCGCGCCGATTCCTGCCCGCACCGACGTACCCGACGACGTCGACGCGGTCACCGAAGCCGTGCTCACCGCTTCCCGGCTGCTCGTGGCGGTGTCCGCGCGGTCCATCGCCTCCGCGGGCGACCTGATCACGGTGCCGCAGTTCCGGCTGCTGGTAGTGCTGCATTCGCGCGGCCCGCTCAAACAGGCCGCGCTCGCCGAACATCTCGGCGTCACGCCGTCCACCGCGAGCCGGATGATCGACCGCCTGGTCGCCGTCGCGCTGGTCGCCCGATTGGGCAATCCGTCGTCCCGGCGCGAGGTCGTCATCGAACTCACCCGGGAAGGCGACCGGATCGTCCGCGTCGTCACCCACCGCCGCCGCCGCGAAATCGCCGCCATCGTGGAAAAAATGCCCGAAACGGCCCGCCGCGGCTTAGTAGACGCCCTCACCGCCTTCGCCGAAGCAGGCGGCGAACCACCCGCCGGAAACCCAGCCGAGGCGGTCTGGGTCTAAATTTCCGCCGCCACCGCCCGAATCCCGTCAGTGACTTCCTTCGCCGACGGCGCCTCCTCCGGGTCAAGCAGCCACTGCACCATCAGCCCGATGACCAACGCGCTCTGCACCGCCCCGCCAACCCCGGCCCGAGCCTCGCGCAACCCCCGCACGAGATGCTCGCGCACGTCCGGCGACCGCTCCGCCTGCACCAGCGCCTCAAGCTGAGCCACCCACAACGCCCGGTGCTCGCCGAAGCTGTCGATCATCCGCTTGAACCCCGCCCCAGACAGCTCGAACGAAGACTCCGCGACCTGCCCGCCCAGCTCGTCGACCGCCTCGACCAGCGCCTGCGTCAGCAACGCGTCCCGCGACCCGAAGTGATACCCGATCGCCGCGTGACTGACCCCCGCCGCGGCCGCGATGTCGCGCACCGTCGTGTTCCCCCAGCCCCGCTCGATCAAGCAGCGCTTCGCCCCGGCCAGCAGATCCTCGCGATTGCCCATGACCACAGCCTAACCGATCCCTTGTCCACATGGTTCATCCATATGGTTTGACCAAATGGACAAGACCCCGCTACGGTCTCTCCCCATGAACGTGCTGATCTCCGGAGCCGGCGTGGCCGGCACCACCCTCGCCGAACTCCTCACCCGCGCCGGCCACCGCGTGACGATCGCCGAACGCGCCCCCGCCCTCCGGCACACCGGCTACGCCGTGGATTTCCGCGGCGCCGCTCTCGATGTCCTGTCCGAACTGGGCATCCTCGACGAGATCCGCAACCACGACACGAAAATGACCGGAACCACCATCGTCGACCGCGACGGCGTCCAGATAGAACAACTGCCCGCCGAAGCCTTCGCCGGCGAGCTAGAGGTCCCCAAGCGGGTTCTGAACGAGCTGCTGTACGCCTTGACCGCCGATCACGTCGAGTACCGCTTCGACACGTCAATCACGTCGCTAGCTCAGACTGAGGACGCCGTAACCGCCCAACTGACCGACGGCTCCACCGAGACCTACGACCTGGTCTTCGGCGCCGACGGCGTGTACTCGAAAGTCCGCCAGCTGGCCTTCACCCCGCACTCTTCCGCTCTCCACCACCTAGGCCTGTCCGGCGCCGGCTTCACCATGCCCAACTTCCTAGACCTGGACCACCACGGACTCCTCCGCACCTCCAACGGCACCGCGGTGTACTTGTTCAACTCAGCCGCCCCGGACCGCCTCACCGTGAGCCTGTCCTTCGGAACCCCCTCCGGGGAGCTGGACCGCCTCCCCCGAGCCGCCCAGGAAGCCGCGACGCGTGCTGCCTTCTCTGGTGACACCTGGCACACTCCCCGCCTGCTGGAGGCGATGTCGGGGGCGTCGGACTTCTACTTCAGCTCAAGCGCGCAGGTGCATTTGGACCGCTGGTCGACCGGCCGAATCGCCCTGCTGGGGGATGCCGGCTACTGCGCCGCACCCGCTGCGGGGATGGGCACTTCCCAGGCGCTGCTCGGCGCGCGGTCGCTGGCCCGCCACCTGTCGACGGCTGAGCACCCGGACGCTTTCGCCAAGTACGAGGCCGAACTCCGCCCGTACGTCACAGAAAACCAGTCAAACGGCCGCGCGGCGGCGGCGATGTTCGGGGGTGTGCGGGAGGAGTGAGCCTTGCTGGGATCTTTGGCCTCGCCGTGGGGCTGGCGCTCGTGAGCTTTTGACCGTCAGCAGCTCTCGGGGGTATGGCTTGCCTCACTGCGGGTTCGCCACTCCCCGACCTTGACGACCAGCCCCCAGGATCTCGCTCGCGCCTCTGCGGGTGCGCCGCTCCCCGGCGCTTGGCCACCGGCAGCTCTCAGGACCACGCTTCTCCCCGCCAGACCCGCCGCTCCCCGCCCTTGGCCGCCAGTAGCTCCGAGAATCTCGCTCCTTGCGTTGCAGACTCGCCACTCCCGCCCCCCTGGCCGCCAACAACCCCAGGCCTCGTTCAGCCCGCGACTCCCCCGGCCTCAGCCCCTAGCCACAGCCCGCATTTCCAGCCGGAAACAGAACCCCACCAGCCCCGCCCGCAACACCGGCCCCAGGCAATCCCGGTAAACGCAACAAAGCCCGGTCGATCTGAAAAGATCAACCGGGCCAGCTGTACCCCCGATGGGATTCGAACCCACGCTACCGGCGTGAGAGGCCGGCGTCCTAGGCCGCTAGACGACGGGGGCTTAGGAACTTCCCCGTTTCCGGGGCTTTTCTTGCGAGAGAGAACTTACCAGAAGCGATTTCGCACTTCCGAGAGGGGGTCCTCTCCGCAGCTGGGGTACCAGGACTCGAACCTAGACTAACTGGACCAGAACCAGTCGTGCTGCCAATTACACCATACCCCAGTGAGGTACTTTCCCGGTTGCCCAGGTCAGTGCCGCACGAGAAGAAATACTAGAACATCCCGCCGCGGACCGTCGCAGCGGGGGTCCCCGCCGCGCGCGGGGCGGGGACGCCGACCGTCGCGTACTCCGAAACCAGCAGCTCAGGCAGCTCGTCGAGGCCGGCCACGGTGTGCACCCCGTCCGGCGCGCGCTCGCCGGTAAGCCCGGTCCCGTCGCGGTCGAGCCAGACGGCCCCGAGGCCGGCGTCGAACGCGCCGATCGCGTCGGTGTCGAGCTTGTCCCCGACGTGCACCGTGCGCTCCGGCGGGCAGTCCAGCGCCAGGCACACCGAGTGGAACATCATCGGATCGGGTTTCGCGACCCCGATCTCGCCCGCGATGGCGACGTGGTCGAAAAACGGCGCGAGCCCGAGTTCCGCGATTTTCTTCCGCTGATGGACACCTGAGGCGTTCGTCACCGCGGCAAGTCGCAGCCCGGCGGCACGCAGCCATTCAAGACAGGGAAGAACATCGTCGAATAGCCGCCAGGACCGCGCCAAAATCTCCCGCCGGCGCGCCTCGAACGCGCTCACTTGCGCGGAGTCCCCGAAAATCCCCAGTTCGGCGAGGAAACATTCAGTACGCCGGTGATGCATCACGTCGTACCCGAGCTTCCCGGCGACCACCAGCGCGACGTGCTCCTCGGTGATCAAGTCCCACAAGGGCCAGAGGTCGTCGCGCCCGGTGAGCGCGTGCAGGGTGCGGCGGATCGCGGCGGTGCAGTCGATCAACGTGTCATCGATGTCGAGGCAAACCAGGCTCAGCTCAGGAGGCGCCCACGGTTCGCGGCCGGCGTCGGCCGGCGGGACAGTACGAGCGCGCGACAGAGCGGCCGGGGCGAAATCCACCCCGTGAGGCTAGGGCACTCGCCGCGTTCGCAACGCGGCCAAAAAGGTGATTACCGCGGAGCCGTTGCCACTGACCGGCTCTACCGCCGGTGCACAAAGTGTCCACCCGGTGACGTTCGCCACCGCTCCAGGCGGCCGAGCGGGTGAAAGACGTCAAGCCCGGCGATCCCCGAGAAACCTGCGAATTCCGAACAACTCCCCGCTCTTGATCTTACCCACCGCCCGAACCCCTCCCGCGAAGAAACCCCTTTACCTCCAACCCATTCCCAACCCTCACCCTCCCCGCACGCGCCCTCAGCTACGACACCCACACATAAGTTCCGCCACCGAACTAACCGCTCAAAACCCTTTCCGGAAAAAGCCGCGCCCGCACCTTTCCACCCCCCAGATCTCGACCACCCGAGATCGACACACATAAACCACACACCATTACGCAAACTCCCCACCCCGCACTCCGTCCAAACTCGACCGTTCCCGCTTCCCCGCCCGGCACCGGCCCCCGCCGCCCGCCCGCGCTACCCCATCGGCCGACTTGACGCACCCTCCGCCCAGGGTGCATCCTCACTGTTATTCAACAGACGATGAATAAGAGGGAGCTGGGGACAATGACCGAGCACACGGGGTGCGTCATCGTCGGCGGCGGACCGGCAGGCATGGTGGCGGGACTGCTCTTGGCCCGCGCGGGCGTCGAGGTCACCGTGCTGGAGAAGCACGCGGACTTCCTGCGCGATTTCCGCGGCGACACCGTCCATCCGTCCACCCTCGCGCTGCTGGACGAGCTGGGCCTCGGCGAGAAGTTCGCCGCGCTGCCGCAGACCAAAGTGACCACCGTCGGACTCCCGACCGCCGACGGCGCCTCGCTGACGATCGCCGACATGTCGCTGCTGAACGTCCCCCGCCCTTATGTCGCGATGGTCCCCCAGTGGGATTTCCTCGACCTGCTAGCCGAAACCGCGCTCAAGGAGCCGACCTTCACCCTGCGGATGGAAACCGAGATGACCGGCCTCCTCCGCTCGGGCAAGCAGGTCACCGGCGTCCGCTACCGCACCGCCGACGGAACCGAAGGCGAACTGAAGGCCAGCCTCGTCCTCGCCGCAGACGGCCGATGGTCACTGGCCCGCCGCTCGGCCGGCCTCACCCCACGCGAGTACTACACCCCGTTCGACGCCTGGTGGTTCCGCCTTTCCCGCAGCGCCGAGGACCAAGACGGCACGCTGATGCCGAGGATGAGCCATCGCCGCTTCGCGGTGCCGTTGCCGCGCAAGGGCTACTACCAGATCGCCTACATCGCCCCGAAAGGCAAAGACCTCAACGACGCCGGCATCGAAAGCTTCCGCCGCGACGTCACCGAGGCCTGCCCGGAATTCGCCGACCGGGTGCACGAACTGAAGTCCATGGACGACGTCAAGTTCCTCAACGTCCGCCTCAACCGCCTCCGCCGCTGGCACGTCGACGGCCTGCTCTGCATCGGCGACGCCGCCCACGCGATGTCACCGGTAGGAGGCGTCGGAATCAACCTGGCAGTGCAAGACGCAGTAGCCGCCGCACGACTCCTGGCCGACCCACTCCTTCGAGGCAAGCCGACCACCAAGGAGCTGACCGCCGTCCGCCGCCGTCGCCTCCTGCCGACCGCCGCCGTCCAGGGACTGCAACGCCTTCTCCACCGCCGCGTGATGGGCCCCGTGATGTCAGGCCGCGCCGACGGACCCCCGCGACAGGTAATCGCGCTCCTCACGCGCTTCCCGAAACTCTCGTACGTCCCGGCGTACCTCATCGGAGTAGGCATCCGCCGGGAATCCGCCCCGGCTTTCGCCCGCCGCCCAGCAGAACCGGCGAGCCGCTAACCCCCGACGACCAAGTTTCGCCCGCGACCGGCACACTTCCCCGCCACCCACCGGCAGCACCCGCCGGGTGGGTGGCCGGGGCCGCTCAACGGCAACTAACTCAGCCACCACCTGGCAACACCGACTCAACCACCAGCCGCCGGACCTCTCGCCACCGAACGGCAACCCCCAGCCCCGTCACCTGGTGGCCAACCTCTGTCGCCATCGAACGACGAAAGCACCCACCGCCCAGCAGCCGAACGTCGCCCAGGCCCTTCGCCACTCAACGGCTACAGCGCCGACCACCCATCGAACGAGCGCCCGCCATCCAACGGCAACAGCACCACCGGCTCGCCGACAAAGCATCAGCGACCTTCTCACCACCTATCGGCAACAGCGCCGCCGACTCACCATCCGGCCGCCTGCCAGCATTCGCCGCTCAACGGCAACGCCACCGCCCACTCCACATCCGGTGCCAATCGCCCCTCGCCGCCCAACGGCGAAGCCCCGCCTGCTCACGATCAGGCGGCCAGTGATCCCTCGCCGCCCAACGGCGACAACGCCGTCTGCTGGCTATCCGAGCGCGAACCACCTCTCGCCGCTAAGCGGCGACAAGGTCCTCCGCCGACAATCCAAACGCCAGCCACCTCTCGCCGTCAAACGGCAAGAGCACTGCCTGAACGCCTATCGCCACTCAACGGCAACAGTCCATCTACCGACAATCCGAACACCAGCCGCCGGTCGCCGCCAAACGGCGACACACCGCCCGCACCACTCGCTCGCCACTCGACGGCAACAGCTTCGCCCGCCACCCGGCTCCACCCTCGACGGTCAGAAAACCGACCCCGACCAGGGATTCGCCACTAAACGGCAACACCCGGAACCACCCGCCGAGCCGCAGTCGCCACTCAACGGCGACAGCCAGCTCAGATGTTCTGCACCGGGTTCGTCAAAGTGCCGATGCCGTCGATCGTGATGGACACCGACTGTCCGTCGTCGATCGGACCGACCCCTTCCGGCGTGCCGGTGAGGATCACATCGCCGGGAAGCAGCGTCATCACCCGCGACACGAACTCGACCAGCTCGGGCACCTTGTGCACGAGATCCGAAGTCCGGCCGTCCTGCTTCACTTCGCCGTCGACCTCACTGCGGAGCACCAGGTCGGACGGGTCGATCGACGTCTCGATCCACGGCCCGAGCGGGCAGAAGGTGTCGAACCCCTTCGCCCGGCCCCACTGGCCGTCGGACTTCTGCAGGTCGCGCGCGCTCACGTCGTTCGCGACCGTGTACCCGAGGATCGCACTCGCCGCGCGGGCCGCGGGCACGTTCTTCACCGGCTGCCCGATGACGATCGCGAGTTCGCCCTCGAAGTCGACCCGGCCGACGTCCGCGGGCCGGCGGATCGGCACGTTCGGCCCGATCACCGTCGTGGACGGCTTGATGAACAGCATCGGCGCGGACGGCACCTCGTTGCCGAGTTCCGCCGCGTGCTTCGCGTAGTTCCGGCCGACGGCGATCACCTTCGACGGCAGGATCGGCGCGAGCAGCCGCACATCGGCGAGCGGCCAGCGCTTGCCGGTGAAGTTCGGCTGGCCGAACGGGTGTTCCGCGATCTCCAGGACCTGGGCATCGTCGCCGTCCCCCTCGACCGAAGCGAACGCGACACCACTGGGATGAGCAATACGAGCTAGGCGCACAACACCATCCTACGTACCCCCACCGACAGTCGCGCACCCCGAGCATGCGCGACAGTCCCCTTCGCACCGTTCCGCGCCAAACGCACCCTTGCACCGGCTCACCGACGGTGACTTCGCTGCGCGAAAGGACCCTTCGCGCCAGCGACAAACCGCTACGAATCACCCGAACGACGACTCCCGCGCAGCACACCAAAGCGAACAATCGCCACCCAACTGTGAGCCGCAATACCCCGCCGCACGAACTCCACGGCCCGCGAAAGTCCCAGCTCACCTGCGCACAGCAGCCACCTCCAGCTCAGGCACTGACTGCTCAAGCTCCGACGCGACAGCCAAGCTCTTGTGGACCAACGCGTCACACAACGCCAGCCAGCTCGCCTCGACGATGCTGCCGTGCACACCCACCGTCGTCCATTCGTGTTCGCCGTCACTAGTTTCGAGCAACACTCGGGTGACAGCGTCCGTACCCGGGTTCGACGGCAGGATCCGCACCTTGTAGTCGGCCAGCTCCATGCTGTCCAACCAGGACAGATACGGCGTCAACGCCTCCCGCAGCGCCGCGTCCAGGGCGTGCACCGGACCGTTGCCTTCCGCGGTCGCGATGACCCGCTCGCCCGCGACGTGCACCTTCACCGTCGCCTCGGAAACAACCTCGCCGTCCGGACGGTGGTCCAGCACCACCCGGTACGACTCGAGTTCGAACGGCGGCGGATCCGACTTCTCGCCGGAGACCTCCTCGACCTCGCGGCGCAGCAACAGCCCCAGCGAGGCGTCGGCGGCTTCGAACGACCAGCCTTCCGACTCCAGTTCCTTCACCTTCCGCACCGCGTTCGTGAGTGCGTCAGGCCGGCCGGCGAGGTCGACCCCGAGTTCGCGTCCCTTGAGCTCGAGGCTGGCCCGGCCGGCCATCTCGGTGACCAGCACTCGCATGCCATTGCCGACAGAAGACGGATCGATGTGGTTGTACAGCAACGGATCCACCTTGATCGCACTCGCATGCAGCCCCGCCTTGTGGGCGAAAGCGGACGACCCGACGTAAGCCTGATGGGTGTCGGGTGCGAGGTTGGCGATTTCGGCCAAGGCATGGGAGACGCGAGTGAGCTCGGCGGCTCCTCCGGTCGGGAGGACCTCCATGCCGAGCTTGGTCACGAGGTTTCCCGCTACGGCGAACAGGTCGGCATTGCCCGCCCGTTCCCCATAGCCGTTCGCGGTGCACTGCACGTGCGTCGCGCCGGCCTGCACCGCGGCGACGGAGTTCGCCACGGCGCAGGAAGTATCATCCTGACAATGGATTCCGAGCCGGAATCCGGTTTTTTCCTTGATCTCGCCTACGGTTTCGGCAAGTCCCAGCGGCAGCTGGCCGCCATTGGTGTCGCACAGCACGAGAACGTCCGCGCCCGCGCGCGCCGCCGCGTCGAGCACCCGCAGCGAGGTTTCGGGAGAGAAGGCATAGCCGTCGAAAAAGTGTTCTGCGTCAAGGAAAACACGACGTCCTTCACCAACGAGGAACGCGACCGTGTCACGCACCATCGCGCACGCCTCGTCGACGTCGACCCGCAGTGCCCGTTCGATGTGCCGAAGGTCCGATTTAGCCACCAATGTGATGACCGGTGCCGCCGAGTCCAGGAGCGCGCGGACCTGCGGATCTTTGTCGGCCGTCGTTCCCGCCTTGCGCGTGGACCCGAATGCGACGAGCGCGGCGTGTTTGAGCGGCAATTCTCCCTTTGCCGCACGGGAAAAGAACTCCGTGTCCTTCGGCAGCGCACCCGGCCAGCCACCCTCGATGAAGCCGACACCCAGCTCGTCCAGCAGCCGCGCGACGGCCAGCTTGTCCGTGACGGAGTAGGTGATTCCTTCGCGCTGAGCACCGTCGCGCAAAGTGGTGTCGTAGAGGTGGAAGGCATCGCCGAGCGGCGTGCCAGCGGGCTCCGTGCGGGTCACGGTGTTCTCCTTGTGGCGGGGCAGAACCTGGTCCAGGCAACAAAAAAACCTCCCGCATGGGTGCGAGAGGTTGCGCGCCGGTAGCTCTTGTGGAGCGTCTATCCGGCGCGCAAGGCAATAATGGTGGAGATGGCGGTCATGTCGGCCATCATGCCACAGCTTCGCCCGGCGTCCAAGCGCCGGGCGAAGCTTCCCACTTCCGGAGCGCCGTCAGCCGGGCAGTTTCGCCAGGTAGCGCCCGAATTCTTCGACCGCGGACGCATTTCGCGGCCCCTCCACCAAAGCCGCGTACGGCAGCGCGAAGAACCGCCCCTGCTTCACCGCCGGGATGTCGCGCAGACCGGGACGCGAGTGGAGGAAGTTCTCCTTGTCAGCCACGCTGCCGACCTCGCCGCCGTAGTCGTTGATGAGGATGACGTCGGGCGCGCGCTGGATCACGGCCTCCCAGCTGACACTGGTCCAGCTGTCGTTGAGGTCGGCGAAGATGTTGGCACCACCCGATTTGGTGATGATTTCGTCCGGGCCCGCATTGCGTCCGGAGGTGAACGGCTGGTCACGGCCGTCGTCGTAAAGGAACACCTTGGGCTTGGGCCGTCCGGCGGGCACCGCGCCCGTGACAGCGGCGACTCGTGCGCGGTACTCTGTGATCACACGTTCTGCCCGATCACTGATTCCAAACATTTTCCCCAGGTTGCGCACATCTGTGTACAGCGCGTCGAGCGGGCGCATGATGCCACGTTGCTTGCCATTGCCGTTGCGGCACGCTTCGGTGAGCAGGTAGCTGGAAATGCCCAGCTTCGCGAGGGAATCCGGGGTGAACCCGGTCGCCTCCGAGAAGCCGTAGCTCCAGCCCGCGAACACGAGGTCCGCGCCAGCGCCTTGCACCACCTCGCGGTTGATCTTCTCCGCCAGCTTGGGCACCTTGGCGAAATCGGCTTTCCACGGCGACGAGGCCACGCCGCCGGACTGTCCTTTGTCGACCACGTAACCGGCCATCCGGTCGCCCAAGCCCAGCGCGAACATCAGCTCGGTGATGCCGATGTCATTCGTGACTACTCGAGAAGGAGGTCGAGACACGGTCAACGACGAACCACAATTGGTCACCGTCACGGGAAACCCGGCGGGAGCGGCCGTACTGTCCCCTTCGGACACTTGAGCGCCACAGCCGGTGGCGACGAGAGCGACCGTCACGATCATCGCGACTGTCCTACGCATGATTGTCCTCCTGGGACTCGAGCCGGTCGAACAACAATTGCGGACGCCCCGTAGCGGGGTGCGCCACCACGTGTCCGCGCACTCCGAACACGTCGGCGAGCAAAGCAGGCGTGAGCACCTCAGCCGGAGTTCCGCTCGCGACGAGGCGGCCGTGGTCGAGCACGTGGACCAGGTCGCACACGGCCGCGGCCAGGTTCAGGTCGTGGAGCGCGGCGAGCACCGTCGGCCCGCTGCTGCGAGCGAGCGCGAGGACTTCGAGCTGGTGCCGGATGTCGAGATGGTTGGTCGGCTCGTCGAGCACCAGGATCCGGGGTTGCTGCGCGAGTGCGCGCGCGATCAGCACGCGTTGCCGTTCGCCGCCGGACAAGGTGAGCACGCCTCGGTCGGCCAGGTGCGCCAAGCCGACTTGAGTCAGGGCGGTGGCGCACAGCCGATGGTCGGCTGCGCTCATGCGGTCGAGCAGGCCGTGGTGCGGCATCCGGCCCATCGCCACCACCTCGGCGACGGTGAAGTCGAACTCCGCGTGCGATTCCTGCGCAACCGCGGCGATCGCCCGCGCCCGCTTCCGCGGTGCCATGCCGTCGACCGGCTGGCCGTCGACCAGCACCGCGCCGGCCGACGGCTTGAGCACTTGATAGACGGCGCGCAACGTCGTCGACTTTCCGCTGCCATTCGGACCGAGCAGCCCGACGAACTGGCCTCGCCGAGCTTCGAGAGTCACGTCGTCGACCAGCTTGCGACCGGCCGCGGTCACGCTGACGCCGTTGAGCGAGAGGTCCATTCACGCACCTCCGAACACGTATGAACGACGGCGCATCAAGAACAGGAAGGCCGGTACCCCGACTGCCGCAGTCAGCACCCCGATCGGCAACTCCTCGGGTGCGGCGAGCACCCGCGCCGCGACGTCCACCCACACCAAGAACACCGCACCGGCAAGCGGTGCCACAGCAAGCACCCGACGATGATCGGCACCGACGACCAGGCGCACCAGATGCGGGAGAATCAGCCCGACGAATCCGATCGCCCCGCTCACCGCGACGAGAACTCCGGTCATCGCGGCACAAACGATGAACAGAAGAACTCGCAGCTTGCCGACGTCGACGCCGAGAGTCGTGGCCGCTTCGTCGCCCATGGCGAGCGCGTTGAGCCGGCCGGCCAGCGCCAGCAACAACAAAACCCCGCCGACCACGACGATCGCAGCGATCGGCAGCGTGCCCCAGTTCGCGCCGGCAAGACTGCCGAGAAGCCAAAACAGCGCCGCCCGCGCGGCCTCGCCGTTCGGTGCCTGGAAGACGATCACGGTGGTGACCGCGAAAGACCCGTAGGACAACGTCGTCCCGGTAAGCACCAGACGCAGCGGCGTAAGCCCTTGCCGCGTACGGGCAACGAGATAGACGATCAAGGTCGCGGCGAGCGCCGCCACAAACGCTCCGACCGACAGCGCATAAATCCCGAGCGACGCGAAGACGCCGAACAACGTCACCGCTGTCGCCCCGACGGACGCGCCGGACGAAATCCCCAGCACATACGGCTCGGCGAGCGCGTTGCGCACCATCGCTTGAATCGCGACGCCAACAGTCGACAACCCAGCGCCGACAACCACCGCGAGCAGAACGCGAGGAAGCCGAAGGTCCCAGATGATCCGATACTGCCCGACCTCGTCCGGGCCAATCGTCCCGCCGAACAACCCAGCGCGGAGAAAGGCCCACGTGTGAGTGACCGGCACCGCCACCGTCCCGATCCCGACAGCGAGGACAACCGACCCGAGCAACGCCACGCCAAGACCGAGAAGCACCGGCGTCAACGGCCGCCGGCGCTGAACGCCAACCGCTCCGACCGGGGATTCGCCACTCACCGGCGACGCGGCCCTCCGACTCGGAGATTCGCCGACCGACGGCGACGCGGCCCTCCGACTCGGAGATTCGCCGATCAACGGCGACACGCCCCGCTGGCCCCGGGACTCGCCGCTCAACGGCAACTCGCCCTGCCCGCTGCGGGATTCGCCGATCAACGGCAACGCGTCCTGCCAGCTCCGGGATTCGCCGACCGACGGTGCCGCACCTTGCCCACTCCGGGAATCGCCACCCAACGGCAACGCGCTCTGCCCGCTCGAGGATTCGCCGATCAACGGCGACGCGCCCCGCTGGCTCCGGGATTCATCGCTCAATGGCGAAGCGTTCCCCGCACCCGAGGATTGGCCATCCGCTGGCGAGACACCATGCGCGCCGGAACCGGTCGGTTCACGACCAACCGACCCATCGATCGGCGGCTCGGGCTCGGGATCCGACGCGTCGCCGCGGAGTGGCGAATCCTCCCCCGCGACAGGACCGCCCAGCCAATTGGAGTCGTGCGCACCAGGGTCGCCGTCGGATGGCGAAGCGCCGGAACCACTTTCGCCGTTCAGTGGCGAACCATCGGAAGCACCGCCACGCAGACCCGAGCCAGGCACCGCACCATCGCCCTTAGACGGCGAAACATCAGAGACTCCGCCGCTCAACGGCGACCACCCGAAAGCTCCCTCGCCGCCAAATGGCGACGGACCCGAAACCCCGGAACCACTCGCCAGCGAATCACCGGAACCGGCCGACGAGGAACCGCTGTCGCCACTCAGCGGCAAAGCATCTGAAGCCCTCTCGCCACCAGACGGCGAAAAACAGCCACCCCCGACAACTGCCGACACCCCGCCCCCGCCGCCATCAGCAGCAGCAGGAGGCGAAACCCCACCAGAACCACCGTCGCCGCCAGGCGGCGAATCCCCGCCCAGCACCGGATCAGGACAAGCAGAACGTTCTTCAGACGACGACACCACCGGCGAGGACCCAATCGGAATCATGGGCCCGCGGGCAAAGACGGCAAAGCCGCCGGTGTCGAAACGGCGGGAGTGTCGTCTCCCGCAGACCACGACGGGAGGGGACGAGGTTCGAAGAACCCCCGCCGGTATCGGGCTCGCCCTCGGCTCCGTAACAGAACCGAAGGCCTACCGTTGCGGGTCAGCGCCGGATTTCGACCGGCTTCCGCGGCGGGGGTCCGTAAAGCTCAGGCGGTCAGCCGGCCTGACGGGCGTTCGAGGAAACCAGCGCCGCGAGGCGGTCGCCGATGGCCTGCGTCGCACCGGGCGACGACTGGTCGCGCGTGGCGAGATCGAACGCCACCGAGGCCTCGATGCGCCGCGCCGCTTCCTTCTGGCCGAGGTGGTCCAGCAGGAGCGACACCGACAGCACCGCCGCGGTCGGGTCGGCGAGACCCTGGCCCGCGATGTCCGGCGCGCTGCCGTGCACCGGCTCGAACATGCTCGGGTTGCGGCGCGTGATGTCGAGGTTGCCGCTGGCCGCGAGGCCGATGCCGCCGGTCACCGCGGCCGCGAGGTCGGTGATGATGTCGCCGAAGAGGTTGTCGGTGACCATCACGTCGAACCGCGACGGGTCGGTGACCAGGTGGATCGTGGCGGCGTCCACGTGCGAGTACGCGACGGTGACGTCCGGGTGCTCCAGCGAGACCTCTTCGACGATCCGCGACCACAACGAGCCCGCGTGCTCCAGCACGTTGGTCTTGTGGACGAGCGTGAGGTGCTTGCGCGGACGCTCCTCGGCGCGGTTGAACGCGTCCGCGACCACGCGCCGCACGCCGAAGGCCGTGTTGACGCTGACCTCGGTGGCGATCTCGTGCTCGGTGTCCTTGCGCAGCAGGCCGCCGTTGCCCGCGTACGGGCCTTCGGTGCCTTCGCGCACCACGACCATGTCGACGTCCCCGGCGTCGGCCAGCGGGCCGCGCACTCCGGGGTACAGCCGCGCCGGGCGCAGGTTCACGTGGTGGTCCAGCTCGAACCGCAGCCGCAGCAGCAGCCCGCGCTCGAGGATGCCGCTGGGCACCGTCGGGTCGCCGACCGCGCCGAGCAGGATCGCGTCGTGCTGGCGCAGTTCGCCGAGCACCGACTCCGGGAGCAGCTCCCCGGTGGCGTGCCACCGCGAGGCGCCGAGGTCGTAGTTCGTGATCTCCGCCGCCGGTGCTACCTCACCGAGCACCTTGAGCGCCTCGGAGACCACCTCGGGCCCGATCCCGTCCCCTGGGATCACCGCGAGCCGCATCCACACACCTCCGTAGCCCAGGCCACCGGGCGCACCGATGGCCCATTCGCACAAAAACGCCAGCAGCGGAAGGTTACCGGCCGTAGACAAGGTGCCGTAGCCGCACCACCCTTATGCCGCATCCTCCCACAGGGTGAGACACCCGTTCGGGCGAACGGAAACGGGGGCTTGCCCAGGCCGGACAGCCTGGGCAAGCCCCCGCGTCTCGCAATGCGGCCGCTTCCGCGGCGCGCTTCAAGTTCCCCTTAAAGGGTGAACCGGATCAGCCGCGCGGCAGCTCCGATTCGATCCGCACGACCGCGGCGCGCTGCCCGGTCGCGTTGTGGTGCTCGATCGCCAGCAGGCCCTTCGCCTTGTCCCCGGCGACGGCGGCCTTGTTGCGGTTGACCACCAGAGCCGTGCCCGGCTTGGCGACGTAGCCCAGCGCCGCGTCGCCGCCGCCCTGTGCCGAGTACGCCGGCGCGAGCGCGTCGAACGACAGCGGAGTGCCGACCTGGTCGATCAACCCGTTCGAGGTACCCGGCGCGACGTAGTACCCGGCGGTGCCGACCGTGTAGCTGATGCGGTGCGACGCCTCGTTCGGATCGATGCCGAGCGCGGCGATGCTGACCGGCAGCACCATCACGTTCGAGTCGAACACGTTGGTGTCGACGTCGCCGAGCTGCCCGTTGATCGCCTGCAGGTCCACCGACGGGTTGCCCGGCTTGGTCAGCGACACCGTGTTGACGAGCAGCACGTCCGACCCCGTCGCCTTCGTCACGAAGGTTTCGAAGTCCGGCTTGCCGTCGCCGGTGGTGTCGATGTCCACGAACGGCACCGTGTTGCTGCCGAGGTTCGCGAAATCGCTCCACGTCGTGATCCCGAACGCCAGCATCGCGTTCTCCGGCTCCCCCTGCGCCTTGGCGAGCGGGGCCGTCGACGCCGCGCCGATGTAGCGCAGGTCGCCGCCCTTCGCGGTGCGGTTGAGGGTGCAGTCGGACGTGACGTGCGAATCGCATTCGGGCAGCTGCGGCGATTCGGCCTGCAGTTCGAGCACGCTGATCAGCGAGCGGTACCGCTGGGCGCCGCTGCCCTGGTCGATGCCCTTGCCGCCGAGGTTCAGCACGGCCTGGTCGGCATTCGCGCCGAAGCGCACGCCGGCCGGGGTGGTGATCGCCGAAACCGGCTTCGGCGACGAGTACACGGCCACCCGCAGCGGAACGCCCGCGCCGCTCTTCGGGGTGAACGCGACCCGGCCCGAGGCGTCGGCCACGAACTGCCGGGCGAGCCCGGCCTGCGAAGCCGCCATGGTCGGGTCGAGAACCTTGCGCAGCGCCTTCGGGTCGGCGATCTTCAGCGTCACCTTCACCGTCGCGACGCCGCGCGGGTTCAGCTTCACCGAGTTCTTGTCCACTGTGTACTCAACGCCGGGCAGGCTGTTGACCGCCTCGTAGCCCACCGAGTACTCGGCAGGCTTGACGCCCTTGTTGACCACCTTGATCGTCTTGCTCAAGGTGACCGGACCGGCCGCCTCGACAGTGCCGAACGTGACGCTCACCGCGCCGGGGTCGTCCTGCACGTACGCGAGAACCTGGTTGTCCAGCGCGGCTTTCGCGTCGATCCGGCCGGCCCCGACCCGCTGCGGGCCGTAGGTGTGGCCGGCCCCGTCGGTGATGTCGTGCGCCGCGGTGCCCACGACGTCGGCCTTGACCTCCTCGACACTCCAGTCCGGATGCGCCTGGCGGACCAGCGCCGTGATGCCCGACGTGTGCGGCGCGGCCATCGACGTGCCCGAGATGACCAGCCGCTCGTTGCCGCTGCCGCGGAACGCCGACGTGATCGTGTCGCCAGGAGCGGCGACGTCCGGCTTCACCGACGGACCGCGTCCGCCACGAGAGGTGAACGAGCTGGGAGTGTCCACGATGGACTGGTCATACGTCTGCAGCGTGGTCCGCCCTGCCCCGTACAGCCGCACGGTGAGCGTGCCCGCGGTCAGGCCCGCCCGCACGGACTGAGTGGCCTTGCCGGTGAGCTGGAACATCGGAACCGCCGCGTTGCCCGCGATACCGGCCCCGAAGTGCTCCACAGTGGACGAAAGCAGCACGCCCTTGGCACCCGCGGCCTGCGCGTTGTTGGCCCGCGCCGCGGAACCGCACGGACGCGTCGCGTCGTTGTCGTCCCACTCCAGCCACGCGATCTTGCCCGCGACCTTTGCCTTGTCCTCAGCCGAATAGGCGGCGCAGCCGGCGTTGTTGTTCGCCGAAATCGGCACCACCGGTGCGGTGAGGTCGAGGGTGTCGTAGCCGGTGTACTCCTGGCTGTACTGGCCCGGCTGCTGTCCGGCGGTCGGCGTCTTGACCTCGACCGCGTCCCGCAGTTCGCCCGCGTCGCGGCTGCTGGCCACGGTGAGCGCTTCCGGGGTGTTGCCCGGCGAACCGGCGATGTCGTTGATGTCGCCGCCGTTGCCCGCCGAGATCACCGGGAGCACGTTGTTCTGCGCGAGCTTGCGCACGAACAGCGAGTCCGGGTCGTCCGGCGCACCGAAGTCGCTGCCCAGCGACAGGTTCACGACGTCGAGGTGGTCGGTGAAGTCGCCGTCGCCGTCCGGGTCGAGCGACCAGTCCAGCGCCTGCGACGTGACGTTCGTGGAACCCTTGCAGCCGAACACCTTGATCGCGTACAGCAGCGACTTCGGCGCGGTGCCCGGCCCGATCCGCATGGCGTCGAGCTTCTTCTTGTTCAGCTTCTTGTAGTCGCCGGTGAACGTGCTGCCGTCGGCGTTCACGCCGAAGCCGCCGATGGTGCCGGCGACGTGCGTGCCGTGCTCGCCGCACGCGATCGGGTTGGGGTCCGGTTGCGGCGTCGGCGATCCGGTCTTGCCCGCCGAGTCGTAGTCGTCGCCGACGAGGTCGGTGCCGCCGACCACCTTGGCGCTCGGGAACAGCGACGACGGCTTCGTGCGGTCGACCGACTTGTACGCGTCGGCCGTGCCCGGGCCGCCGAAATCGGCGTGGGTGTAGTCGATGCCGTCGTCGATCACGCCGACGCGGATGTTGTCGCCGAACTTGCCGGTTTTTTGCCAGCTGGCGAGCGTGTTGGTGAGCTGTTCCGCACTGGCGTTGGTGCGGTTCTTCGGCACGACCGTGCGCACCGAAACGACGTCCGGCCGTTCCGCGAGCTTGCGGATCTTGGCCGCGTCTGCGGTGACGACAGCGCCGGGAACCGCGTTGGCCGTCTGCGTGACCAGCTTCGTGCCCGCGTCCGCGGAACGCAGCTGCCCGACCACGGAGCTGACCGCCGCCGCGACGTCGGCCTTAGCCGCTTTCGCCGCCTGCTTGGCCTTCTCCTTGCCCTTGCCCTGCTGTTCCTTGAACGCGTCGACCGCGGGTTTCTTGGCCAGCTCGACGAACGCGGTGATCTGCCCCTGCGCCGCGCTCAGCCGGGGCGAAAGCTTGCCCTGGACCTTGCTCGTGTCTACCTTCGCCGGGGCGACCGGCTCGGCCAGCGGCGCGCTCTGCGCGGACGCCGCGGGCACGGCGACAGCCGCCGCCAGCACCACCGCGGAACCCACGACCACCGAGCGGGCAGCCCACCCGGGCAACCGGGTTCTGCTCATGAGTAACCCCTTCTCGAGGCCCGGATCACGAACCTGCCCGCGCTCCCCATTCGCACCCCCGACGGTGAGCACCGGCGCCGCCCCGTGCTCTCACGGCGCGTGGTTCAGCCTCGCGGCAAAAACCTAGCTGCCCGAAACCCCTACTTTCGTGCGGAAAAAGGTCCGTTACCCGAATGTTGCCGGTACGGGTGAACGCGAGAACGGCCCCTTCCCCGGGAGTCCGGGAAAAGGGCCGTTCGGCGGAATTCGGGACTAGCTGAAATCGACGGCGCGGATGGTGTGCGCGCCCACGGTCGCCCCGATCGGCTCGAGCACGTTCGCGTCCACGTGCCGGTCGACGCGCAGCAGCATGATCGAGTCGGAACCGTCGGTGCTCTGGCTGATCTGCGCGGCCTCGATGTTGATGCCCGCTTCGCCGAGCAGCGTGCCGACGCGGCCCATGACGCCGGGACGGTCCGGGTACTCGATGACCAGCACGTCGCCCTCGGCGCGGAGGTCGAAGTGCCTGCCCTTGACCTCGACGATCTTCTCGACCTCGTCCTTGCCGGTGACCGAACCGGACACGGTGAGCGTCGCGCCGTCGCCGTGCACCGCGCGGAGCGTGACCAGGCTGCGGAACTTCGGGCTCTCCGATTCGGACACCAGCTCGGCCTGCACGCCGAGCTCCTCGGCCAGCCGCGGCGCGTTGACGAAGGTGACCTGGTCGTCGACCACGCCGGAGAACAGCCCGCGCAGCGCCGCCAGCTTCAGCACCGCGGTGTCCTCGCTGGAGATCTCGCCCTTGACCTCGACGGTCAGCGACGTCGGGGCCTTCGGGTTCAGCGCGGTCAGCACCTGGCCGAGCTTCTGGGTGAGCGACAGGTACGGCCGCACGTGCTCGCCGACCGCGCCGCCGCCGGACACGTTCACCGCGTCCGGCACGAAGTCGCCGCGCAGCGCCAGCAGCACCGAACGCGCCACGTCCGTGCCCGCGCGGTCCTGCGCCTCGGCGGTGGACGCGCCGAGGTGCGGCGTGACCACGACGTTCGGCAGGGTGAACAGCGGGCTCTCGGTGGTCGGCTCGGTGACGAACACGTCGATGCCGGCGCCGCCGACGTGGCCGCTGCGCACCGAATCGGCCAGCGCCTCCTCGACGATGAGCCCGCCGCGGGCGGCGTTGACGATGATCACGCCCGGCTTGGTCTTCTTGAGCGCCTCGGCGTCGATGAGGCCCTTGGTCTCCGGCGTCTTCGGCAGGTGGATGGAGATCGCGTCGGCGCGTTCCAGCAGCTCGTCGAGGGTGACCAGCTCGATGCCCAGCTGGCCGGCGCGCGCGGCCGAGACATACGGGTCGTACGCGATGAGCTTCGCGCCGAAGGCGGCGAGCCGCTGGGCGAACAGCTGGCCGATCTTGCCGAGCCCGACGACGCCGACCGTCTTGCCGTTGATCTCGACGCCGGAGAACGAGCTGCGCTTCCACTCGCCGCCGCGCAGGCTCTGGTCGGCGGCGGGCACCCGGCGGGCGACCGCGAGCAGCAGCGCGACCGCGTGCTCGGCGGCCGAGACGATGTTGGACGTCGGCGCGTTCACCACGAGCACGCCGCGCTCGGTGGCGGCCGGGACCTCGACGTTGTCCAGCCCGACGCCCGCGCGGGCGACGACCTTCAGCTGGGTGGTCGCCCCGAGCACCTCGGCGTCGACCTTGGTGGCGGATCGGACCAAGAGCGCGTCGGCGCTCTTCACCGCCTCGAGCAGAGCGGGACGGTCGGTGCCGTCCACGTGCCGGACCTCTACCTCGTCACCGAACACACTCAGCACGGAGGGCGCGAGCTTCTCCGCGATGAGGACTACGGGTTTGCTGGGCTTGGTCACGATGCGGCTCCCACTATCTGGTCACGAAATCGAGGACGCTCTCTCGCGGCGCACGTCGTTGTGCCCGGACTCGCGGGAGTTTAACGCGGGGCACTGACAGCCCGCTGCCCCCGCTGTTCACTTGTTCGTAATCCGGTGAAGACAAGCGTCATCAGGCGCTCTGTACCGCCGTCGCCCGGCAGGTGGGATCCGGCCCAGGAAGCGCCGTGCAGCAACAGAAGCAGCTCCTGGACGGTCACGTCGGCGCGGAAAACGCCGGCCGCCTGCGCCCGTTCCACCAGTTGAGACGCGGCGTCCCGCATCGCGCTGCAGGACGCGTGCAGCCGCGATTCCGGATCGTCGAGCGCTTCGGCCAGCAGTTCGGCAAGGCCACGGTAAACGGCGGACGTTTCGCCGAACCCGATGAGCCAGGCGTACAGCCCGTCGAGCGGATCCTCGGCGGCGAGCAGCTCACGGGCCTTGTCCGCCTGGGTGTCGAACCGGTCCCGCAGGAGCTTCTCGATCAGGTCTTCCCTGGTCGGGAAGTGGCGATAGAGGGTGCCGATCCCGACGCCGGCGCTGCGGGCGACCTCTTCGAGCGAGGCGTCGACCCCGCGTTCGGCGAAGGCGCGCCTCGCTTCGACCAGCAGGCGTTCGTAGTTGCGGCGGGCGTCCGCGCGCATCGGCTTGTCGTCGGTCATCTCGTCCGGAGTTTATCCCGTGACAAATCGGAGGTAGCCTCCGTATAGTAACCGGAGGCAGCCTCTGGTTAGCCGGTTCGTCCTCGGCGGACGCGTCGGCCCGGGCTGCCCCGGAATGGACGCCGCACTCCGCGGCCGAGAACCTCTTGGAGTCTGTTGTGGACAGGAACGGTGCCGCGATGCCGGTCGGGATCTGGACATTCGCCTTTGACGGCAAGGAAATCGGCGAAGTCCGGGCGGCCGCGCGCGAAGTCGAAGCGCTGGGTTTCGCCGCGTTGTGGTTCGGCGAGTACCGCGGGCGGGAAGCGTTCACTCAAGCGGCTTTGCTGCTCGAAGCGACCACGAAGCTGCCGGTCGCGACGGGGATCGCCCGGTTTTCCGAACGGTCGGCAGCAGCCGCGGAAGCCGCCGGCCGCACGTTGGCCGAGGCGTATCCAGGCCGGTTCACGCTCGGGCTCGGCGGACATCGGCCCGGCGGCGGAGGCAGCGCGATCCGGGAGTATCTCGATGCCATGAACGTGGCGGACCTGGACTTTCCCGCCGATCCGGCTTCCCGGCCGCGTCGGCTGCTCGCCGCTCTCGGGCCAAAAATGCTGAAGCTCGCGGCAACACAGGCTGACGGCGCGCACCCGTATTTCGTCCCGCCGGAGCACACGGCATTCGCCAGGGAAACGATGGGACCCGACGCCTACCTCGCCGTCGAACAAGCCGTCGTCCTGGACCCGGACCCCTTGCGCGCACGGCAAATCGCTCGCGAACACGTCGGCGGATACGTGCAGCTGGCCGCACACCAACGAGCGAACCTGCTCCGGCTCGGCTACTCCGAAGCGGACCTCGCCGGCGGCGGCAGCGACCGTCTCGTCGACGCGATCGTGGCCTACCAGAGCGAACAGGAAGTCGCCGACCGCGTCCGCGCACACCTCGACGCCGGAGCGGACCACGTCTGCGTCCAGGTTCTCGGTGCCGGGCCGGAGATTCCGGTGGACGGCTGGCGTCGCCTCGCCCCGCTGGTCCTCTGACGCTTTTTGCCTGGTGGCGGCGTTCGCCGTTTTTTGGCGAATGCCTCCACCGGGCACGTGCACCTCCTGGACGCGAGCACTTTTACCGGTCCCAGCAAGCATTCCCGGCCACCCGCGACACTTCCCCTGAACGGGCGACCCCGGCCGGACCGTTTCGCCGCCCAGCGGCCACCCCCCGCTGTTATCGTCGCGAAACGCCCAGCCGCGTTCGCCCGGGGAGCCGCCGGTGTTCACGAAACTCGCCCTCGCCGTGTCCCGGATAGTCGAACTCGTCCTGCTGGTGCTGGGAATCGTCACCTTCGTCAAGGACGACACCGTCCTCGCCCTTCTCCTCTGGGACCTGCTCGCGCTGATCTACCTAGGCATCCGGATCGCGCGGGTCTCGCGCAGCCGGAAGATCAGCCACGCCCGGTGGCTGAAGGGCGTTCTCGGCCGTCGGCTCGGACTGCTGTTCACCCTGTTGACCAGCCTCGTCGGCGTCACCGGCGGGCTGTCGATCGTCCTGCCGGAGACCGGCATCGACCCGACCGAAGCGAAAGTCGTCGGCGTCCCCGCAGTCCTCCTGGCCTGGGCGATCCTGCATTTCGGCTACGCAGAACGCTACGCCCAGAAGTACTACGACGATCTCCCGACGCAACATTTCCGCTTCCCCGAAACAGAGCGCCCCGCGCTGGCCGATTTCACCTATTTCGCGTTCACCATCGGGACGAGCTTCGCGGTTTCGGACGTCGAAACGCGGACGACGTCGATCCGTTCCCTGGTGCTCGCGCACAGCGTCCTGTCGTTCATGTACAACACGGCCACTCTCGGGATCGCGGTCAGCGTCATCACCGGCGGACATTGACCCTGGTGAGTTACAGTGGCCTCGCGCGGCAGGGGCCGCGTCCTGTCCGCGGAAAGGGCTGAGCCCACCCCCGTACCACGAGTTGCCGAGCTTTGCCTTCTTCCCTGCCCGGTGCCGGCGGACCACGGGGCGCGCAAGGGAAGGAAGGACTCCCTGATGACGGCTTTGCCCGCCAACCCCAACCTCGGCCAGCTCCGCAAACAGGCGAAGGAACTCGCCCGCGCCGACTCCCTCGCACTGTCGGAAGCGCAGTTCCGGCTGGCGCGCCGCTACGGATTCCCCAGCTGGCCACAGCTGCAGGCGTACGTCCGCCGCGTCGCCGAACACGGCCCGGACGTCCAGCACGCCTACCACCAGGACGTCGAGTACTACCGCGGCCGCGCCATCGGCCTCCTCGCCTCCGCCGAAGACGGCACGCCCGCCGCGCGAACCGCCTTCGACCGTCACGAGCAAGCGCTGACCCGCGCCGGTGCCTTGACGGTCATCGCCCGAGAACACGGCTTCCGCACCTGGCGGGCGTTGAAGACGCACGTCGAGGATTTGCCGAAAAACGGCGAACCGTTCGCCCGGGCGTATCAGCTGGTAGAAGCCCGAGACCTCGACGGCTTGTCCTCGTTGCTGACCGAAGCCCCGCACCTCGCGCACGCCCGTGGCACCAACGGCAACGACCTCCTCGGCATGGCGTCAGCAACGCACGACGAACGTCTCGTCCGCATCCTGCTCGCCCACGGCGCCGACCCCGCGCGAGCCAACGCCCATGGATGGACTGCTTTACATCAAGCCGCTTACAGCAATCTACCGCTCATCACCGACATTCTCCTCAACGCCGGCGCACCGCTGGACATCTCCGGCCGCGGAGACGGCGGAACCCCGCTCGTCGTGGCGTTGTTCTGGGGAAATCGAGCTGTCGCCGAAAAACTGGCAACGCACGACCGGTCCCCTCGCAACCTGCGCGTCGCAGCCGGTCTCGGCGACGTCGCACTGCTGGATGAACTCGTCAGTCCACAGGGGACTCTTTCGCCAGCAGCCGGCGCACACCGTGATTTCTACCGGCCACACAGCGGTTTTCCCTTCTGGGAGCCGACCAACGACCCCACCGAGATCCTCGACGAATCGCTGGCCTGGGCCGCCCGCAACAACCGAACAGCCGCACTCCGCACCCTGACCGCACGCGGCGCAAACCTGAACGCCGACGTGTATCGAGGCACCGCCCTCACCTGGGCAGCGACGTGTGGCCACTCAGCGGCGACAGAGACCCTCCTGGCCCTGGGCGCAGACGTCAACCAAGCCGGCACCTTCGGCGGCCCACGCCACGGCGTCGGCGTAACGGCGCTGCACCTGGCCGCCCAGAGCAACCACCTGGACGTCATCGAACTCCTCGCAACCGCCGGTGCCGACCTCACCGCCCGCGACGCCCTCTGGGACAGCACCCCCGAAGGCTGGGCAGAAGCGTGCGACAGCCCCGCAGCTCAAGAGCTGCTACGCCGACTCAGTCGCCACTAATCGGCAACTCCACCGGGTAGACAACCGGAGTCAACAGTCCGTATCGTCCCAACGAACGGACTGCCGACTCCGGTTACCCAACCCCTGCGGAGACTTCACATGACCACCCCACGCGACCTGTTCGACCAACTCTCCACCGGAATCAGCGAAGGCCGATTCACCGACCTGGCCCAGCTCTACACCGAAGACACCGTCGTAGAACACCCGACCGCCGTACCCAGGCCCGGACGCCTGGAAGGCCGGACCGCCCTGCACGACCGCTTCGTCAACGGCCTGGGCGGCACCCTCCGCCTCAACCGCCACGACGTGACCATCCACGAAACAGCCGACCCCGAAGTCATCGTCGCCGAATACCAGTACACAGCCGAATCGCGGCAAACCGGCCGGACCGCCGAAACAGCCAACATCCAAGTCCTCCGAGCCCGCGACGGACTCCTGACCCACACCCGCGATTACCACGACTATCTGCAATTGGCCGCCATCCAAAACGCAACCGCCGCCGTAACCGAGGCATACGCAAAAGCCCCCGCCTACAAACCCCACCCGATCGCCCCGCGCCCAGCTGCGCCCGTATCCCCAACCAGCCGCGAAGGCGTTTTCCACCAACTAGTCTTCGGCGTCGCCGACGGACGCTGGTCCGAACTCCCGGACCTCTATGCGGCAAAAACCGATGTCCGACACCCGTTCCTGCCCGGAGCCCCCATCCTCCGCACCCGAGACGACCTGCGCGCCCACTTCACCGCCGGCGCCGCGGCAGGATTCCGAATCGAGGTGACCGACCTCGTGCTCCACCTGAGCACCGACCCAGAAGTCGTCATCGGCGAGTCGGCCTATATCGGCGAAACCAGCTCCGGGACGCCCTTCCAGGTGAACAACATCTTCGCAATGCGCATCCGCGAGGGACAGATCATCGAATCCCGCGACTACGGTGACCATCTCGCCTTGGCCGCAGCTACCGGCCGTCTGCCGGAGCTAATCGCTCGCGTCACCGGATAGCAGCGCCCCGACCAGGCTTTCGCCTCTCAACGGCAACTCCCCAGCAAACGACGACACCTCGGCACCACGTTGCCGCTAATCAGCAACAGCCAACCGACCGACGAAATCCCTATCGCCATTCAACGGCAACGCCCGCCACCTCCTACCGGAGCCGCGTGCCACCGATCGTCGCCGCTCAACGGCGAAAGCTCCCTCCGCGACCACGGCCGGGCATCGGCAACGCACCCCGCACAGCATTCGCCGTTCAGCGGCGACACTCACGCCCAAAGTCTAGGCTACCCGGCAACAAGACACTCGGCGAAACCCCGACGTTCGACGGCTCGCACTCACCGCCTGCCCTCGCCACTCAGCGGCAAACGACCGCTTCGGCCATCGCCATTCAGCGGCGAACACCCAGCGCCGACCCGACCGGCGGCAAATCCCACCGCCAATCCTCGCCGCGCACCAACAACCCTCGCCACTTCAGCCGTCGCCATTCAGCGGCAAACGCCCGGCACAGTCTTCACCGCTTAGCGGAAACGCCCGTCCACCCATCGCCGAGCGACAAAGCCAACCTCACGCCCCTAGCCACCCAGCGGCAAATCCACCCGGAAAACCACCCCACCAGTCGCCGCCAACCGGCCACGGCAACCCGCCACAAACTTTCGCCACTAATCGGCAAATCCCCCTGACCAGCACATTCCCCCAAGATTCTCCCCCCAGCCCACGGCCCGAGCAGCCGTCACCGCCCCTCGCCACGCTCCTCGACGACCTTCACAAGCGCCGAAGCCACCAACGCCACCGCCCGATCCCCGTCACCCGCCAACCGCCGCAACTCCCCCTGCGCCAACGTCCCGGGCATCTCCGCAAGCGCTTGCGTCAACCGGATCCGCACCGCCGAATCCGCAGGATGCGCCGCCGACGCCCCGGCCAAAGCCTCGACGATCCCCGCCACACCCCCATCCGCCAGCGCACCCAAAACCTCAGCCGCCTCGACGTCGTTTCGCCCCTCGACGACCATTTCGACAAGAGTCGGCACAGCCTCCGCGACACCCCGCGCGCCCAAAGCGAGCGCCGCATGCCGACGAACCACCGCATCCGAACTGGCGAGCGCGTCCGTCAACACCGCAGTCGCCTCGGAGCCGGGCAGCTCGACGATCGCCAAAATCGCGCGCCGGCGGATGTCCTCGTTCTCCGAGCGGAGACCCGCCGCCACATTCGCCACCCCGTCGCCATCGGTCCGGGCCAGGGCCCACCGCAGGGCACCGGCGACATTCGGGTCCGATTCGGCGAGGACCGCTCTGGCCAGCACTTCGGCAGGGACCGGCACGTCATCGGCCGGAGCCAGCACGGTCTGCTGCCGGCGCGCGGCACCGGGCGAGCTGAGCCCGCGCAGCAGCTCGACGATGCGCAAGGCACCCTCCCAGCCGGAGGGTGCCGAGGCATCGACCGCACGGAGCCGGTCGAGCAGCTCCTGTTCCCGCTTCAGCCGGTCCTCGGTCCGCCGGATGAGGTCGCCGACCAGCTCCGACGGCACGAACGCGGGGTCCTCCAGCGCCCGGCCGATCTGCCGCAGCGACATCCCGAGCGACCGCAGGCTCTCCACATGGAAGATCCGGCGGATGTCGTCGTCGGAATACTCGCGATAGCCGCCCACGGTGCGACCGGTCGGCCGCACCAGCCCGAGGGTGTCGTAATGCCGGAGCATCCGGGTGCTCACCCCCGAGCGGCGGGCGACCTCGCCGATCAGCACGCGGTTTCCTGAGCCCGCTCCGGACCGAGCGCGACGATCCGTTTCGCCTCGTCCACGGCCTGGTCGAAACCGGTTTCCGGGTCACGGAGCAGCCGCTCAGTGGCAACAGCGTGCGCCTGGACGGCCGGGTCAGCGCTCGTCACCGCGGCCGCCAATACCGGCTCGATCACGGGGCCGAGCGCGACCAGCGCCCGGCTGAGGCTGAGCTGCACGGTCCGGTCACCGCGACCGAACTGTGTCGCCAGGTCAGCCGCCAGCCCGGCCTTGTCCCCGTCCGGTACGAGGACGACAGCCGCTCGCCAAGCACTTCTCGCGACCTCGTCGTCGGCGTCCTGCAGCAACGATCGGGTGATCGCTGGCCACACGCTCCGGTCGCCGATCTTGGACAACGTGTGCAGCGACTGGCTCCGGGCCTGCGCCACCGGGGACCGCAGCTCCGCGAGAAGCCGCGGCACCGTGTCCCCGGCCGGGAACCGGGTCAGCGCCCAGGTGAGCATGTCGCGGACGTAGAAGTCCGGCTCGATCGCGCACCGTGCGACGAGCGCCTCCACGAGACCAGGGCCGTCCGGGCGCGTTCCGATCGTCAGGGCGGCCTGCAGCCGCGTCGACGAGCCCCCGGCGCCCAACGCCTCGATCAGCCGCGTGAGCTGGGAATTCATTTGTTTCGAGTTCATCGGGATCACCTCCGTCGACCAGTGAAGACCTTGTCACGATGTCAAGGTCAACCCCGACGGGCAAAACGACCCGTCGCCGCTCCGTGGCGAAACTCGGCTACCGCCGGTCCGCACCGATAGCGACGCCGACAATCGTGCACGGTTCGGCGCCGTGGTTGCGCCAGGCGTGCCGTGTGCCGTTCTGGACGAGCACGTCGCCGGCGCGCAAGACCGTCTGGTCGCCATCGTCCAGCTCCAACGTGACCTCCCCCGAGACGATCAGGACGTAATCGAGACTGTCGGTGGTGTGCATGCCCGGCGAATCGGGCTCCATCGCAGCGACCGCGCCCGGTGCCTGCCGCTCCAGCTTTTCCCAGGCCGCAGCCAGGTCGAGATCCGGCGACGGCGTCAGCTCGCCCGGCGCGATCGTGTTGATCATGAACCGCGATCCGTCCGGCGGCGGGAAATGCTCCTCGGCGCGACGCGGGGCACCGTCGTCCGGGAACACCGGTCGCTCGTCCCGGCCCCAAAGCCGGTAAATCGCGCATCCGGGCATCAGACCGGAAGTGATGGGCTCGACCGCCTCGTCGGCGACCACCTGGGCCTTGCCGCCGGAGTCGTGCCCAGTGACCACCCGGCGAATCTTCGCGTGCGTCATCCCGATCTCCCCTCAGCATGAGGATACGGTTGCGTATCCATACGCCACCGTATCCAGCGTGCGGGAGACCGTCAATACGGTGCCGTATCCTCCGCGCATGGTGAACGATTCGCCCCGGCTGTCCGCGCGGGACTGGACCCGGGCCGCGCTGAAGGCGATCGCGGACGGCGGACTGGCCGCGGTCCGCGTCGAACCGCTCGCGCAGAAGCTCGGCGTGACCAAGGGCAGTTTCTACGCGCACTTCCGCAACCGGGACGAGCTGATCACCGCTGCTCTCGCCGATTGGGGGCGAAGCCACGGCGAAGCAGGACTCGCCGAATACGCCGCAATCGCCGATCCGCGGCAACGGCTGCGCGATCTGCTAACCGCCGTCGTGCGCGCCGTCCAGCCGCTGGCGCCGTCAGTCCACCTGAGCCTGCTCGGCGACCGCAACGACCCGCGGGTCAAAGAAGCGGTCAGCCGCGTCAACCGAGCCCGGCTGGACCTTCTGACCCGCACCTACCGCGAACTCGGACTCCCACCGGACCAAGCAGCTCATCGGGCACGCGTCGCCTATGCGGCCATTCTCGGCCTGCTGCACCTGGCCCAAACCGACGCGGACTCCCCGAGCCCCGACGCACTCGCCGACGCGGCGGCCGCGATCTTCCTGCCGTCCTGACTGGCCACGGCGTCATTCCCGATCGCCACGCTCGACACCACCGACGTCCAACCCTGCCGTCAGAAGCGCGAGCCTTACGCCTCCCCCGGCAACTCGAACTCGCCGTCCCGAACCCCGCGAGTAAACGCGTCCCACTCCGAAGGCGTGAACACCAGCACCGCCCCATCCGGATCAGTCGGCTGCCGGATGGCCACGTACGTCACCCCGTCCGAATGAGGGACGAACGCGTACTCCGCGCAATGCTCCAGACTCACGCCCGCCGGTTCGGCGCGGATCCAGGTCGCGCCAGTCAGGTCGAGTTCGTGCCGGATGTGCGCCTTGTCGTCGGTCGGACGGCTCATCGGCACAGCGTATCCGCCGTTCGGCGGTATCGCCTTCAAACGGAAAGAAGGCCCCGTCGTCCGTCGAACGGACGACAGGGCCTCCTCCGAGGGAAACCGGTCAGGCGGTCTCGGTGATCGGCCGGTCCACCCACGACATGAGGTCGCGCAGCTTCTTGCCGGTCTTCTCGATCGGGTGCTGGTTGCCCTCTTCCTCGAGCTTCGTGAACTTCGGCCGGCCGGCCTCGTCCTCGGCGACCCACTCGCGGGCGAAGGTGCCGTCCTGGATCTCGCCCAGGATCTTCTTCATCTCCTCCTTGACGGCCGGCGAGATGACGCGCGGGCCGCGGGTGAGGTCGCCGTACTCGGCGGTGTCGGAGATGGAGTAGCGCTGGCGCGCGATGCCGCCCTCGTACATGAGGTCGACGATCAGCTTCAGCTCGTGCAGCACCTCGAAGTAGGCGATCTCCGGGGCGTAGCCCGCCTCGGTGAGCACCTCGAAACCGGTCTGCACCAGCGCGGACGCGCCGCCGCAGAGCACGGCCTGCTCGCCGAAGAGGTCGGTCTCGGTCTCCTCGGTGAAGGTCGTCTTGATGACGCCGGCCCGCGCGCCGCCGATCGCCGCGGCGTAGGAGAGCGCGAGCGCCTGTGCGTTGCCCGAAGCGTCCTGCTCGACCGCGATCAGGCAGGGCACGCCCTTGCCGTCCACGAACTGGCGGCGGACCAGGTGGCCCGGGCCCTTCGGGGCGACCATCGCGACATCGACGTTGGCCGGCGGCTTGATCAGGTCGTACCGGATGTTGAAGCCGTGGCCGAAGAAGAGCGCGTCGCCGTCCTTGAGGTTCGGCGCGATGTGCTCGTCGTAGATGAAGCGCTGCTTCGTGTCCGGCGCGAGGATCATGATCACGTCGGCCTCGGCGGCCGCCTCGGCGACCGACAGCACGCGCAGGCCCTGCTCCTCGGCCTTCGCCCGGGACTTGGACCCCTCCTGCAGGCCGATCCGGACGTCGACGCCCGAGTCGCGCAGGCTGAGCGAGTGCGCGTGGCCCTGGCTGCCGTAGCCGATCACGGCGACCTTGCGACCCTGGATGATCGACAGGTCGGCGTCGTCGTCGTAGAAGATTTCCACTGCCATGGGGGGTACTACTTCCTTCCGTACTTACACGAAATCTGGGTGTTCAGCGGGGAGAAGCGGCGGTGATCGAGCGGGCCCCGCGGCCCACCGCGACCATGCCGGACTGGACGAGTTCGCGGATGCCGTACGGCTCCAGCATCCGCAGCAGCGCGCCGATCTTGTCCGACGTCCCGGTCGCCTCGACGGTGAGCGCCTCCGGCGAGACGTCCACCACCTTGGCGCGGAAGAGCTGGACGGTCTCGAGGACCTGGCTGCGCACGGTGGCGTCCGCCCGGACCTTGACGAGCAGCAGTTCGCGCTGCACGGCGCTGCCTGCCTCCAGCTCGACGATCTTGATCACGTTCACCAGCTTGTTGAGCTGTTTGGTCACCTGTTCGAGCGGTAGCTCTTCGACGGCGACCACGATCGTCATGCGGGACACCTCGGGGTTCTCCGTGGGCCCGACTGCGAGGGACTCGATGTTGAAGCCGCGGCGGGAGAACAGCCCGGAGACCCTGGCGAGCACGCCGGGCTTGTTCTCGACCAGCACGCTCAGCGTGTGCACGGTCATGCTTGCTCTCCTTCCGCGGCGGCGGCCTCAGCGGCCTCGGCGGCTTCCTGCGAAACCTCGTCGTCGTCGAACAGAGGCCGGATGCCGCGGACGGCCATGATCTCGTCGTTCCCGGTGCCCGCGGCCACCATCGGCCACACCTGGGCATCCTTCCCCACGACGAAATCGATCACGACGGGGCGGTCGTTGATCTCCATCGCCCGCCGGATGGTCGCGTCGACCTGCTCCTTGGACTCGCAGCGCAGGCCCGCGCAGCCGAGCGCCTCGGCCAGCAGCGTGAAGTCCGGGATGCGGTGCTTGTGCGTGCCGAGGTCGGTGTTCGAGTACCGCTCGGAGTAGAACAGGTTCTGCCACTGGCGGACCATGCCGAGGTTGCCGTTGTTGATCACGGCGACCTTGATCGGCGCGCCCTCGATGGCACAGGTGGCGAGTTCCTGGTTGGTCATCTGGAAGCAGCCGTCGCCGTCGATCGCCCACACCGGCGTGTCCGGCAGGCCGAACTGCGCGCCCATCGCGGCCGGGACGGCGAAGCCCATGGTGCCGAGTCCGCCGGAGTTGATCCAGGAACGCGGCTTCTCGTACTTCACGAACTGCGCGGCCCACATCTGGTGCTGGCCGACGCCCGCGACGTACACCGCGTCCGGGCCGACCAGCTCGCCGATCCGCTCGATGACGTACTGCGGCGAGAGCGACCCGTCGTCCGGCCATTCGTAGCCTGCCGGATAGTCCTCGCGCCACGAGTCGACCTGGGTCCACCAGTCGCTCAGGTCGGGGCGGCCGCGCTCGAACTCGGTCTTCACCGCGTCGATCAGCTCGCCGATGATCTCCTTGCAGTCGCCGACGATCGGCACGTCCGCCTTGCGGTTCTTGGAGATCTCGGCCGGGTCGATGTCCGCGTGGACGATCTTCGCGTCCGGCGCGAACGACGACAGCTGGCCGGTGACCCGGTCGTCGAACCGGGCGCCGAGCGCGACCAGCAGGTCGGCGCGCTGCATCGACGCGACCGCGCCGACGGACCCGTGCATGCCGGGCATGCCGACGTGCTGACGGTGCGAGTCAGGGAACGCGCCGCGCGCCATCAGCGTGGTGGCGACCGGGATGCCGGTCAGCTCGGCCAGCTCGAGCAGCTGCGCGGACGCCTCGGCCTTGATCACGCCGCCGCCGACGTACAGCACCGGCCGCTGTGCCTGCGCGATCAGCTTCGCGGCTTCGCGGACCTGCTTGCCGTGCGGCCGCAGCGTCGGGCGGTAGCCGGGCAGCCGGAGTTCGGGCGGCCAGGAGAACGAGGTCATCTCCTGCAGCACGTCCTTGGGGATGTCCACCAGCACCGGGCCGGGCCGTCCGGTCGCGGCCAGGTGGAACGCCTCGGCGATCGCCCGCGGGATCTCCGCCGGGTCGGTGACGAGGAAGTTGTGCTTGGTGATCGGCATGGTGATGCCGCAGATGTCGGCTTCCTGGAACGCGTCGGTGCCGATCAGGCCGCGCGACTGCTGCCCGGTGATGGCGACGACCGGGACCGAGTCCATGTTCGCGTCGGCCAGCGGGGTGACGAGGTTCGTGGCGCCCGGCCCCGAGGTCGCCATGCACACGCCGACCTTGCCGGTCGCCTGCGCGTAGCCGGTGGCGGCGTGGCCGGCGCCCTGCTCGTGGCGGACGAGGACGTGCCGGACCTTCGTGGAGTCCAGCAGCGGGTCGTAGGCGGGAAGGATGGTGCCACCCGGAATGCCGAACACGACCTCCGCGCCGACCGCTTCGAGCGAGCGGACAAGCGACTGCGCGCCGGTGACGCGCACCGGCGTACCCGCCGGAGGGGCGGGCTTCGGACGTGCTCCTGGGACACCGGGCGCGGTCGGCCCGGGCTTCGCGTCGCTGCGCGACGTGGCACTGGTCATCGGTTCTGCCTCGTGGGTTCTCGGTGTCACTCGTTCGGGTTGTCTGGGCCGTACTTCCGGTCGGGGAACCGGTTTCACGCAACAAAAAACCCCCGCCGACCGTAAGGTCGCACGAGGGTCGCGCGTCGACGCAGAGGACTCTTCCTAAGCGTCGGCGCGCTGAGGAAGTACGAGACCGGTCTGCGTAATCACGGGCCCGAGGCTAGTCGCGCGCCCGGGCGAGTGTCAACTCTGCGGGACAGCGGTTCCGCATCGTGGACGGCCAGTACTGCTCCCCCGCGACCCGGGCGCAGGCCGCCCGCGGCGTCGGTGCACCATTCCTGCGTGGCCAAGAAACAGCAGGACCAGCGTGCGGACGAGGGCCGGAAGGCCGTGTTCCGGATCCCGACCACGGCGTATCTCGCCATCGGTCTGCTGATCGTCTGTGTGACGCCAGTCGCATTAGGCGAGATCGGCGGATTCCAGTGGCTGTACGTCTTCCCGCTCGCGCTGCTCGTGTTCGTCGCCCGCACCCGCACCGTCGCGAACCGCGAAGGACTGCAGGTCCGGACCGTCTTCGGCAAGCGCGACCTGCCGTGGTCGTCGCTCAAGGGACTGGCGATCACGAACAAAGCCCGCGTGCGCGCGGTCCTCGGCGATGACACCCAAGTGAGCCTTCCCACTGTGCGGACGCGGCACCTTCCGGTACTGGCGCTGGTGAGCGAGGGCAAGATCCAGGACCCGTCGGGCGTGCTGAGCGAGGAGGAACTCGCCGGGAAGAAGCCGGCGGATCCTGCCGGGAAGCCCGCGCCGGACCCCGCTCCGGAAGCGGCCGAACCGGCGTCTTCCGCGGGCGCGGAACAGACCGGCGGCGCCGACGGCAAACCAGCCGAGTAGAATTGGTAGGACCAGTTTGCGGAGCCGCTGTTCCCCTCCGCCTGGTCCAGCCTTCTGACCTGGGAGAATGCCGTGCCGCACCTCCGTTCCCGGACCACCACCCACGGTCGCAACGCGGCGGGCGCACGCTCGCTCTGGCGTGCGACCGGAATGACCGACAGCGATTTCGGCAAGCCGATCGTCGCGATCGCCAACTCCTACACCCAGTTCGTGCCCGGCCACGTGCACCTCAAGGACCTCGGCGAGATCGTCGCCGAGGCGGTGGCCGAAGCCGGCGGCATCGCGCGCGAGTTCCACACGATCGCGGTCGACGACGGCATCGCCATGGGCCACTCGGGCATGCTCTACTCGCTGCCCTCGCGCGAGATCATCGCCGACTCGGTGGAGTACATGGTCAACGCGCACCAGGCCGACGCGCTGGTGTGCATCTCCAACTGCGACAAGATCACGCCGGGCATGCTCAACGCCGCGATGCGGCTCAACATCCCGACCGTGTTCGTCTCCGGCGGCCCGATGGAGGCCGGCAAGGCAGTGGTCGTCGAAGGCGTCGCGCAGGCCCCGACCGACCTGATCACCACCATCGCGGCGTCCGCGAACTCGGCGATCGACGAGGCCGGCCTGTCCGAGGTCGAGCGCTCGGCCTGTCCGACCTGCGGTTCGTGCTCCGGCATGTTCACCGCGAACTCGATGAACTGCCTCACCGAAGCCCTGGGCCTGTCGCTGCCGGGCAACGGCTCCACGCTCGCGACGCACGCCGCCCGGCGCGAGCTGTTCGCCAACGCCGGACGCACGGTGGTCGAACTGTGCAAGCGCTGGTACGGCTCCGACGACGAGTCGGCCCTGCCGCGCTCGATCGCCACGAAGGAGGCGTTCGAGAACGCGATGGCGCTGGACATGGCCATGGGCGGGTCGACGAACACCGTGCTGCACATCCTCGCCGCCGCGCAGGAGGGCGAGGTCGACTTCACGATCAGCGACATCGACGCGATCGGACGCCGGGTGCCGTGCCTGTCGAAGGTCGCGCCGAACTCCGATTACCACATGGAAGACGTCCACCGGGCCGGCGGAATCCCCGCCATCCTGGGCGAGCTTTACCGCGGCGGCCTGCTGAACACCGACGTGCACGCGGTCCACGCCCCGGACGTCGCCACGTGGCTGAACGAGTGGGACATCCGCGCCGAGTCCCCGTCGGAGAAGGCGCTGGAGCTGTTTCATGCCGCGCCGGGCGGGGTCCGGACCACGAAGGCGTTCTCGACGGAAAACCGCTGGTCGTCGCTGGACACCGACGCCGCGGGCGGCTGCATCCGCGACGTCGAACACGCGTACACGAAGGACGGCGGCCTCGCGATCCTGCGCGGCAACCTGGCCGAGAACGGCGCCGTGATCAAGTCCGCGGGCATCGACGAGGAACTCTGGCACTTCCAGGGCCCCGCGCGGGTGCTGGAGAGCCAGGAGGAGGCCGTGTCGGCGATCCTCAAGAAGGAGATCCAGCCGGGCGAGGTGCTGGTCATCCGCTACGAGGGCCCGGCGGGCGGCCCCGGCATGCAGGAAATGCTGCACCCGACGGCGTTCCTCAAGGGTTCCGGCCTGGGCAAGAAGTGCGCCCTGATCACCGACGGCCGGTTCTCCGGCGGCTCCTCGGGCATCTCGGTGGGCCACATCTCCCCGGAAGCCGCCGCGGGCGGCCTGATCGGCCTGGTGGAGAACGGCGACCAGATCGTCCTGGACGTCCACGAGCGCCGGCTTGAACTGCTGGTCGAGCCGGAGGTCCTGGCCGAACGGCGGGCGAAGATGGACGCTTCGGAACGCCCGTGGCAGCCGAAGGACCGGCACCGCCCGATCACCTCGGCGCTGCGGGCCTACGCCCGGATGGCCACTTCGGCGGACACCGGCGCCGTTCGGGACCCGAGCCGCTGATCCTGCTGTTTCTTGCTGGAAGGGGCCTGCGCACGATGCGCGGGCCCCTTCCGTTTTCTCGGCTGGTTTTCGACCGTGAGGTCTCGGGTAGGTCGCCGGATCCTCACGGCCGCGATTCGCCGCTTAACGACCAACGGTCACGTCAGCCAGCTCAGCCCCTGGTCGACGCTCTTCGCCATAAACGGCCACGGTCACCTCGGTCAGCCCGCGCACGATGCCGTTCGCCACAAAACGACCAACGGTCACTTCGGGCAACCCACGCCCCTGACCAATGCCGTTCGCCAAAAACGGCGAACCGTCACTTCGGCCAACCCCGGCCGCCTAACCGATGCGATTCGCCGCCAAACGGCCAGTCGTCGCCCCGGCTGTCTTGAAGCCGCACGATCGAGACGCTTCCGCACACCTCCCGCGCGACGGGGCCCGTCGCCCATATCCGGAAACTCCCGCACCGCAGAGCACCCGCCGCCACTCGAACCCGGCCAACCCCTCACACACGGAACACGGCACACCGCCCGAGCTTCGGCCGCCGAGATCGCTGCCGAAGCCACCGCCGAAACCCTCGCCCCGCCTTCCCCGCGACCTCGGATAAGCCTGCCGACGCCTAGGACGCACCTGCCGTCGCCGCTCACGAGCCAATCCAGTAGCCAGCCAAACAGCCGGTGACCACCCGAATCTTGGCCTTGACCAGGCATTCGCCACTAAATGGCAACGACCCGACAGCCCCAGGTCAGCAACGAAGCGCCACCGCCCCGACGTCCCACCCCAGCCGACTCCAGCGTGTCAACGACACCGCCCTTAGCGATTCAGCGAGTCAGAACGATGACCACCACGGACGCCGCCGCGGCCAGCAACAACGAGATGAGCCCGAGCGGCAACGGCCGCTTCCGCCACGGCGTGTTCCGCTCCAGCGACAGGGTGCCCGCGCCGGTGAAGATCAGCGTCAGCGCGCACAGGCCCAGCAGCAGCTCGTACTCCCAGCCCTGACCGGTGCCCTGGAAGAAGCCGCCGTGGAACTTCGCGTAGACGATGTTCGCGGCCACGCCCAGCAGCCCCGCCGCGGCGAGCGGCGTGAACAGGCCGACGATCACCAGCGCGCTGCCCGCGACCTCGGTGATGCCGGTGATCCAGGACAGCAGCGTCGTCTGCTTGTGGTACCCGAACATCTCGAGCACGTGCGCGAACCCGCCGACGCCCGGTCCGCCGAAAGCGCCGAACAGGTGCTGCAGGCCGTGCGCACCCATGATCACGCCGAGCCCGAGGCGCAAGACGAGCAGGCCGAAGCCGAGACCGCCCTGCCGCGGTTCGTCGTAGTCGTTGCCGGCAGAGTCCTCGACACCGGACAGCACGCTGGTCTGGTAGTCGTCCCCTTGAGTGGTCACGCGGCGAAGATTAGGGGATTCAGCCGTGACCCGCGAGCGAGCACGCCGAGGTCAAGGGCTCTTTCAGGGTTAACCCTGAGTGCCAGGCCGACATTCGGGAAATGATCAGTATTCACCGCGCACGAGATTTCCAGGTAGCTCGCCGCCAGCGTACCGGGCGATCTCCGCCGCAGCCACCAAATAAGCGCGCCGCCGGACTCCCCGCACGGCACCGGCCACGTGCGGCGTCAGCACGAAACCGGACGCAGTCCACAACGGATGGTCCGCCGGCAACGGCTCGGGATCGGTCACGTCGAGCGCGGCGCGAAGCCTGCCCGCCGCGATTTCCGAGGCAAGCGCGTCAGTCACCACGACCGGCCCTTGAGCGGCATTGACCAGCACCGCGTCATCGCGCATCGCCGCGAGGAAATCAGCGTCCACCATGCCCCGCGTCCGCGACGTGAGAGGGACCATCATGACCACCACATCGTGGGACGGCAGCAACTCCGGCAACTCATCGACACCGTGCACGCCCTCGCGCGCCGACATCCCGACCATCGTGCAGCGGACGTCGAACGGCTCCAACCGCCGCCGCAACTGCCGCCCGACATCGCCCGCCCCGACAATCAGCACCCGCTGGCCCTGCAAGGTGTCGGACGGCAACTGCTCCCAACGCCCGGCCCGCTGCGCCGCCGCGTAAACGTCCAGATTCCGGTACATCGACAGCAGGACGCCGACAACCCACTCGGCCATACTGCCGCCGTGCGCACCGCGGCAGGTGGACAGCAGAACGCCGTCCGGGACGCGGCCCACCCAGTCCTCCGCGCCGGCGGTCAGGAGCTGCACCAGCTTGAGGTTCGGCAGATCGCGCCAGATGTCGTCGCCCACCGAATCCATCGCCGGAACGAGCACCTCGGCTTTCGCAGCCTCCGGCGGCAGCGAGCGGCCCCATTCGTAGCGCACGGCGTGGACGAGAGGGATTTCGGACAGCACGGCGACGCCCTCGTCGTCCGGGACCAGCACGGTGACTGTCATGATCACCACGGTAGCCACTTACCAGTGGCTCACGCCGCGCCACCTAGGCTGGGGCATCATGCGTACCCGGTACCGGTGGTCGGCGCCGCTGGCCCTCCTCGCCTGCGGCGGCCTCGTGCTTTCCGGCTGCGCCCGGTTCGACGACACCGCCGCCGGCCAGACGTTCACGCCCGCGCCGGTGCCGAGTCCGGAGTCTCCGCCGCAGGTCCAGGAGCACGGCGACGGCTCCGGCAACGGCCCCCGCTCCGGCCCGGCGCAAGCGTCTCCTTCGCCGGTTCCGCCTCCGCAGGGCTGCAAGGACTTCGACAAGGCCGTCATCGCCACCTGCCTGGACACTGTCGCCGCCGTCGCCGGACTTCCCGGCGAAGGGTCCGCGCCCGCCGCTCTCGCCGGTGAACGGAAAACCGGCCGGGTCATGCTGGCCAGCTCAGGACACGACGCGACGTCGTTCGCGCAACTGGACGTCCAAGCCGACGGCGACGGCGGGCTCACCAGCCTGGCGCTGTCGCCAAGCTACGTCGAGGACCAGCTGGTCTTCGCGTACATCACCACAGCGTCGGACAACCGAGTCGTGCGCTTCGCCAAGGGCCAGGCCCCGAAACCGGTGCTGACCGGGATCCCGAAGGGCGCGACCGGCAACCGCGGCGCGCTGGCCAGCGACGGAAACGGCGCACTTCTCGTCGCGACCGGCGACGCCGGCAACCCAGCCGCGACCTCGGACCCGAACTCCCTGGCGGGCAAGGTCCTGCGCGTCGACGTGTCCGGAAAACCGGCGACCGGGAATCCCAAATCCGGGTCCGCCGTCTACGCCTCGGGCCTGCACTCCCCCGGCGGCATCTGCCGTTCGCCCGACGGAAAACGCACCTGGGTGACCGATCACCCCGCCAACGGCCCGGACGCTGTCTACCGCCTCCAGCCCGGACAGCCGCTCAGCACGCCCGCGTGGACCTGGCAAGACAAGCCCAGCCTCGGCGGCTGTGTCGATTTCGTCGACGCGAACGGCATCCTCGGCATCGCGTCGTCCACGGGCATGCAGAACGTGCCGGTCAACAAGGACGGCGCGGTCACCGGCAAGCCGACGGTCACTCTCGACGGCAAGAGCAAGTCCGCCACGACGTACGGCCGCCTGTCCGCCATGAGCATGATCAACCCGCAACTGGCCGTCGCGGGAACTGTCAACAAGGACGGCGGCAAGCCGGTCTCCAGCGACGACCGCGTGGTCCTGATCGTGGTGAGCGACACGGGCGGTGGGCCGGGCAAGGACTGACACTGGGAGTGCTTACCGGGCCTTTCGAGCAGCTGGCAGGCCCGCTGACCTGGGGTTAGCCGTTTAGTGGCAACAGCCGACCTGGTCACCTTTGGGGGTGCCTTGCCTTGCTGCCCACGCTCGCGGCTGGCCATTGCCGGGCGACGTCGAGAGAGTCGCCACTAAACGGCGACGACCACCCAACGTGCCATCGGACACCGGACTGGCCCGCCGCCGCCATCAGCCCCAGTCGCCGTCGCCGTTCAACGGCAACACCGCGAGAACCGCCACCGGCCCCCTTCGCCACCCAACGGCGAATCCACTAGCGATCGGCAGTCCCAGACGTCGTCGCCGCTTGACGGCAAATCCGCGGGACGGCCTCTCGGCCAGGCGCATCCTTGTCGCCGCTCAACGGCAAGTCCGCGAATAAGCCGTGACCAGGCTTCGTCGCCACTCAATGGCGAACCCCGCCCCTGAGCACCTCGTCGCCACTAAACGGCGAATCCGCGAAAACCCGCCTCACCCAGCGAACATCCCCGTAGCCACTCAGCGACGACGACGAGAAGCCCGGCTCTCGGCCCGCGCAGCCCGGATGTCCACAATCGCCACCGCGACCGACCCGACCGCGAACGCCATCGCCAAATACCGCCCGATCCCACCCGAGATCGACACCCCAGCAGCGTCCAGGAACGCACGCTGATCACTGTCGAACACCCAGTCCAGCGTCGTCCAGCCGATCACCATCAGCAGCACCGTCGCCAGACCGCCCACCAGCCACAGCTGCGGCAACCCGCTCACGCGCGCCTTGGTGACCTGCCCGAACAACACCACCGCGAGCCCCACCACGGCCAGCAGCAGCGGCGGACCCCACGAGAAGAGGTCCGAATGCCAAGCCGTACGCACAACGTCGCTGTGCGGCAACGTCCCGAAAGCGTCGCGGACGTCGGACGTCGCGGTGTCCGCCGACAGCACTGTCCAGGGCAGCAGCGTCGACCCGACCGCGAGCAGCCCGGCCGCCAGGCCGAGCCACTCGCGCCAGGTGACGCGTCGGAGCGAGAAAGCCACTCAGGAACCGACGCGCTCGATGATCAGCTCGCGCACCCGCTTGGCGTCGGCCTGGCCCTTGGTCGCCTTCATGACCGCGCCGACGATCGCGCCGGCCGCCGCGACCTTGCCGCCGCGGATCTTGTCGGCGATGTCCGGCTGCGCGGCCAGAGCTTCGTCGACAGCGGTGAGCAGCGCCGAATCGTCGGAAACGACCTTCAGGCCGCGCTTCTCGACGACCTCGCGCGGCGAACCTTCACCCGCGAGGACTCCCTGCACGACCTCCTTGGCGAGCTTGTTCGTCAACTCCCCGGAGGACACGAGCCCGATCACCTCGGCGACCTGCGCCGGCGTGATCGCCAGCCCGGCCAGCTCGACCTCGCGCGCGTTTGCTTCCTGTGCCAGCGTGTTGACCCACCAGCCGCGCGCCTCGTCCGGCGTCGCACCGGCCTCGACTGTCGCCGCAACGAGGTCAACGGCTCCGACGTTCAGCAGGTCGCGCAGCGCTTCGTCGGAGAGCTTCCACTCTTCCTGGATCCGCTTGCGCCGCTCCCACGGCATCTCCGGCAGCGTCGCGCGCAGTTCCTCGACCCACTCGCGCGACGGCGCGATCGGCACGAGGTCGGGCTCCGGGAAGTACCGGTAGTCCTCCGCGGTTTCCTTGGCGCGCCCGGACGACGTGGTGCCGTCGGCCTCCTGGAAGTGCCGCGTCTCCTGCCGGATCGACCCGCCTTCGGAGAGAATCGCCGCCTGGCGCGTCATCTCGTACCGCACCGCGCGCTCGACGCTGCGCAGCGAGTTGACGTTCTTCGTCTCCGTGCGCGTGCCGAATTCCGTGGCGTCCTTGGCCATCAGCGACACGTTCGCGTCGCAGCGCAGCGAGCCCTGGTCCATGCGGACGTCGGACACGTCGAGCGCGCGCAACAGGTCACGCAACGCGGTGACGTACGCGCGCGCTACCTCGGGAGCCCGTTCGCCGGTGCCGGTGATCGGCTTCGTGACGATCTCGATCAGCGGCACGCCGGCCCGGTTGTAGTCGAGCAGCGAGTGCTCGGCACCGTGGATCCGGCCGGTCGCACCGCCGATGTGCAGCGACTTGCCGGTGTCCTCCTCCATGTGCGCGCGCTCGATCTCGACCCGCACGACCTCGCCGTCGTCCAGCGTCACGTCGAGGTAGCCGTCGAACGCGATCGGCTCGTCGTACTGCGACGTCTGGAAGTTCTTCGGCATGTCCGGGTAGAAGTAGTTCTTCCGGGCGAACCGGCACCACTCCGCGATCTCGCAGTTGAGCGCGAGACCGATCCGGATCGCGCCCTCGACCGCCTTGCCGTTCACCGCGGGCAGCGAACCGGGCAGCCCGAGGCAGGTAGGGCACGTCTTGGTGTTCGGCTCGCCGCCGAACTCGTTGACGCAGCCGCAGAACATCTTCGTGTTCGTGCTCAGCTCCACGTGGACCTCGAGCCCGAGCACCGGGTCGAACCGCTCGACGACCTCGGCGTAGTCCATCAACTCGGCCACGGCAGTCACTTCGTTCCTCCCAGCTCCGGAGCCTGGTGCACGAGCGAGCCGCCGGCAGCGGCGTCGCGCGCGGCCTCGTACGCGGCGCCGACGCGGTACAGCCGGTCGTCGGCGAGCGCCGGGGCCATGATCTGCAGGCCGACCGGCAGCCCGTCCTCGTCGGACAGTCCGCTCGGGACGCTCATCGCGGCGTTGCCCGCGAGGTTCGACGGGATGGTGCACAGGTCGGCGAGGTACATCGCCATCGGGTCGTCCACACGCTCGCCGAGCTTGAACGCCGTGGTCGGCGTCGTCGGCGACACCAGCACGTCGACCTTCTCGAAGGCCTGCGTGAAGTCGCGCGTGATGAGCGTGCGCACCTTCTGCGCGGAGCCGTAGTACGCGTCGTAGTAGCCCGACGAAAGCGCGTACGTGCCGAGCATGATGCGACGCTTCACTTCAGCGCCGAAGCCCTTCTCACGCGTCAGCGACATGACTTCTTCGGCGCTGTGCTCGCCGTCGTCCGAGACGCGCAGGCCGTACCGCATCGCGTCGAAGCGCGCGAGGTTCGACGACGCTTCGCTCGGCGCGATCAGGTAGTACGCCGGCAGCGCGTACGTGAAGTGCGGGCACGAGACCTCGACCACTTCAGCGCCGAGAGCGCGAAGCTGCTCCACAGCGGCCTCGAACGACCGCAGCACGCCCGGCTGGTAGCCGTCGCCGGCGAACTCCTTCACGACGCCGACGCGTACGCCGGTCAGGTCGCCCTTCGCGCCTTCGCGCGCCGCGGCGACAACCGGCGGCACCGGCGCGTTGATGGACGTCGAGTCCATCGGGTCGTAGCCGGCGATTGCTTCGTGCAGCAGTGCGGCGTCAAGCACCGTACGCGCGCACGGTCCGGCCTGGTCGAGCGAAGACGAGAACGCCACGAGGCCGTAGCGCGACACTCCGCCGTACGTCGGCTTCACGCCCACAGTGCCCGTGACAGAACCCGGCTGGCGGATCGAGCCGCCAGTGTCCGTACCGATCGCGAGAGCCGCCTCGAACGCCGAAATCGCCGCTGAGGAGCCACCGCCCGAACCGCCCGGGATGCGCGCGTGGTCCCACGGGTTGTGCGTCGGGCCGTACGCGGAGTTCTCCGTGGAGGAGCCCATCGCGAACTCGTCCATGTTCGTCTTGCCGAGGATCACGACGCCCGCTTCGCGCAGCTTTCGCGTGACAGTCGCGTCGTACGGCGGCAGCCAGCCTTCGAGCGTGCGAGACCCGCAGGTCGTCGGCACGCCCTTCGTGGTCAGCACGTCCTTCAGCGCCAGCGGTACGCCTGCCAGCGGCGACGCCGGCTGCTCGCCCGCGGCCAACTGCTCGTCGACAGCCTTGGCCGCGCCGAGCGCGCCTTCGGTGTCGACGTGCAGGAACGCGTGCACGCGGTCGTCCACCGCGGCGATGCGGTCCAGGTGCGCCTGCGCGACCTCGACCGCGGACACCTCGCGCGCGTGGATCTTCGCCGCCAGCTCGGCGGCGGTCAGCTTGACGAGTTCGCTCACTGTTCTTCTCCCAGGATCCGCGGCACCCGGAACCGGCCCTCTTCGGCGGCCGGCGCGGCGGCCAGCGCGTCCTGCTGCTCGAGGCTGGGCCGGACGGTGTCCTCGCGGAAGACGTTCGTCAGCGGCACGGCGTGCGAGGTCGGCGGGACGTCCTCCGCGGCGACTTCGCTGACCTTCGCCACCGAGTCGAGGATCTGGTCGAGCTGGCCGGCGAAAACGTCCAGCTCGTCGTCGGTCACGGCCAGCCTGGCCAGCCTGGCGAGGTGTGCGACCTCGTCTCGGGAAATGTTGGGCACGCGGGTGACTCCCGGGGTGTGCTGTGCGGGTGCTCTCGGAAGCTGCAAGTCTATGGTGACGGCGTCGGACGGTTCGACCGGGTTATCGGGCCGCGGGCGCCGGGCAGGGCGTCCCGCTTGCCGGACGGCGGGCCCCAGCGGGTGCCCGGTCTGTCACAATCGGCGCCCGGCAAGCGCGTCCCACGACAGGGCTGGGACGCCTGAGGCGAGAGGGGCGCGTGGTGTCGTTCCTGATCCGGGTCCAGCTACCGGACTCCCCCGGCACCCTCGGCGCGGTCGCGACCGCGCTCGGCACGGTCGGGGCCGACATCCTGAGCGTGGACGTGGTGGAACGCGGCGGCGGGCTCGCGATCGACGACCTGGTGGTCGAACTCCCGTCGGGCCGTCTCCCGGACGCGCTGATCACGGCGGCCGAGAGCGTGGAAGGCGTCGAGGTCGACGCGGTGCGGCCGTACGCGGGGATCCTCGACACGCATCGCGAACTGGAGCTGGTCGAGGAGATCGCCGCGCAGCCGAAAGCCGGGCTGGACCTGCTCGCCGAAGGTGTGCCGAAGATCATCCGCGCCGGATGGGCGGTGATCGTCGAGCATTCGGAAGCGGGACCTCGCCGGCTGGCTTCGTCGAGCGCGGCTCCGGAGAACCCGTTCACGGACTTGCCGTGGCTGCCGCTGGAACGCGCGACCGTCTTGGACGGCGAGGACTCCTGGGTTCCGGAGACGTGGAAGGAACTGGGCACCGAGCTGGCCGCGACTCCTCTCGGCAAGCCGGGGAAGGCGATGCTCGTCGCCCGGCCGGGCGGGCCCAACTTCCGTGCCGCGGAGGTCGCTCGGCTGGCTCACTTCGCCGGGATCGTCGCGGTTGTTCTGGACGGGTGACCTGAGTCTTGGGTCAGCTGTCCTGAAATGTTGGGGCAGCCGAGCTGGGAGGGCTTGGCGGCGGGCCCGGGCATTTCAGGCTCGATCGATCAGCTTGTCGAATGCTGTCTTTGTCAGTGATTCAGGGGCTCAGTCGTTCGTCTCGCTTGAACGACCGCGGGTGTTCTCGCCGTTTCCTGTCCTCAAGTGCAGACAATCTCCCCCGAGAAGGTGAACGCCGCCCAGCAACGGGTACCGACTCCGTTGACGCAGAAGGCGGCGCTCAGCATTTGTCGGCATAGAGGGTGACGACCGTCCCAGCGGACACTACGGTGCCGGGCTTGGGATCCTGCCCGGTCTGGCACCAGTTCCGGTCGATGATCATCATCCGTTTCTTCCCGGACGAGTCGACCTCGCGGAGGTTGTACAGCCCAGCCGCTTGCATGGCGTCCTGCGCGTCCTGATGATTCATGCCGGACACGTCCGGGACTTTGATCATCGCCGGCGGTGCGGCGCTGACCGACGCGCCCGCAGTCGCCGTCGCCGATTCGATTGCTGTCGCGGTGTCAGTCGTGGCCGTCGTTGAGGTGCCACCGGGCCGTGGCGCAGCGTTGCACGCGACAGCAAGGAAAACAGCAGCACCGATAACCGGAACGGCGGCGTGGACGGGTTTGGCCATGATCACGCTTCCTCGATACGAGTCGGTACTTCACGCGTGACAGCTTGAGTCGAAGCCAGACACCCGGACGTTACAGCCCACAGCCCGCCAAAACTCGCCAAACAGACCCCGCCGCCCGCAACCGTCCGCCAGCGACGGCCCCCGGGACAGCGCCCACTGCCGGGGAAGCCGAGCACACCCGACAACTCCCGGCGAGAGCCAGGACGAGGGCCCACCGTCCGTCGCCACTCAACGGCGAATACCGGCGGCAAACCCCCGCCCAACGCTTTCGCCAAAAAACGGCAAAAAACTCTGACCTGCGAAAACGAGCCTTCAGAAGTCGTACTCGTACGCGATCAGATTGACCCCGGGATGCGGATGCCAGTCCCGCCCCGGCAACCGCCGGAACCCGATCCGCTCGTAGAGCCGGTGCGCCTTCCGCATCACGTCGAGGCTGCTCAGCACAACCCGGTCAACGCCGAGTTCCCGACCGCGAGCCAGCACCGCCTGCGTGAGCGCTTCCCCCACCCCTCGCCCACGCGCCGCCTCCGCGACCGCCAGCATCCGGAACTCCAGCTCCCCCGGCTGGGAGATCTCAGACAGCGCGCTCCCCGGCTGAACGATCGCGACCGACCCGACGACCTGACCGTCCGGATCGACCGCGACCAAAAGCTCAGCGTGCTGCGCCCGCCCGGCGACATCGCGAAGTTTCGCCTCATACGCGGCATCGGCGTCGAAGAATCCCTCGATCCGGTAAGCCTCGACGGTCACCTCGCCGAGCGCGTCGAACTCCTCCCGCCGCGCCGCGCGGATCTCCATCTCACTCATCGCCGCCCTCAGCCTCCTCGTCCGCGCCGGTGTCGAGCGCCAGTTCCGCAGCCGCTTCCGGACCGCTCTCCAGCAAAGCCCGGAACCCGGCCTCGTCCAGCACCGGCACCTTCAGCTGGACGGCCTTCTCGTACTTCGACCCCGGCGAGTCGCCCACGACGACAAACGCCGTCTTCTTCGACACAGACCCAGCCGCCTTGCCACCGCGAGCCATGATGACTTCCTTCGCCTCGTCACGGGAAAACCCGTCGAGCGAACCGGTCACCACGATCGACAGTCCTTCGAGGTTGCGCGGGATGGACTCGTCGCGCTCTTCCTCCATCCGCACCCCGGACCGTCGCCATTTTTCGACGATTTCCCGGTGCCAGCCGACCTCGAACCATTCCTGCACGGCGTGCGCGATGGTCGGGCCGACGCCGTCGACGTCCGCGAGTTCCTCCTCGCTCGCGTCCTGAACCCGTTGCAGCGAACCGAATTCCCGCGCGAGCGCCTGCGCCGCGGTCGGTCCGACGTGCCGGATCGACAGCGCGACGATCACCTTCCACAGCGGACGATCCTTCGCCGAATCGAGGTTCGTCAGCAGCTTTCGCGCGTTCGCCGACAGGTCGCCTGCCTTGGTGCGGAACAACTCCACCTCGGCGAGCGAATCCTCGTTGAGGTCGAACACATCGCCCTCGTCGGCGACGACCCTGGCGTCGAGCAGCGCGACCGCCGCCTCGTACCCGAGCACCTCGATGTCGAACGCGCCGCGGCCGGCGAGGTGGAACAGCCGTTCCCGCAGCTGCGCGGGGCAGAACCGGGTGTTCGGGCAGCGGATGTCCTTGTCGCCTTCCTTTTGATAGGCGAGTTCCGTTCCGCATTCCGGGCATTCGGTGGGCATCACGAATTCGCGCTCGTCCCCGGTCCGCGCGTCGACGACGGGCCCGAGCACCTCGGGAATCACGTCGCCGGCCTTGCGGATTACGATCCGGTCGCCGATCAGCACGCCCTTGCGCTTGACCTCTTCCTGGTTGTGCAACGTCGCCCGGGCCACCGTCGAGCCGGCGACCTTGACCGGCTCGGTGACGGCGAACGGGGTCACCCGTCCGGTGCGCCCGACGCCGACCTGGATGTCGAGCAGCGTCGTGATCGCTTCTTCCGGCGGGTATTTGTAGGCGATCGCCCACCGCGGCGCGCGCGACGTGGTGCCAAGGCGGCGTTGCAGCGCAACCTGGTCGACCTTGATCACCACGCCGTCGATCTCGTGCTCGGCATCGTGCCGATGTTCACCCCAGTAGGCGATGTGCTCGGTGAGTTCCTTGCCGGTCCGCAGCACTCGTGTGTGCGGCGACACAGGCAACCCCCAGGCCGCCAGCGCGTCGTAGGCATGCGATTGGGTGACCGGCTCGAAACCGTCCCGCTTGCCGAGACCGTGGCAGATCAGCCGCAACCGGCGTTCCCGAGTGATCTTCGGGTCCTTCTGCCGCAACGACCCGGCGGCCGTGTTGCGCGGGTTCGCATACGGCGGCTTGCCCGCTTCGACCATCTTCGCGTTGAGTTCGAGGAAATCCTCGACGCGGAAGTAAACCTCGCCGCGCACCTCGACGAGCTTCGGCACCGGGAACTCGTCGGTGCCGGTGAGTTCGTCCGGGACCTGGTCGAGCGTGCGGACGTTGAGCGTGACGTCCTCGCCCGTGCGCCCGTCGCCGCGGGTAAGGCCCCTGGTGAGCTTGCCGTTTTCGTAGAGCAGGTTGATGGCCAGGCCGTCGATTTTCAGCTCGGCCAGGTACTCCGTGGACCCGATTTCCTTCTCGACGCGCTCGACCCAGGCGAGGAACTCGTCGGTGTCGAACACGTTGTCCAGGCTCAGCATGCGCTCGAGGTGGTCGTGCGCGGTGAACTCGGTGGAGAACGTGCCGCCGACGTTCTGGGTCGGCGAATCCGGCGTGACCAGCGCCGGATACTCGTCCTCGATCGCCTGGAGGTCGCCGAGGAGCGCGTCGAACTGGCCGTCGGAGACGATCGGCGAGTCCAGCACGTAGTACCGGAACTGATGGCCGCGGATCTCCTCGGCGAGCGCGCCGTGCCGCTCACGCACGTCGGCCGGCAGGTCAGTCACGTCCTGGGCGGCCTCCACGGCCGCCTGGTCTTGGGGAAGGTCGGTGCTGCTCACGGGTGGTGAGCCTAGCCGGAGGCACCGACACTTTCGCCCGGTTGCTCCGTCAGCCCGCGGACCAGCTCCCGGAACTCCAGCAGATCGATCGTGCTCTCCGGTTCGGCCTCGGCGGTCTCGACCCGGCGCAGCCGCTCAGCGGCCAGACGCTCGCCCAGCGTCGCGTCGAGCGGCAGGAACGTCATCGTGGTGCGGGCGGCCTCGTCGAGGTCCGCGAAGGCGGGATGGTGGACCGCGACGTCGACCACGCCGTCGTCCACCTGCGCCACCACCCGGACGTCGGCCAGCGAGATCCGGTGCTCGCCCAGGTTCACCGTCACCTCGGTCGGGTCCGGAACCGGCGGCACCGAATCGTGGTACTCCCAGATCGCGTCGTCCGGCGGCCCGGCCGCTTTCCACGCATCGGTGTACGGGCGCAGCTCAGGGTCTTCCTGCCCGCTGACAACCAGCGCGTAGATAGCCATCCGACCGCGTTCGAGCGAGAAGTGCAGCCGCGGATGCAGCGTCTCGACCAGCACGCACAGGTCGTGCTCGACGCGATGCGGCTCTCCTTCGCCCAGCGCAGCACTGACCTCGGGCAAGAGGTCGTACCAGCCTTCCCAGAACGCAACTGCCGCAGCAGCGGCGTCGGACGGCACCTGCTGCTCAGGCCACGGCGTACGGGGATCTGGCGGCGCGGCCTCGGTGTCGGCTTCCGAGCGGCGACGACGGAACAAACGCATGATTCGGAATTTCCCCCGGTTGTCTCTCTACACCAGCCACGGTACGCGCCACGTCAGCGGCGCGTACCCGAAATCACCAGTTCTCAGGCGGCTCCACGAACCCTTTGCCCAGGTCGCGACTAAGAGCAAGCGCCCGGCGCATCCACTCGTTCGTGGCACCGGCCAGGCCGCAGGCTGGAGTCGGAACCGCACGCTCAGCCAGGATCGAACGGTTGAATCCCAGCCTGTCCACGAGCCTGAGCGCCGGTGTCGCGAGGTCCTTCAACCCCGGCGCAGTCACTGGGTCAGTGGCCGGAACGAGGCCAAGGAAGAACGAAATACCGCTGTCCCAGGCCTCGCCGATTTCGTCCAGAAGCTCGGCGGACGCCCCAGCGAGCATGCTGAGGTCGAACGCGACCGCGTCGGCGCCTGCGGCCTGGAAGAGCTTGATCGGCGGCCGCGGAGCGCAACAGTGGACGATGACCGGCTGCCCCGTCATCGCGCCGATCCGTTCGATCGTCGAGGCGAGCAGCTCCCGCACTTCGGGCTCGGGCACCGCAGGGACGTTGCCGTATCCAGACGGCGTCGGCAGCTTTCCGCCGAGAACAGCGGGCAGCGACGGCTCGTCGAGCTGCACGACCACCGGCGCGCCGGTCCTCGCTGTCAGCTCCGCGACGTGCTGAGCAAGCCCGTCGAGCAGCGACGCGGTGAAGTCCCGTAACGCCCCGTGGTCAGTGAGCACCCGATGTCCCCGGGGCAGCTCGATACCCGCGCCGAGCGTCCACGGCCCGGCGATCTGGGTCTTGAGGACCGCTGGCGCACCCGCGTTCTCGCTGGCGGCCTGGACCGCGTCGAGGTCCCATTGGAGCAGGTCACGCCCACGACGATGGTCGTGACCAGGCCGCCCGGCGACGCGGTAGCCGCTCGGCACCACCTCGATCGCGAGGTCCACGAGCAGCGCCGCGGTCCGGCCGACCAGGTCAGCGCCGACGCCGCGAGCCGGCAGTTCAGGCACATGCGGGAAGCCGGGAAGCTCTCCGAACACCACGGCCGCGGCCTCGACGGGGTCGGTCCCCGGCATGGACCCGATTCCCGTCGCCGCGCCCGCAGGCCAAGGTCGTTCACTCACAGGCCGGATTGTCGCGGAACGGGCGGCTGCCGTCCGAACCGCCCCTTCGGACAAGCTTCACCCGACCGCGCGGCAATAGCCGGACATTCGCCGCATATCCCTTTGCCAGCACCGAATTCGCGGTCACCGCGTTAGTCTGGATCGCCATGACCAGCTCCGCCCCGACACCGCCCGGCAAAACACCCGGTGACGCATCCGCCCGGGAGCCGCAGCGGGGCAGCATGCCCGGAACACCGCACCGCCGGGCTCCGAGCCGCGCCTTTGAGCGGACTCTTTTCACCGAGCCGGTCCTTTTCGTCAGCCGGGAGACGACGCCGACAGCCGCCGGCCAAGAGTACGGCGTGTTCGACCGGCAGGGCCTCCGCATCGGTGGAGTCGCGGTCACAACGCCCGGTTTCCTCAGTAAGGCCGTTCAGCTTCTGCGGAAATCCGGCCAGTACGTCAGCCGCCGGTTCGAAGTCCGCGACGCGAACCAGAGCACCGTCCTCAAGGTAGCGAAACCGTCGAAGGACCCGTTGGCCGACTTCATCGTGACTCGCGCCGATGGGACACCGATCGGCGAAATAACCCCGACCAACGTCGGCCGAGTCCGTTTCACCCTGCGCGCTGAGGGCAGAACAATCGCCACCGTCGTCGCCAGTGGCCGGCAACTCTGGGAAGTCACGATCGAGGACCCCGCCGGCAACAAAGTCGCCCACGTTGGGCACCCGTCACCGGAACTCTCGCCGGTCAATGGCAACGCCTGTCTCGTCGAGATCCCGCTGCAGGTCCCCGAGCCGCTGGCCAGCATGCTCGTCGCAACCACCCTGACCATCGACATCGCGCTCACCGCACAGCCCGGCTGATCACGTGACCGGTGTCTCATCCCCGCCAGGTGGACAGCGCCCGGAATACGGCCCAATGTAAGGAAAGTCCGGGACACCGAGGTCCCGCCTGGACGGAGGTCGCCGTGGAGCCGTTGCCCGAAAACAGCAACTCAAGCTGGGCCGATCCCGGGGTCTACGAAGTAGCCGCGGGCGTCTATCGGATCCCGTTGCCATTGCCGAACGACGGCCTGCGCGCGGTCAACGTTTACGCCGTCACCGATGGCTCGAACCTCGTGCTCGTCGACTCAGGGTGGGCCCTCACCGAGTCTCGCCAGTTGCTGGCGACCGCGCTAAAAGGGATCGGTGCTGAACTCGGCGACGTTCGAGAGTTCCTCATCACCCACGTCCACCGTGACCACTACACCCAGGCAGTCGCGCTTCGGCGCGAATTCGGCAACCGGATAGCCCTCGGCAAGCTCGAGCAGCCTTCACTCGATGCAAGCTCCAACCCGAACCAGTTCCCGATGCAAGCCCAGCTCGACCTCCTTCGCCGCAGCGACGGGCACACAGTCATCACTGCGCTCAGCAAGCTGTTCGGTTCGGAACCTCGCCACACCGAGGCGAATCTTTGGGAAGAGCCGGACGAGTGGCTGACACCCGGCCGGCGATCAGTGCTCCCCGACCGTGAGTTCGACGTGGTCCACACCCCGGGCCACACCAACGGGCACGTAGTTTTCGTCGACGGCGCAGCAAACCTCTTGTTCACCGGCGACCACGTGCTCCCCCACATCACCCCGTCGATCGGCTTCCAGCCGGTTCCGGCCGAGTTGCCGCTCAATGACTATCTCGACTCCCTCCGCTTGGTCCGCGGCATGCCAGACCGGCGCATGTTGCCGGCCCACGGCCCAGTCACCGACAGCGTGCATGCCCGCATCGACGAACTTCTCGAACACCACCGGCAACGTCTCGACACAATGGCAGCTCAGATCGAAGCCGGCGCAAGCACCGCTTTTGAAGCCGCCAACCGCCTCGGCTGGACGCGTCGTGGCCGCAAACTGTCCGAAATGGACGCCTTCAATCAGATGCTTGCCGTCCTTGAGACCGGCGCACACCTCGATCTGCTGGTATCGCAAGACAAGCTTGCAGCCGAAGACGTCGACGGCGTTCGCCATTACAAGACCACGTAGCCACAGACAGCCCGTCATTCACCCAATGGAATACTGATCCGCCATGCCTCCTATCGCTGTGAGACGCGCTCGGCCCGACGATGTCGAAGCGATCGTCCAGATGCTCGCGGACGACCAACTGGGAGCGACCCGCGACTCGCCGACCGACCTGGAGCCCTACCTCCGAGCGTTCGAAACCATTGCAGGAGACCCAAATCAGCTGCTTGTCGTCGCAACCTCAAACGATCAGCCGATAGCCACGCTTCAACTCACGCTCATTCCCGGCCTAGCCCGACGCGGGGCCCTTCGCGGGCAAATCGAGGCTGTGCGCGTACACCGCGATCACCGCGGTTCCGGCCTGGGCGCACAACTCATGCAGTGGGCCATCGACGAATCACGACGGCGCGGCTGCAACCTAGTCCAGCTCACCTCGGATACGACGAGGGCGTCGGCGCATCGCTTCTACGAGCACCTGGGATTCGTCCCGAGCCACACGGGTTTCAAGCTGCATCTCTGATCACTCCCTCCTCGCAGCTTCAGCCGTCCTGCGCTCAACCGCCCAACTTTCACCGTGCCAGAGTTGTCACGCAAAAGCCAAGTAATCGCACGATGGGTCCCTTCGTGAAATTTAGCTGACTGTGGTCGGATCGTTGCGTATCGTGACGTTCATGAGCAAGTCGCCCGCACCGGCGGACCACGCCGATCAGACCAACACCACCACCGAAACCGCAGACCTCGCCTTCCTGCTTCGCACGATGCACGCGAACCTCGACCTTTTCGATCGCTTGCAGGCAGACCAGCTGATGGCAGCCGTGAAGGACGCGAACCGCCAGATCGCCCGGCTGCAGGCGTTGCAGCTGCACTGCATGGCGGGCATGCGAAGACGAAGATCTGACCCGCAAGAACTGGCGTGCGAGTTCGCGCTGGCCTTGCATATCACCGACACCCGAGCCGGAGCGATGATCGCTGCCGCCGAGGCCCTGAGCCAACGTCTGCCGCGCACCTTCCGTTTGATGGATCAGGGACAGTTCGACATCTATCGCGCGATGAAGGTCACTGAGGGCACCAGCCAGCTGTCTAACCATCATGCACGGATGGTCGACTACCTGCTCGAACACCGATTGGCAGACAAGAACCCAACCCAGGTCCGCAAGGCAACCGCTTACGCCGCAACGAAAATCGATCCAGCCGGCGCGATGAACCGGCTGGCCCAGCGAAGAGCCGAGCGCCGCGTCATCCTGCACCACCAAAGCGAAGGCATCTCGCGGTTCTCCGTCGACAACGCCTCGACCGACAAGGCAACGGCGGCCTATCTCCGTGTCGACAAGATCGCTCGATCACTCAAGACGGGCGAGGAGAAGCGAACTCTCGATCAACTACGCGCTGACGTCGCGATCGATCTCCTGCTCAGCGGCAAAGGAGGCGTTCCGGAGCAGACCGAGGTGTACCTCTACGCGGATCTGCAGACCTACTTGGGGCTCAACGACAATCCCGCTGAACTGGCCGGACACGGTCATATCCCGGCCGAACTGGCCCGGCACATCGCGACGGGTCCCGACACGATCGTCCGCCGGGTCATCACCGATCCGCTGACCGGACAGGTGATCGAGGTCGGCAAGTTCCGGTACCGGCCGAGCATCGATGTGGACGAGTTCGTACGGATCCGCGACCGCGAGTGTCGGCAGCCCGGATGCCCGCGGCCCGCGCAAAACTGCGTGACGGAGCCGACTGGGCCCGCCTCCGCGGACCCAGACTCGACGTTGAGCTACTGCCTTCGCCATCGACGCCTGAAGAATCGAGCCGATTGGACCTACGAAGTCATGCAGGACGGGAAGCTCATCGTCACGACGCCGACCGGCGAGAAAGCTGAAAGCTCGCCTCCGCCGCTGCACGATCCCCTGCCCGAGCCGGAACAACCAGGAGAGGAACGCCTAGGCGCGTAAGGAGATCAGCGCGTACCAGAGATCTTGGCGCTCCCGAGCACAAGGTCGCCAGCCTGGTCGTCTCGCCGATAAAGGACAACGACCTGGCCCGGTGCCACACCGCGCAACGGCTCTCGCAGTTGGATGGAGACCTGTCCGTCTCCGTCCGCTTCAGCGACCGCGTCGGCAATGCCTCCGTGCGCGCGGACCTGGACGGTGCACTCGGTCGGCCCGTCCAAGGCTCGCCCGCTCGGCCAGATCGGCCGATCCGCGTCGATGGCCTCGACTCCGAGATCCGCCGACGAGCCGACCTTCACCGTGCCCGAAACAGGTTCGAGCGAAAGGACATACCGAGGTCGCCCATCAGCAGCCGGTGCGTCGATGCCTAGGCCCTTCCGCTGGCCCACAGTGAATCCGTGGACACCGGTGTGACGCCCGAGCACCGCGCCGGTTTCCGCGTCGACGAGTTCGCCGGGACGCTCGCCAAGTCGCTTCTCCAAGAACTTCTTGGTGTCGCCGTCCGGGATGAAGCAGATGTCGTGGCTGTCCGGCTTCCGCGCGACGGAAAGCCCACGCTGCTCCGCCTCGGCGCGCACATCCGACTTCCAGGAGTCGCCCAGCGGAAACATCGCGTGCTGAAGCTGCTCTGGCTGCAGGGAAGCCAGCACGTACGACTGGTCCTTGCCTTCGTCCGCGCTCCGGCGAAGTTCCAGTTCTCCATCGACAGTGGCTAGGCGCGCGTAGTGGCCAGTCGCGACAGCGTCGAAACCGAGCGCGAGCGCCTTCTCAAGCAGTGCCTCGAACTTGATCTTCTCGTTGCAAGTCACGCAAGGGTTCGGCGTACGACCGGCGGCGTACTCGCCGACGAACGTCTCAACGACCTCTTCGGTGAACCGCTCCGCGAAATCCCAGATGTAGAACGGGATACCCAGAATGTCCGCGGCGCGGCGAGCGTCGTGCGAATCCTCGACCGTGCAGCAGCCGCGCGAACCTGTCCGCAGCGTGCCTGGTTGGGCCGAAAGCGCCAGGTGCACTCCGACGACGTCGTGGCCAGCGTCCACTGCGCGCGCAGCGGCGACGGCCGAATCGACTCCTCCGCTCATTGCGGCCAATACCCGCATTGCTCTACACCTCTTGCTTCCGGGTCTGCTTACGCATGCCGGCGAGACCGGCTTGTCGGGCGCGGGTGACGACGCCACCGATCTCGCGGGCCAGGGTGTGCACGTCCTCCAGTGTCGACGTGTGGCCAAGCGAGAATCGGAGCGAACCGCGAGCCGCGGCGGCGTCTGCACCCATTGCCAGGAGGACGTGGCTTGGCTGAGCGACGCCTGCGGTGCACGCCGAGCCGGTGGAACACTCGATGCCCTTGGCGTCCAAGAGCATCAACAGGCTGTCGCCCGCGCAACCGGGGAAAGTGAAGTGGGCGTGGCTCGGCAGGCGCTCGCCGTCGCAGCCGTTCAGGATTGCGTCCGGGACCTCGCGCAGGACCGCTGCGACGAGTTCGTCGCGCAGCTTTTCGACCCGAGCGGCGTATTCCGCGCGACCGCTGATCGCCGCTTGCGCCGCAGCCGCGAAGCCAGCGATCGCCGGTACATCGAGGGTGCCCGAACGCACGCTGCGTTCCTGGCCACCACCGTGGAGGACGGGGACACATGAGGTGTCACGGTCGAGAAGAAGCGCGCCGACGCCGTACGGGCCGCCAAGTTTGTGGCCGGTCAACGTGAGCGCGGCGGCACCAGAAGCGGTGAAGTCGACTGGGACTGCACCGACCGCTTGGACTGCGTCCGTGTGCAGGGGAATCGCGTATTCGTTGCAGACCTCGGCGAGAGCGGCCACCGGATTGACAGTGCCGACCTCGTTGTTCGCCCACATCACCGTTGCCAGGGCGACAGTCTCAGGTGCCGAATCGATCGCGGCGCGGAGCGTTTCCGGCGACACCCGGCCCTGGTCATCGACTTCGAGCCAGGTGATCTCGGCACCGGAGTGCTGCTCCAACCACTCGACCGTGTCGAGAACCGCGTGATGCTCGACCGTGCTGCAGAGAATCCGACGACGGGCCGAGTCCTCGTTGTTCCGAGCCCAGAAGATGCCCTTGACCGCGAGATTGTCACTCTCCGTGCCACCGCCGGTGAAGATGACTTCCGACGGCCGAGCGCCCACAGCGGCGGCAATCACCTCGCGCGCTTCCTCGACGGCCCGCCGTGCCCGCCGCCCCGAAGAATGCAGCGCGGAGGCGTTGCCCACGGTGGACAAAGCCTCAGTCATCGCCGCAATGGCTTCGGGCAGCATCGGAGTGGTCGCCGCATGGTCGAGATAGGTCATCGCTCTATCAGGGTAGACCGATGCGGCCTGTGACGAAGCTCGCCCCGGGCCGCGGAGTGGCACGTCACACCTGTTTCGGCCACCTGCTCGTGAGCCGGACGCCGAGCAGCGCGAGCAGGACGAGGGCGACGCTGAGGAGTCCCATCGCGGCGGAAGGCTGGGCGGCGGACGCGACGGCGGCCAGGAGCACCCCGCCGAGGCCGATGAGCAGCGCTGATCCGACCCAGTCGGCGAGCTGCATTGCGGACGTGTTGAACCCGCGCTCCCCCTCCGGCGAGTAGCGCAGCAGGAGGACCGAGATGGCGGGCATCGCGATTCCCATCCCCGCGCCGCCGACCGCACAGACAGCGAAGGCCACCCAGGCGGGGAACCACGGTTGGGCGACGAAACCGAAGCCGACCAGGCCGACCGCGACGAGCACGAATCCGGTGCGTAGCGATGCTTCGCGGGACCAATCGAGGAACCTGCCTTGGAGAGCTGAAGCGGCTGACCAGCCAAGCGCGGTGATGGTCAGCGGCAGGCCGGCGAGCGCGGGGCTGTAGCCGTGGACGGCGGTCATGGTCAGCGGGAGATACGCCTCCATACCCGCATATGCGCCCGCGACCAGGGCGCGGGAGGCAACCACCGTGGGCAATCCGGGCCGAGAGGTCATGGTTCCGGTCGGCAGGAGCTTGCGTAGTGCGACGGCTAACGCCACGAGGCCCAAGGCTCCGTACGCGATCGCGGCGGGTGACGGGTGTTGCGCAGCCCAGCTGAGAGCGGCAACTCCGAGCGCAGCGACCACTGCGGCAACAACACCGGCACGACGTCCGGCTGGCAGCGGCACGTGTGCGGGCAAGCGGCGTGTGATCTTGGAGAGAAGAAAAACTCCGATACCGACCAGCGGGAGCAGGCCGAGGAAGACCCAGCGCCAGCCGACGGTCACGGTCACCAAACCGGCAACGGAGGGACCGATGACTGCCGGGAGGACCCAAGCGGCCGCGTTGGCCGCATAGATGACGGGGCGTTCACGATCGGTGAACGTCAGGGCGATCAGCAGCGAGACGGAGACCAGGAGAAACCCTGAACCGAAGCCCTGCAGCGCGCGGCCGATCAGGAGCATTGGCATCGTGGTGGCGACACCGGCGACGGCTAGTCCCGCGGCGAACAGTGCTGGCCCGAGCAGAAGTGCGGGTGCTGGGCCTCGGCGGTCGCCCAGTCGTCCGGACAAGACTGTGGCGACGACGCTGGCCACCAAGAAGGTCGTGAACGGCCAAGAGTAGAGCGCCAAACCGTGCAGTTCGGCGACCAGCGTCGGCATCGCGGTGGCGACGCCCATGTTTTCAAAGGCCACCAGCGTGACCACAAGCAGCAGGCCGAAGGTGACCAGGCGGTGTTCGCGGCTCCAGAGGACGCTCTTTCGGGGCTGCGCTTCGACGGTCTGGCTCATGATCGTGAGCCTGCAACCTCCAGCGCTATGGAGGTCAAGTCGATTTCGGGGGCAGCAGCGGAGTGGAATCGCGGTCTCACGATGACGTTGTGCACCTCAAGATCGGGCGTGCGGGTGTCACGTCCGGGACGAACGAGGGGTGATAACGCCGGGTAATCGGGTCGGTGAAATCAACCTTCTTGTGGCTATTCGTGGGCACTGTCTGTGTCGTCAGGGGTGATCGAGCGAGACAGGGGTGCGAGTGTTGCCGTTGACTGGCGAACGGAGCGTGCGGCTCGGAATGCGCTGGACGCTGGTTGGCTTTAAGTAGGACGTACGGCGTGGCACTGCGGACTGAAGGAGCGTGCGAACCGAAATGCGAGCCATCACTTTCGCCGAATATGGCGGGCCCGAAGTACTGCGACTGGAGGGGGTTCCGGCACCGGAGCCTGGTCCGGGACAGGTCCGCGTCGCCGTCCGGAGCGCGGGGATTAACCCGATCGACTGGAAGATTCGCTCGGGGGCGATGGCCGGCGGTGCGGCGCTGGAAAGTCCCCAGATCCCGGGACTGGAGATCGCGGGAGTAGTCGACGCCGTGGGCGACGGTGCCGAATTCGGCGTCGGCGACGAGGTGTTCGGCTGGTCGGCGACCGGCGGGTACGCGGAGTTCGCTCTCGGCGGAACAATCGTTCGCAAGCCTGCCGACCTGTCCTGGGCCGACGCGGCGGCGTTGCCGGTTGCTGGCGAAACCGCGTTGCGCGTGTTGCGTCTGCTCGACGTCAAGGCTGGCGAGGTTTTGGTCATCCATGGAGCGAGTGGCGCAGTCGGCCGGTTCGCGACACAGATCGCAGTCGCGTTAGGCGCGACAGTGATCGGAACGGCCGGACAGCACAGTCTCGATGAGGTGAAGTCGTTGGGCGCGATTCCGGTACGTTACGGCGACGGATGGCTGGAGCGGGTTCGTGAAGCGGCGGACCGACCGGTTGACGCGGTGTTCGACGCGTCTGGGCACGGCGTTTTGCCGGAATCAGTCGAACTGCGAGGATCGAAGGATCGCATCGTGACCATTGCCGACGGTGCGGCGTTCCAGCTTGGGTTGCCTTTCTCGTCTGGTGGCAAGGATGGACAGACGCAGGACGTGCTAAACGAGATCCTCGGCTATGTACACAATGGACTGCGGATTGCACAGGGGAAAGCCTTCCCCCTGGCGGAAGCGGCAGCTGCACACGAGGAGAGCCAGAACGGGCACCCCGGCGGGAAGCTGACGATCGCCGTTTCCTGACCATGGTCGCCGACTAGACTCGACGGCGGTGCAGCTCGGATGGCTAGATCGGTTTCGCCGTTTTGCGGCAGCTTCGGCGACGGGGCCGTTGCCGATCGGTGGCGAGGAGCGCGCGACCAGGTGCGCCCAAGCAGGTGCCGGTAGCCGTTCGGCGGCGACGTTAGCCGCTCGGTGGAAGGACACGTCAGGGCGGCTGTCGCCGTTTAGTGGCGAATGGGCAGACGTCGGTCAGGCGCAGGAGAGCCTGCAGGTGGTCGGGGAGCGACGGAGAGGTTTCGCCAAAAAACGGCAACACCTCTCCGCAGCCCCGTGACCAGCGTGTTCATCAGTGCACAACCGGTTGGGAGGCCGCCCGACGCCCGACCAGAACCCGGCGGCGCTGCGGCGGGATGCGGACCGTGCCGAGGGCCGAGTGCACAGCGGCCTCAGCAAGAGCGGCCAGCGAACGACGGTCTTCGGCGCGCCCGGGAGCGATCTCCGGGCACACGTGCACCTCCAGGACCAGACCGCGCAACGCGGCGACCCGGCGCAGGGACGCGATGAGCGACTCCGGTCCGATGAACGCCGGCTGGCTGGTTTCGCGACCGTCGGCGAGGCGGTAGCGCAAAGCGATCGGCCGGACCGGGACGCCGCCGTCGATCGCGGCTTGGAAGGTCGCCGTCGTGAAGCGGCCGGAGGCCAGGCCGCACCAGGTGGTGCCCTCGGGGGTGACGTTGACGAGCGCACCGGAGCGGAGGCTGTCGGCCAGTTCGGACATGGTGCCCGGCAAGGTGCGCAAGCGATTACGGTCCAGGAAAATACTGCCGCCTCGACGCACGAGTGTGCCTAGAATCGGCCAGGAACCGATCTCGATCTTCGCGAGCGCGCGCATCGGGCGCAGGGCGTTGATGGCGATGATGTCCAGCCAGGAGATGTGGTTGTTCACCACAAGCGCGCCGCGGCCGGCCGGGGCGGCGAGGAAGTCCGCGCCGCCCACAACAGACATGCGCACGCCGAACGCCCTCAGCACGGCCCGGAAAATCCGGCGCACCAAGCGTTCCCGGACCCGGCCACGGATCACCAGCAGGGCCGGCGCGACCAGCAGCGCCGCGAACACCACTGAAATCGCGGCGGTGAAACGCAAAACCCTCCGCGGCAGGGCGACCGTCGGCGCGCCCTCAGTCAAGCAGCCGTCACCGCATGGCGACGTCGGCATCCAGGCGTGGCTCATCCTTGCGCTCCGAGAAAGAACTTCAAGTACCGCTCGTCGACCTGCTGCAGATCGAGAAGGACAAAGAAGTCGGCGACACCGAAGTCGGCGTCGAGGGCCGGCGGGCCGCATACCTTGGCACCGAGCCGCACGTAGCCCTTGATCAGCGGCGGGAGCAAGGCCCGGTCGGGACGCGCGATCGCAGCTGGGTCCCACGGGTTCAGCGGTGAGACGCGCAGCGAGTCGTCAGCGTGGTGCTTGGTGCGCAGGACATCCCAGACACCCGCGGCGTAGCTCCCGCCGTCGTTCAGCGGGACCGAAGCGCAACCAGCGAGATAGCGGTGCCCGGAAAGGAGCATGTAGCGCGCGATCCCAGCCCACACCAGGCTCACGACGGCACCGCTACGGTGATCAGGGTGGACGCAGGACCGTCCAGTCTCGACCAAGGACGGCCGCAGGGCCGCGAGCGTGGTCAGGTCGAATTCGCTGTCCGAATAAAGCTTTCCGGCCTGCGCGGCGCGTTCCGGCGGAAGCATGCGGTAACAGCCGACGATCTCGCCGGTGTTGTCGTCGCGGACCACGAGGTGGTCGCAGAATTCGTCGAAGTAGTCGACATCCCGGCCGGGCTCCGGGGAATGCAGTTCCGCCCCCATCTCCTCGGCGAAAACCCGGTATCGCAGCTTCTGTGCGGCGAGCACTTCATCGTTCCCGTTGGCGACCAGAAGCGAATACCGCGGCGCGCCAGCGGGAAGGTCGGCACCCGCCTGATCAGTACTGACGAGGAGCTGTGACGACGTCATGGTCAAGGTGTACCTGCCGGTAGGCGGCCGCGAAGAGTGCCAATCGATGACCGGTCAGTGCACGTTGAGTTAATTGCCGGTTCTCAGGTTCCTCTCAGGCGGGAGGAAAGGCTTCCGGAGAACGCGGAAGGCCGCCGCGTGGCGAGCACGCGACGGCCTTCCGAGCGAAAGAAACGTCAGCCCTTGCGCTTGTCGACAGCCTCGGTCAGCTGCGGCGCGACGTTGAACAGGTCGCCCACCACACCGAAGTCGGCGATCTCGAAGATCGGAGCCTCGGCGTCCTTGTTGACCGCGATGATCGTCTTCGACGTCTGCATGCCGGCGCGGTGCTGGATCGCGCCGGAGATGCCGAGCGCGATGTACAGCTGCGGCGACACCGTCTTGCCGGTCTGGCCGACCTGGAACTGCGCCGGGTAGTAGCCGGAGTCGACAGCGGCACGGGACGCGCCGACGGCCGCACCGAGCGAGTCGGCCAGCTTCTCGACGACGTCGAACTTCTCCGCCGAGCCGACGCCGCGGCCACCGGACACGACGATCGACGCCTCGGTCAGCTCCGGACGGTCGCCGCCCACGACCGGCTCGATGCCGGTGATCTTGGCGGCCTTCGCCGGGTCCTGCGCCGGAATCTCGACGGTCTCCTCGGCAGCCGCGCCGTCGGCGGCCTCCGCCTCGACCGCGCCCGGACGCACCGACACGACCGGCGCACCCTTGGCGGCCTTGGCCTTCACCGAGAACGCGCCACCGAAGATGGACTGGTCCACCGTGCCGTCGGCGCTGATGCCGACCGCGTCGTAGAGCAGACCGGAGCCCAGCCGCAGCGCGACCCGCGCGGCCACCTCCTTGCCCTCGGCGCTGGCGGCGACGAGCACCGCGGCCGGCGAGACCTGCTCGGCGAGCTTCGCCAGCACGTCGACCTTCGGGGTCACCAGGTAACCGGTCGCGTCGTCGCCCTCGGCGACGTACACCTTCGCCGCGCCGTGGCCGGCGAGCGCTTCCTTGGCCTTCGCCGCGGTGCCGGTCGGGCCCACCACGACGGCGGAGGGCTCGCCGAGAGCGCGCGCAGCGGTCAGCAGCTCGAGCGTGACCTTCTTGACATCACCGTCGACGTGGTCGACGAGGACGAGTACTTCAGCCATTTTCCGGAATCCTCCTCGAAACCGTGTCTCAGATGAGCTTCTGCGCGACCAGGTACTCAGCGACCTTCGAGCCGCCGTCGCCCTCGTCCTCGACCTTCTCGCCCGCGGTGCGCGGCGGCTTCGGCGAGGCCTCGACGACCGTCGACCACGCGTTGGCGAGACCGACCTCGCCCGCGTCGATGCCGAGGTCGGCGATGGTCAGCGTCTCGACCGGCTTCTTCTTCGCGGCCATGATGCCCTTGAACGACGGGTAGCGCGGCTCGTTGATCTTCTCGCTCACGCTCACCAGCGCCGGCAGGTTCGCCTCGAGGTGGGTGATGCCGTCTTCGGTCTCGCGGTCGGCCTTCACGGCGGAGCCCTCGACGGTCAGCTGACGCACGTAGGTCAGCTGCGGCACGCCGAGCAGCTCGGCGAGGATCGCGGGCACGGCGGCGCCGCGGCCGTCGGACGCCTCGTTGCCGGCCAGGATCAGGTCGTAGCCCTCGACCTTGCCGACGGCGGCGGCGATGACCTTCGCGGTGGCGATCGCGTCGGAGCCGTGCAGCGCCTCGTCGGAGACGTGGATGGCCTTGTCGGCTCCCATGGAGAGCGCCTTGCGGATCGCGTCGGTGGCGCGGTCCGGGCCGACCGAGATCACGGTGACCTCGCCCTCGCCGGCTTCCTTGATCTTGAGGGCCTCTTCGACGGCCTTCTCGTTGATCTCGTCGAGCACGGCGTCGGCTGATTCGCGGTCAAGGGTGTTGTCGGAACCGGAGAGCTTCCGCTCCGAGTAGGTGTCCGGTACCTGCTTGACCAGGACAACGATGTTCGTCATGGGTCTTCTTCGACCTCCCGGTTGGGGCCGGCTCTCGGCCGCGGGACAGTGCTCTACTGAGCGGTAGATTAGGGCCAATTCCGCGACCGGACCCCTCGAGGTGACGGCATTCACCTGGATGAGCAATCTAATGGGACCATCGTCCTAGTAGTTGACCGGTTAGCCCGTCCAGCGCGCCGCTCGCCCGATCGGAGCAACGGTCACTTACTCGCAGTAGGCCGTTAGGGGTTACGCTCCGGCACCATGTCCGCGCACATCGCCGTAGTCACCGACTCGACCTCGTGCCTGCCCGAGAAACTCGCCGCCCAGTGGCGAATCAGCGTCGTCCAGGTCCAGCTGCACGTCGGCGACCAGACGGACGACGAGCACCGCTTCGACCGGGGCGACCTCGTCCAGACCATGAAGTCCGGCACGGCCGTCACGACTTCGCCGCCCGATCCGGGCGCGTTTTTCTGGACCTACCAAGACGCGGCGTCCGCCGGCGCGTCGGCCATCGTGAGCCTGCACATCTCCGGACGGCTTTCGCAGACCGTCGAAGCCGCCCGCGAAGCCGCCCAGCAGGTCCGGATTCCCGTGCACATCCTCGACAGCGGGACCGCCAGCATGAGTCTCGGCTACGCCGCGGTGTCCGCCGCCCGCGTCGCCGGGGCCGGCGGCCAGCTCGAGCGGGTCCTGGACGCCGCGGAACGGCGAGTGCGCAACTCGACCGAACTGATCTACGTCGACACTCTCGAATACTTGCGGCGATCCGGACGGATCGGTGCCGCCCAGTCGATGCTCGGAAGTGCCTTCGCGATCAAGCCGCTGCTCACTGTCCGCAATGGCGAGGTAAGCCCGCTCGCCCGCGTCCCCGGCACCAAACGAGCGATGAACCGGCTCGTCGACCTGGCTGTGAAGGCCGCCGGCGACCAGCCCGTGGACCTTGCGGTGACCCGATTCGGCTCCGACGAAAGCGAAGTCGTCCGGCGGCTGCGGGAACGAGTGCCGGGCGCGGGCGACATCGTGGTGGGCGACGCGAGCACTGTGATCGGCGCGCACGTCGGCCCGGGTGCGCTCAGCATCACGGTGTCGCCGTCGAACTGACCTCGATTCGCCGTCCCGGGACCAAAAGCACCACGAGCGGAAGCAGCACAGTCAGGGCGAGCCCGCCGATGATGAGCACCTGGTCGAGCTGCGGATAGTGCCCGAGGTGACCCGCGTGGTAGATGAGGTGCGGGACGGCGAACAGCAGCGCCGCGACGGCCACCATCCGCGCGACAGCTGTGGTCCCCATCACTGCAGCGCCGACGAGCATCGCGCCGAGCGCCAGGCTGAGGCCGCCGAAATCGATGATGAAGTGCTCGCTGTAAGGCCCGTCCATGGCGACCCAGCCGTGCCGGAAACCGGGAAAGTCCTGGTAGAACCCCATCGGGTCGAGCAGTGGCCACAGCCCCTGCACCAGGGTGTACAGACCGAGCAGGATGAGGAGAATGCGCGTGATCGTCCGTTGCATACGGCTGGAACGAGACGGCTGCGCGGAACGTGACAGGCGCTAGGGTCGCGCAGGTGACCAACGCAGCCACCCGGGCCGAGGCACTGCACCTCACCGGCGAACGGACCGTCCCCGGCATCCCCGAGGAGAATTACTGGTTCCGACGCCATGAAGCCGCCTACCTCGCCCTCCTCCCCCACTGCACCGACGCGACGGTGCTCGAAGCCGGCTGCGGCGAGGGCTACGGTGCCGGGCTCATCGCCCAACATGCCCGGCGAGTACTCGCGCTGGACTACGACGTACCGACCACCGAGCACGTCGCGCGCCGGTATCCGGACGTCGCCGTCGCACGGGCGAACCTGGCATACCTCCCGCTGCGGGACGGCGCGGTCGACGTGGTGGCGAACTTCCAGGTGATCGAGCATCTGTGGGACCAGGCCAGTTTCCTGGCCGAATGCTTCCGCGTCCTGCGACCAGGCGGGAAACTACTGGTCACGACCCCGAACCGGCTCACGTTCACGCCGGACAGCGACACCCCGCTCAACCCGTTCCACACGCGCGAACTGGCACCGTCCGAATTGGACGGCCTGCTGCGTGCCGCCGGATTCTCGGTCGCCGCGCTGAACGGGCTGCACCACGCGGAAACCCTGCGCACAACGGAAGCCCGCTATGGCGGCTCCATCATCGACGCGCAACTAGACGTCGTAATGGGCTCGCTTCCCGGGCAGGCGACCTGGCCCGGCGACCTCCTCGCGGACGTCGCCGCGATCCGAGCCGACGACTTCGCTCTGCACGACAACGACCTAGACGCGAGCCTCGACCTGGTGGCTGTGGCGGTGCGCCCGTGACCGCCCAGAATTCGTCGCACGAAGGCACGTTCTGCCTCGTCCTGCATAGCCACCTGCCTTGGCTGCCGCATCACGGCAGCTGGCCGGTCGGCGAGGAATGGCTGTACCAGGCGTGGACGCACTCGTACTTGCCGGTCGTCGACCTGCTGCGCCGTTTCGCCGCTGAGGGGCGACGCGACGTCCTGACGCTTGGCATGACACCAGTTCTCGCCGCGCAGCTTGACGATCCGTACGCCATCCGCGCCTGTCACGACTGGGTCGGCCACTGGCAACTGCGCACGCAGCACGCGTCGACGCTTTGGGGTGGCGATCCGTTGCTGCGCGACCTCGCCGCCGCCGAGCACCAGGCCGCGATGCACGCCACCGAGGAGCTGGAAACGCGCTGGCGGCATGGTTTTTCTCCTATTCTGCGGTCGTTTGTGGACAGTGACACGATCGAACTGCTCGGCGGACCGCTGGCGCATCCGTTCCAGCCGCTGCTGGACCAGAGGGTGCGACGGTTCGCCCTCCAGGCCGGGCTGGAGGACACCGCGCTGCGCATTGGCCGCGCGCAAGAAGGTATTTGGGCACCTGAATGTGGTTATGCACCGGGAATGGAACAAGATTATCACGATGCCGGCGTGCGACGCTTCCTTGTCGACGGCCCTTCACTCCATGGTGACACCTCGGCCGCGCATCCCGTCGGCGACTCCGATGTCGTTTGTTTCGGCCGCGATCTCGAAGTCACGTACCGGGTTTGGTCGCCAAAAGCAGGCTACCCAGGGCATGCGGCGTACCGGGATTTCCACACCTGGGCACACGAAGTCGGGCTGAAAGCGTCACGCGTAACCGGGAAAACCGTTGAACCGCAAGACAAAGCTCCATATGACCCCGCGCTCGCGGCGGACGTTCTAGGCTCGCACGTCAAGGATTTCGTCGAAACAGTCGTCGCACGGCTGCGGTCGCTTCGCGAGCAGCACGGCCGCGAATCGCTGGTGGTTGCGGCCTACGACACGGAGCTCTTCGGACACTGGTGGCATGAAGGCCCCGCATGGCTCGAAGGAATCCTGCGCGCACTGCCCGAAGCAGGCGTCCGGGTGACCACGCTGCGCGGCGCGCTAGAGGCCGGCCACCTAGGAGAACCGGTCCAGCTGCCAGCTTCCTCATGGGGCTCGGGCAAGGACTGGCGAGTCTGGGACGGCGAGCAGGTCGCGGACATGGTGCAGGACAACGCGTCCTTGCAGACGCGGCTGCTTGACTTGGTCGACAAGCAGGATGGGACCACTCGCGACGTCATCGCCGACCAAGCTGTCGCCGAAGCGATGATGGCGCTGTCCAGTGACTGGGCATTCATGGTCACCAAGGACTCTGCCGCCGACTACGCCCGCCGGCGCGCCCGCGTGCACACTGACCGATTCGATGCCCTCGCCGGCTTGCTCCGTAATGGGGATCGCGCCCGCGGGCTCGCCCTGGCCGGGGAATACCGCCGGGCCGACGGCCCGTTCGGACATCTGGACGCGCGTGCCCTGCGCCGTCCTCCCGCATGACGATCGAAGGGAACTCAATGGGAATCCGCGACCTGCCCCTCAAGACCCTGTCCGGTGACGACGCCACTCTCGGCGGGCCGCTGGCGGGCAAGACGCTGCTCGTGGTCAACGTGGCGTCGAAGTGCGGCTTGACGCCGCAGTACACCGGTCTGGAACGACTGCAGGAACGCTACGGCGACAAGGGTTTCTCGGTCGTCGGGTTCCCGTGCAACCAGTTCGCCGGCCAGGAGCCCGGAACGGCGGAGGAGATCCAGACGTTCTGCTCCACCACGTACGGAGTGTCTTTCCCGCTGTTCGAGAAGATCGACGTCAACGGCGAAGACCGGCACCCGCTCTACGCCAGCATCACGGAGACTCCCGATGCGGACGGCGAGTCCGGCGACGTGCAGTGGAACTTCGAGAAGTTCCTGATCAGCCCGAGCGGCGAAGTGCTCGGTCGTTTCCGTCCGCGCACGGAGCCGGAAGACGAGACGATCGTCGCTGCGATCGAGGCGGCGCTGCCCGCTTGAGTTCCGGCTCGGCTCTCCGGCCTGCGCAATTAGCGGCCGGAGAGCATTCGCCATTTTTCGGCGAATGCCCGCTGAGGCCGAACCAGCAGGGTTCGCGAAGAGGCGGCGCAGGCCGCGGACCTGTGCCGTTGCCGTTCAACGGCGAAAGGGTCCCGCGTTCCTCACGTCCGCTCGTCCGCGGTGCAGTCGCCTCTCATCGGCGACTGTCGACCGATCACGTGAGTCACCGTGAGCAGCACGTCGCCGCGCACGACAACGTCAGCCATCGACACCAGCCGTCTCCGACGGACGTCGCCGATCGCCGGCAATTCCGACACCACCGGTCGCCTGATCCTGTAGCCGTCGACCGGCAACGCCGAAGCAGTGCGCCCAGACGGACGCATCTCACGAGCTTCGAAACACCGTTGACCAGTTCGTCGCCAGCGAGCGGCGAATCGCAAGACGGCCTGGTCTGTCCCCCAGGCCGCAGCCCCTAACCGGGGCTGCGTTTCTTCCGTTGCCGCTTGGTGGCGAATCGCAGGTCAACGGCCGTCCGGAGCTTCGCCAGATGGCTCGGCAGCGGTCTTCACCTCAGGATGCGAACCGCGGGCAATCGCCGCCCGATTGTGGTTCGCGGCGTCGACGAAGTCGAGCTTCTGCACTCGACGGTCGTAGGTGAGGAGGCCGTTCACTTCGTTCTCTACATCAGTGGTCTGAGTATAGATCGCGCCGGACAACCCCAGATCGGAAATCAACCCTTCGAGGCGTTCGCTCACCTCCGCATACCGGCGAGTGAGGTGCGCGGAGTCGGTCGTCATTTCGTAAGCGTTGGGCGGACCTGGCCAGACATGGCCTTCGAGGATCAAGCCCAGGCCGCCGTATTCGCCGTCCGCCAATGCGCGATGGTCCCCCTCGTGCGGCTCCCCCGGCCCGACGTACGTGTGGTCGTCGTAAATGTCGCCGGCACCGGTGTCCGGACGGGAGAAACAGCAGTTCACGCCGCTGTTCGCGACCACCAGCCGGGTCGGGTCGAGGTCCTTCACGAGGGCCGCGATCCGGGCCGTGTCGAATTCTCCCCAGCCTTCGTTGAACGGCACCCAAGCGACGATCGACGTGACATTTCGCAGCTGCGCCACCAGTTCCCGCAACTCGGCCTCGAAGCGCTGCCGGCCTTCGGGCAGCGGATCCGGTGCGTGTCCGGGAGGCCCGGCGAACGACACGACCAGTGACGGCATGTCCTGCCAAACGGCCAAACCCAGCCGATCCGCCCAGTAATACCAGCGCGCGGGCTCGACTTTGACGTGTTTGCGGACCAGGTTGAACCCGAGTTCTTTTGTCTTCTCCAAGTCGAACCGGAGCGCCTCGTCGGTCGGTGCGGTGTAACCGCCGTCCGGCCAGTAGCCCTGGTCGAGTGGTCCGTGCAGAAAGGTGATCCGGCCGTTCAAAGCGATTCGTGGCCGTCCGTCGACATCCGGGACGATTTCTACCGTTCGCAGCCCGCAATAGCTGGCTACTTCGTCCAGTACATCACCGTGCGCATCCAGAAGCCGGACGGTGATGTCGTAGAGGAACGGATCGTCCGGAGACCACGGATGCGGTTCTGGGAGGTTGGCCCGCAGCCGCGCACCGGCGGTGCCTCGAACGCGCGCTGCCTCGTCGCCGTTTGGCGGCGAAACGATCAGCTCTACCTGGGTGCCACCGGTGACCTGCGGGAACACGGAAACGCCAGACAGGTCCGACGTAACTTCGAGGGACGAAATACGCTCATTCGGCACCGGCTCGACCCACACGGTCTGCCAGATCCCCGACGTCGGCGTGTAGCAGATACCGCCGGGTTCGTTGCGCTGCTTGCCGATCGGGTGCGGCTCGATGTCCGTGCGGTCTTCCGCGCGAACGGCAATTTCCTGCGGGCCCGATACACGGAGCGCATCCGTGATGTCCGCGGAGAACGACGTGTACCCGCCCTCATGGGTGACCACCGACTGGTTGTTGACCCGCACCTCGGCTTTCTGGTCGACTGCACCGAAATGCAGCAACACCCGGCGCCCGCGCCAGCCTTCAGGGATCTCGAACAGCCGCCGGTACCACAGCACTTCGTCTCGTCGGCCGATTCCGGAGAGCGCCGATTCCGGCGCAAAGGGGACCAGGATGCGTTCGCTATACCCAACGGGGCGCGGCCCGGCGGGCGAAGCCGGCCATCCTGCGTACTCCCAGACGCCGTTGAGGCTCAGCCACTCCGGTCGGCGAAACTGTGGACGCGGGTACTCGGGCAGCACCGCGGCCGGGTCGACTCGGTCGGTCCACGGGGTGGTCAACGGCGGGTCCGCGCGTTGCCATTCGGGCTCTGTTGGAGTCATCACCCGTCATGGTGGCAGAGAATCGCGAAACGCGGCATGGCTTGACGGCCGTTCGGACAAGCTCCTGTGCGGGCCCGCTAGATGTCTGAGTCGACGGTCGATGTCCGGCCGTTGGTTACCGGTGGAGTCTGCTCCGGCAGAGAGGAAAGTGCGCCGGCGACCGTTCGCCGCTCAGTGGCTAATAGCTGGTCAGCCGGTGGGAGCAGTCGGAGCAGGGCTGGTCGCGGCGAGTGAACGTCGTTCGTCGCAGCAGGTGATCGTGGGAGGAATTCGTGCGTGGGTCCGGCGGTCGCGGCCGCGTGGAACTGTGTGCTGAGCAGCGCGGATGTGGTCGTCGCGAGTCTGCGGGCCGGGCAGGCTGAAGCTGTTGCCGTTTTTTGGCGAATCGCTCTGACCAGCGGCTTCTTTGCTTCTTGGACGACTTTTCGCCTGGTGTCGACGAGGTTTTCCGGCGGTCGTTCGGGCGGCCGCCCCGGGGTAAGCGACTGGCGAGTAACCTCGGGCCATGCGCGTGCTGATGCTGTCCTGGGAGTACCCGCCGGTGGTCATCGGCGGGCTGGCCCGGCACGTTCACGCGCTGGCGCGGCATCTCGCGCAGCAAGGCCACGACGTCGTCGTCCTCTGCCGGCACACTGCGGGGACTGACGCGTCGACGCATCCACGCAGCGATCGGGTCATCGAGGGGGTCCGGGTCGTCCGCGTCGCCGAGGATCCGATGCACCTGACTTTCGAACGGGACCTCGTCGCGTGGACGCTCGCCATGGGGCACGCGATGATCCGGGCGGCGCAGGATTTGCTCCGCACGTGGCAGCCCGAGGTTGTCCATGCGCACGACTGGCTGGTCACTCATCCGGCGATCGCGGTCGCCGAGGCCGCCCGGGTGCCGCTCGTCGGGACGATCCACGCGACTGAAGCGGGCCGGCATTCGGGGTGGCTGTCTCACCCGCTGAACCAGCAGGTGCATTCGGTCGAGTGGTGGCTGGCCAACCGGGCCGACGCGGTGATCACCTGTTCGCAGGCCATGCGCAAGGAGGTCGCGCACCTCTTCGAGATCGACCCGGCCGACGTCGCGGTGATCCACAACGGCATCGAGGGCCGCAGCTGGCGCGTGTCGTCCAGCGAAGTCGCGAAGATGCGGGAGCGGCACAGCCCGGACGGTGCCCCGTTCCTGCTGTTCTTCGGTCGGTTGGAGTGGGAGAAGGGCATCCAGGACCTGCTAGCCGCGTTGCCCCGGATCCGCCGCCAATTCCCGGGGACGCGAGTGGTTGTCGCCGGAAAAGGGCGACACCATGACGAACTCGTCGCGCAAGCCCGCAAGCTGCGGATTCGGCGGGCGGTGGACTTCGTCGGGCATCTCTCCGACCGCGACCTGCGCGCCCTTTTGGCCGCCGCCGACGCGGTCGTGCTGCCAAGCCGGTATGAGCCGTTCGGCATCGTCGCCTTGGAGGCTGCTGCCGCGAAAGCGCCGCTGGTGGCGTCGACCGCGGGTGGGCTTGGCGAGGTTGTGATCGACGGCGAGACCGGCCTGGCTTTCGCGCCGGGTGACGTCGCTGGCCTTGCTTCGTCCGTGACGAGCGTTTTGAGCGACGTTCCGGCCGCGACCCGGCGTGCGCGTGCGGCGCAGGCCAGGCTCGGTGCTGACTTCGATTGGGGACGGATCGCGGAGGCGACTGTCGAGGTTTACCGTCGCACCCGGGTCGGCGAGCCGGTAGAATTGGGGCGACCGAAGATCGCGACTGGCAACGCCTTCGAGGTATAGCTCCACGCTCGTCAGAGCAATTCGCCGCTCAGTGGCTAATGCCTGGTCAGAAGCTCGTCAGCGGGGGTCGACGGCCGCGATGAGGTCGCGGTAGTCAGGGTCTGCTGCGACTCGGTCGAAAGCGCTCGCCAAGGCGGCTTCGTAGACCGGGACGGCTTTGCGCAGGGTGGCGCGTCCGGCGTCGGTGATTCCGGTGTAGACGCCGCGGCGGTCGTATTCGCAGAGGCGTCGTTCGGTGAGGCCGGTCCGTTCGAGCCGGCCGACGAGGCGGGTCGCGGAACTCTGGTTGAGCGACGTCGCGTCCGCGAGTTCCTGCATGCGGAGTTCGCCGTCGGCGCGGTCGGCCAGCGACATCAGGGCGACGAATTCCGAGAAGCCCAGGTGCAACTGCCGCTGCAGGGCTTGTTCGACCTCGTGGTCGACACGGCTGCGAAGGGCCATCATGCGGGGCCACATAGCGCCGAGGGTGGTGAGTTTCGCCCCTGCGGACTTCCGTCCGGGGGAAGGTGTGGTGGCCACGCGAACGACCTCTCCGGCAAATGCTTGCCCGGCATCGAGAAAGTGAAGCCGAGACCTCTTGTATAGCACATGTGCGTGCATGCAATTGGGGCTCGATGCCTAGGTGATCCAGCAGGCCGAGTGCGTCTTGGCCCTGATCCCAGTAGGTGTACGACGAACCCGGGGCCTCTTCTGGGGTTTGTCCGCAGCCGCGGGCGTCCCAGGTGATCGGGTGCCATTCCGGGGCGAGCGCCTCGGCTCGCGGTGCGAAGGTTGAGTGGTCCAGGAAGTAGCCGTGCCCAAGCAGCAAGGCCGGTCCGTCGCCCCCGGTGTCGGCGAAGAAGATCGGGTGGTTGTTGACCGTTGCTGTGGGCATTCGGCTGGCCCCCAGGTTCGTCGGCAGACAGCGTTGCTGGCCCGATGCAGCGTAGGCGTGACGTGATCGCGTGGGACGTCGTGCTGAATGCGGTTAGTCGTCAGACTTCGCTGAATCGGTTGAACCGCCGGTGAGTTTCAGGCTGATGACTCCGGCGATGATCACGGCCAGGAACAGAATCCGCAGCGGTCCCAGGCTTTCGCCGAAAATGATCGCGCCGAAGATCGCGGCGCCGCTCGCGCCGATGCCGGTCCAGACGGCGTAGCCGACACCGACATCGATGGTGCGCAGGGCGAGACTGAGGGTGAAAATCGTTGCGGCAGCAGCGATCACGGTGGCGATTGACCAGGGCAGGTTGGTGAAGCCTCGGCTGCCGTCCGTGCTGACGGCGAACGCGATTTCGCAGACGCCGGCGAAGAGGAGGATGCCCCACGCGCGGCGGCTGGCCTGCGTCTTCTCCTCGGTGACGACTGCTGCTCCGGACTGAGCGGACACGGCGGAAATCCTTTCGGGAAAGGGAAAACGGGAGTCAGGCACCGGTCAGCTGGAGTCCGATGATGCCGCAGATCACCAGGCCGAAGCCGATGAGCTTGCGCCAGCCGAGCTTCTCCTTGAAGATCAGCGCGCCCAGCAGCACGATGCCGACCGAGCCGAGGCCGGTCCAGATCGCGTAGCCGACGCCGACGTCCAGGGTCAGCAGGGCGCGACTGAGGAAGAAGATGCCGCCGGCCGCCATGACCAGCGTGAACACCGACGGCCACAGCTTCGTGAACCCGTTCGTGGCGTTGGCTCCGAGCGCGAAGGCGATCTCGAAGAGCACAGCGATGCCGAGGTAGAGCCAGTGCATGGTTTCTCCGGGTGCGAGTGGGAATCGGAAGCTGCTCGGCACCCTTGCCGGCGACGCTCCCCCAGGTAGTTACATGTGCAATATATGTATGTCGAATCAAATAAGCAAGGCCCGTTCGGCAGGTGGGAGGCGGGGCGTCGAGGTGGTTGCCGACGCGGTGGTCAAGGCCGGAAAGCGGGGATGACCTGGGATTCGCCACTGAGCGGCGACGGCGATTCGGCCGCGGGAGGCCGGGACTGGAGCGTTCAGTGCGGCTCGCTTCGTCGCCGGTCCAGCAGGACGAGGAGGGCGGGATCATCCGGCTGACGAGTGCGGTGGAGGGCAAGCGAGCAGGCGGGAGCGGCTCCCAAATCAAGAAGCCCAGGAGCGACCGAGAGAACGGACTCCGCAAAGCCGAGACCCGCGCCCTCGCCAGACAGCGGCGAAAAAGCGCGGGTCCGGAAAGACCCGGGCCCGGTGGCGGGGAGCCTCCGCCACCGGACCCGTCCCCGGCACCATCCCAAAACGTGATGCGGGGTGACCGGTCGCCGGTGGTCAGGTCACTGGCGACCGGAGCCTGTCACCGCTCGGTCAGGTAGCGGGCGTAGGCGACAGTCGTGAGGAAGCTCGGCAGCTTCTCGCCGAGGGCGGTCTCGGTGAAGATCGCGCGAGCGTCGTCGAGGCGGGCCGACGGGCCGAGGTCCGCGCGGACCTTCGCCAGTTCATCGTCCAGGAACTCGACGGTCAGCTCGTGGGTCAGCGCCGTGCCGTCCTCGAGCTTCGTGCCGTTGCGGATCCACTGCCACACCTGGCACCGCGCGATTTCGGCCGTCGCGGCGTCTTCCATGAGGTTGTGGATCGCCGCGGCACCCGTGCCGCGCAGCCAGGAGTCGACGTAGCGGAGGGCGACGTTGATGTTCGCCCGCACGCCCGCTTCGGTCACCTCGCCGCCGGCACTCGCGACGTTGAGCAGGTCCGAAGCGTCGACCGACACGTCTTCGCGCAGCTTGCCGAGTTGGTTCGGCCAGCCGCCGAGCACTCGGTCGAACACCTCGCGGCACACGGGCACCAGACCGGGGTGCGCGACCCACGAACCGTCGAAGCCGTCGCCTGCCTCGCGTTCCTTGTCCTGGCGGACCTTTTCCAGCGCGTTTTCGTTGGTAGCCGGGTCCTTGCTCGGGATGAACGCCGCCATCCCGCCGATCGCGTGCGCCCCGCGGCGGTGGCAGGTGCTGACGAGCAGTTCGGTGTAGGCGCGTATGAAGGGGACCGTCATCGTCACCTGAGCACGGTCCGGCAGCACGAAGTCGGCACCGTGCGCGGAGAAGTTCTTGATGACGCTGAAGATGTAGTCCCAGCGTCCGGCGTTCAGGCCGGCCGCGTGCTCGCGGAGTTCGTAGAGGATCTCGTCCATCTCGAAGGCCGCGGTGATCGTCTCGATCAGCACGGTCGCGCGGATCGTGCCACGCGGGATGCCGAGTTCCTGCTGCGCCAAGAGGAACACGTCGTTCCACAGCCGTGCTTCCTGGTGGCTCTCCAGCTTCGGCAGGTAGAAGTACGGGCCGCTGCCGCGTGCCAGGAGCTGGCGGGCGTTGTGGAAGAAGTACAGGCCGAAGTCCACGAGGCTCGCCGAAACCGGGCGGCCGTCGATGCGGATGTGCTTCTCGACCAGGTGCCAGCCGCGGGGGCGGGCGACGATCGTCGCCGGGTCGTCGCCGATCGTGTAGCGCTTGCCGGCCTCGGTGGTGAAGTCGATGTTGCGGCGGATGGCGTCGAACAGGTTGAGCTGGCCGTCGACGACGTTGTGCCAGGTCGGCGAGGTCGCGTCCTCGAAGTCCGCCAGCCACACCTTCGCGCCGGAGTTGAGCGCGTTGACCGTCATCTTCCGGTCGGTCGGGCCGGTGATCTCGACGCGCCGGTCCTCGAGCCCCGGCGCGGCGGGGGCGATGTGCCAGCTCTCGTCCGACCGGATCGACCGCGTCTGCGGCAGGAAGTCCAGCTGCTCCTCCCCCGACTGCAGCCGCTCGCGACGGCGGCGGCGCTCGTCGAGGAGTTCGCGGCGGCGTCCGGCGAAGGTGTTGTCGAGCTTGGCTACGAAGTCCAGTGCGGCCGGGGTGAGGATCTCGGCGAAGCGGCCATCGGTCGGCCCGGTGACCTCGATGCGGGTGTTCAACGTGTCAGCCATCTCGTACCTCCGCGAAGGGGGAAAGGAAGGGGGCGGGCCGGCGACCGGAATCGCCGGCCCGCGGGGTGCGTCAGTGGAACTGGTCTTCTTCGGTCGAACCCTTGAGCGCGGTGGTCGAGCTCTCCGGGTTCAGCGCGGTGGACACCAGGTCGAACCAGCCGGTGCCGACCTCGCGCTGGTGCTTCGTCGCGGTGTAGCCGCGCTCCTCCGAAGCGAACTCGCGCTCCTGCAGGTCGACGTAGGCGCTCATGCCTTCGCGGGCGTAGCCGTGCGCCAGGTCGAACATCGAGTAGTTCAGCGCGTGGAAGCCGGCCAGCGTGATGAACTGGAACTTGTAGCCCATGGCACCGAGTTCGCGCTGGAAGCGCGCGATGGTGTCGTCGTCGAGGTGCTTCTTCCAGTTGAACGACGGCGAGCAGTTGTAGGCCAGCATCTGGTCCGGGTACTGCGCCTTGATCGCCTCGGCGTACTTGCGGGCGACCTCGAGGTCCGGCGTGGAGGTCTCCATCCACAGCAGGTCGGCGTACTGCGCGTAGGCCAGGCCGCGGTCGATGCACGGCTCGATGCCGTTGTTGACCTCGTAGAAGCCCTCGGAGGTGCGGCCGCCGGTGAGGTACTTGCGGTCGCGCTCGTCGACGTCGCTGGTCAGCAGGGTCGCGGCCTGCGCGTCGGTGCGGGCGACGACCAGCGACGGCACGTTCAGCACGTCAGCGGCCAGCCGGGCGGCGTTCAGGGTGCGCTCGTGCTGCTTGGTCGGGATGAGGACCTTGCCGCCGAGGTGGCCGCACTTCTTCTCGGACGCGAGCTGGTCCTCCCAGTGCACGCCGGCGGCACCGGCCGCGATCATGCCCTTCATCAGCTCGAACGCGTTCAGCGGACCGCCGAAGCCCGCTTCCGCGTCGGCGACGATCGGGGCGAACCAGTCGATGTCGCCGTTGCCCTCGGCCCAGTTGATCTGGTCGGCGCGGCCCAGCGCGTTGTTGATGCGGCGGACGACGGCCGGGACCGAGTTGGCCGGGTAGAGGCTCTGGTCCGGGTAGGTCTGGCCGGCGAGGTTGGCGTCGGCGGCGACCTGCCAGCCGGACAGGTAGATGGCCTTGAGGCCGGCGCGCACCTGCTGCACGGCCTGGTTGCCGGTGAGGGCGCCCAGCGCGTGGACGTAGTCCTCGCTGTGCAGCAGCTCCCACAGCTTCTCCGCGCCGCGGCGGGCGAGGGTGTGCTCTTCGACGACCGAACCGCGAAGCTTCACCACGTCGGCGGCGGAGTAGGTCCGCTGGACACCCGCCCAGCGGGGGTCGGTCTTCCACTGCTCGGCCAGCTCGGCCGCCGCCTGCTCGAGCTGATTGGCCTGCTCGGTCATCGGACTCTCCCGTGTTGCGAAGTTTGCGATTGCTCGCCTTGCCTGGTCACGACCCTGACACGAGCGGGAAAACCCGGTCTACCGCTCCAATTTGCCAATTTCTGCGAAGATTGCCTAGCATGTTGCAAAGGTTGCGAATCCACCGTTCGCAACCACAGCGAAAATTCGCGGGCTTGATCGTTCACGTAATCGTTCAGGCCCGGAAACCTTCCGGCCGGACGGAGCACCCATGGACAAAACTTTCGCCGGGGCGCGGCTGCGGCATCTGCGCGAAAGCCGGTCGATGAGCCAGGCGGATCTCGCCCGTGTGCTCGAGATCTCACCCAGTTACCTCAATCAGATCGAGCACAACTCGCGCCCGTTGACCGTGCCGGTGCTGCTGCGGATCACGCAGGCGTTCGGGGTCGACACGGAGTTTTTCGCGAACAACGACACGTCGCGGCTCGTCGCCGATGTAAAAGAAGCCCTGCTCGACGAGGCCGTGGGCGTCGAAGCGACCACGAGCGAACTGAACGACCTGGCCAGCAACCTGCCGTCCATCGCCCAAGCGCTGGTCAAACTGCACCGCAGCTACCGCAACGCGGTCGAAAGCACCGCCGCGTTGACCACGGAAAACGGGCTCGGCCTGCACGGAAGCGCCGCCGCGCCGTTGCCGCACGAGGAGGTCCGCGACTTCTTCTACGAGCGGGAGAACTACGTCGCCGAACTGGACGAACGGGCGGAGCGGATGGCCGCCGAGATCCCGTTGCGGCGCGGATCGGTGCTGGGGTCGCTCAAGGAACGGTTGTGGCAGCGCTACGGCGTCGAGGTTTCCAACGAGGGCATCAACGAATCCGCTGGTGAACAGCATCGGTACGAGCCCGCGACGCGGGTGCTGCGGCTGGCGCCGAGCCTGCGCGTCGGGCAGCAGGCGTTCCGGATGGCGTCCCAGATCGCGCTGCTGGAATACGACGACCTGATCACCGAACTCGCCGATTCGTGGGCGTTTTCCGGCCCGGCCGCGCGGACGCTCGCGCGGGTCGGCCTGGCGAACTACTTCGCCGGCGCGCTGATCCTGCCCTACAGCCCGTTCCTGGCCGCGGCCGAGGAGTTCCGGTACGACATCGAGCGGCTTTGCGACCACTTCGGCGTCGGTTTCGAGACCACGTGCCACCGGCTGTCGACTCTTCAGCGGCCAAAACAGCGCGGGGTGCCGTTCTCGTTCGTGCGCGTGGACCGGGCCGGAAACATGTCGAAACGGCAGTCCGCGGCGGGTTTCCACTTCTCGCGCGTCGGCGGCGCGTGTCCGCTGTGGAACATCTACGAGGCTTTCACCTCGCCGGGCAAGATCCTGACGCAGATCGCGGTGCTGCCGGACGGCAAGCGCTACTTCTGGGTCGCGCGGACGGTGTCGCGCAACATCGGCGGCTACGGCAGTCCGGGCAAGACGTTCACCGTCGGCCTCGGCTGTGAACTGCGGCACGCCGGGCGGCTCATCTACTCGACCGGGCTTGACCTGGACGAACCCGCCGCGGCGACGCCGATCGGGATGGGGTGCAAAGTGTGCGACCGGCCGGCCTGTTCGCAGCGCGCGTTTCCGGCGATCGGCAAACCGCTCACGGTGGACGAAAACACCAGCACCTTCGTCCCGTATCCGGCGGTGCCGAAGACGTGAGCGCGGTCCGTGACGTGAGTGCCCCGGACGTGTTCACCGGGTGCGAAGTACATTCACCCGAGTGCACGATATCGATACGGTGAACGCAGAACTGGTCGAGCAGGCCGCCGAACGGCTCGCGGGCGTGGTCACACGCACTCCCCTCGAGCCCAACGCGCGTCTCTCGTCCCGCGTAGACGCGCGCGTGTGGCTTAAGCGCGAAGACCAGCAGACGGTCCGCTCGTACAAGATCCGCGGCGCGTACAACTTCATCGTGCAGCTTGACGCTTCGACCCGGGAGCGCGGTGTCGTCTGCGCGAGCGCGGGCAACCACGCACAAGGCGTCGCGTACGCGTGTCGTCGCTTAGGGGCGAACGGTCGTGTGTACGTGCCGGGCACGACGCCCCGGCAGAAGCGTCAGCGCATCGCGGCTCTCGGCGGCGCGCACATCGAGGTCATCGTTGTCGGCGAAACGTACGAAGACGCCTTCGCCGCGGCTAAGGAAGACGCCCACCGCACTGGGGCGACGCTCGTGCCAGCTTTCGACGACGTACGCACTGTCGCCGGTCAAGGCACTGTCGCGCTTGAAGTGGTTTCGCAGCTCGGCTTCGTGCCGGATGTCCTGGTGGTGCCGGTTGGTGGCGGTGGTCTGCTGGCCGGGATCGCGACGTGGGTCCGCGAGCGGCACCCGGACATCCGGGTCGTCGGCGTCGAACCGGCTGGCGCGATGTGCATGGCGGCGGCACTCGAAGCGGGCAAACCGGTGCGGATCGACGCGGTCGACCCGTTCGTGGACGGTGCCGCGGTGCGCGAGGCCGGCCAGGTGACGTTCCCGTTGATCCGGGACAGCGGCGCGGAACTGACGTCCGTCGCCGAAGGTGCGGTGTGCACGGAAATGCTGTCGATGTACCAATCGGACGGCATCATCGCCGAGCCCGCGGGCGCGCTCGCGGCTGCCTCGCTCGGGACCAGCGTGCAGGTCGAGCCGGGGCAGACGGTGGTGTGCATCGTGTCCGGCGGCAACAACGACGTCAGCCGGTACAGCGAAATCCTCGAACGCTCGCTGATGCACGAGGGGCTGAAGCACTACTTCCTCGTCAGCTTCCCGCAGGAACCTGGCGCGCTGCGTCGGTTCCTCGACGAAATCCTCGGGCCGGAGGACGACATCACGCGGTTCGAGTACGTGAAGCGCAACAACCGGGAGATCGGCCCGGCGCTGATCGGCGTCGAGATCCCGCGGCGGGCGGACCTCCCGGGGCTCCTGGCGCGGCTGGAGAAGAGCCCGCTGCAGGTGGAGCGGGTGGAGCCGGGGAGTCCGTTGTTCCACTTCCTGCTTTGAGATTCCCCTGACCTGGGGTTCTGCTGGCCTGGGGGTCGGCTGGTTGGCCCGGCGGGTGCTCGCCGTGGCATTGCCCGCGGCGGCATTGGCTGGCTGACCCGCCGCGGGCTTGCGTTGTCGTTGGTCTGGCTTTGCGTTGCTGGTTACGGCTGTGGAGCCGGGATCGGTTCGCCGGGGCAGGACTGCGTGGTGGGCTGGCCGGTGTCGAAAAACGTAACTGCCGCGGTGGCGCAGGGAAGGCTCGACAGCGAGCCATGGGCGTCGTCCTCGACTGTCATGAGGGAACCGCCGATTCGCCGCTGAGTGGCGAAGGCCCATTTGATGGGCGTGACCGGCTCGTAGGTGTGGCCGACCAGCTGCAGCGGACTCTTGCCAGGGGTGAACTGCCACTGCGTCGCGGGCACTGGCCAGCCGACGCACCTCTGCTCGTAGCTGCCGTATTTGCCGGCGACCGAGTTGGCTTTGACCCGGTCGAGGTGGTCTTGCCAGACGGTGTCGAAGTCGCGCGGGGTGGGTGACTCGTTGCAGAGCAAAGCTGTCTGCTGGAACCTGCTGCCGCCGGTCCGTTCGGTGTCCCAGCCGAAGCCGTGCGCCGTGGCAGGTTGCGTCTGCGGGGTGCCGCCGTCGCGAATTGCCGCTAGGTGGCTAGCCGCCTCGACCCACTGGCGGCGTGGGTAGGCGAAGTACTGGTTGACCGTGTCGCCATTAATCGGCGAATCGCCGGAGCCGGGGCGCGGATGGTCGGCCAGTTCGGCCCGCAGGTCGAGAAGAGCCTTCTCTACCTGCGGTTCTGTCCCGCCGAAGTGGTAGACGGAGTCGTACCGCGCGACCCACGCGGCGAACTCGCGGAACGTGTTCTCGCCTGCCATTGCCATATCGTCGTCCATCGTCTTGACGCTCAACTGCGGTGGCATCACGGAATCCAGCAGCATTTTGTCGACATGGTTGTCGAAGAGCGTGCGGTACTCCGCGCCGAGCGCCGTGCCCCAAGAAACGCCGTAATAGCCGATTCTCTCCTCGCCCAGTGCTTCGCGGATGCGGTCGACGTCGCGGGCGATGTTCGGTGTGGTGAACGACTTCACCAGGTCTGGGTCCTTTGCGAAGCAGGCAGCGTTCGCGGCGGCGCTGCGTTCGGCGAGAAAGCGTGCGCGGTCCTTTTCGGACAGTCCCGGATCAGGTTGGGTGTCGTCCTCGGCGCACGGGATGTTCGCGCTGTAGTCGACGCCGCGGGGATCGAACCCGATCAGGTCATGGTGTTCCAGCAGTCCGGCGGCCTTGCTTTCGGCGATGTTCAGCGGAACCCCCATGCCGGACTGGCCAGGACCGCCGGGGTTGAACACGATCGCACCCGTGCGGTGGCCGGTCGCGCGGATCCGGCTGACGGCGACGTCGATGGTCCGGCCGCCGGGATTGGCGTAGTCGAGCGGGACGGTCACCATGGCGCATTCGGTCCGGTGGTCGTCCGCGTCCCAGCCTTTCGCGATCGACGCGCAGGGCTGCCAGTCGAGGTTTTCCGCGGCGGCCGCCGCTGGAGCGAGGGGGACCGCAGCTACGGCCGCGATTACAGGTGCGAGGTGGCGGAGCTTCGGCATACCGGCCATGATCATCGCCGGCCTGGCCGCGGACATCGGCCGATCGGTCGGATGCGCCTGGCCGAAAAGACGCGAACAGCACCGCCGGGTCGCCCGTATCAGGCCAGGAACGAGCACGCTTCCGCAGGTCAGCGTGTTTTGCCAAAAAACGGCAACACCGGTCAGCCGAGTTCGGCGCTGCCCTCGCGGTAGATCTTCGCCGCCGCGATGCGGTCCCCGGCCAGCCGATAGAAGCCGGCGATGGGGAAAACGCTGTCCTCGCCGTTGTGGGTGAGCCGCTCAGTCAATTGGGCGGCGACCTGGTCACCGTCCGCGAGAACGTTCTCGACCGTCAACGTCGGAAGAAGCTGCTCCATCGCACCGCTGAACAGCTCGGTGAGCTCGTCGCGTCCGCGCACCACGCTGCTGCCGGTGATCCAGACCGCGTCTTCGGTGAAGCCGTCGAGGAGAGCCTGGAGATCACGGTCGTTGAAAGCAGCGACATGCCGGCGGAGAGCTTCGCTCATGTGCCAAGGCTATCCGCGCTGTCAGACTATTGTCGCCGTCAAGACGGCCGGCCAGCGTCAGCTGTCGCCGAGCGTTTTCTGCAGCGCCTTGTTCGCCTTGCGCGCCATGTCGGCGACGGCCTCGCGCCGGGCCGCATCCGCGGCGTAGTCGTCCTCGCGGTTGCGGACCACCCGGGCCGGTGAACCGACCGCGATCGAGTAGTCCGGGATGTCACCGCGCACCACCGCGTGCGCGCCCAGCACGCTGCCGCGGCCGATGCGCGTGCCCTTGAGGACGCTGACCTTCGTGCCGAGCCACGTGTCCGGCCCGATCCGGACCGGCGACTTGACGATGCCCTGGTCCTTGATCGGCACGTGGATGTCCGCGGTCACGTGGTCGAAGTCGCAGATGTACACCCAGTCGGCGACGAGCGTGGCCGCGCCGAGCTCGATGTCGAGGTAGCAGTTGATCACGTTCTGCCGCCCGAACACCGACTTGTCGCCGATGCGAAGGGACCCCTCGTGACAGCGGATGGCGTTGCCGTCGCCGATGTGCACCCAGCGGCCGATCTCCATCCGGCCGTATCCGGGACGGCAGTGGATCTCCACGTTCTTGCCGAGGAACAGCATGCCGCGCAGGATGATGTGCGGGTTCGCGACGCGGAATTTGAGCAGGCGGTAGTAACGCACGAGGTACCACGGCGTGTACGCGCGATTGCGCAGCACCCAGCGCAGCGAGTCGGCCGTCAGGAACTTCGCCTGGTGCGGGTCCCGCCGGGCCCGCCGCCAGGCGCGCACGCGCGACAACGCGGGCGCACCCCACATCGACGTCATGCCCTTGACCGTAACCTGTGGACGACGGCCAGCCACAGGCAAGGGGAGCACGATGAGGACCAAGCTGATCATCGACACCGACCCCGGCGTCGATGATGCTTTCGCGATCGCATTGGCCGCGAGGTCGGCGGACGTCGACCTGCTGGGCGTGACGACAGTCTTCGGGAACGTGCCGCTGACCACCACAACCGCCAACGCGCGCCGGCTGCTGCAGCTGTGCGACCGCCCGGACGTGCCGGTCGCCGCGGGTGCCTCGCGGCCGCTCCTCTATCGCGAACTGCGCAGGTTGAGCGCCGTCCACGGCTCGGACGGGCTCTCCGGACACGCCGCTTCGTTGCCCGAAGCCACCCGCCCGCTCGAGGATTCCGACGCGGTCAGCCTGATGGTTTCGCTGCTCGAAGCCGCGGACGAGCCGGTGACCATCGCGCCGATCGGCCCCCTCACGAACATCGCCGCCCTGCTCGCGGCGCATCCCGGGGTGCGTTCGAAGATCGCGCGGATCGTCCTGATGGGCGGCGCGATCACCCTCGGCAACTCGACCGCGGTCTCCGAATTCAACATCTGGGCCGATCCGGACGCGGCACGTCGTGTGCTCGCCGAGGACGACGTCCCGTGCGTGATGGTCCCCCTCGACCTCACCCACCGGTGCGCGGTCGACAGCTCGTGGCTGACGAAACTCGCCGCATCCGGGCCGATCGGGCAAGCGCTGGACTCGTTCACGCCGGACTACCTCGCGCACTACCGGCAGGTGCTCGGCTACGAAGGCATCGTCTTGCACGACGCGGTGGCCGTCGCCGAGGCCATCCGCCCGGGCATCCTGCACACGGAGACCTACCCGGTCGACATCGACTCAAGCTCTGGTCCGACCCGCGGCATGACGATCGTCGACCGGCGGGCGGTCCCGACTTCGCCGACCGGACGGCCGGTCGAGGTCGCGATGGACACGGAGCTGGACGTGCTGCGCGAGTTCGTGCTGTCGAGACTCGCCGGGGGGCAGTGATGGAGGGGGCCGAGAGATCGCCGCTGAATGGCGAATCGCAGGTCACGCCTGGTGTGGCGGGTGTGGACGGTGGTGAGTCCGGGGGTGCTGGTTCGTCGCCGGTGAGTGGCGAAACGGTCGGCTCGGGTGGTTCGGCTGCGGGTGGGACGTCGCCGGCGAACGGCGAGAAGGCCCGGTCGACCAGCGGGTCGCCGCTGAGTGGCGAAACGTCTGGATCGGCTGCGGTCTTGCCGCTGGATGGCGATACGCCTGGGCCGGGCTCGCCGGTGAGCGGCGACGGTCCCCGGGCGGGCGCGACGTCGCCGTTGGGTGGCGACGGATCTCAGCCAAGTGATGTTTCGCCGTTGGGTGGCGACCCGGCCGATCAGGCTGTCGGGTCGTCGGTGAGCGGCGACGAGGCTGAGTCAGCGAGTGTTTCGCCGCCTAGTGGCGAAACGGCCGATCGGGCTGGTGGGTCGCCGGTGAGCGGCGACGAGGCTGAGTCAGTGCGTGTTTCGCCATTCGGCGGCGACGCGCCTGGGGCTGGGATCTCCCCGCTCGATGGCGACGCTTCCGATCCGACCAGGGTTTCGCCGCTGGGTGGCGACACCCTCGGCACGACTGGCCTCTCGCCGTGGAGCGTCGATGCGCCCGCGCCGACCAGCGCGTCGCCACTCAACGGCGACACCTCCGAGTCAGGGGTCTCGCCGCTCAGCGGCGACGCGGCGGACTCGACCAGCGTTTCGCCGCCTACCGGCCACGCACCTGGCACCTCCAACCTTTCGCCACCCAACGGCGACATGACAGACCCGACGAGCGAGTCGCCACCCATCGGCGACGCATCGGGCTCATCCAGCGTTTCGCCATTCAACGGCGACGGGTCTCAGCCGTCGGTCGGCGAAGGGGGCGCGCAGCCCGCGAAGCAGGGTTTTCTCGCGCGGAACCGACGGGCGGTGGTGGCGCTGGCGGCGGCCATAGTCGTCGTAGCGGCATTGGCCGTCGCGATGCGGGTCCTGCCGGGCGGCACTGACGCGAACTCCGGGAACGTCGCGGCCACGTCGTCGATGAGCCCGGCTACCTCGAAGGCAGCCCCACCCTCTTCCGCGCCGACGTCGGTGGTCCCGGTTCAGCCGGGGGTGCCGCGGACTGGGGAATTCGGGGCGTGGGCGTCGCGGACTAGTCAATGGCTCGATATTCCGTTGCGGGCCATGAACGGGTACGCGCAGGCGACCGTCACACTCAGCAAGGAACTGCCCGATTGTCACCTGTCCTGGATCACTCTCGCCGCGATCGGGAAGGTCACCAGCGATCACGGGCGGGCGCAGGGTGGTCAAGTCGGGGAAAACGGGACTCTCGCGAAACCGCTTGGCACGGTGGAAGTTCTCGACTTCTATCACCGGACCGTGTCGGCACCGGGGGCGGCGGGGCCGTTGCAGCTGTCCCCCGCGGTGTGGAGCAAGTGGCAGCGCAGCGCGGCCGGCGGCAAGCCTGACATCCAGAACGTCGACGACTCGGCGCTCACCGCCGGGCGCGCGCTTTGCGCGAATGGCCGCGATCTGGCGACGGACTGGTGGAACGGAGTCGCCACGCTGGAGCCTGCTCCGGTCGTCCTGCACCGGACGCTCGCGACGACCAACGTCTACGGCACGGTCGGCCAGAGCGACCAGCCGCCCAACCCCGCTGTGCTCACCGCGGTCGACTTCGCGATCGACCAGATCGGGTTGCCGTACGTCTGGGGCGGCAACGGCACTCGCGACCCCGATCCGGGCTTCGACTGTTCCGGCCTGACGACCGCGGCGTACGCGAGCGCCGACGTCAAGCTGATGCGGACGGCGGACACGCAATTCCGCAGCGTTGCCCATGTGAGCGAACCCCAGCTGGGCGATTTGATCTTCTACGGCGCACCGACCGCGAAGATCCACCATGTGGGGCTGTACATCGGGAACCAGCAGATGATCGACGCGCCGCAGACCGGGCAGGCCGTGCAGGTTCATCCGTATCGGAAGCCGGGCGACGACTACGCCGGTGCGGGGCGGCCGACCGCCTGAGAGGCGCTTTTCTCCGTGGAACTCGCCCCGGGGAGGCACTTTTGCCGTCCAGGGGCGAGATTCACTCATGTCGAAGCTGGAGGCGCATCGCAAGGCATGCGGCGACGGCACCCCCGGGCCTCCATCGACATCAGGTGCACTCGACCCCAGCTAGACCGGCCACTCGGTGATGCCCAGGTGTTCCAGCAAAGCTGTTCCAGCCACGAACGCCTGAGCCGCGAGCGCGCCATCACCGTCGGCGAGGCGGCGGTACTCGCGTAGGGCCGCGCGATGGTCTCCAAGGCCGCGGTAGCTGTCCGCGAGCAGGTAGCTCGCCTGGTCGCGAGCCGCGCTCTGCGGGTCGAGCAGTTCGGCGGCGAGTTGGCTTGCGTCGACGGCGTCCTCGTACCGGCCGGCGGCGTGGTTGGCTTGCGCCAGTTGGTGCCATTGCTCGGCGGTATCCTGGCCACGCAAGGCGGCTTGTCCGACGGCCTCGGTGAGGTCGTCGGCTGCGTGCCCGGAGTCGGGTAGTGCGCAAGCGCGCAGGTAGCGCAGCCGGCCGACCAGGCGGTTCATCCCGGGAGGCGGAGCAGCCAGGATCTTCTCGACGACCTCCAGATAGCCCTCGTGACGGGTGAGCTGTTCCAGTGCCTCCAACGCCTTTTCCGGTGCACCGGCCGCGATGAGGGCGTCCAACGCAGCGGCGGCGGTGGCGGGCGAAGGACGCAGCGTCGTGTCGAGAATCAGCAATGTGCCCAGCGCCAAGGGGTCCAACGCCGCCTCAGCGTGGCGTTGGCCGCGCGCCAGTGCGTCTAACGCGTCGGCGTGTGCGCCTTGGCCAGCGAGTAGATAGGCCAGCCAGTATTCGCCCCACGCGCAATGGCTGTCGTCTCCGAGGCGACGCAGTTGTGCGACTGCGGCTGCGACGTTCTCGACGCTTTCCTCGGGACGTCCCACATGAGCTGTCCACAAGCCGAGCCAGCACTCGGCGAGCAAGGCGCGCGGCAGGTCGCCGTATTGGCGGTAGACGTCGATGGCATAGCGCAACGCCGGTTCGGTCTCTTCGCCCTGGAAGAATCTCGCGCGCAATTCGGCGAGCCGCGCGGTAAGATACGGGGAAAGATCATCTGAAACGACGGTCAGGCAAGCGCGTGCTTCGTCTGCCTCGCAACGCAAGTCGTGCCACTCCGCGCGGGCCAGAAGGTCCTCATCGGACAGTCCGGACGGTGGCAGCAACTGCAACGGCGGCCTGCTGGTCGGTTCGAGCGGCAGGAAGTCGGTGAGCGGCTCGGCGGCGAGACGGGCGCGGATCCGATCGCTCTGGAAAGTGTTGCCGTTGCGGCGATCGAACTGTCCGGCGAGGTCCAGCGCGAGCTGGCGCATCCGGCGGGCGAGGACGCCCAGCGGGACCGTGTTGGAGTCGTCCGGCCCCAGATCGAGCACGGTGTCGCCACGTCCGGCGCGAACCAGTGCGCTGGCGAGCACCGCGGCCGAGGCTGCGAACTCCATGGTGGCCAACGGCCGCTGCCGTGCTTCGAATCCCGCCATGGCGGCCAGCCAGTCGATGCCCGCGAGCGCGTTGCCGGTCAGCGCGCAAAATTCGATCACGCGGGCGAGGTGTTCCAGCGAGGAGAAATCGCCGGACATCCCGCGCCGGATCCGGCGGAAGGTCAAGGCCGCCAGCGGCCACTCGCCGGTGCGAGCCAGTGGCAGCAGCATCAGGCAGCGAGCAACCACGATCGGCGGGTCGAACGCGGCCGGATCGTCGAGCATCGCGGCCGCGATCTGCCGCGCACGCGCCGTTTCTCCCTTGCCCAGATAGTGATCGATGGCCGTGACGTCGAGCCAACGGTCGTCTTCGTCGGTCGGGGCGGTGGCGACCCAGCGCAGGTGGGCCTCATCGGCGGCCGCCCAGTCGCCGAGGTGCGCGGCGATTCCGCGCCGCACCGAATAAACCTCGTGCCACGGCAGGCCGGCGTCGGTATACCGGTGCTCCACTCCCTCCAGCGCGGCACGGATTTCGTCGAGCCCGAGGTCGGGAAAGTCGACCATGCACTCGGCCATCCAGGCGGACCAGCCCAGGAATTCAGCCTCGTCGTCCTGGTCAAGCTGCCACCTGCGCCGGTCATACGCGTCAAGACATTCGTCGAACAGCAGGCGCGTCCGGTCCCATCGGCCGTCCAGCCGGTAGGCGTCCGCGAGCATCCGCCGGGACCGGAACGCGGCCCGCGGCTCATTCAGCCGATCGGCGGTTCGCACTGCGTCAGCCAGAACCGCAGTTCGCTCTGCGCCGTGTTCCATGGCGTCCGCCACCCGCAATGACAACCACAGATCCGCGACCCCGCCTGTCGTATCCACGGCGAAAACCTAGCGGACATCAGCCGGGTCAATCGGGAGAACTCCCTTGCGGCAACAAATAACCTGCTTCGCGCTGACCGTGTTGCCAATGGATCAGCGCATCCGGCTTACTCAACATTCGCGGACCAGATCGAGGGACACCTCCCACAGTCGCCGCGCCGCCGCTCCGTCGCGCGCCCATCGTTTGACGGCGTGGCTGTTGCCTGCCAGTTCGACGTCGTCGGGCACTGTCGCGGCTTCGTTGCCGTCGTCCAGGTAATGACCACCTGTATGGGCGAATTCGGGTGCGGTCGCGGCGACGAGGGTCGTGGCCGCACCTTGTCCGACGGTCTTGTACGCGAAAACCCCGGCGGCTTCGAGCCGGTCGAGGTGATCCTTCATGTCCTGGGTGAAATCTCGTTGCAGGCCAGTGGAAACTCCGCCGGGGTTGACCGCGTTGGCGACGATTCCGTCCGCCGTCCACCGGCGCGTCGCTTCCACGGCGAACAACGAGTTCGCCGTTTTCGACTGCCCGTAAGCCAGTTGGGGGTCGTAGGTGCGGCGGGTAAAGTGGATGTCATCAAAGACAACGGGTGAGTACATGTGCGCGCCGGAGGTCACCGCGACGATCCGGGCCGCTCCCCGCTGGTTCGCCCCCGCAGCCAGGGCATCATGCAGTCCGAGCGCCAACGCGAAGTGGCCGAGGTGGTTGGTCGCGAACTGCGATTCCCAACCCTGCGGAGTGCGGCCCAGCGACGGACGCATGACGCCAGCATTGTTGATCAGCAGGTGCAGTGGGCCGCGCCAGCTGTCGGCGAAGCGGGCGACGGTGGCGAGGTCGGCGAGTTCCAAGTGCGCGGCGTGGACGGCTCGATTCCCGGTGGACGCGGCGATGTCGTCGGCGACGCTCGCGCCGTCAGCAGTGTTGCGCACGGCGAGGGTGACTTCGGTGCCGACGGAAGCGAGCGCGCGGGCCGTTTCGCGGCCTAGGCCAGAGGTGGCACCGGTGACGACTGCGCGAAGGCCGACGAGGTCCAGGCCTGCGACGACGTCGTCGGCTGTGCTGTCGGCGTCGAAGCCCGTGCGGATCAGGGATGGGTGAGACACCCTGCCGACTATACGACTTAAACCCAGTTTGTATAGTGTGACTATGGGCAGTGATCGGCGCACGCACGTACTGGACTCGGCTTTGGAGGTGTTCGCCCGTTACGGCTACCGGAAGGCGTCCATGGACGACGTCGCGAAGGCCGCGGACATCTCCCGTCCTGGCCTGTACTTCTACTTCTCGTCCAAACCAGAACTGTTTCGCGCCACCGTGCGGCATTCGCTAGACAGCAGCATCGAGGCGGCCCGACTCGCTCTCGCCGATTCCGGGCGACCGCTGCGCGAACGGCTGATCGAGGCATTCGATCACTGGGCGGGTCGCTACGTCGGACCGATGGCCGCGGAGATCGGCGTCCTGATCGACTCGCACCCCGACCTGCTCGGCACCATGCCCGCCGACTACCCGAAACGGTTCCGCGCCCTCGTCATCGACGCACTCGGCGGCCCCTCCCCCGCGGACGTCGCCGGCACGCTGAACAGCACGTCGATCGGCATCAAGCACGACGCGGAAACCCGGGACGAGTTCCGCACTCGGATGACCATCGCGATCGACCTTTACTGCAACCGCTGAAACTCAGGCTGGCGGCCAATTGCACAAGGCCGCATCAGCAACCTCTTGCAGTTCTTCACGGCTAGCCCCGCTGGCCGCCTCGACGGCGATGCCGAACGCCACCGTCATGACGTAGCGAGCCAGCCGTGCCGCATCGGCGTCTGACGGCAGATCGCCCTCAGCAACGGCGCGCCGGAACCGGTTTTCGAGGCCTTGACGCGCAGCATTGCGCCACTCGACCAGCAACTCGCGCGCGGGAAGGCCAAGTTCGCCAGCCGCCAACGAGCCTTGGACGCCCAGGCACCCGGGCGGACAACCAGGGTCAGTCGTCGCCCGGACGGCGCCGTTGAGTATCGCGGCGGCGACCTTGGCGGCGGTCGGCTCCGCCCACGCCCGTGGCCCATAAGCGGCCGGACCCTCGTTATAGAGCGCCAAAGCCTTCCGGAACAGCTGCTCTTTGTTGCCGAACGCCGCGTACATGCTGGTTTTCGTAATGCCCATGGCTCCGGTCAGATCAGCCAGGCTGGCCCCTTCGTAGCCCTGCTCCCAGAACACCAGCATGGCGCGCCGGAGCGCCTCGTCGGCGTCGAATCCGCGCGGGCGGCCAATGGGCGCCTTGTCCTGACTGGTCACAGCTTCGAGTGTACCCCTTCAGTACCGATCGGTTCAGAAGTGCTAGCGTCTTATTCAGTACCGATCGGTACTGAAAACTGAGGAGTTCAGCAATGGGACAGCTTGAAGGCAAGACGGCGGTCGTCACCGGCGGCAGCAGCGGGATCGGCCTGGCCGCCGCCGAACGGTTCGCCGCCGAGGGCGCGCACGTCTTCATCACCGGCCGGAACTCGGACGCACTCGACGCAGCCGCGAAAACCATCGGTTCGGCCACCGCAGTGCCAGGCGACATCGCCGACCTGGCCGACCTGGATCGGCTCTACGAGGCGGTTCGCGCCCGCGGCAAGGGGCTCGACGTCCTTTTCGCCAACGCCGCGGCGGGATCCTTCGCTACCCTGGAAGAAACCACTGAGAAGCATTTCGACCAGGTCTTCGACACCAACGTGCGCGGCACGCTCTTCACCGTGCAGAAAGCGTTGCCACTGCTCAACAAGGGCGCGTCGGTGATCCTGAACTCGTCGGTCCGAGCGGATGACGGCGTCGCGTCGTTCGGGACATACGCGGCGTCCAAGGCTGCCCTGCGCTCCTATGCCCGAACCTGGGCCAACGAATTGAAGGATCGCGGCATCCGGGTCAACGTGGTTTCGCCCGGAACCATCGACACGCCGGTGCTCGAGAAGACGGTCGAGGCGGACAAGGTCGACGAGGCTCGGGCGAGCTTCGCGGCGCGGGTCCCGCTCGGCCGGATGGGATCGGCGCACGAGGTCGCGGACGCCGTGCTGTTCCTCGCGTCGGATCAGAGCAGCTTCATCCTCGGCGCGAACATCTACGTCGACGGCGGCGAAAATCAGTTCTGACCAGCAGGTGAGCGAGGACAACGGCGTTCTCGCCCGCTAACCCCTAGCGCCGTTACTATACGTGGGTATAGCCTACTGTTCATGCGTATAGCGATGCCGTCATGACCGATCCGGACGACCTGACCGCGCGCGCCCGGATCCGGGACGCGGCAATGCGGCACTTCGGCGAGCACGGCTTCGAACGGGCCACGATCCGGGGCATTGCCGCGGAAGCCGGGGTGTCCTTGGGGTTGGTCCGCCACCATTTCGGGTCCAAACAGGCGCTCCGCGAGGCGTGCGACGCGCATCTGATCAAGCTGCTCCGCCAGCTCGACGACCAGGTGCCAGCCGACTACGCCGGCAGCATTCCCGCGAATCCTGTCGCAACAGCGCGGATGGCCGTCGGCCCGTACCGGGACTATCTCGTCCGGGCGCTGGTCGAAGGCGGCGTCGCGCCGTTGTTCGACGAGATGGTCGAACTCGGTGTGCGCAGGCTTGTCGCCGCAGATCGGCAACGGCCGGATCCGCCGACAGTCGATCCCCAGGTCCGCGCCGCGATCGGCACCGCGATGGCGTTGTCGATCACCGTGCTGCACCAGCACATTTCCCGCGCGGCGGGCGTCGACATCCTCAGCCCGGCGGGCGACAACCTTCTCGCCCGCGCGCTGATCGACCTCCACTCGCACCCGCTGCTCAGCCTCGACGAAGCGCAGGCCGCGCTCGACCGCCTGCCGCCGGAAGGAAACTGACATGCCACACGCGACCACTCCGCGCATCACGCCGCTCGCGCTCGACGAGATGGATCCCGAGCACCGAAAGCTGGCGAAACTCGGCGCGGACACCGTGATCCAGGTCCTCGCCCGCGCGCCGGAGGTGATGCAGGCGTCCGGGACGTTGGGCGCTTACCTGTTGAGCCAAGGGAAACTGCACCCGCGGATCCGCGAACTGGCGATCCTCCGTGTCGCGCTCCGGTGTGACGCGCCGTACGAATGGGCCAACCACGCACCCGCCGCGCTCGGCGGCGGCGCGACCGAAGCCGAGATCGCGGCCCTCTCCGACCCGGACGCGGTTTGGCCGTCCGAGGACGACGCGGTGCTGCGTGCCGTCGACGAACTGTGCGCGAATGTCTTCGTCTCCGACGAAACCTGGGCAGATCTCGCCGCGACCCGCGACCACGCCGAGATCATCGAGATCCTGTTCCTCGTCGGCTATTACCGGATGATGGCGGGGTTCCTGAATTCCGCGGGCGTCCCGATGAAGCCCGGCCAGCCCGCGCTCGGCGAACCTCCGGCACCGGTCGCCCGCCCGGACCAGGCGGCGCGGCCCGCCAGCGGCAAAACCGGGCCGGACGGCAAGTGGACGATCACTTTTATCCATCCGGCGGCAAGCAAGGACCTGATCCTCGACCTCGCGACCGACGGCACCGCGGTGTCCGGTTCCATTTTCGACACCCAGCTGAAGGTCACGGTCCCCATCGTGTCGGGCACGGTCGACGGCCGAGAGGTCGCTTTCACCGCGCTGGTGACCGACCCGGTGCGATTCGAGTTGAGCGTGACCGCCACCGTCGACGGGGACGCGTTCACCGGTTCCGTCACGATTTCCGGCGGTGGCACCTTTCCGCTGTCCGGCGTCCGGGAAATCAGTCCCAGTAATTGAACAAGGCTTCACCGATTGTCGCCGGTTTCCAGTACGCGACGTCGGATCGGGTGATATGCGGCCACTCTTCGGCGGCGAAGGAACGTTCCAGTTCGGCAGGGGTGAGCACCCGGAACTGCTCCGTTTCCGCCAGCACGGCGGCCAGTTCCGGCTCGTCGACGAACTCGAGCGGCCCGGAATCCTGGACTGAAGCGCCGTCGAGCGAACGAGGCCGGGCGATCGCGAGCACCGGCAGGTCGTTGGCGGCGACGACCGAGATCGTGCGGTCGCGGTAGGCGACGACGGCCTGCCAGAAGTTCGGCGTGACCGTCGGGACGCGGAAATCGGTCACCGTTCCGCCGGTACGCCGGGCGAAGTCGTAACAGAGACGGCGAACCTCGCGAACATCGACCACGTCGCATTCTACGCGGCTAGTCCCCCACCAGTGGGCGTGGAATTGCGGCGGGCACCGGCGGGTGGTCTTCTTGGCTCAAGATCGAAAGGTGAGCCCGCCATGCCGTATGCGTATACCTTCGACCAGATCCGCGACCGTCCGGTCACCGTGTTCGGGGCCGGCACGCTGGGGCGGCGCATCGCGCTGATGTTCGCCTCGCGCGGCGGAACCGTGCGGATCAGCGACCCGAACGCCGAACAGGTCGCGGCGGCTGCGGAATACGTGGCAGAGGCGTTGCCCGTCCTGCTCGAAAAACGCGGCAGCGGCGAGGTCGGCCAGGTCGAGGGCGCGGCGTCGATCGAGGAAGCTCTGCGCGATTCGTGGCTCGTCGTGGAAGCGGTGCCGGAGCGGTTGGACCTCAAAATCCCGCTGTGGGGCCAAATTGACGACGCAGCGCCCGCCGACACCATCTTCGCCACGAACTCGTCGTCGTACCCGTCGCGGCTGATGGCCGAGAAGGTGCGCGACAAATCTCGGCTGTGCAACATCCACTTCTACATGCCGCCGACGGCGAACGCGGTCGACCTCATGTCCGACGGTGACACCGGCCGCACCGTGCTCGACACGTTGCTCGGGGTATTGCCGGAGTTCGGTATTCATCCGTTCGAGGCGAGGAAGGAGAGCGTCGGCTTCATTTTCAACCGGGTGTGGGCGGCGATCAAGCGGGAATCGCTGGCCGTGGTCGCGGAGGGCGTCGCGCGTCCGGAGGACGTGGACGGGATGTTCAAGATCAACTGGCATCTGCCGTACGGGCCGTTCCAGATGATGGACCAGGTCGGCCTGGACGTCGTGCTGGACATCGAGAACCATTACGCGGACGAGAATCCGCACCTGCCGGCCGGGCCTCGGGACCTGCTGCGCACGTATGTCGACGCGGGCAAACTCGGAATCAAGACCGGCGAAGGGTTCTACTCGTACGGCTGAATCAGGGCAGCATCACGTCGACCCGCAGTCCGCCGCCTTCCACCGCCGCGGCGGACACGTGGCCGTGGTGTGCGGCGGCGACTGAGTTCACAATGGACAGTCCGAGTCCAGCGCCGTCGCGGTGGTTCAGCCGTTCTGCGGTCAGCCGGCGGAACGGCTGGAACAGCGAATCGACCGCCTCCGCGGGGACGCGATCGCCGGAGTTGCGCACGCTCAACGCGGGTTCGCCGCCGACGTTCACCTCCACCCACCCGCCGGGGCGGTTGTACTTGATCGCGTTGTGCACCAGGTTGGCAATCATCCGTTCGAGCAGAACCGGGTCGCCGGGCACGGTGCGCTCGGCCGTGTGACGACGCAGAGTCAGCTCATGCTCGGTCAGCTGCTCGGCGTACCGGGCGACGACGGTGTCCACCAGCTCGTCGAGCCGCACCGGGATCGTGCCGGGCAGCCCGCGGTCGGCTTCGGCGAGCACGAGCAGGCCCTCGATCAGCTGCTCGTTGCGCTCGTTGACGACCAGGAGCTGCGCCGCGAGCCGTTGCACGTCTTCTCCCCCGCCGGTGACGATCGCAACCTCGGCGAGCGTCCGCTGCACCGCGAGCGGCGTGCGCAGCTCATGCGACGCGTTCGCGGCGAACCGGCGTTGCCCTTCGAAGCCGACGGCGACCCGGTCGAGCATCCCGTTGACCGCCGTGGAGAGGACGCTCAACTCGTGCTCGGTCTGGCGCGGCGGCATGCGCTGCCCCAGGTTCTGCGGCCCGAGCTGGTCGATAGTGGACGAAAGGTCCAGCAACGGCCGCACCACCCACGACGCCACCGGACGCCACACTCTGACCGCCAGCGCGACGGCCGCGACCAGCGGCAGGAACCACCAGATCGCGCCCAGCGGGTCGCGGCAGCCGGTGTCGCGTGGGCAGAAGGACTTGTCCACGTAGGTCCCGAGCACCATGGCCACCGCTTTCCCGACCGGATACGCCAGCGCCAGTGCGGCCAGCACCCCGCTGAGGAACACCAGCTCGATGCGCCCGCGGAGCGAGCCCCGGGCCCGCTTCAGGTAGCCAAACGGTAGCCAGCGCCGGGAACGGTGTGGACCACCGGCGGCGGACCGAGTTTCTTCCGCAGCGTCATGACCGTCATCCGGACCGTGTTCGTGAACGGATCGGCGTGCTCGTCCCATGCCTTCTCCAGCAGCTCTTCCGGGCTGACGACCCGTCCCTCGGCCCGCAGCAACACCTCCAGCACGGCGAACTCCTTGGGAGACAAGGACAACGGCCGACCGTCCCGCGACGCGAACCGCTTCGCCGGATCCAGCTCGACGCCAGCGCTGTGCAGCACCGGCGGCAACGAGGGCCGCGACCGTCTCGCCAGCGCATGCACCCGCGCGACGAGTTCGGCGAACGCGAACGGCTTCGTGAGGTAGTCGTCCGCGCCGAGACCGAGCCCTTCGACGCGATCACGAATCCCCGCGGCGGCCGTCAGCATCAGCACCCGGGTCTCCCCGCCGTCGCCGACGATCCTGCGGCAGATCTCGTCTCCGTGCACCAGAGGCAGGTCGCGATCCAGCAGCACGACGTCGTACCGGTGCACCGCGACGCGTTCGAGCGCGGCGTCGCCGTCGTAACAGACGTCGACCGCCATGCCCAGATGCCGCAGGCCCTCCGTGACGGAATCGGCCAGCATCCGCTCGTCTTCGGCCACGAGCACCCGCATTCAGCTTCTCCCCACGGCAGCAGTACAACGCCGGCCGGATAAAGACCGGATAAACGCCGATCTTAACGGCCTGGGATCACTCGCTGACTAGACCTGCGGGATGATCTTCGCCGGGAAGAGCACGTCTGGTGCACGGTTCGCGGGGGCAGGCGGGGCTGTCGCGAGACTCGCCGGGCGGCTCCGTTCTGCCGCACGAATCCAGTCGACGGCACGGCTTGAGTGCGCCATGCGACCACGGTCCGCTGCCCAGCTCGCGTCGGCTGCACGGATCCGGTCCGGGCTACGGGTCGGGTCGAACGCACGAGTCCGCTTCGCCGCGCTGCTCAAGCCGCTCGTACGGTTCCGGTCCGTCGGACAGTTCGGATCGCACGCTCGACTCAAGCGCACTGCGCGGCTTGAATCGAGCGCACCGGCCGAGCACGCCGCACGGCTCGGAGCGACCGCACCGACCGAGGTCGCCTCACGGCTTCAACCGACCGCACCAGCCAAGCCCGCCACGCCACTTGAACCGACCGAACCAGCCACGTTCGCCACGCCACTTGGACCAACCGAACCAGCCACGTTCGCCACGCCACTTGAACCGACCGAACCAGCCACGTTCGCCACGCCACTTGGACCAACCGAACCAGCCACGTTCGCCACGCCTCTTGAGCCGATCGCACCGGCCAAGCTCGCCGCGCGACTGGGGTCGACCACGCAGGTCGGCCCCGTCGCACAGGTCGCCGGAAAACACGTGTCCGCCTCAGAACCCGCAGGGAAGCGCACCCTTCTCGCAAGGCTTTCCGGGTTGAGCGCGTCTGCCGTCGGCCTCATCGGATCCGTGCTGGTCTCGCTCGGCGCGTTCGGCGCGGGCGCGACGCTGCGACATGACCCTGTCTTGTCCGGCACGGTGTTGAACGCCGTACGCTTCGGCCATGGCCGCATGCTCGCGACTGCTGTGGTCTATCTGGGCATATTCCTCCTGGTAGTGTCTTGGATCCGGTTAGGACGCTCCGTGCGCGCAGGCCAGGCGAGCACACGAGAGGTAGTACGGACAACCTGGATGTGGTGCGCACCGTTACTCTGCGCGCCACCCTTGTTCAGCACGGACCTGTACACGTATCTCGCTCAAGGCGTGGTCGCGCACGCTGGCTTCGATCCGTATACCCACGTTCCAGCCGAATTTCCGGGGCCGATCACCGACAACGCAGCCGGCGGCTGGCTGCGAATTCCGTCGCCCTATGGGCCGCTGCAGATTCTGATCGTGAAAAGCGTCCTCTCCGTGACTGGTGACAACCTGATTTTCGGCGTGTTGCTGACCCGCCTTGCCATGACGACCGGCCTGGCGCTGATGTGCTTCGCTGTGCCGATCCTGTGCCGACGGCTGGGCACCCGGCCGGAGTGTGCACTGTGGATGGCAGCTGCGAACCCGTTGACGGTGCTGTGCGTAGTTTCAGGCGGGCACAACGACTTGCTGATGATCGGGCTCTTGAGTGCAGGTGCTGCGTTAGTGATCACCACTGTACCAGGGTTGGGGTTCGCCTTGGTAGCACTTGCTGCGGCGGTGAAGGCTCCGGCGGCGGTGGCGTTGCCGTTTCTGTTGTGGGAGTGGGCAATCCGTCGATCTAGCGGACGGATTTCTTTTCGCAGCTACAGCTTTGCACTCGTTGCCTCAGTGTCCATTGTGGTCATTACGTTCGGGTTATGCAGTGTCGTCGCCGGAGTCGACCTGGGGTGGATTGGCGCGTTGAGCGGGAATTCCGCGCTCGAGCCGTGGACGTCGATCCCCACGGCGGCCGGGAAGATCTTGGGCGGACTGACGGCTGATCCGGCAGGAACTCTCGCCGCGAGTCGGACGGCGGGCTACCTCGTGGCCGTAGTTGTAGTCACGTGGCTGTGGTGGCGTTCGCGAGCTGGCGGCGCGGACGCGGTGCACGGGGCTGCGGCGGCCTTGTTGGCGACCGTCGTGCTGGCACCGGTGGTTCTTCCTTGGTACTTCACGTGGCCGTTAGTGCTGGGAAGTGCTGCTGTGTGGCCACTTTCGCGGGTCGCTGTCGCGGCTGCGGCTTCGACGTGGCTGGTGGTCAGCACTCATCCGGACGGGAAGAGTTTGCTGCCGCCATGGGGATTCGGGGTGCTGGCGGTGGCTTCAGTTGGCGTCGGGGTGCTGACTGCTCGCGGGAAATTCGCACGCCTGGGTGACGGTGGTGATGGTAGGGTGGAGACATCAACGTTTGATCATCTCTCTTCACCCATCAATGGATTCCTTGCCATGCGTGCGAATCTACGTGCCGGCCTGAAGTCGGCGCTCAAGAACCGTGACCGCGTCGCCGCCAGCGCGCTGCGGTCCGCCCTGGCGGCGATCGACAATGCGGAAGCAGTGCCGATCGAGCAGCGGGCGGACAGCAGGGTCGGCGACGAGCATGTGGCCGGTGCGGCGGTCGGATTGGGCGCGGCCGAGACCGCGCGTCGGGATCTCAGCGAGGCGGATGTTCGCGGGATCGTCGAGCGCGAGGTCGCGGAGCGTGCTTCGGCGGCGGACGAGTACGAGCGGCTGGGACGGTCGGAGATGGCTGGGCAGTTGCGCGCTGAGGCGGCGGTGTTGGAGGCGCATCTCGGGCCGGTTCGGTGACGGGCTCGGTTCGGCGCTGGGCCGCGGGCATCGGGAGCGCGCCTTGGTCGGTTCGGTGACGGGCTCGGCATGGTGCTGAAGCGCTGGTGCTGGAAGCTCACGTTGGCTGAGGTGGGCTGGGCCTAGCCGGAATGAGCTGGGCCGGGTTGTCTTGGCCTGGGCCGGGACGAACTGGACCCAGCAGGGACCGGACGGGGCCGAGCTGAGTCAGGGCGGACCGCCAGCCGACCGGCCCAGCTCAGCCCGGCTCGATCAGCCGAACCGAGCCAGGCTGAGCTGGGCCGGGCCTGGTCGGACCAGCCGGGCCAGGCTGTACCGAGCGGAGTTGGCCTGAGCCGGGCTGGACCAAGCTGGGTTGGGCCAGCCCGGGCTCAGCTGGACCGAGTCAGGCCACGTCTCGCCATGACAAGGCCCGGCACCGGTTCGGCTCACTCCAGCGAGGCCGCGATTTCCTCCAGCGCGTCCATCGACTCCTGCATCCCGCCTTCCATGCCGGACTCGATGATCAGGTCGCGCAGTTCCTTGCCGTTCGTCTGGGTCAGCATCGTCATCGTCGTGCGGCCCTCCGATTCGGTGAACGTCACGGTCACCACGGGGGCGTCGGCGTCCGATGCGCCCGGGGTTTCGTAGACCTCCGTGTGGACCAGGCGTTCCTCGGGCACTATTTCTCGATATTCGCCGTGGAAAGCGACTTCGTAGCTGCCGTTCGCGATCAATACGTAGCGCCATTGGCCGCCGACTCGCAGGTCGATGTCCACGGACGTCACGGTGCCCCTTTTGCCTGCCCACCAGCGTTTCACCAGGTCCGGCGTGGTCCAGGCACGGTAGACGTTGCGCCGGGGAGCCGCGAAATCTCGGGTGATCAGGATCTGGTCGTCAGCGGGGAGCGTCACCTTCGCCGTGCCGGTTGTCGTTTCGGTCATGGTCTTCCTCCTCGGTCGCGATTTCTTCCAGCACGGCGTCCAGCGATTCGAACCGTTCCTCCCACGAACGTTCGTAGCGGCGCACCCAGTCGTGGATCGGCTTGAGGGCGCGGCCGTTCAGGCGGTAGAGCCGCTGCCTGCCTTCGTCGCGGGCCTCGACTGCGCCTACTTCGCGTAGCACCCGCAGGTGTTTGGACACTTGCGGCTGCCCCAGGCCCAATACGCGGACCAGATCGTTCACTGGGCGTTCGCCGTCGGCCAGGACGTCCAGGATTTCCCGGCGCCGCGGTTCGGCGACGGCGTTGAAGACGTCCGCGGTGGTTGCTGCCCGTGCCATGCGGTCAATCATATTCCGATATGGGTATGCGTCAAGAGGCAGGGCGGGCGCGGACGTGGAAGCGCTCTCCCTGGGGGCCGAAGAGGGCCAGCACCTCGCAGGGTTCGGTGCTGGCGTTGCCGAACCAGTGCGGGATGTGGGTGTCGAACTCCGCGACTTCACCCGGAAGGAGGGTCACGTCGTGGTCGCCGAGCATCAGGCGCAGTTGCCCGGACAGGACGTACAGCCATTCGTATCCCTCGTGGACTCGCTGGTCCGGGGGTTGGGCGGCACGTTCTGGCGGCAGGATCATCTTGTACGCGCGCACGCCGCCTGGGCGCCGGGTCAGCGGCAGGTACGTGCGGCCGTGGCGGACGAATGGTTTCGGGTGCAGACGCGGATCGCCGGTCGGGGGTGCGCCGACCAGTTCGTCCAAGGGGACCTGGTACGCGCGCGCCAGGGCCAGCAGCAGCTCCAGGGTCGGTTTGCGCTGGCCGGCTTCCAGCCGCGACAGGGTGCTCACCGAGATTCCGGTCGTTTCGGAGAGGCCGGTCAGGGTGGCGTTGCGTTGCTTGCGCAGGGCGCGCAGCCTCGGGCCGACCGCGTGCAGGACCTCGCCCAAGTCCTGGTCGTCTTCGCTCATGCCGTTCAATTTGCCACTTCGGCAAAGAACTTTGTCAAGTCGGCGAGTTCTCCGGATAGTCCGAGGGGCAAGGGACTTACAGGAGGATCCAGTGGACGAGAAGTACGACGTCGTGGTGGTCGGAGGCGGCGCGGCGGGGCTCAGCGGAGCGGTGGCGCTCGCGCGGTCCCGGCGCTCGGTGCTGGTCGTGGATTCCGGCGAGCCGCGCAACGCGCCCGCTGGACACGTGCACAACTATCTGGCCCGCGAAAGCACGCCGCCGGCCGAACTGCTGTCGCTCGGGCGCGCGGAGCTGGCCGGGTACGGCGGCGAGGTGGTCGCGCAGACGGTTACGTCGATCGCCCACGGGGACAAGGGGTTCGAGATCTCGCTGGCCGACGGGCGGCGCACGTACGCGCGGCGCGTGCTGGTCGCGACCGGTCTCGTCGACGAACTGCCCGAGGTCGCCGGGCTGGCGGAGCACTGGGGCCAGGACGTGCTGCATTGCCCGTACTGCCACGGCTGGGAAGCCCGCGACCGCGCGATCGGCGTGCTGTCGACCGGTCCGATGACCGTGCACCAGGCCTTGATGTGGCGCCAGCTGACCGATGACGTCGTCGTTTTCCGGCACACGTACGGGGATTTCGACGAGGCTCCGCTGCTGGCTCGCGGGATCCGGATCGTGGACGGTCTGGTCGCGGCTGTCGAGAGTACTGACGGCCAGTTGACCGGGGTCCGGCTCGACTCGGGCGAGGTCGTGGCGCGCGAGGCGCTGGCGGTCGCGCCGCGGGCGTCGGCGCGGGCGGACTTTCTCGCGCCGCTCGGGATCGAGCCGGAACCGGTGGAGTTCAACGGGTTTGTGATCGGCACGCGAGTTCCCGCGGACGCGTCCGGCATGACGTCCGTGCCCGGGTTGTGGGTCGCGGGGAACGTCTCGGACATGCGCGCGCAGGTCGTCGTTTCGGCTGCGGCGGGGTTGATGGCCGGGGCGGCGATCAACGGCAATTTGGTCGAGGAGGAAGCTGCGGAAGCTGTGCGGCGGAGGGAAATGCCGTTCTCGCACGAGATCGAGCGGGAGGTTGCGGCGAAGGTGAATGAGCATCAGATGCACGTGCCGCCGTTCGACCGCGGTTCGTGGGAGGAACGGTATCGCTCGCAGCCGGAAATGTGGAGCGGGCAGCCGAACGCTCAGCTCGTGACCGAGGCGCGCGACCTGGAACCGGGCCACGCGCTCGACGCGGGCTGCGGTGAGGGCGGCGACGCGATCTGGCTCGCACAGCAGGGCTGGCGTGTGACGGCGGTCGACTTTTCCACGACGGCCATCGAACGCGGGCGTGCGCAGGCGGCGAAGCTCGGGGTGGCGGAGCGGATCACGTGGGTGGCCGCGGACTTGGGCGAGTGGGTGCCGGAGTCGAAGTACGAACTGGTGACGTCGCATTTCCTGCACGTGCCGTCGGCAGCTCGGACGGCGGCGTTCGCGCGGCTCGCGGATGCCGTGGCGCCGGGTGGGACGTTGCTGGTGGTGGGGCACGACCCTTCGGACGTCCACGCTGGGCGGCCGCATATGCCGGACATGATGTTCACGGCTGAGGACGTGGCGGAGACGTTGGACCAGTCGTGGGCTTCGGTGGCTGCGGACGTCCGGGAGCGGGCGGCGGCGGAGATGACGGTTCGGGACACGGTGCTGGTGGCCCGGAAGAGGTGACGGCGCGCGGCGAGCCCCGGCCCCGGTCCGGAAGGGAGACGGCGGGGCTGGGGTTCGCCGGGAGCGCTGGCCCGGCAGGAAACGGCGGGGCCGGGGTTCGCCGGGAGCACTGGCACCGCCGGGGCAGGCACAGCCGCCGGATCAGGCGCGGGTGCCGGTGACCGCGGAGTTTGGAAACGGACGGCGGCGGAGACGTCGGGCTGGGACACGGTGCCGGTAGCCCGCAAGAGGCGGCATCCGGAGGACGGCCGTCCCGAGGACGGGGGACATTTCTCGGCTGCGACGACCGAGAGACCGCACAACACTCGCCGAGAACGGGGCGACGTTTCCCGGCAGCGACGACCGAGAGACCACAGAACGCTCGCCGAGAACGAGGGGACGTCTCTCGGCTGTGACGCCCGAGAGGCTGCCTGTCCGGCAATCCGGGCGGGAAACCGGCGCGGCGGGACTGAGTACCAGACAAGGGCTCCCGCGCGCGGTCGACCTGCGCTTCCGGCTCGTCCCGCGACAGTGAATCCCGGTCAGCGGGACGGATCGGCATACTAATGGCGTATGGCCTCCACCAGGTTATTGGTCTATACCATTTGGACAGGGGTTTTCCGCCCCTCGGTCCTCACCGTGGAGGTTCCACCCATGCGTCTCCCCTCCCCCCGGAAAATGGCCGTCGCGCTGGGCGGGCTGCTGGCTGTCGCCGGGCTCGCGGCGCCGTCGCCCGCAGCCGCGGCGGGCGGCTCGTCGATCGCGCTCGCGCCTTATGTGGACATGGGTGCGTGGCCGTCGCCTGTGTTGTCGTCGATGTCCGCGCAGAGCGGCATCAAGAGTTTTACCCTCGGGTTCGTCACGGGGGCTGCTTGCAAGGCCAGCTGGTTCGCCGCGTATGACCCTCGGCAAGGGTGGCAGTCGGACGAAATCGCCAAGATTCGCGCGGCGGGCGGGGATGTCAAAGTCTCCTTCGGCGGTGCGTCCGGCGTTGAACTCGCGCAAGCCTGCGGCAATGTCGATTCGCTGGTCGGCGAGTACGAAGCGGTGATCAAGGCGTACAACCTCAAGTACATCGATATCGACATCGAGGGTGCGGCGGTCGCCGACCCGGGGTCGATCAAGCTTCGTTCGCAGGCCTTGAAAAAGGTGCAGGACGACAATCCCGGGCTCAAGATTTCGCTGACGCTGCCGGTGCTTCCCACCGGGCTCACGTCGGACGGGCTGAACGTCGTGACCTCGGCCAAGGCCGCGGGGGTCGACCTCGATCTCGTGAACGTCATGGCGATGGACTACTACCAGGGCTCCGGCGATCAAGGGGCCAAGGCGATCCAGGCGGCGAAATCCACGCAGGCGCAGCTGAAAACCGCCCTCGGACTGTCCGATGCGGACGCTTGGCAGAAGGTCGGCCTCACGCCGATGCTGGGCGTCAACGATTCGCAGAACGAGATCTTCTACCAGAAGGACGCCAGTGCGGTGGTGAGTTTCGCGCGGAGTGTCCACATCGGAATGCTGTCGTTCTGGGAACTCGGCCGTGACGCGAACGCGTGCACTGGGCCGTTGTACCGGTGCACGAATATTTCGCAGCAGCCGTACGAGTTCTCGAAGATCTTCGCCGGGTATTCCGGCTGACGGGTACGGAGGCAGCCCGGGCCCGGCGCGGGACCCGGGCTGGCTCCGGCACCGGGATCAGGGCAGGTAGTACATCGGGTTCGGCAGTTTCACCGGGTGATCCGCGTAGCCGCCTTCCAGGTCGCTGAACTGGTCGCCGAGGTTGAGCACGATGTGCGCGCCGGTCGACTGGATGTGTGCGCGGGTGCCCGATTTGTACTGCACCGTGGTGCAGGTCAGCCCGCACGGCAGGTAGTCCGGCGGGGTGGTCTTCGGCTTGAAGTACGCGCCGGCCGGCGTCGGGTAGCCCTCGTTGGCGAGGTTTTTGAGCGACTGCGGGCCCTGTTTGTCGTTGCGGCCGGTCAGGAAATAGATCCGCACGCCGCGTTCGGCGGCCCACTTCGTCAGCTCCAGCACCGGCTTGTTGGCTTCGAAAGTGCCGTCGTCGATGGCCTTTTGCTGCTTCACCGGGTCGAAGCCGAAGTCGTTGTCGGCCTCCCAGCCGTAGGTGATCTCGGACGTGTCGTCCACGTCCAGCACGATCGCCGGGTTCTTCACCTTCCCCAGCTGCCGCTGCAGGTGCCGTTTCGCGTCGGCGACCACGCGTTTGGTGTCGGCGGCGAACCGGCTGGTTTCGGAGTAGTGGTGCTTGCCGGACGCGTCGAGCCAGTCGCCGTAGTACGCCTTGACGTCGTTCTTGACCTGGCCGATGTTGACTGGTTCCCGGCCGTGCGCGGCGGTGACGGCGTCCGATCCGGCGAGTGCGGTCGCGCCGCCTGCCACGGTGGCGCCGACGGCCGCGGCGGCGGCCAGTTTGACGAGAGCGGGAAAACGAGACACAGCGACCCTCCAGTGATGATTCGTCAACCCGCAGAACTTACGCCGCGTTCCCCGGCTTGAAAACCCTCCGTTGGGATGCGTTCGGCCCGGCAGACGAAAGCCGACGGCGACCGGCCGATCCGGGTTAGCACCACTGTGGACTCTTCGCTTCCGCGCGGCTTCAGCTTGCGACGCAAGGCGTCCGGGTCCACGTCGAGGCCGCGGACTAGGATTTCCAGCCGTCCGACATCGAGTTTCTTCAACCCCTGGCCTAGCGTTTTTTCGCGGTACGGCAGCTGTTCCAGGATCCGGAAGGCGCGCACTCCGGGTGGGGGCGTGTCACCGGTGAGGTAGGCGATGCGTTCGTCCAGCTGCCACAGGCCGTGCCGGGCCGCGTAGTGGCGCACCAGTCCGGCGCGTACGACGGCGCCGTCCGGGTCTACCAGCCACTCCCCCGGCGGCCGCACGGGAATGTCGTCTGGTTCCGCATCGGTGATAGTCCACTGTGTACTGTCCGAACGCAACACTGTCGCCCGGCGGGTGGCACCGGACGAAAGGCCGCGCCACAGGCAGGCCTCGCGGACTTGGCCGTCGAGCGACACGAGTTCTACCTCGTCCGCCCACGGTGCGATGGAGAAGTCCATACCGGGCGCGCATTTCACCGATAGGATCCGGCCGGGATAGGCGTCCACCAACTCGTCCAGCGGCGGCAGGAAGTCGGCGGGACGCCACACTCGGCGACCGGCGGAGTCGCGGCGGGCGGGATCGGCGACTACGGCGGTGTCGCGGGAAACCGGGCGCAGGGCGTCAGATCGGGCGACGAACGGCGAGACTTCGGCGGCGGAAGCGTTTTGCCGGGCCATTTCCAGCCGTACCGGGTCCACATCGGACCCGATCGCCACCAACGCGACGCGGGACAGCTCGACCAGGTCGGCACCTACCGAGCAGGTGACGTCGTGCACGGCGAGACCGGTCAGCCGGGAAGCTCGGTGCTGGGCTACCGGGGTCGCGCTCGCCTGCTGCAAGGCGTCGGCGGTGAAGAGCCACTCCGCGGAAGAAGCCAGCTTCAGCACCGATTTACGCCGCAGTGCAACGGTTTCCAGCACCGGTGAAGCGTGGTCTCCGGCTAGCCGCCGAGCCGTGGTGACGTCCGCGATCCGCGAGGCGTCCAAAGTGGAGCACTCGGCGAGCGCCGCCCGTCCCGCGGCGGAGCGCAGGAAGGCGACGTCGTCGAGCGTGAAACTGTAGGGCAATTCAGGACGGCCGCTTGGTCCCGGTGATCATCACGTTGTAGAACAGCTCGCGCGGCAGCACCTTCGACAGCAGCTTCTTGTCCAAAGCGGACAGCCGCAGCCACAGGTGGTAGGCGAACAACCGCCAGCGCACGGTGAGCTTTTCCTGCGGCACCGCGGCCTCGAAGGTGCGGATCGGCCAGCCGGCCAGCGCCGCCGAGAACTCCTCGGTGACCGCGCGGACGTCCTGGGCGCCGGCCCCGCGCGCCATCGCTTCCAGTTCGGACGGGTCGAAGGTGTGGATGTCGACCACGGCCTCCAGCGCCGCCGCGCGAGACGACTCGTCCAATTCGGACTGTGGACGCCGCCAGCCGCTCAGCGCGGGCAGCTTGGTGAGGTTCGTGGTGAGGTACCAGGTGAACTGGCCGAGCCGGCGCGCGTAGCGGTCGCCGATTTTCGTCGGCTCGCCGGCGAACACGAACCGCCCGCCCGGCTTGAGCACGCGCAGCACCTCGCCGAACGCCTGGCGCACGTCCGGGATGTGGTGCAGCACCGCGTGCCCGACCACGAGGTCGAACGTGTTGTCGTCGTAGGGGATCCGCTCGGCGTCGGCGACCCGGCCGTCGACGTCGAGGCCGAGGCCCTCGGCGTTGCGCAGCGCGACCTGCACCATGCCCGGCGACAGGTCGGTGACCGAACCCTTCTTCGCGACGCCGCCCTGCATCAGGTTCAGCAGGAAGAACCCGGTGCCGCTGCCCAGCTCCATGGCGTGCTGGTACGGCTGGCCGTCCTCGCCCGCCACCGCGTTGAACACGTCAGTGGCGTAGGAGATGCAGCGCTCGTCGTAGGAAATGGACCACTTCTCGTCGTACGTCCCGGCTTCCCAGTCGTGGTAGAGGACGTTCGCGAGCTTCGGGTCGGCGTAGGCCGCCTTGACCTCGTCTTCGGAAGCGTGCGGATTCGGCGCCGGGTCGGACACGGAAGTCACTTCCCCTCGAAACTGGCTTTGCCGGGGCCGTTGTCGATGAACGACTGCATGCCGTTCTTCTGGTCCTCGGTCGCCCAGAGAGCGGTGAACAGCTGCGTTTCGATCTTCAGGCCGGTGGCCAGGTCGACGTCGAGGCCGGAGTCGATCGCCGTCTTGGCCGCGCGCAGCGCCATCGCCGGGCCGTTCGCGAACTGCGAGGCCCACTTGTGCGCGGCCGCGTACACGTCGTCCGGGGCGACGACCTCGTCGACGATGCCGAGCTTCAGCGCCTCCTCGGCCTTCACGAACCGGCCGGTGAAGATCAGGTCCTTGGCCTTGCTCGGCCCGATCAGCCGGGTCAGCCGCTGCGTGCCGCCCGCGCCGGGGATGATGCCGAGCTGGATCTCCGGCTGGCCGACCTTCACGTTGTCGCCCGCGACGCGCCAGTCCGCGGTGAGCGCCAGTTCGAGGCCGCCGCCGAGGGCGTAGCCGGTGATCGCGCAGACGACCGGCTTCGGGATGTTCGCGACCCGGGCGAGCGACGCGGTCAGCTCAGCGCCGAACTTCGCGATCTCCGGGTACGTGCGGGAGGCCATCTCCTTGATGTCCGCGCCGCCGGCGAAGGTCTTCTCGCCGCCGTAGAGGATCACCGCGCGCACGTCGTCGCGGTCGGACGCCTCGCGCGCGGCCTCGGCAAGTTCGGCCTGCACCTGGTTGTTCAGCGCGTTGACCGGCGGCCGGTCCAGCCGGATCGTGCCGACCCCGCCCTCGACCTCCAGGGTTACGAACTCTCCCACGCGAATCCTCCTCGTTGACGAACTGACAGCAGGCTACCGGCCGGTAAGACCAACCAGGTCAACCTACCTGCGGCGGGCGAAGAACCGCTCGCCCGAACGCTGCAGCACCAGGTCCTGGTCGAACGTCTTGGACAGGTTCTCGCTGGTGATCACGTCGTCCACCAGCCCGGACACCACGGCGCGGCCTTCGCGCAGCAGCAGCGCGTGCGTGAAGCCCGGCGGGATCTCCTCGACGTGGTGGGTGACCAGCACCATCGCCGGCGCGTCCGGGTCCATCGCGAGCGCCGACAGCCGCGCCACGAGGTCCTCGCGGCCGCCGAGGTCGAGGCCCGCGGCGGGCTCGTCGAGCAGCAGCAGCTCCGGGTCGGTCATCAGCGACCGGGCGATCAGCACGCGTTTGCGCTCGCCCTCGCTCAGCGTGCCGAACGTGCGCTCGGCCAGGTGCGCGATGCCGAGCGTGCCGAGCAGTTCGGTCGCCCGGTCGAGGTCCATCCGGTCGTACTGCTCGCGCCAGCGGCCCATCACCGCGTAGCCGGCGCTGACCACGACGTCGCCGACGCGCTCGTCGCCGGGCACGCGCTGGGCGATCGCGGCGGAGGTGAACCCGATGCGCGGGCGGAGGTCGAAGACGTTCACCCGGCCGATCCGGTCGCCGAGCAGGTCGACTTCGCCGGAGGTGGGGTGCAGTTCGGCGGCGGCCAGGCGGAGCAGGGTGGTCTTGCCGGCCCCGTTCGGGCCGAGCACCACCCATCGCTCGTCCAGCTCGACCGCCCAGTCGAGGGCCGCGAGGAGGTCGTTTCCGGTACGGCGGACGCCGACACCGGACATCCGCACGACGAGGTCGTCAGGATCGCTGGGCAGGATCGGCTCGCTCACGAGCCCATTGTGGCGGTCGCCCGGGCGCGGGCGCGCACCCGCCCGGGGGTAACCGCGCGCCGGGTGTCCAGCGGATGGGACGAGCGGCCGTGATCGCGATGCTGTGGCAGCATCCACGGCATGTCCAGGTCCGCGCGCCCCGTGTTCTGGCGCCGTCGCGCGATCGACCTGCTCCTGGTCGCTTCCAGCGGATGTAGCCGGGCGCGGCACGCACGCTGATCCTCGTCGGCGTGCCGCGTCGCCTCGTGCCCGGCATCTTCCGACTCATTCCAGGAGCACCCGCGTTGACCACGTCCATCGTCCGTCCGGAAGTCGAAATCCACCCCCAGCTGACCGATCCGCTGCTGCCCGAGCTGCTGCACCCGTCGCGGCTGCTGTGGACGCCGCGCGAGCTGGCCGACCTGACCCGCACCGTCACCACCGAACTGACCACCAGCCTGCGCGAAGTCCTGCGCTTCGACGAAGACCGGCGCTGGTGGGCACGGCTGGCGCTGACCGACGGCGTCGAGCTGTGGCTGCTGTCGTGGCTGCCCGGCCAGCACACGAAGCCGCACGACCACGGCGGCGCGTCCGGTTCGTTCACCGTCCTGCAGGGCGAACTCGGCGAGGAGTACCGCTACCCCGGCGGCCCGGTGCGGCGGCGCGCGCACACCGCGGGCCAGGGCATCGGCTTCGGCGCCGGGCGCGCGCACCAGGTGCTCGGCGTCGGCAGCGAACCGGCGGCCAGCGTGCACGCCTACTCGCCGCCGCTGGTGCCGACGCGCGAGTACACGAGCCTCGCCGACGTGCCGAACGAGATCCCGCCGCTGCCTGCCATTGTGCGGTCATGACCACTCTTGACGGCCTTCTCGCCGACGCCCGGTCCACGCTGGACCGGGCGGATCCGGCGCGGGCCGCGGACCTGCAGGCCGAGGGCGCGCTGATCGTCGACATCCGGCCGTACGCCAACCGGGCCGCCGAGGGCGAGATCCCCGGGTCGGTGGTGGTGGAGCGGATTCACCTGGAATGGCGGCTCGCCCCGGACAGCGAGTGGCGGCTGCCGGGGGTTTCGGCGGAGACGGTCGCGGTGGTGGTGTGCAACGAGGGGTACGCCTCCAGCCTGGCGGCGGCGGATCTGCAGCGGCTGGGGCTGGTCAAGGCGACGGATCTGGCCGGCGGGTTCCGGGCCTGGGCGGCGGCCGGGCTGCCGGTGCGCGAAGGCGGGTCGGCCGCGGTCGACTGACAGGACTGACGGCTCAGCGGTCCGGTTCGAGCCGGGCTGAGATCCTCCCGCCGTTCGCCTGGAAATACCGGAGCACCGCGTCGCTGAGCGCCTGCAGGTGCGGGTTCGGGCCGCCTGGCGCCGGGAACTGCGCCTGGCCCCAGTCCGGGCGGCGAGTCTCGGTCGGCAGGTTCAGCGCGGGCGGGCGCTCGGGTGCCGCCGCCGGCCGTTCGAGAGGGGCGGCTGGCGGTTCTGTGTCCAGGGTGGACCGCAGGTCGTCCAGCAGATTGGACGCTTGGTCCAGCGCCCAGACCGCTTCGTCGGCGTGCTGGCCGCGTTCGGACAGCAGGGCAGGCTCGTCCTCGCCCGAGAGCAGGCGTTTCTTCAGCGCTTGCGCGGCGTCGGCGTAGCGGTACAGCGCTGCCGCGGCGATGCGATGCGCTTCCGCGGCGGCTTCGGTTTGGTCGCGCTGCTTCTTGCGGACCGCCTCGTACGCCTCGGCTCCCGCGCCGGCCCACTCCGGCAGAGCGTGCTCTGCCAGCCCCAGGGCAACCGGATCCAGCACCTCGGCCAGCCGGCCGCACCGGTCGGCCTCGGCGCGCATCAGCGACGAGATGTCGTCAGACCACTCCGCCATCAGCCGAGAACCGTCCGGATCTCACTCGGGCCGTTGTCCTCCGGCGGCCTGTCGACGATCTTCTCGATCGCTTCGACCGCGTTGGATTCGTAAGCGGCGTAATGGTTTGCGGCCGTTTCGAGCCGTTCGGCGAGCCGCGCGAGATCGGTCTCGACCGCCTCGTTGGCGCGCACGGAGGCGCTCTGGAAGCGCTCCAGGCTGCGGGCCAGCAGCGCTTCGCCGGACCGGCCGGGCTGAGCGCTGTAGCGAAGCGCGCCGCGGCGGTGCTTGGCGTCCGCGTGCACCTCAGCGAGCCGTGCGGCGGCCTGGCCGAGCTGCGCGGGATCGGTTTCGTACCCGGTCATCACGCCTCCCGCGTTCCGGCGATCTCACGCACCGTGTCGAGCGGCAGCGACAGCATCCGCTCGGTTCCGCCGCCGAACGCGGCGTTCGGGTTCACCAGCAGCCCGGCCGAGTGCCGGACGGCGGCCTGCGCGGCCTCCCGGCCGGAGCACGACCGGACGCTCGACCACTGCTGGCCCAGTGCTTTCGCGTACTCGCTGAGGGCCTCGTCGTCGGTGAACACGCAGCACCAGTTGCCGCATTCGCCCAGCGCCGCGATCAGCAATTCCTTGCCGGCGAACGGCATCCGGACCCGCTCCTCGGGGAACCGCGCCAGGACGTAGCCCGGCAGGTCGGCGAAGGCTTCGACGACGTGCGACACCGGCCGGGCCGGCGGGGGCTCCAGCAGAGCGCGGGCGGCGGCCAGCTCCGCGGGGCTGAGCGGCGGCAGCGGTCGGGACAGGCTTTCCTTGATCCGGCGGGTGAACAGCTCGCGCTGCTCGTCGCACTTGGTGCGGCTGATGCCCAGCCGGGCGAACCTCCCCGCCAGCTTCGCGTTCTCCTCGTCGCGCGGGAGGCCGACGTTGAACGCGGCCCAGAACACCCCGGCGAGCCGGTCGTCGCCGAAACTCTCCAGCACCGCGGCGAGCCGGGCGACGACGACCACGCGCACCTCGGCCGCGGCGGCGGTGTCCGGGACGTGCCAGCGGGCGCGGAGTTCCTGCCCGAGCCTGCGGCGCAGATCCTCGTGCCAGACGCCGCTTCCCTTGTGCAGTCCGTCCACCGCTTTGCGCAGCGCGACGCTCATCGGCGGTTCCGGGCGCGACCAGTCCACGCGGACTCCCCCTTTGTCGATCACGGGCAAGAATCCTAAACGACATTTCCCCGTCCTTCTGAGGTGGAATATTCCCGGCGGAATCGGGACACCCGCGTTTTCCTGGGGAATCGTGGAAAAGTCCCGGCTGGCGAATGGTCAACAGCGGGAAAAGTCCCGGGAAAATCACGTCCCGATCACGGAGTGACAATTCGAAGTGACGGCGCGTGCCGGATCCGAGGCGCTGACCTGGCACGATTTTCCCGCGAGAATCACCGGAACAGCGGTGTGCGCGGTCGTGTCGAAGCTACGTTCAGGACGAAGAATTCCGAAGGGGAACGAAGGGAGATCTCCGGTGGAACTGTTCGTGATTGTCACGCTGGCTTGGATGAACGGGGCGTGGGTCACCGCGCTTGGGGTTTGCTGGAACGCGCGGCGCAGGCTGGAGCGGAAGCTGGCGGAACGGGAGGCGGAATGCCGGCACGCGGTCCCTCCGGTCAGTTTTCCGGCCCATCCGATCTGAGGGAGTTGGCGGCCTGCCAGGCGAGGCCGTCCAAGTGGTTATGGCCGGAAAGCAGCAGGGCGATGCGGTCCTGCGCCGCTTCGCGGATGTTGGGCTGGGGGTGGTGTGCGTGCAGCGCAAGCTCTACGTACATGTCGTAGAAGTTCAGCCGCTCGCGCAGGTGCTCGCGCTCGAACAGTTCCGGATACGCGCCATGCAGCCATCCGGGGACCTCGGCGAGGGTGCGCTCGTCGAGCCCTCGTTCGTCGGGGGTGGGCGGGTACTCTCGCGACCTCGCGCACCAGCGCAGGATGGTGTCGAGCTCGGCATCCGCGGGCTGGGCCAGCGCCTCCGCGAAGTCGATGAGACCGGTGACGCGTCCGTGGTCGACGATCACGTTGGAGCCGTGCACATCGCCATGGACGAGGACGGGTTCGTCGGCGGCGAACAACGCCAAGCGTTCCTGGAGCCAATCGGCGACGTCCGCGAGCAGGCGTGAGTCGTGACCGGGCAGTCGCCGGGCCGCCTCGACTTGCTGGAGTGCCGCATTCACTACGGGCGGGTGGAACGCGGGCCACGACGAGCCGGAGAGCGCGTCGGCCAGCCAGGGCGGCAGCAGGTCGGGCGGGACAGGAACGCGGTGGAGGGCGCGCAACGCGAAGCCGAGGCTCTCGATGATTGACCGGCGCGTGCGCGAGTCCGCCGCTGGCCATGCGTCGTACAGGGTTTGGCCGGGCAGGCGTTCGGAGATGGACCACGGCCCGTCCGGACCGTCGCCATGGGCGAGGATCCGGGCGTGCGGGACCTCGCTGCCAGCGAGCAGGCCGACGACTGCCGCCTCGTGGCGATACGCGTCGCGGAACTGTCCGCTGGTGTTCAGCCGTACGACGAATTCGTCGCCGACCCACACGCGGCTCACCCAACCGGCCTGCGGAAGAAAGCACCCGGACGCTGGCAGCCCGGCAGCCGCCAGCGTCCTCAGCAGCGCCGGATCGGTTGCCAAGCCCGCACCGCCGGTTCAGGCGAGCACGACGCGCGCCAGCTCCGCCGGGCTTGCCAGCAGCGGGTGTTTCGGCAGCACCCGCACCGTGTAGCCGACCGAACCCGCGCGCGGCAGGCGCAGGGTCGCGGCGAACGCGCCGATGCCGTCCGGCTCCATCGGGACCTGCACCGAGTCCGCGAGTTCGTCCCCGTCGCCGACCTGGCCCACCACGGCCTGGATGTCCACTTCGGACGGTTCGAGGCCGGACAGGTCGATCCGCGCGCGGATGGTGACCTCGGTGCCCACCACGAGCCGTTCGGTGTGGTCGTACTGGAGTTCGGCGTCGAAGATCCGCACGCGCGGCCACGCGACTTCCAGTTTGGTCCGGTAGTCGGCCAGCGAAAGCGCGCCCTGATGGCCGTCGTCGGTGGCGGCGGCGACCATGCGCGAGGCGGGCAGATAGCCGGAATCCACGTACTCGCGCACCATCCGCGACGCCTGCACGCGCGGGCCCAGCGTTTCCAGGGTGTGCCAGACCATCGCGAGCCAGCCGGTCGGCACGCCGTCCGCGCCGGTGTCGTAGTAGAGCGGCGCGATCTGCTGGCCGAGCAGGTCGTACAGCGCGGCGGCTTCGAGGTCGTCGCGGCGGAGCGGGTCGGTGACGCCGTCCGCGGTGGGGATGGCCCAGCCGTTGGAGCCGTCGTAGCACTCGTCCCACCAGCCGTCCTTGATGGACAGGTTCAGGCCGCCGTTGAGCGCCGACTTCATCCCCGACGTGCCGCACGCCTCCAGCGTCCGCACCGGGTTGTTCAGCCACACGTCGCAGCCGCGGTAGAGGTAGCGGGCCATCGACATGTCGTAGTCCGGCAGGAACACGATGCGGTGGCGCACCGCGGGATCGTCGACGAAGCGGACGATCTGCTGGATCAGCTGCTTGCCGTTCTCGTCCGCGGGATGGGATTTGCCGCCGATCACGATCTGGATCGGCCGCTTCTCGTCCAGCAGCAGCGCGCGCAGCCGGTCCGGGTCGCGCAGCATCAGCGTGAGCCGCTTGTACGTCGGGACGCGGCGGGCGAAGCCGACGGTCAGCACGTCCGGGTCGAAGACGCGGTCGGTCCAGCCCAGTTCCAGCGCGGACGCGCCGCGCTGCATCCACGCCGTCCGCACCCGCCGCCGGACCTCGCCGACGAGCTTTTCCCGCAGTTCCCGGCGCAGTTCCCACAGCTGCTGGTCGCTCACGCCGTCTCGCAGCGAGCTGCCCGGCGTGCGGCCCTCGTGGCCGAACTCCTCGTGATTGCCGCCGAGCAGCGCGCTCAGCTCGCGCGCCACCCAGGTCGGCCCGTGCACGCCGTTGGTGATCGACGCGATCGGCACCTCGGCCTCGTCGAAACCGGGCCACAGCCGGGAAAACATCCGGCGGGTGACGCGGCCGTGCAGTTCGGAGACGCCGTTCGCGCGCTGTGCCAGCCGCAATCCCATGTGCGCCATGTTGAACAGGCCCGGGTTGTCCTCCGAGCCGAGCTGCAGCACGCGGCGCACGTCGACGTCCGGGACGAGCCTGCCGTCGGAGAAGTAGCGCTGCACCAGGTCGACCGGGAAGCGGTCGATGCCCGCGCTGACCGGCGTGTGCGTGGTGAACACGGTCCCGGCGCGGACCGCGGGCAGCGCCTCGTCGAACGCGAGACCGTCGGACTGGATGATCTCGCGGGCGCGCTCCAGTCCGAGGAAGCCGGCGTGGCCCTCGTTGGTGTGGAACACCTTCGGCTGCGGATGGCCGGTCAGCTCGCAGAACTTCCGCACCGCGCGGAAGCCGCCGATGCCGGCCAGGATCTCCTGCCGGATGCGGTGGTCGGCGTCGCCTCCGTAGAGCCGGTCGGTGACCGAGCGGAGGTCCTCGTCGTTGGCCTCGATGTCGGTGTCGAGCAGCAGCAGCGGGATCCGGCCGACGCGCGCCCGCCACATCTGCGCGCGCAGGTCCCGCCCGCCCGGCATGGCGACCTCGACCAGCACCGGGCGGCCGTTCTCGGTGACCAGTTCCAGCGGGAACGCGTTCGGGTCGATCACCGGGTAGTGCTCGACCTGCCAGCCGTCGAGCGACAGGCCCTGGCGGAAGTAGCCGGACCGGTACAGCAGGCCCGCGCCGACCATCGGCACGCCGAGGTCCGAGGCCGCCTTGAGGTGGTCGCCGGCCAGCACGCCGAGGCCGCCGGAGTAGTTCGGCAGCGCCTCGGTGACCCCGAACTCCATGGAGAAGTACGCCACCGCCTGCGGCAGGCCGTCGTCGGTGCGCCGCTGGTACCAGCGCGGTTCGGTGAGGTAGCGGTCCAGCCCGGCCGCGGCCTCGCGGGTGCGGCGCAGGAAGTCCTCGTCCTTCGCCAGCTCCTCGAGCCGCTCCGGGGGCAGCGCGGTGAGCATGCGCAGCGGGTCGCGGATCTTGTTGAACAGTTCGGCGTCCATCGAGGCGAACAGGTCGCGCGTCGGCGGATGCCAGGTCCAGCGAAGGTTGGTCGCGAGTGCCCCGAGCCCGGCGAGCGGCTCGGGCAGGCTGGCGCGGACGGTGAACCGGCGGACTGCACGCATGGTCAGCGACGATATCCGGCCCGCTTCCCGCGCGCTCGCACCCCACTTCGGGCATTGTCCGCGCGTTGCGCCATCCGGGTCAGTAATGTCCGGGTTCGTTGTCGGACGCGGAAGTGGAACGAGGGAACATGAGCCGAGGAGGACGCCGATACGCGCTGGTCGCGCTCGTTATGGCGACCGTGCTGGGGACAGCCGCGTGCGGGGACAAGACTCCTCCGGCGACGCCGGGCGCCGGGAACGTGGCCGGGCTGCCGGTCACGCATTTCGAGAGCGGGCTGCGCTCCGGCGCGCCGAAGCCGGACCTGCCGGTGAAGAACGCCAGCGGCAGCGAGGACGACCAGCTCGCCACCGCCGCGATCGCCGACGTGCAGGCGTACTGGAGCGAGGCGCTGCCCGCCGAGTTCGGCGGCAAGCGGTTCTCGCCGGTCCGGTCCCTGCTGTCGTACGACTCGAAGCACGACACCGAGGACACGGCGTGCGGCAGCGTCAAGCAGCTGGTGAACGCGTTCTACTGCGCGGGCGACGATTCGGTGGCCTGGGACCGCGGCGTGCTGCTGCCGATGCTGCGCAAGCGGTTCGGGCCGATGGCGGTGGTGACCGTGCTGGCGCACGAGTTCGGCCACGCGATCCAGTACCGGCTCGGGCCCGCGGCGGGGATCTCGAAGTCGACGCCGACGGTGGTCAAGGAACAGCAGGCGGACTGTTTCGCCGGCGGGTACTTCCGGTGGGTCGCCGAGGACAAGAGCAAGTTCTACCGGGTGTCGACCGCGGAGGGGCTGGACCAGATCCTGGCCGCGATGTTCTTCATCCGGGACCAGGCGGGGACCAGTGCGACCAACCGGCAGGCGCACGGGACGGCGTTCGACCGGACGTATGCGTTCCAGGCCGGGTTCGAGAAGGGGCCGAAGGAATGCGCGGGGATGAACGCGCAGAACGTGCAGAAGCGGCTGACCGAGCGGCCGTTCGACTCCGGGGACAAGGGCAAGGGCGACCTTCGCTTCGACGAGCGGAAGGTAGCCGGGTTGAAGGCCAGCCTTGACGAGGCGTTCAAGGGCGCGGGTGTGCAGGGGCCGCAGTTCAAGGCCGGGGCGGGCAGCTGCCCCGGCGGGCCGAGCACGCCGCCCGCGTCGTACTGCCCCGACGACAACACGGTGACGTTCGACCAGCGGGCGCTGGAGAAGCTGGCCGAGCCGGTGGATCAGGAAGCCGAGATGGCCGGGAAGGCCGGGGGCGGGCTCGGCGACTTCGCCGCTTTCGCCGAGCTGGCGTCCCGGTATGCGATCGGGGTGCAGAAGGGCGTGGGGGCCTCGATCGACACGCCTAATGCCGGGCTGCGGACGGCCTGTCTGGTGGGAGCTTGGGCGGCGTTCTCGAACCATCCGACCGGGGGTGTGAACCTGAAGCTCTCCTCGGGCGATCTGGACGAGGCGATCGCGGATCTGCTCCGGCCGGACGGACTGGTGTCGGCGAACGTGAACGGGGAGCGGCCGGACAGCGGGTTCGACCGGGTCGAGGCGCTGCGCCGCGGCTACCTCGAAGGGTCGTCTTCCTGCTCGAAGCTGTACGCCTGAGCCTGGGGCCGGGAGGGCCGTGAGGGGAACCCTGAGGGAATCAGCGGGCGTGAAGGTGGCCCTCACGGACATCGGCCGGGCCGGGCTGAAGGTCCGTGAAGGACTCCTTGAGGGAATCTGATTCCCTCAAGGAGTCCTTCACGGACCTGAAGCGGGGCTTAGAAGAGGGCGCTCGCCAGGTCGCGGCGGGCCTTGGCGACGCGTTCGTCGGCCGGGTCGAAGAGTTCGAACAGCGCCACCAGGTGCTCGCGGACCCGGTTGCGGTCGTCGCCCGCGGTGCGGCGGACGACGTCGACCAGGCGGCGGAACGCGCCTTCCACGTCCTGTTCGGCGATGTCCAGGTCGGCGGCCGCGAGCTGGGCGTCGATGTTCTTCGGGTCGGCTTCGGCCTTTTCGCGGGCGCTCGGGTCGGCGGCCTCGGCGCGGGCGGTGAACTTGACCTGGGCCAGTGCGTTCTTCGCCAGCTCGTTGGCCGGTTCGGCGTCGAGGATGCGCTCGTACGCGGCCTGTGCGGCGGCGTAGTCGCCCTGCTCGAAGGCTTCCTCGGCCTCGGTGAAGCGCGGGTCTTCCGGCTCCTCGACCGGGCCGCGGGCCTCCTCGGCGGCGCGGATGCCGGGCAGACGGTCGCGCAGGGCGTCGAGCAGCGAGCCCAGCCACTTGCGGATCTCCGGCTCCGGCAGCGCGCCGGAGAACGCGTCCACGGGCTGGCCGCCGGCGATCGCGACCACGGTCGGGACCGATTGCGCGCCGAACGCCTGCGCGATGCGCGGGTTCGCCTCGACGTCGACCTTCGCGAGCACCCAGGAGCCGCCGCTCTCGCCCGCGAGCCGTTCCAGCACCGCGGTCAGCTGCTGGCACTGTTCGGAGAACCCGGCCCACAGGTCGACGACCACGAGCTGGTTGAGCGAGAGTTCGACGACGGACTGGAAGGTCGCCTCGGTGACCTCGAGCACCGTGTCCGACGGCGCGGCGGGAGTGCCGTCCGGCTGTCCCGCTCCCGAAGGCGGCTGGTTCCGGCCCGCCTCCGCCCTGGCTTTGAGCGCGGACAGGTCGACCGCGCCGGACAACGCGGCGGACATGGCCGCTGAGTTCGCTGCAGATCCGCGTGGGTGTGTCACGCCCTCCATCCTGGCACGCCCCGCCGCGAGAGTTCAGCGCCGTCCCCGAGGTTCGCTTTTGGCATGAACACTCGCCTGAGGCATGCTCTGCCCGAGGACAACGAGGAGGCCCGAGGATGCTGAGCCGGCGCAACGCCACGGTCGCGGTCGCCGTCGTGGTCGCGGTGGCGTGGATCGCCAGCATCACGGTGACGGTCGCGCATCAGGACCCGCCGGGCGCCGCGTCCCCGCCCGAACTGCGCACGGAGCTGGCCGCGGCGCTGAGCGGACGGGACGCGGACGCGCTCGCCGGGCTGTTCGACGTGCCCGGTTCCGGCGGGGACGACCTCGCCAAGGACTACGTCGGCGTGCTCAAGGACGGCAACGCGCGCGACATCTCGGTGCAGCTCGCGCCGGACGACCGCTCCCCCACCGCGGCCGTCGTGCGCGGGAAGACCGGGGCGGGCGAGCAGTTCAGCTACCGGCTCGCGGTGACCAGCGCCAAGGGCCGCTGGACGGTCGCGTTCACGCCGCCCATCCCGTAGCTCAGCCCTCGCGCAGGTGCGCCTCGACGCGGTCGACCTTCGCGGTGAGCTGGCCGGAGTCGTAGCCGGGGCGGATGTCGGCCTTCAGCACCAGCCCGACGCGCGCCGAGCCCTCGCCCGCGGCTTCCACCGCCTGCTTCACCACCGCCATTACCTCGTCCCAGTCTCCTTCGATCTCCGTGAACATGGAGCTGGTCGAGTTCGGCAGCCCGGACTCGCGCACCACCTTCACCGCACGCGAGACGGCCTCGCTCACTCCGCCGTCCGGTTCCCCCGCCGAGGGGCTCACGCTGAACGCGACGATCATGCCGGCTTCCTTTCCCTGTTCCCGCAGGGCGACCCCCACGACCGGGGTACCCGCTGGTAGCTTCGGTTGCCATGAACCGTCCGCTGCCGTTCGATCCGATCGCCCGTGCCGCGCAGCTGTGGGAAGACCGGATCGGCCCGGCCGGAACCATGGCCGCGGTCACCGGTGTGATGCGGGTGCAGCAGATCATCCAGTCGGCGGTCGACGGCGCGTTGAAGCCGCACGGCCTCACCTTCGCCCGCTACGAGGCGCTCGTGCTGCTCACCTTCTCCCGCAACGCGCGGCTGCCGATGCGGGTGATGGGCGAACGGCTGCAGCTGCATCCCACCAGCGTCACCAACATAGTGGACCGGCTGGAGCGCGACGGGCTCGTGAAGCGCGTGCCGCATCCGACCGACCGGCGCACCACGCTCGTCGAGATCACCGACGACGGCCGCGCGCTCCGGGAAACCGCTACCGCCGCGGTGACCGGCATCGACTTCGGGCTCACCGGGCTCACCGGGCGGCAGGTGGAGCAGCTGACCGACCTGCTTACCAAGGTGCGCAAGGCCGCGGGGGACTTCACGTAAAAAGCCTCGTGAGTGGCAATCACGGTTCTAACCGGGATTGCCACTCACGAGGCTTAAGTCGGGGTGGGGCTCAGACGCCGACCGGCTCCTGCGCGCGGACGAAGAGGCCGACGCCGCCCTGGGTCAGCCGCTGCGGGCCGTCGAGCTTGCCGTTGCGCAGCGCCCACTTCTCGAACAGCCAGGTGAACAGCGGCGGGATGCTCGCGAGCAGCGCCAGCACCAGGGTCTTGCCCCGCCAGCCCAGCGGCTTGGCCACGGACAGGGAGACGATCACGTACAGGGCGAAGACGACGCCGTGCACCATGCCGAGGACGGGCACGCCGCCCTCGTTAGACGCGTCGACGACGTACTTGAGAAACATCCCGATCAGCAAGCCGAGCCAGGACAGAGCCTCGGCGACTGCGGCCACGCGGAACACGAGAGCGGCCTTGCTGGACACGACATCCTCCTGTGCGTCACCTGGTGCGTGCTGACTGCACACACAAAAAACACGTCCGACGGACTGTCCAAGGCGGACCGAACCGCCTGGCGTCAACAGCACTGTCGAACGGGTATGAGACCAGTGTGAGGCGTGACCGGCCTCACCGGAACACCGGGGCCCGTGACTCTGATCACGAGCTATCCCCGAAATGGTCTGCACCAATTCCGGACGGCGGGCCGAAACGGGCGGGAAATGCCCGGTTAACGGGAAAGGCCGCCCCCGGATCCCAGGATCCGGGAGGCGGCCTTCACGGATTGTCCGCGAGCGGACACTAAGCGGCACAAGGAGAAGGCGGCGCGGAGGAAGGTGACGTTCCCCACGTGGCCTTCGGCGCGTCGCCGGTCAGCGAGAAGTCCAGAGTGGACCCGCGGCGCAGTTGTTCGAGACTGACGAACGTTTTGCCCGACACGGTGCCGTTGACGCGAAGCCCCGACACGTACTGCAGCTGCGCGCCGTTCGCGCCGCGCGCGTTGATGGTGAAGTCGCGGCCGTTCGGCAGGTGCAGCACGGACTTGGCGAATCGCGGCGCGTTGAGCACGAAGTTCCCGGTACCCGGAACGGCCGGGTAGAGGCCGAGCGCGCTGAAGACGTACCAGGCGGACATCGTGCCGAGGTCGTCGTTTCCGGTGACGCCGTTGGGGGCGTTCGTGAACAGCGTGTGCGCGGCCCGCACCACCGCGGAGGTCTTCCACGGCTGCCCGGTGAGCGTGTACATCCACGGCGAGTGGAGGTCGGGCTCGTTGTTGGGGTTGTAGCGGAACTGTTTGTAGTAGTCGTAAGGACCGACGACCCACTTCTCGTGCGCGGTCTTCGCCGGGTCCTTCACCAGGTCGTCGTAGGCGAAGAAGTCGTCGAGCCGCTTGCCCGCGTTGGCCGCGCCGCCCATCTTCGCGACCAGGCCGGGCACGTCCTGCTGGACCAGCCACTGGTACTGCCACGCCGTGCCCTCGTGGAAGCCGTCCTGGCCTTGCGGGCTGTACGGGCCGTCGGCCGGGGTGTACCAGCTGCCGCCGGTCACCTTCGGGCGGAAGTAGCCGGTGAAGCCGCGGTCGGTCACGGACGGATCCCACAGCGTCGCGTACGTCCGGCCCTTGGCCGCCAGCTGCTTCGCGTCCTGCTTCCGGCCGAGCGCGGAGGCCATCACCGAGAGGGAGCAGTCGGCGAGGGCGTACTCCAGGGTCGCGGACGCGCCGTGTGCCGGGTCGGTGTCCTGGCCCTTTTTCGGGAAGTTCGGGTCGTATTGGACGAATCCGTCCGTCTGGTAGCTCGCGTTGCCGGAGCGGCCTTGGAACGGGGACGACGCGGGCGGGATTTCGCGGGAGTTCTGCAGCAACGCTTGGTAGGCGTGCATTTCGTCGCCGCTCAAGGCACCGAATCGCCACAGGTCGACCAGGAATGGCGTTACCGGGTCGCCGGTCATGGTGTTCGTTTCTTGACTCGCGTACGCCCAGCGCGGGAGCCAGCCGCCCTGGTCGTGGATGGCGAGAATGCTCTTCGCGACGTCCCTGGCCCGGTCTGGTTTCAGCAGGGCCAGTAGCTGGTTCTGCGAGCGGTAGGTGTCCCAGAGGGAGAAGAAGTCGTAATACGTCCAGCCGATCGCGCGGTGGATCTTCTTGTCGAAGCCGTAGTAGCGGCCGTCGGCGTCGTTCGCGGTCAGCGGCTGCAGGAAGGCGTGGTAGAGGGAGGTGTAGAAAACCGTGCGGTCGTCTGGGGTGCCGCCGGTGATGTCCACACTGGACAGTTCGCGCCGCCAGGCGCGCTGGACGTCGTTCTTGACCGCGTCGAACGGGCGGACGCGGGAGGCGGCGAGGTTGATGTCCGCACCACGAGCGTCCACTTGGGAAATCGACGTGGTGGCGGTGACTTGGCCGCCCTTCGGGAAGGTCAGCCACGCGCCGCGCAGGCCCGCCCCGCCTTGCGCCGAGCGGCTGCCGGGGGTGCCGCCGTCCGGCGACCAGGTGCCGTAGGAGGAGAAGGGCTGGTCGAATTTCGTGGTGAAGTAAGTGGTGTAGGGCTTGCCGCCGCAGAAGGCTTGCGATTCGACGGTGCCCGCGATGGTGTGGTCGTCGACGATCCGGACACTGCTTCCGCTGACCGGCTCTTTCGCGTTCGCCTGCCCGACGTTCACGAAAACGTTGGCCGGCCCTGATTTGTCGAAGGAATATCGCTCGACGCCGCTGCGGGTGCTGGCCGTGGTTTCGACGTCGATGCCGCCGTATCCGGTCAAATGCACCTTGTAGTAGCCAGGTTTTCCGACTTCGCCTTCGTGGGTGTACGGCGCGGCGTACTTGGCTTGGTCGAAGGTCGCGGGCTTGCTGGTGTCGAAAGCCGCGCCTGGGCCGATCGCGCCGGTGGTGGGCAGCATGGACACGAGGCCGCCCTGTTCCCAGCATCCCGCGCCGGACAGGAAGAAATGGCCGAAGCCGCGGATCGCGGTGTCGGTGTAGAGATATCCGGCGTAGTGCGTGGTGATCGGACTGGACTGGACCATGCCGAACGGTGCGGACGCACCCGGGAAGGTGTTGCCCTCGTCCTGTGTGCCGATGAAGGTGTTCACCGCGTCCAGCGGATCGGCCGGACGCGCCTGCGCCGACACCGGCGTCAGCGCCGCGGCGACCACAGCGAGCGCCGTCGCACCCGCCAAAACCCTGCTCCTCATAGGACTCCTCTGGGAAAAGTCCGTGAGGGGAACCCTGGGGGAATCAGAGTCCCTCAGGGTTCCCCTCACGGAAGGTCAGCCCGCGGCGATGGCGAAGACGTGCAGAGCGCCGCCGCTGACGCCGTTCGGCAGTGTCACGCTCGCGACGGTTTTGCCCGCGTCCAGCGTGATCGGCGCGGTGGCGAACACCATGGTGCGGATCTGCTGCGGATCGCCGCCCGCGGAGTTGCGGTACGGCGTGGACAGGACGATCCGGTTGCCGAACGCCGGCTGCGCTCCGCCGCCGCCGAGCGTCCAGTCCGAGAATCCGATGGTGGCGGTGGACTTGCTGCCGTCGGTGTAGGTGACGGTGAGCGTGCCCTGTGCGTTGCCGTTGCTGGCGGAGCCGAGCAGCGCGAGCCGTCCCGAGCCGGACAGGTTGATCGTCTGACCGGCGGCGACGACGTTGTCCGGGTCGCCGGCCGGGTACGACGGCCAGGTGAAGTTCAGCCCGTCGCTCGACACCGTGCTGCCCGGCTTGGCACCGGCCTTGGCCAGCGCGTCCGCCGAGTAGCTCCAGCCGCCGCCGTCGAAGTTCCCGGCCGCCGAGTTCGCGTCCGGCGAGAGACCGGTGTTGTCCACTGTGGCCAGCCAGCTGTTCGGCTTCGCCACCAGGACGGTCAGCACCGCCTGCGCGTCCGCGAGGCCCGGCGAGGAGAAGGTGACCGGGATCCGGCGCGGGCCGTCGGGGGTGCCCGCCGGAACGCTCACCGTCACCTCGGCGTGGCCCTTTCCGGCCGCCGGGACCTGGACGGACCCGGTCGCGGGCGTCAGCGTGATGCCGTCGGCGCTGCCCGCGGAGTAGGTCCAGGTCTTCGCGGCGCCGGACAGGTCCTGCACGCCCACCGAGGCGGTCGAGGTCGTGCCGGCGGGCACCACCGCGCGTGCCGGGTCCACAAAGGACAGGCTCGGCTTCTCCTGCTCGCGGAACGACGGCGGCGCGTCAGCCGCGGCGGCACCCCACGAGGTCGCGGTCGTCGACCGGGTGAAGTCCAGCTTGCCGCCCTGCGAGATCAGACCTTCCGACAGCCACGCCTTGTTCGCCGCGCCGCCGTTCACCTTCAGGCTGGCGGTGTACTCGCCGGTGCCCGGAGCATTGACGGTGATCTTCTTGCCCGCGCCGGTGGTCAGCTCGGCGTGCGGGAACCGCGGCGTGGTCAGGACGGTCTCGGCGCGGCCCGGGATCTCCGGGTAGACGCCGAGCGCGGACCAGACGTACCAGGACGACATCTGCCCGAGGTCGTCGTTGCCGATCAGGCCTTCCGGACGCGGGTTGTACAGCTCGTCCATCGCCCGGCGCACGATGTTCTGCGTCTTCGCCGGAGCACCCGCGAACGAGTACACGTAGGGCGCGTTCGAGTTCGGCTCGTTGCCGAGGAACGCATACGGCTCATGGGTTCCGGCGTTCAGCTTCGTGAAGAAAGTGTCCAAACGCGACTGAGTGGCGGCGGTGCCGCCGAACGCGGTCACGAGACCGGCGAGGTCGTACGGGACCATCCAGTCGTACTGCGCGCCGTTGCCCTCGACCCAGCCCTGCGAGCTGGCCGGGTTGTAGTTCGCGGAGAACGAGCCGTCCGCGTTGCGCGGCTGGAGATGTCCGCTGCCCGGGTTGTAGAGGTTCTGCCAGTTCTGCGCGCGCTTCATGAACGTGGTGTACGTGGCCCCGTCGCCGAGCCGCTTCGCGAACTGGGCGATGGCGAAGTCCGCGCTCGTGTACTCCAGGGTGTCCGCCGCCGCGCCGGGCACGTAGCCGAGCCGTTGGTAGTCCTGCAGACCCGGCCGTTCGGTGTAGCCCTGTGTCGGCTGTGTCGCACCCTTGATCATGAGCAGCAACGCTTTCTGCGCGTCAAAATCACGCGCGCCGAACGCGTAGGCGCTGGAAACGATGATGTGGTACGGATCCCCGTTCATCACGCCGGTGTAGTCGTTCGCCACCGTCCAGCGGTCCCACGAACCGCCTTGTTCGGCGAACGCCATCATCGAGCGCACGAGGTCCGAGGTCTCCTTCGGCGCGATCGTGGCCAGCAGCGGGACTTCGGACCGATAGATGTCCCAGCCGGAGATGTTGGTGTACATCGCGTGGCCGCGTTCGGCCTGGTGGATCCGGCCGTCGAAGCCGGGATAGCGACCGTCCACATCGGAGAAGACGTTCGGCTGGACCAGCGAGTGGTACAGCGAGGTGTAGAACGTCGCGGTGTCGGCATCGCTGCCGCCGCTGACCTGGATCTTGCCGAGCTGGTCGTTCCACGCCTTCCGCGCGGACGCGGCCACCGCGTCGAACGACTTCTTGCCGTTGTTCTCCGCCTTCAGGTTCGCCTTCGCTCCGTCGACGGACACAAAGGACAGTCCGACCTGGACGTTGACCTGCGCCCCGTTGAGGTTCGGGAACGTCACGTAGCCGCCGCTGCCCGGGCCGCTCACCGTGGTGTCCTGCGGCTTGGCCTTAGCCGGTCGAGCCAGCGAAGCACCGATGCCGTTGGGCTGCGCGACCTTCGCCTTCGCGCCGCCGGTTTCCGAGGTCTTGCCCGGCGTCACCGCGCCGTTCTTCCACGTCCCGACGGACGCGAACGGGGTGTCGAACTTCGCCGAGAAGTAGACCCGGTACGAGTTCTTCGCGCCGCAGAACCGGCCGCTGGTCGCCCAGCCGCTGATGGTGTCCTTGCCGATGCTGATCGACGCGTCGTCGGTACCGTTGACCGAGCCGGAGGTGTTGACCAGCAACGTGGACGCCGCGCCCGCCGGGTAGGTGAACCGCCCGGAACCGGTGCGCTGCGTCGCGGCCAGTTCGACCTTCGCGCCGTTGTCGAGGGCGACGTCGTAAGCGCCGGCGGTCGCGTGCTCGTTCTTGTGGTCGAACGTCGAGGTGTAGTGGCCCGGATCGGTCGCGGGCGACGTGCTGATCTCGCCGACGTACGGCATGAACGGCAGGTCCTGATACGTGGTGCAGCCCGCGCCGGAAAGGTGCGTGAGGCTGAACCCGGTGATCGTGTTGTCGTCGTAGAAATAGCCGCCCGGCTGGGATTTCTTGGTGTCCGGGCTCCACTGCACCATCCCGAACGGCGCCACCGCGCCGGGGAAGGTGTTGCCCGCGCCGCCGCCGGTCCCGTGGTCCGCGCCGCCGGGCCGGGTGCCGACGAACGGGTTCACCCACTTCGCCAGGTCGGCGGATTTCGCGGAAGTGGCCGGTGCGGTATCGGCCAGTGCGGGTGCCGCGGGGACCAAGGAGGCCCCTGTCACCACCGCGGAGGTCAGGAAGATCAGTCCGGCTCTCCAGCGCGCTCGCGCCATCGCCATCGCCTCTCCAGTTGTCCGGCGCGAACCCGCCGCCACCGGCCCTCGAGGCATCGATGACAACCTTGTCGCGCACCGTCGATGCGGGCCACCTTGGGCAATGGCTCACCGGATCGTCAAGACCGCGGTGAGAGCCTGTCCGATTCGGGACAACGATGTCCACCATCCGCACCAGCGGATACGGCGGGACGGGCAGCACCGGCCGCCCGCCATTGACAGCGGCGCGCCGGATGGTGTCCAATCCCCCGCATTATGACAACGTTGTCTCACTCGGGCCGGGACGCGGACGGGCTTCCCCGCCCCGCCAGCAGGCGGGCCACGATGAGCGATGTGGCCCGGCTGGCCGGCGTCAGCATCAAAACGGTGTCGCGGGTCGTCAACGACGAGCCCGCGGTGCATCCGGACACCGCCGAACGCGTGGTGGCCGCGATCGAACAGCTGGGGTTCCGCCGGAACCTCGGCGCCCGCAACCTGCGCCGCGGCTCGACCACCGGCACCATCGGACTGGTCGTCGAGGACGTCGGCAACCCCTTCTACTCCGAGCTGAACCGTGCGGTGGAACGGATCGCGACGTCCTTCGGCAGACATGTGCTGACAGGGTCGTCCGGCGAGAATTCCGACCGCGAACGCGAGCTGTCGCTGGAGTTCTGCGCGCGGCGCGTGGACGGCCTGCTGATCGTGCCCGCCGGGCTGCAGCACGGCTATCTCGTGCCGGAAATGCGCGCGGGCACTCCGGTGGTGTTCCTCGACCGGCCGGCCGGCGACATCGTCGCCGACACCGTGCTCGTGGACAACCTCGGCGGCACCATCGAGGCGGTCGGCCACCTCGTGCGGCACGGCCACCGCCGGATCGCGTTCCTCGGTGACAGCCCGGACATCTTCACCGCCGCGGAACGGCTCCGCGGGTTCCGGGAAGGCTGTGTGCGCAACGGGATCTCCTACGACGAGAGCCTGGTCGCGATGCAGACGCCGACCCCGGAAACCGTCGGCCACGCCGTGCGCAAGCTGGCCGCCGGGCCGAACCCGGCCACCGCGGTGATCGCGGGCAACAACCGGGTCGCGGTGCACCTGCTGCGCGCGCTCGCGCACGCCGAGCGCAGGCCCGCGCTGGTGAGCTTCGACGATTTCGAGCTGGCGGACCTGCTCGACCCGCCGGTCACCGTGATCGCCCACGACGTCAGCGCCCTCGGGCACGCAGCGGCCGAGCTGCTGTTCGCCCGCATCCAAGGCGATCAATCCGCCCCGAGAAAGGTAGTTCTGCCCGTGCACCTCGTCGCCCGCGGTTCCGGTGAGGCCGCCCTGTGACCAAGCACCTCGAGCCGGTCCGGCTCCCGGCCAACCAGCCCCCGCAGTTCTACCGGGGCGGCGACGCGATCGCCGCCCTGCGCGGGGCGACCGGCACCGACTCGAAGTTCGGGCCGGAGGACTGGGTCGGTTCCGTCACCACCATGTTCGGCCAGGAGACCAACGGTCTCACCAGGCTGCCCAGCGGGATCTGGCTGCGCGACGCGGTCAGCGGCGATCCGGACGCGTGGCTGGGCGCGGCGCACGTCGCCAAGCTCGGCGACTCGACCGGCCTGCTGGTGAAACTGCTCGACGCCGGACAGCGGCTGCCGGTGCACTTCCACCCGTCGGATTCGTTCGCCCGCAAGCACTTCGACTCGCACTTCGGCAAGACCGAGGCGTGGATCGTGGTCGGCACCTACGGCGACGACCCGCGCGTGTACCCGGGTTTCCGGGAGACGCTGAGCAAGGACACCGTCGCCGAGTGGACCCGCGAGCAGGACGCGCCGAGCATGCTGGGCGCGCTCAACAGCATCCCGGTGCAGGCGGGCGACACGGTCTACATCCCGGCCGGGCTGCCACACGCGATCGGCGAGGGCGTGTTCGTGGTCGAACTGCAGCAGCCGACGGACTTCTCGCTGACCCTGGAATGGCGTGATTTCCTTGCCTCGCCGGAAAAGGGCCACCTCGGGATCGGCTTCGACACCGCGATCGAAACGCTCGACACGTCGGGCTGGGACGACGACCGGCTCAAGACCATCGTGAAGCACACCTCCGGCGACGAAGCGACCACAGTGGACTTGCTCGCGCCGGGCTCGGCGGAGTTCTTCCGCGCCGACCGCATCCAGCTGTCCGGCGCCACGTTCGCCCTCGACCCGTCGTTCAGCGTGCTCGTCGCGCTCGGCGGCGAGGGCACCCTGCGCACCGAGCACCACGGCGAGTTCCCGGTGGCCAAGGGCGACACCTACGCGGTGCCGTTCTCGGCGGGCCAGACCGAGCTGTCCGGCTCGCTCACCGTCGTCCGCTGCCGTCCGCCCGCCCCGGAAAGGAGTTAGCGCCGATGAGCGAGATCCTGCTCGACGCGGTGGACCTGACCAAGCACTACGGATCGGTGGAAGCCTTGCGCGGCGCGTCTTTCCAGGCGCGCGCGGGCGAGGTCACCGCGTTGATCGGCGACAACGGCGCGGGCAAATCCACGCTCGTGAAGTGCCTGTCCGGGGCTGAACAGCCGACCTCGGGCCGGATCCTGCTCGACGGCAGCGAGATCCATCTTGACTCGCCGGTGGCCGCGCGCCGGGCGGGCATCGAGACGGTGTATCAGGATCTCGCCGTCGCGCCGGAACTGGACCCGGCGGCGAATCTGTTCCTGGGCCGGGAAATCCCGCGCAAAGGCCTCCTCGGCAAGCTCGGGATGCTCGACAAGGCGGAGATGCGCCGTCAGGCAGTGGCCGAGTTTGAACGGCTCGGCGTGACGCTGCAGAGCACCAACGTGCCGATCGGCTCGCTGTCCGGCGGGCAGCGGCAGAGTGTTGCGGTGGCGCGTTCGGTGGTGTGGGCGTCGAAGGTCGTGTTCATGGACGAGCCGACCGCCGCGCTCGGTGTGGTGCAGCGCGAACGCGTGCTGGACGTGATCAAGAAGGTTCGCGACAAAGGCATCGCGGTGGTGCTGATCAGCCACAACATGCCCGAGGTGCTGTCGGTGTCGGACCGGGTCGAGGTGCTGCGGCTCGGCAAGCGCGTCGCCCGGTTCGCCGGTGCGGACACGACGCTCGAGGATCTGGTCGCCGCGATGACCGGGGCTCTCGTGCAGGAGGAGGCGGCATGAGCGCACCGGTGAAGGACATTCAGACCGCTGTGGACGGCGAGTTCGTCAAGCCGCCGCTGGGGAAACGGCTCGTCGGGGCCAACACCTTCTGGATCGCGCTGGTGCTGATCGCGCTGATCGCGGTCTTCACCGCCCTCGCGCCCGGCGAGTTCGCGACCCTGTTCACCTTCCAGACTCTGCTGATCGAAACGTCCGTGCTGCTGGTGCTTTCGGTCGGCATGACGTTCGTGATCATCACCTCCGGCATCGACCTGTCCGTCGGATCGGTGCTGATCTTCTCCGGCATGGTCGCGGGCAAGACCATGGAAGCGCTCAGCGGCGGCGACGCCTCGCACGCGGGCTGGGGCGTGATTACCGCCGGGTTGGTCGCGGCGGTGCTCGCGGGCACGATCTGGGGCCTGATCAACGGATTCCTCATCGCGGTGGCGCGCATCCCGCCGCTGATCGTCACGCTCGGCACGATGGGCGCGGCGCTCGGCGCGTCGTACCTGCTCAACAACGGTTCGGACGTGCGCAGCGTGCCCACCGAACTGAACAAGACCCTCGGCTACGGCACGTCGTTCGGCGGGATCCCGAACCTCGTGCTGGTGGCCGTGGTGATCACGCTGATCGGCGCGTGGCTGCTGCACACCACGCGGTTCGGCCGCTACACGTTCGCGGTCGGCTCGAACGCCGAGGCGGCGCGGCGCTCGGGCATCGGCGTGACCGCGCACCTGCTGAAGGTGTACCTGCTCACCGGTTTCCTCGCCGGGATCGCGGGTTTCATGTCGCTGGCGTACTACGCGTCGACCACGATCTCGGCGCACACCAACGACAATCTCAACTCCATCTCCGCGACGGTGATGGGCGGAACGAGCCTCTTCGGCGGCATCGGCTCGATGCTGGGCACGGTGATCGGGGTGTTCATCCCGGCGGTGCTGCGGAAGGGCTTCAACATCACGCACGTGCAGGACTACTGGCAGTACATCGCGGTCGGCGCGGTCCTGATCGCGGCGGTGTGGTTCGACCAGCGCCACCGCCGCAAGCGCAACTCCCGCTGAATCGGTCCCCGAGTACAAAGAGGTGCTTACGATGAAGTTCAGCAAAACCGTCCTCGCCGCGGGGACGCTCGCGTCCGCGGCGATGCTGGTGGCCGCGTGCGGCTCCGGGCAGGTGGGGCAGAGCGGGTCCAGCGACAAGCCCGGCGGCAACTCCGCGAACAGCAAGAAGCTCGCGCTGGTGCCGGGCGTGCAGGCGGAGCCGTTCTACATCTCGATGCAATGCGGCGCACAGGAAGAAGCGAAGAAGCTCGGCTACGAGCTGACCACCCAGGCACCGCAGAAGTTCGACGCGGCGATGCAGACGTCGATCGTGAACGCGCTGGGCTCCAACCCGCCCGCCGCGCTGCTTGTCGCCCCGACGGACGACCAGGCGATGCTCGCGCCGATCCAGCAGGTGAAGAACCGCGGTGCGAAGATCGTCGAGGTCGACACTTCGCTCAAGGACAAGAGCGTCGCGGTGTCGTCGGTTTCGTCGGACAACACCGAGGGCGGCAAGCTGGCCGCGCAGACCATGGCGAAGCTGGTCGGCGACAAGCCGGGTTCGGTGCTGGTCCTCGACACCATCGCGGGCACGTCCACCACCGCGGCCCGCGCGAAGGGCTTCGAGGACGAGCTGAAGAACCATCCGAACCTCAAGTCGACGGGCATCCAGTTCACCCAGAACGAACCGGAGCAGGCCGCGTCGAAGGTGACCGCGGCGCTGGCCTCGACTCCAGACCTCATCGGGATTTTCGCCACCAATCTCAACACCGGCGAGGGCGCGGCGACCGGCCTGCGCAACGCGGGCAAGATCGGCAAGGTCAACCTGGTCGGCTTCGACGCCAGCCCGTCCGAAGTGGACGGTCTGAAGAAGGGCGAGTACCAGGCGCTCATCGCGCAGGACCCGGCGCAGATCGGCACCAAGGGCGTCGACCAGGCGGTGGCCGCGCTCGAGGGCAAGCCGACCGAACGGAACCTGACCGCCCAGCTGCACTCGATCACCAAGGACGACCTGGACGCCAACTCGAAGTACTTCTACAAGCAGAGCTGCTAGCCACTGGTGCGGCCGAAGGGGACTTTCCGTGCGGAAAGTCCCCTTCGGTCACTTCCGGGCTAGTATCAACTCCCCCAGATGCCGTGAGGGGAGGCTCGTCGATGACCGAGGGTGCCCGGCTGCCGTGGCGCTCCCGCCCGGACGCCGTCAGCGTGCTCGGCGCGGCGCGGAAGGTCGCCGACGACCTGAAAGACGGCCTGTCCGGAGTCCGCGCCCGACGCGCCGCGCACGGGTTGCGGCGGCTGTTCGACGTGGCCGGGCTGGGCTTGTCGGACTTGTCCGGCACCCTGATGTGGTCCGGCCGGCCGGGGGCCGACTCCTCGGTGTCCCAGGTTCTGGACGACGTCCTGCACCAGGAAGAGCCGATCACCGTCGGCGGCGTGACGGCGGTTCCGCTGCACGTCCATGACGAGCTGGCGGGCGCGTTGCTGCTGGTCGGCGACGTGCCCGGTGGGGTGACCCGGCAGGCGGCGGACCTCGTGGTGCAGGCCTTGGAACGGGGTCAGCTCGAAGCTTCGGCCGATCAGGCCACGCAAGCCGAACTCCGGGCGTTGCGAGCGGAGATGTCGCCGCATTTCGTGTACAACGCGCTCACCGTGATCGCCTCGTTCGTCCGCTCGGAGCCGGACCGGGCGCGCGATCTGATGCTCGATTTCGCTGATTACACCCGCTACAGCCTGTCCCGGCACGGCGAGTACACCGTCGTCGCCGAGGAGTTCCGCGCGGTGGAAACGTATCTCGCGCTGCAGCGGGCGGTGCTGGGCGAAAGACTCAAGGTGCAGGTGCGGGTCGCGCCGGAAGTGCTTGCGGTGGCGGTGCCGTACCTGGTACTCGAACCCCTCGTGGAGAACGCGATCCGGCACGGCATCGAGCCGAGGCAGGAGGCAGGGCTGGTCCAGGTGCACGGACAGGCGGAAGGGAACGACTGCGTGATCAGCGTCGAGGACGACGGAGTCGGCATGGAGCCCGAGCGCGCCGCCGCCATCCTCGCGGGAAGCGGCGACGGGACCGGGCTCGGAATGGCCAATGTGGACAGACGGCTGCGCACGGTCTACGGGGCCTGGTACGGGCTGACGGTGGAAACGGCGGTCGGCGAAGGCACCCGGGTCGTCCTGCGGGTGCCGCGGTTCCAGCCGGGGGTGCTGCCGTGAGCGGGCTGCGGGTGCTGGCGGTCGACGATCTCGCGCCGGCGCTGGACGACCTGTGCCGGATGCTGCGCGACGCGCCGGAGGTCGGCGAGGTCGTCGGCGCGAGCGATGCGCTGAAGGCGCTGAAACTGTTGCAGGCGGACCATTTCGACGCGGTTTTCCTCGACATTTCCATGCCAGGCTTGGACGGGCTCGAACTCGCGTCGCTGCTGGCGAAGCTGTCCGAACCGCCGGTGATCGTCTTCGTCACCGCACACGACGGGCACGCGGTGGCGGCGTACGGCATCGGGGCGGTGGACTACCTGCTCAAGCCCGTGCGCACGGAACGGCTTTCCGCCGCGCTGGCGAAGGTGACCCGCCTGGTGCCGAGCAGCCGCCGCCGGTCCTCGCCGGACGCGATGGCCGCGCTGCCGGTGGATTCCGGCGGCCGCACCCGGTATGTCCGGCGCGACGACGTGCTGTTCGCCGAGGCCAACGGCGACTACGTCCGGCTGCATACCCGCGGCGGCGTGCATCCGGTGCGGATGCCGATTTCGCGGCTTGAGGAGTATTGGGAAGGGACCGGGTTTACGCGGGTGCACCGGGGGTTCCTGCTCGCGGTGAGCGCGGTGCTGGAGCTGCGGAGCGACACGACGGGCGGGCTGCTGGCGCACACCGAGGCGGGCGATGTGCCGGTCAGCCGGCGGCACGCGCGGGACCTCCGGGACCGGCTGCTGGAGGCGGCGCAGCGGGGACAGCTCGGGAGCGCCCGGTGACCCGGCTGGCTGGGGCGGGTCGTGAGTGGCAATCCCGGTTAGAACCGGGATTGCCACTCACGAGGGTTGCGCGGGGTGCCCGGTGAGCCGCACCAAACGCGTCGCCGTCACCAGTCCGCAGACGAGGCTTGCCCGGTCGCGGCGGCTCGAACGCGGCCGGTGGCGGATGCCGCGCCTGCGCGCGCCGGAGGCGGAACGCGCGGCGGTGCTGTACCGGATCCAGCGCCGCCGCGGCATTCCCGCGCTGGTCGCGATGTTCGTGCTGGTGCTGGGTTTGCCGGTGCTGTTCGCGCTCGCCCCGTCGCTGGACGACGTGCGGCTGTGGGGGATTCCGCTGTCCTGGCTGCTGATCGCGGTCCTGCCGTACCCGGTGCTGGCCGGGCTTTCGTGGTGGCAGCTGCGCCGCGCGGAGAAGATCGAGGACGATCGGTGAGCCGAACACCCGCAGCGCCCCAATGTGGCGTTCGGTGCGTCCAACGCACCCAATGTGGCATTCGGTGCGTCACATGCACCCAATGCCACATTGGGGCGCAAGCGGCGAGCGTGGGCGGATAGATGGACATCGCGCTGGCGGTAGCCCCGGTCGTCCTCGTCACGCTGCTCATCGGCGTGCGCGGGGTCGCCGCCATGCGCACCACCTCCGACTTCCTGGTGGCGTCAAGGCGAATCTCCCCCTTCGTCAACTCCGCCGCGGTCTCCGGCGAATACCTCTCCGCAGCGTCATTCCTCGGCGTCGCCGGGCTGATGGTCAAGGACGGCGTCGGCGCGCTCTGGTACCCGGTCGGCTTCACCGCGGGGTACGTCGCGATGCTGGTCCTTGTCGCCGCGCCAATGCGAAGGTCCGGCGCACTCACCGTCCCCGACTTCGCCGAAGCGCGGCTCGCCTCCCCCGCGTTGCGCCGTCTCGCCGCAGTAGTGGTGCTGGTGATCGGGACCATCTACGTCGTCCCCCAGTTCCGTACCGCCGGGCTTGTGCTCACCGCGGTCGGCGGGACTCCGTATTGGGTCGGCGTGGTCATCGCGGGCACCGCGGTCAGTGTCACGCTCGCGCTCGGCGGCATGCGCGCGGCGACGTACGTCCAAGCGTTCCAGTTCTTCCTGAAGCTCGTGCTGTTCCTCGTCCCCGCGCTGTGGCTGGTGCTCCACATCAGCACCGACACCCGCGACGCGAGTCTCACGCCGGTCGAGTTCACCCGGTTCTCGCACGAGACCCCGGTGCAGTTCGACCACGACGTCACCCTCACCTTCCGCGAACCCACCGCGCTGCAAGGCCGCGGCACCGTCGCGCCGGGACAACTGGTGGTGCACAAGGGAGAACAGCTCACGTTCGCCGCCGGTACGCAGGTTCCCGGCGTCAGCGGAGAGGTCGCGCTCGGCGGGCCGGAGTGGCAGCGTCCGCTGCTGGAGCTCGACAAAGGACACCCGCTGCTCGGCACGTGGGCGGTCCTCATCGCGACCGTGCTCGGCACGATGGGCCTCCCGCACGTCCTGATGCGCTTCCACACCAGCCCGGACGGCCGCGCCGCGCGCCGGACCGCCGCGATCACCGTGGCGCTGCTCGGAGTCTTCTACCTCTTCCCCGGCATCTACGGCGTCCTCGGCCGGGTGCTGGTGCCGCAGCTGTACCTCTCCGGCAACACCGACACGGTGGTCGTCGCGCTGCCCTCGCAGGTCGACCACAGCTGGGCCGGGCAGATGTTCACCGCGCTGCTCACCGCGGGCGCGTTCGCCGCGTTTCTGGCGACGTCGCTGGGATTGCTGCTGGTGATGTCCGGCGCGATCGCCTACGACCTGATGCCCGGCGGCCTGCGCCGGCTGCGGGTGACGGTCGTGTTCGCCGCGATCGCGATGGTGCTGCTCGCGCTGCCGTCCGCGCGGCTCGACGCGGGAGTGCTGGTGACCTGGGGGTTCACCGTCGCCGCGTCCACGTTCTGCCCGCTGCTCGTGCTCGGCATCTGGTGGCAGCGGCTCACCGCGGCGGGCGCGATCGCCGGGGTGCTCACCGGGCTGGCGGCCTCGTCCGGGTCGATCCTGTTTGCGCTGGCCGGGCCGCCGATGCAAGGCTGGGTGGCGATCTTGGTCTCGCAACCGGCACCCTGGTCGGTACCGCTCGCGTTCGGCGTGATGATCACGGTGTCACTGCGCGGGCGCCCACCGTCTTGGGCGGGGGCCGCGATGTTACGGCTGCATCTCGACGAGCGCCCCTCGTCCACGCCGGGTGACCGTTCGTCGACCGTTCGTCGTGCGGCGAGGCGTTTGAGCCGCTGACGGTTCCCTCGCCCCGGCGTCCTCCCTACTGTGTCGCGCACCACATCCGCAGCGTCGCACAAGGGAGATCCCATGAGCGCAGGCGACCCGTCCGGCGCGCCGCCGGACACGATCTGGGAGCAGGCGCACGACAGCGCCGAATTCCGCGAACTCCGCGGCCGGCTGCGCCGGTTCGTGTTCCCGATGGCCGGACTGTTCCTCGCCTGGTACCTGCTCTACGTCCTGCTCGCCGACTACGCGCACGGCTTCATGAGCACGAAGATCGCCGGCAACTTCACCGTCGGCCTGCTCTTCGGGCTGCTGCAGTTCGTCTCCACGTTCCTCATCACGTGGCTGTACGTGCGCTACGCCAACAAGAAGCTGGACCCGCTGGCCGAGCGGATCAAGGACGACATCGAGAACCCGGAGAAGGAGGGGGCGTGAACACTCTCGCCGAGAGCGTCGAGGGCAGCAATCCCACGCTCAACATCTCGATCTTCGCGCTGTTCGTGGTCATCACGCTGGTGATCGTGTTCCGCGCGAGCCGCAACACCAAGACCGCGTCCGACTACTACGCCGCGGGCCGCGCGTTCACCGGCCCGCAGAACGGCATCGCGATCTCCGGCGACTACCTGTCGGCCGCGTCGTTCCTCGGCATCGCCGGCGCCATCGCGGTGTACGGCTACGACGGGTTCCTGTACTCGATCGGCTTCCTGGTGGCGTGGCTGGTCGCGCTGCTGCTCGTCGCGGAACTGCTGCGCAACACCGGCAAGTTCACCATGGGCGACGTGCTGGCGTTCCGGATGAAGCAGCGTCCGGTGCGCGCCGCGGCGGCGGTTTCGACGCTCGTGGTGTCGTTCTTCTACCTGCTGGCGCAGATGGCCGGCGCGGGCGGCCTGGTCGCGCTGCTGCTGGGCATCGAGGGCAAGGCCGCGCAGTCGCTGGTGATCGCGGTGGTCGGCGTGATCATGATCGCCTACGTCCTCATCGGCGGCATGAAGGGCACCACCTGGGTGCAGATCATCAAGGCGGCGCTGCTGATCATCGGCGCGCTCGCGATGACGCTGTGGGTGCTCGGCAAGTACGGCTTCAACTTCTCCTCGCTGCTGCAGGGCGCGGTCGACAAGGCCGGGCAAGCCGGCGAGGCGCTGCTCGGGCCGGGCAAGCAGTACGGCAAGGACGGCACGACGAAGCTGGACTTCTTCTCCCTCGGCATCGCGCTGGTGCTGGGCACCGCGGGCCTGCCGCACGTGCTGATGCGCTTCTACACCGTGCCGACCGCGCGCGAGGCGCGTCGTTCGGTGGTGTGGGCGATCGTGCTGATCGGCGTGTTCTACCTGTTCACCCTGGTGCTCGGCTACGGCGCGGGCGCGCTGGTCGGACCGGACGCGATCAAGAAGGCCCCGGGCGGCGTGAACTCCGCGGCCCCGCTGCTCGCGCTGAACCTCGGCGGCCCGGTGCTGCTGGGCCTGATCTCGGCGATCGCGTTCGCCACGATCCTCGCCGTGGTCGCGGGATTGACGATCACCGCGTCCGCCTCGTTCGCCCACGACGTGTACGCGAACGTGCTGAAGAAGGGCAAGGTCGGCACCGGTTCGGAGGTCCGCGTCGCGCGGATCACCGCCGTGGTGATCGGCGTGGTCGCGATTCTCGGCGGCATTCTGGCGAACGGGCAGAACGTCGCGTTCCTGGTGGCGCTGGCCTTCGCGGTGGCGGCTTCGGCGAACCTGCCGACGATTCTCTACTCGCTGTTCTGGAAGCGGTTCAACACCCAGGGCGCGCTGTGGAGCATTTACGGCGGGTTGATCGTGACGATCGTGCTCATCGTGTTCTCGCCCGCGGTTTCCGGGAAGCCGGTCGACCCGAAGACCGGCAAGAGCGCGTCGATGCTGCAGGGCGTCGACTTCCACTGGTTCCCGCTCGACAACCCGGGGCTGGTGTCCATTCCGGTCGCGTTCATTCTCGGCTGGCTCGGCACGATCCTGTCGAAGGAACACGACAAGGCGAAGTTCGCCGAAATGGAAGTACGGGCGCTCACCGGCGCCGGTGCGGAAAAGGCCGTGCAGCACTGAGTTTTACCCACGGAAACCGCTGGGTGCCGCTTCGAAGCGGCACCCAGCGGTTTTTTCAATACGGCAGCTTCCCCTGCGCGATCCCGTCCAGCGTGCCTTCCAGCACGTGCCGCAGATACCGCCACAGCCCGGCCCCCAGGGAAATCCGGGCTACCCCCAGTTCGGCGAACCCGGCCAGCCCCGGACCGCCGGGAAGCGCCGAAGCGTTGACCGGACCGCCTACCTGACGGACGAATTCGGCCAGAACTTCCGGCGAACGCACGAGAATCGGATACACGCAGTCCGCCCCGGCTTCGAGGTACGCGCGCCCGCGAGCGACGGCGTCGTCGAGCACCGCTTGCTCGTCCGGTGCACCGAGGAACGAGTCCACCCGTGCGTTGATCACCAGCCCGTCGCCGGCCGCGCGGTGCAGTTCAGCGATCCGCTCCGCCTGCTCGGCCGCCGGTCGCAACGCGCCTTTGCCGTGGTCGGTGTCCTCGATGTTGCACCCGACCGCCCCGATTTCGCTGAGCCGGGCCGCGAGATCCGCTGGCGCCAAGCCGTATCCGGCCTCGGCGTCAACGGTCACCGGCACCGAGACCGCGTCCACGATCCGCTTGGCCGCCGCGAGCATCTCGTCCGCGGACGCGCCTTCGTGGTCCGCCTGCCCCAGCGCCGCCGCGACCGCCGCGGAACTCGTTGCCACCACCGGGAATCCGGCCGCTTCCACCGCCTGCGCGGTATCCGCGTCCCACGCATTCGGCAGGATCAGCGGCTTCCCGGGCACATGCAGCGCCCGCAGCTGCGCGGCGCTCACGCGGCCCGCTCCGGCAGCTCGGCGTGGCTCGTGACCATGAGCCGGTTCCAGGTGTTGATGGCGACGACACACCAGGCCAGCGCGCGGTACTGGTCCTCGGTGAACACGCGGACGGCCTCGGCGTAGACGTCTTCGGGAACGTCCCGGTGGTCCGAGATCAGGGTCATCGCCTCGGTGTAGGCGAGCGCGGCACGTTCCTGCTCGGTGAACAGCTCGGTCTCGCGCCACCCTTCGAGCACGTAAAGCCGCCGCGGCGATTCCCCGGCTTCGACGGCTTTCGCCGCGTGCATGTCGAGGCAGTACGCACACCCGTTGATCTGCGACGCACGGATCTTGACCAGCTCGATGAGCTTCACGTCGAGCCCGGCGTTCGCGCTGGCTTTCTTCACCTCGCCCTGCAACTGGGACATAGCTTGATACAACCCGCCCGTGGCGAGGGCGATTCGCTTCGTCATACCATCCACGCTAATCCGGATTGGCCTAGCCGGATGGTCCAATCCGGGCTTGTTGATCTGGGCCAGTCAGGTGCGCGGCTGAGCGTTGCGGAGCCGGATTCCGCTGAATCCCGCCGTGCTGGCGGTCACCGCGTCCCAGAACGGCCAGAGATTCGCCAGCACCCGCAGCTGGATCCCCGCCTCCTCGTGCAGCCGCAGGAGGTCGCCGACCGGTTCCGCCGGGCCGAGCGGTTCGACCGGTTCGGTGGCGACGCAGGCGTTCGGGACCGGTTCGCCGAACGGCCGGAAGCTGGCCGCCGGAAGCCGGTAGGCGAACAGCCGCACCGTCCGGATCGCCTCCAGCCAGCGGTATTCGACGGCGTGGACCCGGTCGCCGGTGCCGATGATCCGTTCCCGGTCGGCGTCGGTGGTCGACGGCGTCGCCCAGGCCATCGCGCGAGGGCACTGGCGAGGGAACCAGTAGTCCGGACAGCGGTCGGCGCCGACCGCCCAGACATACGCGCGCGGCTGTCGCGCGGTCGCCGCGACGTGCGGCACGAAACGCGTGATCCCCGGGTCTTCCGAGAAGTGCAGCACCTGGCCAGGCTCGGGTCGCATGCCTCCGTTCTACCTGGCCAGCCGATGCATCAGCGTCCGCAGAACAGGCAGAGCGGCAGGACCAGCCCGAGATCGGTCTTGCGCACCGGTTTCCCGTCCACCGGGGTCTTGCCCGGCGGCGTGTCCGCGTCCGGTTGGATGCCGCCGGCCGCCACGCGGTCCAGGGTGCGCAACCCGGCCGAGCCGACCGTGCCGAAGACCGTGTAGTTCGGCAGCAGGCTGGAATCGCCGTACACCACGAAGAACTGCGAGCCGTTCGTGTCCGGTCCGGCGTTCGCCATGGCCAGCAGGCCGCGCGCGTACGTCCGGCGCTTGCCGGTCGGGTCGGACGGGGCGGGCGGGAGCGTCGTCGGGAGTTCGTCGCGGAACTTGTAGCCAGGGCCGCGCTCGCCGGTGCCCGTCGGATCGCCGCACTGCAGGACCTTCAGCGTCGGGTACGCGGTCAGCCGGTGACAGGTCGTCTGGTTGTAGAAACCGTTGGCCGCCAGGTGCAGGAAGCTCTGCACCGTGCACGGTGCCTGCGCGCGGTTGAGCTTCAGCGGAAGCAGGCCCTGGTTGGAGAACACCGCGACATCGACGCTGCCGCGGTCCGGCGTGTGCCGCGGGTCGCGCGGGAGCGACACCGGGCGTGCCGCGGGATCGTCCGGAGTTTCGGTGTACTGGCACGGCCCCGACGTGACCTTCGGCGGCGCCGCTTCCGCCGCCGAAGCCGGTGCGGCGACCGCGACCAGCGACAACGCGGTCAGCACGGACACGAGCAGCTTCTTCATTCCGGTTCCCTCCCAGTGCACGGAGGATCGCAGTATAGGGACGGAAAACTGCCCGCGCTTCCGGCTAAAGTCGCATCCTGACCGGTTCCTGACACCCGCGTCCTACCGTGCGGTTTCATGATCGCTCCCCTTATCGCCGGACTGGTCGCCGGGCTTCTGGCCACTCCTGCCGCTCCCGCCGGTCCCGTGCTGCAGCCGCTGGCATCCTCCCCCGCCGAACAGCAGGCGGTGTTCGCGTACTGGACCCCGCAGCGCCTGGCCGCGCTGACCCAGCCGTCGTCGGAGAATCCGCCCAAGAGCGGACCCGACGGAGCGCCGTGGCCGGACCCGCTCCCGAAGACGGTCGGCCGGCTGTTCTACACCGACCACGGCGAGGACGCGAGCTGCACGGCGACCGTCGTGCGCAGCAAGAACCGCAGCACGATCGTCACGGCCGGACATTGCGTCAACGACACCGACCTCCTCGGCGAGCACAACGCCTGGAACGCGCACCTCATGTTCGTGCCCGGCTACCACGACGGCCAAGCGCCGTACGGGAAGTTCGCCGCCCGGGCGGGCGTCGTCGACCGCACCTGGCTCGCGAACGACCAGCAGAACGCGCAGAAGTTCGACACCTTCGACCAGGCCTTCGCGGTCCTCGGCCCGAACGAGTCAGGACAGCTGGTGCAGGACGTGACCGGCGCGCAGCAGATCGGGTTCGACCGGCCGGGTGCGGCGAACGTGACGCAGTTCGGCTACCCGCGGGCAGCGTCCGATCCGGCGCGCGAGGGGCTGCCGGAGTACACCGGGGCGAGGCTGGCGTATTGCACTGGCACCGCACGGCATTGGACCGGCACCGCGACCGATCCGGACTCTCCCGATCAGTGGGGCACGGCGTGCGTCATGGGCGGCGGGTCCAGCGGCGGTCCCCGGCTGCGCGACTTCAACCCGGCGACGGGGCTGGGCACGGTCGTCGGGGACAACACGCACGCGGGGTTCTTTGCGGCGGAAGGGAAACCGTGTGGGTACGACGACCCGGGCTGTGTGCGGTATCTGGTCGGGCCGCAGTTCAGCAGGAAGGTGACGAAGCCGCTGTATGACGTCGTGAGTGTTTATCCCGGTTAGAACCGGGATTGCCACTCACGACCCCTTCAGCTCCGCAATCAACCGGTCCGCCGCCGCGAACGGGTCCAGCTCCCGGGCCACCACCCGCTCCGCCAACTCCCCCAACCTGCCCCCCTGCCGGAGATCCGCCAGCTCCGCGTGCAACCTCCGCAACGCGATCGCGGCGACCTCCTCCCGGGCACGGGCGGCGCGGCGGCGGTCCAATTCCCCATGCGCGACAAGCCATTCATGGTGCGCGCGCAACGCCGACACCACCTCGTCGACGCCTTCGCCCTTCGCCGCCACCGTGCGGACGATCGGCTGCCGCCAGCTCGGCCCGCGCAGTTCGCGACGGGCCAGGGTGATCATCTGCTTCAGGTCGTGCACCGTCGCGTCGGCGCCGTCGCGGTCGGCTTTGTTGACCACGAACACATCCGCGATCTCCAGCACGCCCGCTTTCGCCGCCTGGATCCCGTCGCCCATGCCCGGGGCCAGCAAAACCACGGTGGTGTCGGCCAGTTTCACAACGTCCACTTCGGACTGTCCAACCCCGACAGTCTCGATCAGCACGACGTCGAACCCGGCGGCGTCCAGCACCCGCACCGCCTGCGGGGTCGCCCACGACAGGCCGCCGAGATGTCCCCGGGTGGCCATCGAGCGGATGAAGACGCCGGGATCGGTGGCGTGCTCGGTCATCCGGATCCGGTCGCCGAGCAGCGCGCCGCCGGAGAACGGCGACGACGGGTCGATCGCCAGCACCCCGATCCGCAAACCCTCGCCGCGCAAGGCGGTGAGCAGCGCGGACGTCGATGTTGACTTACCGACCCCGGGTGGGCCGGTGAGTCCGATGACGCGAGCGCGGCCGGTGTAAGGCGTCAAAGCGCGGGCGATGTCCGCCACTCGCGGCGACGAATCCTCGACCAGCGAAATGAGCCGGGCGACCGCGCGCGGTTGTCCTTCCCGCGCGCGGCCGACCAGCTCGTCGAGGTCCGGGCCGGCCAACTTACGCCGACGGAACGCGGATCAGCAGCGCGTCGCCCTGGCCGCCGCCACCGCACAGCGCGGCCGCGCCGAGACCGCCGCCGCGACGGCGCAGCTCGTGCACCAGGTGCACGGCCAGCCGGGCGCCGGACGCGCCGATCGGGTGGCCCAGCGCGATCGCGCCGCCGTTGACGTTGACCTTCGACTCGTCCAGCCCGAGCTTCTCGCTCGACACCAGGCCGACCGAGGCGAACGCTTCGTTGATCTCCACCAGGTCCAGGTCGCCCACGTCCAGCTTCGCCTTCCTCAGCGCGGCGCGGATCGCGTTCGACGGCTGCTCCTGCAGGCTCGCGTCCGGACCGGCGACGACGCCGTGCGCACCGATCTCGGCCAGCGGCGTGATGCCCAGCTCGGCCGCCTTCTCCGGGCTGGCCACGATCACCGCGGCCGCACCGTCGGAGATCTGCGACGACGAAGCGGCGGTGATGGTGCCGTCCGAAGCGAACGCCGGACGCAGCTTCGCGAGGCCCTCGACGGTGGTGTCCGCGCGCACGCCCTCGTCGGTGGAGAAGACCACCGGGTCGCCCTTGCGCTGCGGGATCGACACCGGCGCGATCTCCTCGCGGAAGAACCCGGCCTCGATCGCGGCCGCGGCCCGCTGATGCGAACGCGCGGAGAACGCGTCCTGCTGCTCGCGGGTGACGCTGTAGCGGGCGTTGTGCTTCTCCGTCGAAACACCCATCGCGACCTGGTCGAACGCGCAGAACAGGCCGTCGTAGGCCATGTGGTCGACCAGCGTGGTGTCGCCGTACTTGAAGCCCGAACGGGACTTCGGCAGCAGGTGCGGCGCCTGCGTCATCGACTCCTGGCCGCCCGCGACGACGAGGTCGAACTCGCCCGCGCGGATCAGCTGGTCGGCGAGCGCGATCGCGTCGAGGCCGGAAAGGCAGACCTTGTTGATGGTGAGCGCCGGAACGTCCATCGGGATGCCCGCGGCGACCGCGGCCTGGCGAGCCGGGATCTGGCCCGCGCCCGCGGTGAGCACCTGCCCCATGATCGTGTACTGGACCTGGTCCGGGGAGACGCCGGCGCGCTCGAGCGCGGCCTTGATCGCGATCCCGCCCAGCTGGGCTCCCGAGAAGTCCTTCAACGAGCCGAGCAGCCGCCCGATCGGGGTACGGGCAGCGCCCAGGATCACGGAACCGGACACGACGTCCTCCAAAGCATCGGTGCACTGGCAGTGTTCCCACGATACGGCCTGCGCGGGGTTCCCGGCGCGTCTTGATGGAGCCAGTGTGAGGGGGCGCACGCGGGGTTCCGCCTGCCGCTCGCGGGCTTATCCTCCCCGGTATGGACACCGAGCCCAGCGCATCCGTGCTCAAGCCGTTCGTGACCGCGATCGACCACGTCGGCATCGCCGTGCCCGACCTCGACGCGGCCATCGCCTTCCACCGCGACCACTTCGGCCTGGAGGTCGCGCACGAGGAGGTGAACGACGAGCAGGGCGTGCGCGAGGCGATGCTGCGCGCCCCGGGTACCGCGGGCACCGAGACGATGATCCAGCTGCTCGCGCCGTCCCGCGACGATTCGACGATCGCCAAGTTCATCGGCCGCAATGGCCCGGGCCTGCAGCAGCTCGCGCTGCGAGTGTCCGATGTGGACGCTGCGGCGGCGGCGCTGCGCGCACAGGGCCTCCGGCTGCTGTATGACGCGGCCAAGCGCGGGACGTCGAACAGCCGGGTGAACTTCGTGCATCCGAAGGACGCGGGCGGGGTGCTGGTCGAGCTCGTGGAGCCGGCGCGCTGAGACCTCGTGAGTGGCAATCCCGGTTCTAACCGGGATTGCCACTCACGAGGTCGTCCCCTTGGCCGCGCGAGCCGACAACGCGTTCGCCACGAACGTCAGCTCCCCGTCGAACTCCGCGGGCCGGTCGTCGCCGGTGTGCCGAGCCGTCGCGTGCCGGTGGGTGACCGCGCGGGCCAGCAGCCCGGACGCGTTGTCGATGTCCGCCCCGGCGAGCCGTCCGCCGGTCGCGGCCACGATCACCGACCGCATCAGCCGGACCAGCTGCTGGAATCGCTCGGACAGCGCGTCGCGGACCACGTGGTGGGTGTCGGCCTCGCGCCACAGCAGATGCGAGAGCCCGAGGGAACCGGTGAACCGGCGGTCGAGTTCGCCGACCAGCCTGCGCAGGGAACCCGCCAGGTCGCCGGGAACGACGACCGCGGCGGGTTCGATGCGTTCGTCCGGCAGCCGGTCGACCAAGGCGGCCAGCAGGTCGGACTTGCGGCGGAAGTAATAGTGGACCAGGCCCTTCGGGACCCCGGCGCGCTCCGCGATGCGGGACGTCGGGGTCGCGTCGAAGCCGGACTCGGCGAACAGCTCCTCCGCCGCGCACAGGATCCGTTCCTTCGCCGAGTCTTCGGTCATGTCACCTTCCTCGCCGGGGCTCCGTTGCCCCGATCAGTGCTGGCCCGCCATCCGGTGCGCGGCGTTGGCCTCCGGCATCGCGGCCGCGCCGGCGATGATCGTCAGCGCACCGCCGACCCAGGACGTCCACGACGCCCCGTTGAATTCCGTATACCCCATCACCCACGGCGCGATGAACAGCAACGCGCCGAGGACGATCTGCACGCCCTCGCCGTAAACCATGCTCGGCGCCGCGAGCGACACCAGGCCGTCGATCGCGATCAGCGCGCCGAGGACCACCATCGTCCACACCATCGTGGTGTTCGTGCTCAGCCAAAGGGGTGAAAGAGCGGCGACAACACCAATCACGACCTCGGCCCAGTCGTAGGGCCGCGTCCAGGCGCGCGTCGAGACTTCACTCATTCGTGCTCACCTCCGCCGGAAAAGAGCCGTTCAGGGAGATTTCCCATGTCCGACTATGCGCCTTGGTTGGCCAGCCGGTCAAGATTCGTTGGTCACACTTCGACTCGTGTACAAGGTGTCTGTCTCGTACAGTGAGGCCCCCGGTTACCGACGAGTAATTTCGTCTAGTCGCCCGCCGCGACCGACCCCTGGAGGTTCCCGATGACGCACCTCGACGAGATCCAGCAGGCGATCCTGAACGGCCGCCTCGACGCGATCGCCGAGCTGCCCGTGCCCGAGAGCTACCGGGGCGTCACCGTGCACGCCGACGAGGTCGACCTGTTCGAAGGCCTCGAAAGCCGGGACAAGGACCCGCGCCGCTCGCTGCACATCGACGACGTCCCGACGCCGGAGCTGGGCCCCGGCGAGGCGCTGGTCGCGGTGATGGCGAGCGCGATCAACTACAACACTGTCTGGACGTCGATCTTCGAGCCGATCCCGACGTTCAAGTTCCTCCGCAAGTACGGGAAGCTCTCGCCGCTGGCCAAGCGGCACGACCTGCCGTATCACGTGGTCGGCTCCGACCTGTCCGGCGTCGTGCTGCGCACCGGCGCGGGCGTGCACAACTGGAAGCCGGGCGACGAGGTCGTCGCGCACTGCCTGAATGTCGAGCTGGAAGGCCCGGACGGGCACAACGACACGATGCTCGACACCGAGCAGCGGATCTGGGGCTTCGAGACGAACTTCGGCGGGCTCGCCGAGATCGCGCTGGTCAAGGCGAACCAGCTGATGCCGAAGCCGGCGCACCTGACCTGGGAGGAGTCCGCCGCTCCGGGGCTGGTGAACTCGACCGCGTACCGGCAGCTGGTGTCGCGCAACGGCGCGGACATGAAACAGGGCGACGTCGTGCTGATCTGGGGCGCGTCGGGCGGCCTCGGCTCGTACGCGACGCAGTACGCGCTCAACGGCGGCGCGATCCCGGTGTGCGTCGTGTCCAGCCCCGAAAAAGCCGAGATCTGCCGGAAGCTCGGCGCGGAGCTGATCATCGACCGCACCGCGGAGGGCTACAAATTCTGGAAGAGCGAGACCGAGCAGGACCCGAAGGAATGGCAGCGGTTCGGCGCGAAGATCCGCGAGTTGACCGGCGGCGAGGACCCGGACATCGTGTTCGAGCACCCGGGCCGGGAGACCTTCGGCGCGTCCGTCTACGCCGCGCGCAAGGGCGGCACCATCGTCACCTGCGCGTCCACCTCGGGCTACATGCACCAGTACGACAACCGGTACCTGTGGATGAACCTGAAGCGGATCATCGGCTCGCACTTCGCGAACTACCGCGAATCGTGGGAGGCCAACCGGCTCATCGCGAAGGGCCTCATCCACCCGACGCTGTCGAAGACGTACTCGCTGGAAGAAACCGGCCAGGCCGCCCTTGACGTGCACCGCAACGCCCACCAGGGCAAGGTCGGAGTGCTCGCGCTGGCTCCGGAAGAAGGGCTCGGCGTACGCGACGAGGAGCTGCGCGCGAAGCACCTCGACGGCATCAACGCCTTCCGCGGCGCGTGAGGGCAGACCACCTGCCCGATCGGTCCGGCCGCTCAGCGCACGGGCGGCCGGACGCCGTGGGTGCTCACCCGTCCGTGACCGCGGAGCGACTACGGTGGTGGCATGAGTCTTGGCGATGAACGCGAACTCGTGCCGCTGGGAGCCGGCTTCGACGTAGCGAAGCGGGGGTACAGCCGGGCGCAGGTCGACGAGCACCTCGAACGGCTCGACGGCGACCTGAAGATGCTCACCGCCGACCGCGACGCCGCCATCGCCCAGTCCGGCGACCTGGCCCGGCAGCTGGAAGTCGCACGCGGCGAGATCGCCGATCTGCGCGGTCAGGTCGACCGGCTCGCGCAGCCGCCGACGAGCGTCGAGGGCCTGTCCGAGCGCCTCCAGCGGATGCTGCGGCTGGCGCAGGACGAGGCCGCCGACACGCGTGCCCGCGCCGAGGCCGAGGCCGGCCACATCCGGGCCAAGGCGGAGACCGACGCCAGCGCCATGCGCGCCCGGTACGAGCAGTTGCTCACCGAGCTTGACCTGCGCCGCAAGGAGATGGAAGCCGAGCACCGCAAGGTGCTGGAGGACGCGCGCGCCGAGGCCAAGCGGATCACCGACGAGGCCGAGGCCGAGCGCAAGAAGCTCGACGCGGAGTCTGAGGCCCGCCGCACGCAGGTCGAGGAAGACTTCGAGATCGCCATGGCCACCCGCCGCGCCGAGGCGATGCGCGTGCTGGCCGAGCAGGAGGCGGCCAGCAAGGCCGAGGCCGAGCGCCGGGTCCGCGAGGCCGCCGAGGACGCGGCCGCGATCCGGGCGAAGGTGCTGGAGGAGGAGACCGCGGCGAAGGCCGACATCGACCGCCGCCAGCGCGAATCGGTCGCCGACGCGAACAAGCGCCGCCAGGACTCGATCACCGAGGCCAACGCGCGGCTCGCGGAGGCCGCCGACGAGGCCCGCCGCCGCGTCCGCACCGCCACCGACGAATCGAACCGCCGGATCACCCAGGCCAACGAGCGGGTCGAGGCCCTGCGCACGGTCCGGGCGAGCCTGGCCGAGCAGGTCCGGTCGGCGCGCACCGTGCTGGCCGAGGCACAGCACGTGCTCGGCGAAACCGACGGGGCCGTCCCCGAGGACATCAAGGCGTCCGTCGACGGGGCTTCCGGGCCGAAGTCCGGCACCACGAACAGCAACGGCACCCAGTCGGGTAAGCCGGGCAGTGCCGCGGGTTCCGCTGGCCAGGGCAGCAAGAATGCCCCGGCGAACAGCGGAAAGCCCGCGGCGGGCGGCGACGTCGAGCAGACTGTCCGGCTGCGTACGTCCGACGTGCCCAAGCCGCAGCCGCAACCGCGCCCGGCGGGAAAACCGACTGGCGAGTAACCTTCCCCCGCGAAGGGGCCGAGCCGCCCCGCTGACCGATCGCCGGGAGGTTCTGGATGGCTGTCTATCGGACTGTGGTGGTGGGCACGGACGGGTCCGACTCGTCCTTCGCCGCGGTGGACAAGGCCGCCGGGGTGGCCGCCGACGCCGGGGCGACGCTGGTCGTCGTCTGCGCGTACCACCCGGCCAGCCGCCAAGACGTCGAACGCGCGCAGGACGAACTGGGCGACGAGGCCTACCAGGTGGTCGGGTCCGCGCCCGCCGAGGACACGCTGCAGTCCGCACGGGACCGCGCGGCGAAGGCCGGCGCCGCGAACATCGAGACGGTCGCGCTGGAGGGTCAGCCGGTCGACATGCTGCGGAAGGTCGTGAAGGACCGCTCGGCCGACCTGCTCGTGGTCGGCAACCGCGGCCTCAACACCCTGGCCGGGCGGATCCTGGGCTCGGTGCCCGCCGAGGTGGCCCGGAAGTCGGGCGTCGACGTGCTGATCGTGCACACCACCTGATTTCGTGGCCGACTCTTCCCGGGACCTGCAGCAGCGGCTCGAACGCGCCCTGCTCGGCGGGCCCCGCCGCTACACCCGGCTCGAAGTCGCGAAACGGGCCGGCGTGCCCGAGGAACGCTCGCGCCGGCTGTGGCGAGCCCTGGGTTTCGCCACCGTCGAAGACGACGAAATGGTGTTCACCGACGCGGACGTCGAGGCCATGCGCATCGCCGACGGTTTGGTGAGTTCCGGCCTTGTCGCGCCCGGGATGGAAGTCGCGGTGACCCGTGCCCTCGGCCAGCATCTTTCCCGGCTGGCCGAGTGGCAGGTACACATGCTGTGGCAGCTGATCACGGAAAACCCGGACCTGGCCCGCAGCGACCGTCAGGTGACCCGCCTGGTAGAGCGCCTGCTCCCCGAGTTGGAGCAGGTCCAGAACTACGTCTGGCGCCGTCACCTGGCTGCCTTTGCCGGCCGCGCCTTCGCCAGCCCCGACGAGGACCTGGAGACCCGAGCCCTGGTCGTCGGCTTCGTGGACATGGTCGGCTACACCAGATTCACGAGGGAAGCCGACGAGGAAGAGCTAAGCCAGGTCCTGGACGGCTTCGAGTCGCTGGCCACCGAAGTCATCGCGGAACACCACGGCCGGGTAGTAAAAATGATCGGCGACGAGGTCCTCTTCGTCACCGACTCCCCCGCCGACGGCGCGGAAATCGCCCTGACCCTGGCCGAACGCACCGGCGAAGACGGCGGCTTGCCCGCAGTCCGAGCCGGAATGGCCTCAGGACGGGTCCTGTCCCGCTTCGGCGATGTCTATGGCTCGGTGGTCAACCTCGCCGCGCGCCTGACGTCAGCAGCGAGGCCGGGCACAGTCTTGGTCGACCGAGAACTGGCCGGACAACTGGAATCCCTGCCAGAATTCGACCTACGCACTCGACGCCCCATCGCAGTACGCGGCTACAACCGCCTGCGCCCCTCCGCACTCCGACGAGCGAAAGCGAAGCCCACCGGCCGCTTCGCGTCGTCACAGGAACTGGCCGCAGAAATGCTAGGCCTAGGCGACCCCACCACCACCGAAACCCCAGAGCCAAACGACTTCCCGACCCCCCGCCGCAAACGCCGCCGCCGCTAACCGTCCGTGAGGGGAACCCTCACAGACTCTGATTCCCTCAGGGTTCCCCTCACAGCCCTCGCCCGCCTCCGCGACCCCCGGCCGTCCGTGAGGGACCCCTTCACGGAACCAGATTCCCTCAAGGACCCCTTCACAGCCCGCACCCGCCCGCCGAAGCGCCCCAATGTGGCGTTGGGTGCATGCGACGCACCCAATGTGGCGTTCGGTGCGTCAGACGCACCCAATGCCACATTGGGGCGCAAGCCCCACCCCCACCAAGCCGCACCAACGCACCCAACCCATCGGTGCACCCAGCCCCTCCCCCGCACCCCGATACGAAGCCTCCCTGCGGTCCGGTGGTGCTTGTCAAGGCATCTTTCCCGCCTTGACAAGCACCACCGGACCGTCAGCACAATCGGGCTTCGGGGTGCCCGCCGCAACAGTCTTTCAACCCCAAAACCTCAAGCGTCGAAATCCACCGTAACCCGCTCAGAAACCGGATGAGACTGGCAAGTCAACACAAACCCAGCCTCGACCTCAGCCTTCTCCAACGCGAAATTCCGCCGCATATCCACCGCCCCCTCGGTCACCTTCGCCCGGCAGGTCCCGCAAACCCCGCCCTTGCAGGCAAACGGCAAATCCGGCCGGAACCGCTGCGCCCCGTCCAGCACCGACGACTCCCGGGGCAGATTCATCGTCGTAGACCGCCCGTCCAGCACCAACGTCACCTCAGACGAAGCACCGGCCACCGCGGGATCGACATGCTTGACCGGCTCCGGCGGCACATCATCCACATAGAACAGCTCCTGATGCACCCGCTCCCCAGGAACCCCCAGTGAACCAAGAAGCTCCTGAGCCGAAGTCACCATCCCAAACGGCCCGCACAACCAAAAGTGATCGACATCCTCGACCGGCACAATCGACCCGAACAACGCACTCAGCTTGTCCGAATCCAGCCGCCCGGTAAACAACTCAGCCTCACGAGGCTCCCGGGACAGCACATGCACCAGCTCCAACCGAGCCGGATACCGATCCTTCAAATCAGCCAGCTCATCAGCGAACATCACCGTGTCAGTACGCCGATTCCCATAAAGCACAGTCACCGAAGCATCCGGCGTAGCCAGCAAAGAAGCCGCGATAGACAACACCGGCGTAATCCCCGACCCAGCAGCGATCAGCACATGATGCCCACCAGCCGCCAAATCCGGAGTAAACGACCCGGTAGGCGCGGAAACCTCAACGGTATCCCCCGCCCGAACCTCATTGACCAGCCACGACGAGAACACCCCATCCGGAACCAGCCGCACGCCAACCCGCGGCCGCTCCCCCGCCGCGGCACAGATCGAATACGACCGCCGCTCGTCCCGCCCCTCCACAGTCCGGCGCAGGGTGAGCGACTGCCCGGGCGCGAAAGCGTAAGTAGACGCCAGCTCGGCAGGCACGTCGAACGTCACGGCCACGGCGTCGTCGCAAAGCCGCTCAACCTCGGCCACCCGCAACGAATGGAACCCCGTGCGACGGGAAATGGTGGCAGTCACTCAAATCTCCTTGACGTGTTCGAACGGCTCCCAGCAAGACCGGCAACGCCGCAACGCCTTACAAGCAGTCGCACTGAACCGGGACTGCTCCTCGGTATCGACCGACCCGCAGTGCGGACAGGCCACCTGCCGCACCGAAGGCCCCAGCGTCAACGGAATCGGCCCCGACCGCCGCGGCGCGGACCCCGGCGGCGCGATCCCGGCCTCGGCCAGTTTGCGCCGGCCGTTCTCGCTGATCCAATCCGACGTCCACGCCGGTTCCAGCACCGTACGGATCTCGATCTCGGTATACCCCGCACCACGCAACGCGTGCTCAAGGTCGTCCCGCATGGTGTCCATCGCCGGACACCCGGTGTACGTCGGGGTGATCGACACCGTCACCCGACCGTCCTCTTCGGACACTTCGCGCAGCACACCCAGATCCGCGAGCGTCAGCATCGGCAGCTCGGGATCGGTGACTGTGGAAGCCACCGCCACTGCGGTCACCATGACGCTCCAGGCATCGCCCGAGCCACGCTCTGCAGCTCAGCCAGCAGGAAACCCATCTGTTCCGTGTGGACTCCATCGCGCCCAGTACGCCCGGAAACTCCAGCGATAGCCCCGATCTCCGGCCGCTCCAACGTCCCGGCCGCCAACGCCTGATCCAGAATGGCGTCGAACTCCGGCCGCAACGAAGCTGCATCCACCAGCTCGACCGGATGCGTCGCGAACAACTCCTCGACATACGGCCACACCGCGGCGAGCCCCTCGGCCATCCGCTCGTGCGACAGCGGCGTCCCGTCACCGAGCCGCACCAGCCACTGCGCGGCGTAGTCCCGGTGGTAAGCCAGCTCCTTCACACCCTTGGCCGCGATCGCAGCCAGCACCGGGTCCACACTGGACTCAAGCCGCTGGAACAACGCGAGCCGCCAGGTCGAGAACACGAACAGCTGCGCGATCGTGTGGCCGAAGTGGCCACCGCCCAGCTCGGCCAGCCGCACGTTCCGGAACTCGTTCTCCGCGCGCAGGAACGCGAACGTGTCCTCGGACCGGTCAGTCCCGTCCGCCTTGCCCGAGCGGGCCAGCAGCAACCGCGCCTGGCCGAGCAGGTCGAGGGCGATGTTCGCGAGCGCGACCTCGTCCTCCAGCTCAGGCGCGTTGCTGACCCACTCCTGCAACCGATGCGAGAAGATCAACGCGTCGTCGCCGAGCATCAGGCAATACGCGGCCAGCTGCGCACCGTCCACTCCGGACGGCACCGAAGTGTCCACACCGGACAGCGGGTCAGCGAATCCGGTGCCAAAGGCCCAGCGCGCGTCGTTGTCTTCGGTGATGGCTTCGTAGACGTTATCAAAGGACACAGCAGGACATCCCTTACATGTGGGGAACGTTGTCGGGAATGTCGTAGAACGTCGGGTGCCGGTACACCTTGTCCCCGCTGGGCGCGAAGAACGGGTCCTTCTCGTCCGGCGACGACGCGGTGATGTCCGAGGCGCGGACGACCCAGATCGACACACCTTCGTTGCGACGCGTGTAAAGATCGCGCGCGTGGTGCAGCGCCATCTCGTCGTCCGCCGCGTGCAGCGAGCCCACGTGCACGTGGTTCAGGCCCCGCTTCCCGCGGACGAACACCTCGTACAACGGCCAGTCGTGCTTCATGCCGAAACCTCTTTCTTGGCCGCATGCGCCGCAGCGGCTTCCCTAACCCAGGCACCGTCGTCGTGCGCGCGCCGCCGATGGGCGACCCGGTCCGCGTTGCACGGGCCGTTGCCCTTGAGCACGTTCTTGAACTCGTCCCAGTCGACCGCGCCGAAGTCGTAGTGCTCGCGCGAGGCGTTCCACTTCAGCTCCGGGTCCGGGAAGGTCACGCCGAGCGCCTCGGCCTGCGGCACGGACATGTCGACAAAGCGCTGCCGCAGCTCGTCGTTGGTGTGCCGCTTGATCTTCCACGCCATCGACTGCGCGGTGTTGGGCGAATCCGCGTCCGGCGGGCCGAACATCATCAGCGACGGCCACCACCAGCGGTTCACCGCCTCCTGCACCATGTCCCGCTGCTGCTGGGTGCCCTTCATCATGGTCATCAGCAGCTCGTAGCCCTGCCGCTGGTGGAAGGACTCCTCCTTGCAGATCCGGATCATCGCCCGCGCGTAGGGCCCGTACGACGACCGGCACAGCGGCACCTGGTTGCAGATCGCCGCGCCGTCCACCAGCCAGCCGATCACGCCGACGTCGGCGAAGGTCAGCGTCGGGTAGTTGAAGATCGACGAGTACTTCTGCCTGCCGGTGATGAGCTTGTCGGTGAGGTCCGCGCGGTCCGCGCCGAGCGTCGCCGCCGCGGAGTACAGGTACAGCCCGTGCCCGGCCTCGTCCTGCACCTTCGCGAGCAGGATCGCCTTGCGCCGCAAGGAAGGCGCGCGGGTGATCCAGTTGCCCTCGGGCTGCATGCCGATGATCTCCGAATGCGCGTGCTGCGCGATCTGGCGGATCATCGTCTTGCGGTAGCCCTCGGGGATCCAGTCGCGCGGCTCGATGCGCTGGTCCCGTTCGATGGTGTGCTCGAACAGGGCTTCGAGGTCAGGCTCTGCCACAGCGGTCACGGCTGCTCCTTCGAGACGAGGGTGAGCACGTCGTACTTCGCGACCGAGTCGCCGTCCTGGTTGGTGACGTCGGCGTCCCAGCGGACTTCGCCGTACTCCTGGTCGATCCGCGGCGTGATCTGCTTGGCCGTCAAGGTGACCGTCAGTGCGTCGTCCACCTTCACCGGCGTGAGGAAGCGCAGGTTCTCCAGGCCGTAGTTGGCAAGCACCGGTCCCGGCTCAGGCGACACGAACAGGCCCGCGGCGAACGACACGACGAGGTAGCCGTGCGCCACGATGCCGCCGAACAGCGGGTTCGCCGCCGCGGCCGCCTCGTCGGTGTGCGCGTAGAAGGTGTCGCCGGTGAAGTCGGCGAAGTGGTCGATGTCGGCGCGCGTGACCGTGCGCGGACCCGCCACCACCGAGTCGCCGACCTTCAGCTCGGCCAGCGACTTCCGGAACGGGTGCACGTCGTCCTCGGTCCGCGGACCGCCCTCGACCCATCGGCCGGTGACCGCGCCGAGCACCGTCGGGCTGCCCTGCACGGCCGTGCGCTGCATGTGGTGCAGCACGCCGCGGATACCGCCCATTTCCTCGCCGCCGCCCGCGCGACCGGGACCGCCGTGCACCAGCTGCGGCATCGGCGAACCATGCCCGGTGGATTCCTTCGCGTCTTCGCTGTCGAGCACGAGCAGCCGGCCGTGGTACGGCGCGACGCCGAGCACGATTTCGCGGGCGAACACCGGGTCGCCAGTCACGACCGACCCGGCCAGGCTGCCGCCGCCGCGCGCCGCGAACTCGATGACCTGCTTGACCGACGTGTACGGCATCAGCGTGGACACCGGGCCGAACGCCTCGACCTCGTGCGGCTCGGCGCGTTCCGGGTCCGCCTTCAGCAGGATCGGCGAGATGAACGCGCCGGTCGCCTCGTCGCCGTCCACGACGTCGACGTGCTCCGGGTCGCCGAAGACGATGCTGCCCGCGTCGAGCAGCGCCTTCAGCGAACGGCGCACCTCTTCGCGCTGCTCCAGGCTGGCCAGCGCGCCCATCCGGACGCCCTCGGCGTTCGGGTTCCCGACGGTGACCTTGGCGAGCCTCGCGCTGACCGCTTCGGCGACGTCGTCCAGCATCTCGGCCGGGACGAACGCGCGGCGGATCGCGGTGCACTTCTGGCCCGCCTTCACCGTCATCTCGGTGGTCAGCTGCTTGACGAAGAGGTCGAACTCCGGCGTGGACGGCCGGGCGTCCGGGGCGAGGATCGAGCAGTTCAGCGAGTCGGCCTCGGCGTTGAAGCGCACCGAGTTCCGCACGATCGCCGGGTGCGCGCGCAGCTTCTGCGCGGTGGACGCGGAACCGGTGAACGACACCAGGTCCTGCGCGGTGACGTGGTCGAGCAGGTCGCCGACGCTGCCCGCGACGAACTGCACCGTGCCCTCGGGCAGGATCCCGGATTCGACGATCAGCTCGACGAGCCGCGCGGTCAGGTACGCGGTCTGGCTGGCGGGCTTGATCAGGCTCGGCACGCCGGCGAGGAACGCGGGCGCGAACTTCTCCAGCGGGCCCCACACCGGGAAGTTGAAGGCGTTGATCTGGATCGCGACGCCCTGCAGCGGCGTGGCGATGTGCTGCGCGACGAACGTGCCGCCGCGGCTCAGCGGCTCGACCGCGCCGTCGACGTACACCGTGTCGTTCGGCAGCTCGCGCTTGCCTTTCGAGCCGTAGCTGAACAGAACGCCAATGCCGCCGTCGATGTCGAACTTCGAGTCGCCGAGCGTGGACCCCGTGCGCGCCGACAGCGCGTACAGCTCTTCGCGGTGCTCGCGCAGGTGCGAAGCGAGCGCCTTCAGCAGCGCGGCCCGCTGGTGGAACGTCAGCTTCCGCAGTGCCGGACCGCCGACAGTGCGGCCGTAGTCGAGCGCGGCGGCGAAGTCGATGCCCTCCGACGAAATCCGGGCGACTTCCTCCCCCGTCGCCGCGTCGTGCAGCGGGACGCCCTCGCCAGGCGCCGTGTGCCATCCCCCGGAGACGTAGCTGCGGAGCAGAACCATGCCGACCCTCTCGCCGAATTACCAACCGGACGTTCAGTAATTCGCAGGATAGCCGCTCGCCGCGCTGATCGGAACCCCCGCGTTGCTTGACACCGCCGGGGCGGCGGCCTTTACTGGGCTCCGGCCAGGATTACCGGCCGTTCGGTCAGTAAGTCACCATTCCGGAGGGCGAACTCGTGACCCGCAACGCCGCGCACGCCATGTTCGACACCGACGAGGCGTCCCGCTCGCTCGGCATCGAACTCGTCGAGGCGGCTGACGGCCGCGCGGTGGCCTCGATGAAGGTCACCGAGACGATGGTCAACGGCCACGACATCGCCCACGGCGGTTACGTGTTCCTGCTCGCCGACACCACTTTCGCCCTCGCCTGCAACACGTACGGGCCGGTCACCGTCGCCGCCGGCGCGGAGATCTCGTTCGTCGCCGCCGGAAAACTGGGCGACCACCTCGTCGCGACGGCCGCCGAGCGCACCCGCTACGGCCGCAACGGCATCTACGACGTCACGGTGCACCGGGAGACCCCCGACGGGCCCGAGGTCGTCGCCGAATTCCGCGGCCGCAGCCGCGTCATCGAGAAAGCCCGGGAATCACAGTGACCGCAGACCCCGCCGAAAACCTCAGCGCCGACGAACTGGCGTCGCTCCAGCTGGAACGCCTGCAGTGGACGCTGCGGCACGCGTACGAGAACGTCCCACTGTACCGCAAGAAGTTCGCCGAAGCGGGCGTGCATCCCGACGACTGCCGCGAACTGGGCGACCTGGCGAAGTTCCCCTTCACCACCAAGGCCGACCTGCGCGACAACTACCCGTTCGGCATGTTCGCCGTGCCGCAGGACCAGATCCGCCGGCTGCACGCCTCCAGCGGCACCACCGGGAAGCCGACCGTCGTCGGGTACACCGAGGACGACCTCGACACCTGGGCCACGGTGATGGCGCGCTCCATCCACGCAGCCGGCGGGCGGCCCGGGCACAAGGTGCACGTGGCCTACGGATACGGCCTGTTCACCGGCGGGCTCGGCGCGCATTACGGCGCGGAAAAGCTCGGCTGCACGGTGATTCCGGCGTCCGGCGGGATGACCGCCCGGCAGGTCCAGCTGATCACGGACTTCAAGCCGGAGATCATCATGATCACGCCGTCGTACATGCTGACGCTGCTGGACGAGTTCGAGCGCCAGGGCGTGGATCCGCGGGCCAGCTCGCTGAAGGTGGGCATTTTCGGCGCGGAGCCGTGGACCGAGCAGATGCGCAGCGAGATCGAAGAACGGTTCGCGCTGGACGCAGTCGACATCTACGGCCTGTCCGAGGTGATGGGCCCTGGCGTGGCGCAGGAGTGCGCGGAGACCAAGGACGGACTGCACATCTGGGAGGACCACTTCTTCCCCGAGGTGGTCGACCCGTTCACCGAGCAGGTGCTGCCCGAGGGCGAGCGCGGCGAACTGCTGTTCACGTCGCTGACCAAGCAGGCGCTGCCGATCATCCGCTACCGCACGCGCGACCTGACCCGCCTGCTGCCCGGCACCGCGCGCCCGGCCTTCCGCCGGATGGAGAAGGTGACCGGCCGCAGCGACGACTTGATCATTCTGCGCGGGGTCAACGTTTTCCCGACGCAGATCGAGGAAATCGTGCTGCGCACCGACGGGCTGAGCCCGCACTTCCAGCTGATCCGCTCGACCCGCGGCCGCCTCGACCATCTCACTGTGCGCGTCGAAGCCCGCGCGGACACCACCGCCGAGGGCCGTTCTTCGGCGGCGTCCGCGGTGGCCGCCGGAGTGAAGGACGGCGTGGGCGTGAGCGTTTCGGTGGAGGTCGTGGACCCGGACACGCTGGAGCGCTCGCTCGGCAAAATGCGCCGCGTACTGGACGAACGCTCGTGACGACCCCCGCCCGCCGCGGCCGGCCCGGCTACGACCTGGAGTCGCTGCTCCAGGTCGCGGTCAAGCTGTTCAACGACCGCGGCTACGACGGGACCAGCATGGAGGACCTGTCGCGCAAGCTCGGCATCACGAAATCCGCGATCTACCACCACGTGCCGAGCAAGGAAGAACTGCTGCGGCTGGCGGTGGGCCGGGCGCTGGACGGACTGTTCGAGGTCGCGGAATCGACGGAGGCGCTGGACGGGCGTGCGATCGACCGCTTGGAGCATCTGGTGCGCGGAAGCGTGCTGGTGCTGGCGGACCGGCTGCCGTTCGTGACGCTGCTGCTGCGGGTGCGGGGCAACACGAAGGCCGAGCGGGCGGCGCTGGCGCGGCGGCGCGAGTTCGACCATCTGGTGACGGACCTGGTGAAGCAGGCCGAGGCGGAGGGAGACGTCCGCCCGGACATCGACCCGGCGATCGCTGCGCGGCTGCTGTTCGGCACGGTGAACTCGCTGATCGAGTGGTACCGGCCGCGGCGAGGGGCGTCCCCGGAGGAACTGGCGGACGCGGTGTGCAAGATGGCGTTCGACGGGTTGCGCGCCTGACGTTTTCCGGGACCCTGCTTGGCATTTCTGGCTAGGCTGGCGGCATGGATCTGGGGGAGATCGGGCGGACTCTGGCGGAACGGCTCCGGGACTGGGCGGGCGACGGCTGGTCCGAAGCGGTGCTGCAGCTTTCGATGGGCACGTCAGGAAGCGTGGACGCGTGGACGGACGAATCGGATCAGGACCGCGGCCGTGCCCTCATCGACGTTTTGCACGGCGCTTACCCGCGAGACCGTCCTCCCGCCGCGTATGAGGTGCGGCTGCGTGCCGACGGCGCTTACCGATTCGCGGCCAGTACTGACGCCAGCGCTCTGGCTCCCGCCCGCTTCCTGTTCGACCCGGATTTCCGCTGCCCGGGGCACCCGGCACCCGGCATGCCTCGACCGGCAGGACTCGAACCGGCCGCGACCCCGACCGATCCGGCGGTGTTGCGGGAAATCAGCGCTCTCGTCGAGGAATTCGCCGAGCGGTACACCGCGATCACCGGCCACGCGCCGGACTGGGAACCGGGGCGGAGCGAGGAGGACATCGCTGCCGCCGAGGCGCGGATCCAGGCACGGCTGCCGGAAGACTTGCGAGCGCTCTACCGGCTGGTCGGCCGGGACTCCGGCGAGACCGGGCTGCTCGGCTATTTCGCGCACGACTCCCTCGACACGGTGGTCGAGGATTATCACTACAGCTTGCCGGGCGCATACCGCGGGGCCGCCTTCGACGAATCGCCGTACAGCGCGGGCGTGGTGCCCGAAGCGGTGCCACCGGGACGGATCAAACGCGTTGCGCGCGATGACTGGTGGGTGTCGTTCGGCGGGAACCACAGCGACCAGTGGATCGCGGTCGACCTCGATCCCGCCGAAGGCGGCCGGTCCGGGCAAGTGATCGAACACGGCGAGGAGGTGGCCCGGCTGATCGCGTCCTCGGTCACCGAAATGCTCACCGACGTCGTGACCGCCCTTCGCGCGGGCCGGTTCACCCGCCACGAAGGCGATCCCCGGCTTGAGATCCAGGCGGCCTTTCACGACGCTCCTGACGAGATCCACGTGCTTCTCGTCCGCAACGTCGCGAAACTGGACCTGACCGCCGAGATCAGCACCAAGGATCCGGAAGTGATCCAGTCCTGCCATCTGAGCGACGGCGTCGACGTCGATCTGGCAACGCTCGAACCGCTGGGCCAACTGCGCGAGGCCGGTGCCCATCGCATGAAAACTGTCGTACCGAACGTAGCCGGGCTGCCTCTGCTGGAATCCCTCACCATCTCCGCCGAACGGACCGACCTCGCTGCGCTAGCCAGGCATCCGACGCTATGGGACCTCACCCTCCACGACCTCACCCACCCCTTAGACCTGGCGCCCCTGGCCACCCTCCCGAACCTCACCCGGCTAACCATCGCTGGCCTGGACATCCCCGCGATCGACCAGCTAACCCACCTGCCAGCCCTGCGCGTCCTCACCCTCGACGCCAGCCAGCTCACCCGCCTCCTGGCCTCCGGCCACCGCCTCCCCCACCTGGCCGCACTGACCATCACCGGCCGGATCCTCCTGCCCGAAGCGGTCGAATTCCTCCGTCAGCTCCGCGGCACCGACGTCCACCTCGAAGAATTCACCGGCTCCCTCAACGATCCTCCCGAGCGGGCGCGGGCATAGTCACCACAAACCCCGTACTCCGCCCCAGATCGTCCAGCAGCCAGCCCATCCTCTTGACCGTCCGCAGGATCAGCGCCGAATCCACGACCGACAGCGGTGCCAGGTCCTGCTCCAGGTGCTCCTGCATCCGCATCGACTCCTCGATCGACCGCATCCACGTCGTCACCAGGAGGTTCGCCGGGCCGGGCAGGCTCGCCATCTGCCGCACGGTCGGGTTGGCGCGCAAGCGGTCCACGCAGGTCGACACGTGCGCCACCGGGACCTGGCACCACCAGTTCACGACGATCGGCGACGGCGTCAGGCCCTGCGCGATCTCGCAGCGGAACGTCAACGCATCCGCGCCCAGCAGGTGTCCGAGCTGGCGGCGCACGGTCGACACCGGACGTCCGGTGATGCGCGCCAGATCCGCGGCGCTGCGCCGGCCGTCCTCGCCTAGAGCCACAGTCAGCGGCGCGTAGGGCTCCTTCCACGGCTGCAGCTTGGCCGAACGCCCGGTGCCGATTGACGGCAGCTGCGACAGTGCCTGCACGCGTCGTCGGTCCAGCGCGCCCACTCGCCACGAGCTGCCCTCGACGTGCAGTCGCGACGCCAGGTGCGAGCGCGTGTTGAGTACGCCGGGCAGGCTGGGGATGGCGTCCAGCAACAGGGTGGACAGTTCGCGCAGGCCGAGGCCGAACACTGTCAGCACCACGCTGTACTCGCGCGAAGCCTCCTCGATGCTGGCCACCGAAGGCCACGTGGACAGCTCCCGGATCAGTTCCCGCACCTGTCCGCTCGCGCAGCGGATTTCCACGTACGCGGCCTGCACCTGGTATAGCCCGGGCACGTGCGGATAGGCCGTCACCCAGGCCGCGCCGCCGTCGCGCAGCCGTTCCCAGCGCCGCGCCAGCGTGATCGGGGACGAGTCGAGCGCGCTGGCCAGCTGCGTCCAGGAGGCGCGCGGGCGCAGTTGCAGCGCGTGGATGAGCGAAAAGTCCTCCTCGTCCAGTGAGTCGATCACTTTTTCTTCTCCAACGGCCGGGTCGGCGAGCGATTCCGACAACTCTAACGCGATATCGGCCGTCGGTTCGCACACTCGACGACCAAGACGCCCGTTCCCCGACGAAGAGGAGCCGAGCCGGTGGACCTCCACGAAGACGCCCGCAGCCAGCAGAACGACCTGGCCCGGCTGCGCCGCGACCTGCACCGTGAGCCGGAGATCGGCCTCGATCTGCCGCGCACTCAGGAACGGGTCCTGCGTGAACTCGACGGGCTCGGCCTGGAGGTCTCGACGGGGACCGACACGACGTCGGTGACCGCGGTGCTCCGCGGCGAGGGTTCGGCCCGGGATTCGGCGCAGCCGCGCACAGTCCTGCTCCGCGCGGACATGGACGCTCTCCCGGTACAGGAGGCGACCGGGCTCGACTTCGCCGCCACCAACGGCGCGATGCACGCGTGTGGGCACGACCTGCACACCACGTCGCTGGTCGGCGCGGCTCGGCTGCTGCACACGCATCGCGACCGCCTCAACGGTGACGTCGTCCTGATGTTCCAGCCTGGCGAAGAAGGCTGGGACGGCGCGGGCGTGATGCTGAAGGAAGGCGTACTCGACGCGGCGGGCCGACGGGTTGACGCCGCGTACGGGCTGCACGTCTTCTCGTCGATGCTGCCCAGCGGCCAGTTCGCCAGCCGCCCCGGGACGTTGATGTCGGCCTCGCACAAGCTGCTGGTGACGGTGCACGGCGAAGGCGGCCACGGGTCGATGCCGCATCGCGCCAAGGACCCGATCTCCGCTGCCGCCGCGATGATCACCTCGTTGCAGACGATGATCACGCGGCGGCTGGACATCTTCGACCCGGCGGTGCTCACCGTCGGCGTCATCCGCGGCGGTACGAAGCGCAACGTCATCCCCGCGACTGCGGAGTTCGAGGCGACCGTCCGCTGCTTCTCCGACGAAACCGCCGCGTTGCTCGACACCGCCATTCGCGAGACGGTCGATGGTGTCGCACGGGCGAACGGCGTTACCGCGGATGTCGTGTTCGAGAACGAATATCCAGTGACCGTCACGGATGTCGACGAAACCGCCTTCGGTGCCGAGGTCGTCCGCGAGACGATCGGCGAGCAGTACTACACCGAACTGCCCAACCCGGTGGCCGGTTCCGAGGACTTCTCCCGCGTGCTCGCCGCGGTGCCGGGCACGTTCCTCGGCCTCGGTGCGCTGATGCCGGGCCTCGAACCGCACACCGCGCCCAACAACCACAGCCCGTACGCCGACTTCGACCCGTCGGTGCTGTCCCGCGCCGCGACCGTGTACGCCGAACTCGCCGTCCGCCGTCTCGACCGTTTCGCCGAAGGAGCCCTGCGATGACTGCTGCCGTCCAGGACCGGCGCCGCACCCTCTTCGGGCTCGGTGCCGGCAACGCGATGGAATGGTTCGACTGGAACGTCTACGCGACGTTCGCGTCGTTCTTCGCCGCGCAGTTCTTCAACGCCCACAGCGCGGTTTCGGCACTGCTGAGCACGTTGGCGGTGTTCGCGGTCGGCTTCGCCGCACGGCCGATCGGCGGCTGGGTCTTCGGCTGGATCGCCGACCGCAAGGGCCGTCAGCTGGCGATGGCGCTGACCGTCGCGATCGCCGCCATCGGCAGCCTGGTCATCGGCCTTTCCCCCACGTACGGCCAAATCGGCGTGTGGGCGTCGGTGATCCTCGTGGTGGCACGGCTGGCGCAGGGCCTCGCGCACGGCGGTGAGCTGCCCTCAGCGCAGACCTACATCGCCGAGGTCGCCCCGCCGGCCCGTCGCGGACTGTGGTCCAGCCTCATCTACTTCTCCGGCACCTGCGGCGTGCTCATGGGCACCCTGCTGGGCGCGGTGCTCTCCGGCGTGCTGAGCCACGAGCAGATGCTCTCCTTCGGCTGGCGGATCCCCTTCATCCTCGGCGGCGTCTTCGGGCTCTACTCGCTCTACGTGCGGCTGCGCATGCGCGAGACCGAGGTGTTCCAGGCGTCGAAGAACAACGCGTCGAAGGAGAAGGGCCAGATCTGGCAGACGATCAAGCGGAACCCGAAACTGCTCGCGCAGGTCGTCGGGCTGACTGTCGGCGCGACGGTCATCTACTACATGTGGGCCGTCGCCGCGCCGTCGTACGCGATCACCGTGCGCGGCGTGCCCCCGACCGGCGCGCTGTGGGCGGGTGTGTTCGCGAACGTGGTCTTCCTCGTCGCCTTGCCGCTGTGGGGAATGCTGTCCGACCGCATCGGCCGCAAGCCGGTCTTGTTCATCGCGATCGCGGGCCTGATCGTGCTGAGCTTCCCGCTGAACGCGATGGTCGGGCACGAGCCGTGGCAGCTGTTCGTGGCGATGTCGATCGCGCTGCTGTTCATGGCCGGGTTCTCCTCGGTCGGCCCGGCGGTCTACGCGGAGATCTTCCCGACCCGCATCCGCGCGGTGGGCGTCGGCGTGCCGTACTCGATCGCGGTCGCGGCGTTCGGCGGTACCGCGCCGTATCTGCAGACGCTGTTCGCCGGGAACGGGCATCCGTCGCTGTTCATCATCTACGGGATCGTGCTGATGGTGATCAGCGCGCTGGTGGTGTTCACGCTGCCCGAGACCCGGGGCGTGGACCTGCGGGAGAAGGCCGAGACAGACGACCGGGCGGTCACCGGCTCAGGAGCGTAAGGCCGGACTCGGCCCCCAGGCTGTCCATTGTGGACAAACCACTGGCGAGCCGCGAAGTCCGTGAGGGGAACCCTGAGGGAATCAGATTCCCCCAGGGTTCCCCTCACGGACCGCTGGCGAGGCTCAGCTGTCCGGCTGAGTCTCGCCCAGCTGCCACCACAGCGCCTCCCGCAGCTGTTCGATCAGCGCCTCGTCGTCTTCCTCGCTCGGCTCGGCCCCGAGCGGGATCCAGCGCTCCCCCACCAGTTCGCCGCGGTCGTAGCTGCTGATCAGGATTCCCGGGTACGACACGGTCAGCTCGTCCTCCGGGCACGCCGTCGCGCACGGCCGGTCGTCCATCCGGACGTGCCGGTAGTGCAACCGCACCCCGACCCATCGGCCGGGCGGCCGCGGCTGGTGGTCCGTGCCGTCCATCACGCGCTCCCGCTCGCCCCAGGTCCCCCGGTGAAGGGTCGCGGGCGGGACGGCCGGAGTTACCGGCCGGTTGTTCCGGTTGGGTAACGGCATCCGGCGCCGTGGCCGGGGCCGCTTCGCCTCGTGTTGACAACGGCCTCGCCCGGCGGCGAGGCTGGCCCGGTGAGCAGCGGACCCCGGCGGCGGCTGGACCCCGCGCAGCGCAGGGCGGAGATCCTCGCCGCGGCCAGGCGGTGCTTCGGCGCGGGCAGTTACGCCTCGGTGTCCACTTCGGACATCGCGGCGGCGGCCGGGGTGGCCCGGCCGCTGATCAACCACTATTTCGGCGGCAAACGCGAGCTGTACCTCGAAGTGGTGCGGCAGATGACCATCGTGCCCGCCCCGGTGGTCGACGCGCTCCCGGACGGCCCGCCCCGGCTGCGGCTTGAGGTCGGCATCGACCGGTGGATCGACGTCGTGGAACGCAACCGCGACGCCTGGCTGACGGTGATCGACGCGGCACACGACCCGGAGGTCGAGCGGATCCTGCGCGAGGCCGACGACATCGCCGCCGACCGGGTGCTCGCCGCCGCTTTGCTGCCCGCGGACGGGCATCCGCAGCTGCGGGCGATGATCCGCGCGTACGGCGGGATGCTGCGTGCCGCGTCCCGGGAGTGGCTGGTCCGCGGCACGCTGGAGCGGGCCGAACTGCGCGCGTTCCTGGTGGAATCGCTGGTACAGCTGCTGGAAACCACCTATCCGGCGGTACTGGCGCAGCAGGCTTCCGAGGCGGAAAGCACCGGCTGAGCACGACTAGCGGCTACGCCTGGCGTAGGCGGCGGGCGTCGTCCCGGTCCAGCGCTTGAACGCGTAGATGAAGCTCGACGCTTCCGCATAGCCAAGGCGCAGCGCGACGTCATCGACGGACAGCACGCCGGTGTCGAGCATTTCCTCGGCGAGCGTCTGGCGGACCTCGTCCAGCAGCTGGCGGTAGCCGGTGCCCGCCTCGGTCAGCCGGCGGCGCAGCGTGCGCGTGCTGAAGGTGAGCTGGCGGGCGATCTCGTCCATCCCGGCATCGGCTCCGCCGAGCCGCACCAGCCGTTCGCGCACCAGCTGCGGGACACCCGAGCGGGTACGGCGACGGGCGACCAGTGCGTCGCACTGCGCGGCGCAGAGCGCGACTGTCTGCTCATTGGCCTGCGGCAACGGAAGGTTCAACAACTCCGGATCAAGGGTGACCCGATGCTCGGCCGCGCCGAAAACCGGGTCGACGCCGAAGGCCGTCCGATAGGAGTCCACAAAGGACGACGAGGGGAAGCGGAACTCCGCCCGTTCCAGGGAGATCTCCGGGAGGAGGTCCCGCATGACGGTGCAGATCGCGGACAGGTCGCGCAGCGCGAGGAACCGGGCGACGTCACCGGGCACCCGGGAATCGTCCAGCACCAGGCGGAGCCCGGCGGCGTCCACCTCGACGTGCGGAATGCAGAAGGTGAAGGACAAATCCAGGTAGCGCAACGCGAACACCATCGCGTCGCGCATCGTCGGGCTGCTGATGCAGGCGAAGCCGAAGATCCCGAAGGTCGCCACGCGGTACCGGCAGCCGAGGCCGAGCGCGACGTCGTCGCCCGAGCCGACCGTCGCCAGCAGCGCGCGCACGACGGCCAGCTCCTGCCGCGCGTCGAGCTGCCGGTCCGGCGCGCGCAGTTCCTCGACTGCGACCCCGGGCAGCGCGACGCCGCGTTCCTCGGCGAAGCGGTGCATGAGCAGCACACTCGCCGTGCCGCGCGGGTAGTCCCAGTCGCGGATGGCGGGTGCGGCTAGCTCGGCCATGGCCGGAATTATGGGTCAACCCTCCGGCCGCGTGCCGATCGAGGGCCGAAACTGTCCGGGTTGCTCGTTAGGCTCCCGCTGTGCACCTTTCCCACCGCATCCTCAACCGCGCGACCCTCGACCGGCAGCTGCTCCTCAAGCCCGCCAAGCTGCCGGTGCTCGACGCCGTCACGCACCTCGCCGGGCTGCAGGCGCAAGCGCCGTTCCCGCCGTACTACGCGTTGTGGTGCCGGCTGGAAGGCTTCCAGCCGGACGATCTCGCGAGCCTGCTGCTCGACCGCAGCGTCGTGCGGATGGTGCTGATGCGCGGCACCGTGCACCTCGTCCCCGCCGCCGACGCGCTGGCCTGGCGGCCGCTGGTGCAGATCGTCATGGACCGTGCCCTCACCGCCGCCAACCAGCACCGGGACCCGCTGGCCAAGCTCGATCACGACGCGGTGGCCAAGACGACCGGCGAACTGCTGCGCGAGCGGCCGTATTCGAGCGACCAGCTCGGCAAAGCGCTGGTCGAGCACTATCCGGAGACGCCGGCCGCGTCGCTGATGTTCCTGGTCCGCGCCATCCTGCCGCTCGTGCAGATCCCGCCGCGCGGCGTGTGGGGCAAGGCCGGGCAGCCGACGTACCAGGTCGCGGACCACTGGCTCGACGGCGTCGCCGCGCCCGAACCGTCGGCGGCCGAGCTGATCCGCCGCTACCTCGCCGCGTTCGGCCCGGCGACGGTGGCGGACATGCAGGCCTGGGCCGGTGTCACGAAGCTCGGCGAGGTGGTCGAGGGGATGGACCTGCGCACGTATCTCGACCCCGACGGCCGCACGCTGTACGACCTGCCCGACGCGACGCTGCCCGACGAGGACACGCCCGCGCCGCCACGGCTGCTGGGCCCGTTCGACCAGACGCTGCTGTCCTACGCCGACCGCACCCGGATGATCAGCGACGAGCACCGCAAACGCGTGATCACCATCAACGGTCTCGTCAAAGGCACCCTGCTGGTGGACGGCCGGGTTCGCGGGAGCTGGGAGACGAAGGCTGCGCGCGGGTCCGCGACGCTGGTGCTGACGCCGTTCGAGCGGATCTCGAAGCGGGACACCGCGGCGCTGGAGAGGGCTGGGCGGGAGCTGCTTGCGTGGGCTGAGCCGGGCAAGGCGCATGAGGTCGTGAGTGGCGATCCCGGTTAGAACCGCGATTGCCACTCACGACCCCTGCTGGCCGAAACTCTCGATCGAGTGGCCGTTCGTGCCCTTCCGCGAGCCGGGGCGCCCTGCGTAACTTCAGGCCATGGACGACACCCCGTCAGTGCTGGTAGTGGGCACCGGCTTCGGCGGAATCGGCGCCGCGATCGAGCTGAAGCGCGCCGGTTTCCCGAACGTCACGATCCTGGAGCGGGCGGCCGAACCGGGCGGCGTGTGGCGCGAGAACACCTACCCGGGCGCGGCCTGCGACATCCCGTCGCCGCTGTACTCGTTCTCCTTCGAGCCCAACCCGGACTGGCCGAAGCGGTACGCGATGCAGCCCGACATCCACGCCTACCTCAAGCGCGTGATCGCGAAGTACGGCATCGAACCGCACATCCGCTACGGCCGCGAGGTCACGTCCGCGACCTATGACGACGGCCGTTGGCGGATCGAGACCGCACAGGGCGAAACGTTCGAGGCAGACGTCTTCGTGCCCGCCGTCGGACAGCTGTCGCGGCCGGCTTGGCCGTCGATCCCCGGCCGCGAGACCTTCACCGGCCCGGCGTTCCACTCCGCGGAGTGGGACCACGAAATCCCCTTGGCGGGCAAGCGGATCGCGGTGATCGGCACCGGCGCGAGCGCGATCCAGTTCGTGCCGGAGATCCGCAAGGAAGCCGCGCACGTCACTGTCTTCCAGCGCACGCCGCCGTACATCATGGCCAAGAACGACGGCCGCTACGCCGACTGGCAGAAGCGGCTCTTCCGCCGCCTGCCGAAGACCCAGCTGTTCGGTCGCGCCCGGATCTTCCTGCTCGCCGAGTACGCGACGTACGGCATGACGCGGTATCCGTTGCTCACCAAGATCTTCGAGCTACGCACCGCTCAGCTGCGCCGCCGCCACCTCAAGGACCGCGCGCTGCGCCGCCGGGTAACGCCGGATTATCCGTTGGGCTGCAAGCGGATCTTGTTCACCAACGACTACCTGCCCGCGCTCGCGCAGCCGAACGTGACCGTCGAAGCGTCCTCGATCGAGGAGATCACCCCGCGCGGCGTGCGCACCGCGGACGGCGTCGAGCACGAGGTGGACGTGCTGATCTACGGCACCGGCTTCAAGGCGACGGAATTCCTCGGCCCGATGAAGGTGCGAGGCCGCGACGGGTGGTCGCTGGACGAGACGTGGCGCGGCGGCGCGCGGGCGTACCTCGGCCTGACGGTGCCGGGATTCCCGAACATGTTCTGCGTCTACGGCCCCAACACCAACCTCGGGGCCGGTTCGATCATCTACATGATCGAGCGGCAGGCCCGCTACCTCCGCCAGGCCGTCGAACAGCTCGCGCGGCCGGACGTGGCGTCGCTGGAGGTGCGGGCCGACGTCGAGGAGCGCTACGACCGCGAGGTGCAGTCGAGGCTCTCGCACAGCGTCTGGAGCGGGTGCACCAGCTGGTACCGGCAGGAAAACGGCCGGGTGAGCACCAACTGGCCCGGGCTGGTCACCGAATACGACCGCCGGACCAGGGCACTCGACCCGGCCGACTACCTGGTGCGTTCGATCAGGGCAGGTTCTTCAGGCCCGCGCTGACCGTGTTGGCGAAGCCGTAGCCGTTCGACGCGTCCCAGTTGATCGACCAGGTCATCGCGCCGCGGAACTCCGGATACGTCGCAGGCGGCTTGAACGAGGCGCAGCCGGTGCCCTTGGCCATGCAGTTCATCGCCGACACGACGTTCGACGGCGACTGGTACCCGCCGCCCGCCGCCGAGCCCGAGGACGGCAGCCCGAACGCGACCTGATCCGCCCGCAGGCCGCCCTGCAGCTGGATGCACGAGAGCCCGGTGAGGAAGTCGACCGTGCCCTGGGAGTAGACGTTCCCGTTGCAGCCGAGCATCGAGCCCGAGTTGTAGTACTGCATGTTGACGACGGTGAGGATGTCCTTGACGTTCAGCGCCAGCTGGAAGTAGCCGCCCTGGGTGGACTGCATGTCGATCGTCTGCGGCGCCATGGTGATCACCGAACCGCCGCCGGCATGGATGCTGCGCAGCGCCTGGCCCATGTAGGTGGCGTTGATGCCGTTCTCCAGGTCGATGTCAACGCCGTCGAAACCGTAGGTGGAGATCAGCTTCTTCACCGAGTTGGCGAAGTTGGTCGCCGAGGAGCTGTCGCCGACCCTGATCGTGCCCTTCTCGCCGCCGACCGAGATGATCACCTTCTGTCCGCGCGCCTGCACGGTCTTGACGTCCTCGCGGAACTGCGCGTCGGTGTAGCCGCCGAGCTTCGCCGACAGCGCCGGGTCGAGCGTGAAGCTCACCGCGCCGGGTGTGGTGGTGGCGTCGGCGAAGGCGATCGCGATGACGTTGTACGTCGTCGGCACGTCAGCCAGCTTCAGCGTCTTCGCGCCGTTGTCGAAGTTCTGCCAGTAGCCGGTGAGGATGTGCTTCGGCAGGTCGCCGTTGTGCGGCGGCGTGCTGGTCGTCGTGGTCGTGGTTGGCGTGGTCGGAGTCGTGGGCGTGGTCGGGGTGGTGGGGTTCGTGGACGTCGTGGGCGGGATGCCCGGGCCGTCGAGGTTCACGTCGTCGGCGAGGTAGGCCGGCTGGCCGTACCAGCCGTGCAGGTACACCGTGAGGCTCGTGGACGATCCGGTGGTGAAGCTCAGGCTGAGCTGCTGCCAGCCGGTCGCGCTGGGCGTCCAGGTGTTCTGCGTGGCGGAGCCGGAGACGCCGAGGTAGACGTAGCTGCCCTGGACCCACGCGGACAGCTTGTACGCGGTGTTGGGCTGCACGGTGACCTGCTGGGAGCACTGCCCGGTGTCGGAGCCCGAGGGCGCCGCGCTCAGCGAGTGGCTGCCGTCGTGCGCCTGGGTCGAGACGACCGACGCAGTCGCGTTGCAGGTCCAGCCCGACAGCGAGCCGCTCTCGAAGCCGGGGTTGGCGAGGATGTTCGCGGCCGCCGCGCTGCCGGTGCCGAGGGAGAGCGTGACGCCGAGCGCCAGCGCGACCGAGGCCAGCAGGGACAACAGGGCGGGCAGCCGCCGGGGGGACGGGTGTGGGGACACGGGCAGACCTCCGCGGGGACAGTGAGCCAGGTCACCCAAAAATGGACTAGACCAATACAGTTGTCAAGGAACTTCCGGAGGTGCTTCGGCGGGCCATCCGCAGCGGGCCGGGCGGGCAGCGGCACAATGCAGGCTCGGAGCAACCCGAGACGAAGCAGGAGCCTGGTTTTGAGCGTGCAGTCGGTCGAGCAGCGGATCGCCGAAGAGCTGGGGGTGCGCGAAGGGCAGGTCAAGGCCGCCGTCACCCTCCTCGACGAGGGGTCCACGGTGCCGTTCATCGCCCGGTACCGCAAGGAAGTCACCGGAGAGCTGGACGACGCGCAGCTGCGCACGCTCGAAGAGCGGCTGCGCTACCTGCGCGAGCTGGACGAGCGCCGCGGCGCGGTCCTGGAGTCCATCCGGAGCCAGGGCAAGCTGGACGAGGCGCTCGAGGCGCAGATCCTCGCCGCGGACACGAAGTCGCGGCTGGAGGACATCTACCTGCCGTACAAGCCGAAGCGGCGGACCAAGGCGCAGATCGCCCGCGAGGCCGGTCTGGAGCCGCTGGCCGACGGCCTGCTGAACGACCCGTCGACCGACCCGCAGGCGGCCGCCGCGGTGTTCGTCGACGCGGACAAGGGCGTCGCGGACACGCAGGCCGCCCTCGACGGCGCGCGCGCCATCCTGGTCGAGCGCTTCGCCGAGGACGCCGACCTGATCGGCGAGCTGCGCGAGAAGATGTGGACCGAGGGCCACCTCTCGTCGAAGGTCCGCGCGGGCAAGGAGACCGACGGGGCCAAGTTCTCCGACTACTTCGACTTCTCCGAGCCCTACACCAAGCTCCCCTCGCACCGGATCCTCGCGATGCTGCGCGGCGAGAAGGAAGAGATCCTCGACCTCACGATGGAGCCTTCCGAGCCGGTCGCCGAGGACGCCCCGCCGCGCGTGGGCCCGACCGAGTACGAGCAGCGCATCGCCGCCCGGTTCGAGATCAGCCAGCAGGACCGCCCGGCGGACAAGTGGCTCGGCGACACCGTGCGCTGGGCCTGGCGCACGAAGATCCTCCTGCACCTGGGCATCGACCTGCGGATGCGGCTGCGCCAGTCGGCCGAGGACGACGCCGTGCGCGTGTTCGCGGCGAACCTGCGCGACCTGCTGCTGGCCGCCCCGGCGGGCACCCGCGCGACGATGGGCCTCGACCCGGGCTTCCGCACCGGCGTGAAGGTGGCCGTGGTCGACGCGACCGGCAAGGTCGTCGACACCCACGTGATCTACCCGCACCAGCCGGCGAACAAGTGGGACCAGTCGATCGCGGAGCTGGCCGTGCTGGCAGGCAAGCACAACGTCGACCTGATCTCGATCGGCAACGGCACCGCCTCGCGCGAGACCGACAAGCTGGCGGTCGAGCTGATCAAGAAGCACCCGGAGCTGAAGCTCACCAAGGCTGTCGTGTCCGAGGCGGGCGCGTCGGTGTACTCGGCGTCGGCGTTCGCTTCGCAGGAGCTGCCGGGCATGGACGTCTCGCTGCGCGGCGCGGTCTCGATCGCGCGCCGGCTGCAGGACCCGCTGGCCGAGCTGGTGAAGATCGACCCGAAGTCGATCGGCGTCGGCCAGTACCAGCACGACCTGTCCGAGGTGTCGCTGTCGCGTTCGCTGGACGCGGTGGTCGAGGACTGCGTGAACGCGGTCGGCGTGGACGTGAACACCGCGTCCGCCCCGCTGCTGACCCGGGTTTCGGGCATCACGACGTCGCTCGCGGAGAACATCGTGGCGCACCGCGACGGCAACGGCCCGTTCCGCTCGCGGACCGCGCTCAAGGACGTCGCGCGGCTGGGCCCGAAGGCGTTCGAGCAGTGCGCGGGCTTCCTGCGCATCCCGGACGGCGACGACCCGCTCGACGCGTCCTCGGTGCACCCGGAGGCCTACCCGGTCGTGCGGCGGATCCTCGACCGCACCGGCAGCGGCATCCGCGAGCTGATCGGCAACGCCCGGACCCTGCAGGCGCTGAAGCCCGCCGAGTTCGTCGACGACACCTTCGGGCTCCCGACGGTCACCGACATCCTGTCCGAGCTGGAGAAGCCGGGCCGCGACCCGCGCCCGGCGTTCAAGACCGCGACCTTCGCCGAGGGCGTCGAGAAGATCGGCGACCTCAAGCCGGGCATGCGGCTGGAGGGCGTGGTGACGAACGTGGCGGCGTTCGGCGCGTTCATCGACGTCGGCGTGCACCAGGACGGCCTCGCGCACGTTTCGGCGCTGTCGAAGAACTTCGTGAAGGACCCGCGCGACGTCGTGAAGCCGGGCGACATCGTGAAGGTGAAGGTCCTGGACGTCGACGTGCCGCGCAAGCGGATCTCGCTGACGCTGCGGCTGGACGACGAGCCCGGCGCGGGCAACAACCGCGGCGGTGGCGGCGGCCGGGACCGCGGCCAGGGCGGCGGCGGTGGCGGTCAGGGCGGCGGCGGTCAGCGCCGGAACCAGCCGCAGCAGCGCGGCGGCGGTGGCGGCCGGGACCGTCGCGACTCCGGAGGCGGCGGCGCGATGGCGGACGCGCTGCGGCGCGCCGGATTCGGCAAGTAGCACAACGAAAAACGGCCTCCCGAGCTATCCGGGAGGCCGTTTTTTGTTGCGGTGGCTCAGGGATTCATCTCGTACGCCCCGGAAAGCTCCCGCACCATCGTCCACACGCGACCGAACCGCTCGTCGTCCACCACCGGCTTCCGCAGCCCGGCCAGCGCCAGCTCCTGCTGCTTCTCCGTGGAGCCGGGCTTGCCGTGCAGATCGACCGCGGCGACGCTGAAGTCCTGCACCAGCACCGCGAACAGCTGGTCGACCACGTCGTCCGGCACGCCGGTCAGCTCGGCCTGCTCCAGGATCAGCTGGCCGTACACGACGAGGGTGAACAGCTCGGTCAGCGCGAGCCCGAAGTCCAGGTCCTTCTGCTGCGCCTCGTCCGGCGTGGCCTCGGAAAGCAGCCGCACCAGCACGGCCGCCTGTTCGGTGAACCGGGCGACGTTCGGCAGGTGCTTCGCGTTCTCGTACGCCGGTTTCCAGTCGTGGAACCGGATCTTCGACAGCCCGCGCGCCGGGCCCTGGCGGAACAGGAAGTCGTCGTCCGAGGCGTCGTCGCGGGTCGGCACCGCGGGGTATTCCTGCGGCGCGAACAGGTACGCGGGCATGAACTTCGCGATCAGCGCGAGGTTCACCGCGACCGTGCCCTCCAGCTTCGGCAGGCCGTCGATGTCGTTCTTGGCCATCGCGAGGTAGGTGTCGGCCTCGAAACCCTTGGCCGCCACCACATCCGCGACCAGCCCGATCACCTTCTGCGCCTCGGTGGTCACCTTCATCTTGGTGATCGGGTTGTACAGCAGGTAGCGGCGGTCCTGCTGGTTCGCCGAGCGGAAGTAGTCGATCGCGCGGTCGGAGAACAGCTTCATCCCGGTCAGCCGCGCGTACGCCTCGACGAATTCGCGGCGCACGTGCGGGAAATCGGTGACCGGGTTGCCGTACAGGATCCGGTTCTGCGCGTGCGTGATCGCCTCGTACAGCGAGTGCGTGGCCATCCCGATGCCGCCGAAGCACAGGTTGAACTTGCCGATGTTGACCGTGTTCAGCGCGGCGCTGAAGGCTTCCGGCCCGGTGTGCAGGAGGTCCTCGGCGCGCACCGGGTAGTCCTCGAGCCGGAACTCCGCGACGTACATCTGCGACGGCACGATGTTCTTCACCACGTGGTAGTTCGGGTGCTCGGAGTCGGCGTAGAAGAACACGTACTGCTCGGGTCCTTCGACGCCGTCGATCCGGCCGAACACCGAAACCGTGCGCGCGCAGTTCCCGTTGCCGATGTAGTACTTCGACCCGTTCGCGCGGTAGCCGCCCTCGCCGTCCGGAGTGAGCACGAGGTCGGACGAGTAGATGTCCGCGCCGTGCTCCTTTTCGGACAGTCCGAACGCGCCGACGCCGCCCTCGGCCAGCGCTTCCGCGGCGCGTTTGCGGGCGGCCGCGTTCCCGCTCTGCCACACCGGGCCGAGGCCGAGCACGGTGACCTGGAACGGGTACCAATAGTTGAGCCCGTAGAAGCCGAGGATTTCCGCGAGCGCGGCGATCCGGCTGGTGTCCCAGCGCTTCTCCGGGTCGCCCGCCGAATCCGCCGCCGGGGTGAGGAACGTGGCGAACAGGCCTTCCTTGCCCGCGAACTCCAGGAAGTCGGCGTAGAACTCGCGGTCGTGATACGCCTCGGCGAGACGCCGTTTGCCGCGCGATTCGAACCAGTCGATCGTCGCCCGCAGCAGCCGCTGGGTCTCCGGGTCGAACTTCCGGGCGTCGTAGTCCCGCGGGTTCAGCAGCGCGGTCGCCGTTTCGCTCATCGCATCTCCAGGTCAGCTGATATTACTGCCCGGTAACTTTAGCGCGGTCCGGCCCCCGAACTCCACCGCGTCCACCCGGCCGTGGCGGTCCCGCCGGAAACGCGCGCTCGGCCTGCGGGTGTCCGCGGCCCGGGCTAACACGTCCTCGGCGACAAAGGCGACCTCGAACGGCGGGGCGGAGAGGATGTCCGGCTGATCGGTGTCGAGGATCGTCTGCGCCCAGAGCGAGCCGTCCCGCTCGGCGACCTCGAAGACGAGCGACCCGGTCCGGTACCGTCCAGGGCAGTCGCCCGGGTCGATCGCCCGGGGCGGACGACCGCCCAGTTTCGGCAGGTCAGCCAGGTTCTCCAGGCACCAGTCCACGATCCGCGGGCCGAGCGCGCCGCCGCCCGCGCTGTTCGTGAGCACGGTGACCGCGAGGTTCTCGCTCGGCGCCATCACGAACTCCGAGAGCTGCAGGTTGCTGACGTTCCCGCCGTGCCGCACCAGCTGCGTGTCGCCGTGGCGAAGCCGCAGCCAGGACAGCCCGACCTCCTCGAACGGCAGCGCGCCCTTGCGCTGCGCGGCGTGCATCAGGCGGCGGGTTTCGTCGCTCAGCACCTCCGCACCGGCCAGCTGGAACCGGGCCCACTTCAGCTGGTCCCGGGCAGTCGACCAGAGGCCGCCCGCCGGCGCGTCCGCGCGGGCGAGGCCGACGGTGTGCGCGACCGCCGGACCGTCCTCGCGCAGGGCGTGCCCGACCGCGTGCCGCCGGGTCAGCACCTCCCAGGGCTGGTAGTACGAGTCCGCCATGCCGAGCGGCTCCAGCAGCCGGGTGCGGACCAGGTCCTCGAAGCTGCCGCCGGACACCGCCTCGGCGACGCGGCCGGCCAGCAGGAATCCGGCGTTGCAGTAGGAGAACACCTCGCCGACCGGGAACACCTGCGGCAGCTCGCCGAACCGGTGCACCGCGCGGGCGAGCGCGTCGTCGCCCCAGCCGGTGTCGACCTCGATGTCGCCGAGGAAGCCGGACGAGTGCGTGAGGAGGTGGCGCAGCGTCACGGTCTCGCGTGCGACCGGATCGGCCAGCCTCAGGTCCGGGAGGTACTCGACCACCGGCCGGTCCAGGTCGAGCACGCCGTCCTCGACCAGCGCGAGCACCGCGGCCGCGGCGAACGTCTTGCTGGTGGAACCGATCATGAACAGCGTGTCGTCGTCGACCGGTGCCTGGGTGTCCACACTGGACACTCCGGCGGTCAGCAGGATTTCCTTGCCCTCGTGGAAAATCCCGGCTGACACACCGGGCACCGCGGCCTCCCGCGCCCATTCGCCCAGCAGTCCCCGGAGTTCGTCTGCGCTCATGCGGCCAGCCTCGCACCCGCTCGCGCACCGGCGATGGTGGAAACGAAGGAACATCGCGCGCCCGCTTCGTCGGTTCGGGCGTGGCGGCCTGCGGGCGATATCACGTAGCCCGCCGGATCTTGGGGCGGTATAGTCGCGGATGCGGTCCGCTCAGTTCTGCCTCGGACCGCGTTTCACTGTTGTCGACGACCACGCGCCGCAGCCACCCGAGGCCGCGCCGGGCAGGACAACCGCGCTACGTACGGAGATACGGGACGCTTTGTCGCGTCCGCACCAACCATGACGACTTTCACCGAACTCGGCCTGCCCAAGCCCCTTGTCGACGCGCTCGCCGCGCAGGGCGTCACCGAGCCCTTCCCGATCCAGGCCGCCACGCTCCCGCACACGCTGGCGGGCCGCGACGTGCTCGGCCGCGGCCGCACCGGCTCCGGCAAGACCTACGGCTTCGTGCTGCCCGTACTGGCCCGCCTCGCCGCGGGACCGACGCGGCGGCGCCCCGGCCGCCCGCGGGCGCTGATCCTCGCCCCGACGCGCGAACTGGCCACCCAGATCGAGGCCGCGATCGTGCCGCTGGCGCGCCCGCTCGGCCTCAAGGCCACCACGATCTTCGGCGGCGTGAGCGCGAACCCGCAGATCACCCGCCTGCGCGACGGCGTCGACATCGTCGTCGCCTGCCCCGGCCGGCTCGCCGACCACATGCGCTCCGGCGAAGCGAAGCTGGACAAGATCGAGATCACCGTGCTCGACGAGGCCGACCACATGGCCGACCTGGGCTTCCTGCCCGAGGTCCGCCGCATCATGGCGGCGACCCCCGAGCGCGGCCAGCGGCTGCTGTTCTCCGCGACGCTCGACGGCGGCATCGACGTGCTGGCGAAGCGCTTCATGAACGACCCGATGCTGCACAGCGTCGACTCGGCGCAGTCCCCGGTCGCGACGATGACGCACCACGTGCTGCACCTGGAGGAAACGCACCGGCTGCCGGTGCTGGTCGACCTCACCGCGGCTCCCGGCCGCACCCTGGTCTTCACCCGCACGAAGCACCGCGCGAAGGCGCTCACCCGCAAGCTGGTCGCGAGCGGCGTCCCGGCGGTCGAACTGCACGGCAACCTCGGCCAGAACGCGCGCACGCGCAACCTGGAGGCGTTCTCGTCCGGCACCGCGAAAACCCTGGTGGCCACCGACATCGCCGCCCGCGGCATCCACGTGGACGACGTGACGCTGGTGATCCACGCCGACCCGCCGGTCGAGCACAAGGCGTACCTGCACCGCTCGGGCCGCACCGCCCGCGCGGGCGCGTCGGGCACGGTGGTGACGCTGATGACCGACGAGCAGGTCTCGGACGTCCGCGCGCTGACCAGGAAGGCCGGGATCTCGCCGACCACCACGCGGATCTCGCCCTCGCACCCGCTGCTGGCCGAACTGGCTCCCGGGGACCGTTCGTTCACGGCTTCGCCGCGCCGTCCGGTGGTGGACAACCGGCCCAAGACCGTGACCGCTTCCGGCGCCGCACCGGGCACCGGCCGACGCCGGGGCGCGCCTTCGGAAAACCGGGGCGGGCTGGGCGCGCGGACCGGCGGGCAGTCCCGGCGTTCCGGCGGCGGCCGGGGCGGGCCCCGGCAAGGGACCGAGCCGCGCGCCGCGCGGGCTGGTTCTTCGGAGGGGCAGCCGGGTCAGGCGCGCCGGGAGGACCAGCGCCGCGGTTCTGGCGCCGGTCGCCGAGGCGCGGGCGCGGAGGGCGCTGGCCGCCGCGGTGCCGGTGCCGATCGTCGCGGATCCGGCCAGCCGTCGCGCAACCGCCGGAACGGTTCCGGCGGGCGTCGGCAGCCGAACTCCTGAACGCAGGCGGGGTCGTGAGTGTTTACGCCGGTGAGAACCGGCATTGCCACTCACGACCCCCGCTCGCGCCGCCGTGCCGAAATTCGCTGTGCCGCACGGTCTTCCGTCCCTAGACTGGCCGTCGTGGAGCATCGCGGGAAAGTCGTGCGCTGGGAAGTCGAAGAGGGCTGGGGAATTCTCGAATCGGCCACCGTCGACGGTCCGGTGTGGGCGCATTTCTCGATGATCGAGGCTGCCGGATTCCGGTCGCTGACGGCCGGCGAGGACGTGCGGTTCACCGTCGAGCGCGCCGAACAGGACGGCTGTCACTGGCGCGCGATCCGGGTGCGCGCCGCCTGATCACTGCGCGGACCAGAACAGCAAAAACGGTCCCGCGCCAAGGAACAACAGCACGGCCGCGTTCGTCTTCCGGTACTGCAGCAGCAGCGCGACGAACTCGCGCAGGAACGCGCTCGGCACGAAATACGACGCGGTCTTCGCGCCGATCACGTTGAGCCGCAATCCCAATTGCCGGGCCAGAACCGCGGTGCGGAACACGTGGTAGTTGTTCGTCACGGCCAGGATCGGGCCGGAAAACCCGCGCTGGTTCAGCAAAGCGACGCTGAAGCGCAGGTTCTCGCTGGTGGTCGTCGCGCGGTCCTCCAGCACGATCTGGTCCGAAGGGACGCCGGCTGCGACGAGGTACCGGGCCATCGCGTCCGCCTCCGAGGTCAGCTCGTCCGCGCCCTGCCCGCCGGACACCACCAGCAACGCGCCCGGCGACCGTTGCTGCACCTGGACCGCGCGGTCGAGCCGGCTGGCCAGCAGCGGCGGCACGCGATCGCCGAGGAGCCCGGAGCCGAGGACGATCACCGCGCCGGCCCGCGCGCGGCGGTTCACCTGGCTGTAGAGGATCGAGTACAGCAGCAGCGCGGTGAACATAAACGCCAGATACCCGGTCACGAACAGCACCGCCATCGCGGCCACGCGCAGCAACGGCTGGTCGTCGAAGACCAGCGAACTCACCGCGAGCGCGAACACCGCGAGCAGACCCAGCCCGGCCAGCAGCGACAGCAGGTTCGCCAGCCGCTTCCCCTCGCGCCGCAGCATCACGACGCCGTTGGCGATCAGCGCCCACGGCAGCGCCAGCGCACCGAGCCCGCCGATGACCGCCACCGCCGCGATGATCGCGATCTGCGCCCATTCGACGTGGTTGAAGAAGGACAGCAGCCACAGTCCGGTGAACCAGAGCGCGACCAGGAACCAGATCGCGTTGCCGACCCGCCTCGGCTCGCGCGCGAACCGTACGACGAACACGAGCACGGAGGCGATCGCGAAAAGCCCGGAGGTCATGGTCGTGCATTCTGTCTGGCTCGCCCGGGCGTCGCGCGCCGAGGTGTACTCAGAGTGACGTGGTCAGGCCGCGCGCCCGCAGCACCGACCGTTCCAGCGGCCGGAACACGATCAGCTCGATCGCCACCCCGACGAACAAAATCAGGAAAATCGCCGCGATCACCATGGGCATCGAGTTGTACGACGACCCGTCGTTCAAGTACGTCCCCAGCCCGACGCCGAGGCTCGGCGAGCGCGCGATCAGCTCCGCCGCCATCAGCGAGCGCCACGAGAACGCCCAGCCCTGCTTGAGCCCGGCCAGGAATCCCGGCAGCGCGGCGGGCAGCAGGATGTGCCGGGCCGCGGCGAACCGGCCGGCGCCCATCACCTTGCCGACGCGCGGCAGGATCGGCGGGATCTGGTCGATGCCCGCCACGAGGCCGTTCGCGATCGACGGGACCGAACCGAGCAGCACGACGAAGTAGATCGCCGCGTCGTTGATGCCGAACCAGATCACCGCGGCCGGCACCCAGGCCACCGACGGCAGGCTCTGCAGCCCGCTCAGCAGCGGGCCGATCGCGGCGCGCACCACGCGGACCTTCGCGACGAGGATGCCCAGCGGCGTGCCGATGACCACCCCGGCGGCGAAGCCGAGCGCGGCGCGGTGCACGGAGGTCCAGATGAAACCGAACACCGAACCGTCGGTGACGGTGTGCCAGAACTCGGCCCAGACGTCCAGCGGCGCGGGCAGCGTCGTTTCCGGCCAGAACGCGGCGGCCCACAGGATCTGCCAGATCGCCACCAGCAGCACGAGCGCGCCGACCGGCGGCAGAAATCCGCGCACGAAACGACGGCGCAGCGACGCCGGCCGCGCGCCGGTGGGAGTGTCGAGCCGGTCCAGGCCGGCGCCGACGGCTTCGTCGAGGTCGGGGGCCGCCTGGTCAGGCTGCGGCATGGGTGCTGATCACCTTTCGCAGATCGGCCGTGATCTCCTCGGCCAGCAGTTCTCCGTCCGCGGACGGGACGTCGTGCCATTCGCGCACCACGCGGCCCGGACGCGACGACAGCAGCACCACGCGCTGTCCAAGCCGGACTGCCTCGCGCACGTCGTGGGTCACGAACAGCACCGACGTACCAGTGCTGCGCCACACCCGCAGCAGCTCGCTCTGCAGCACGTCGCGGGTGATCGCGTCGAGCGCCGCGAACGGTTCGTCCATGAGCAGCAACGCATTCCCGTCGTCGCCGCCGACGCGGTGGGTCGCGGCCAGCGCACGGGCCAGCGCGACCCGCTGCCGCATCCCGCCGGACAGCTCGTGCGGACGCTTGCGCGCCGCGTCACTCAGCCGCACCAGGTCCAGCAGCTCAGCAGCCTTTTCGCGACGCTCGGAACGGCCGAAGCCGGCGAGCCGCAACGGCAGTTCCACGTTCCGGGACGCGGTCAGCCACGGCATCAGCGCGGCCTCCTGGAACATCACCGCGGGCCGCGAAGTGGTGAGAGTGATCTCACCGGCGGACGGCTGGTCGAGACCGGCGACCAGGTTCAGCAGCGTGCTCTTGCCGCAGCCGGACGCGCCGAGCAGGCAGACGAACTCGCCCGGTTCGACGGTGAGGTCGACCCCGTCGAGCGCGGTCACGGCGCTGCCGGCGGTGCCGAACACCTTGCCGACGCGGTCGAGGTGGACGGCGGCGGTCACTGGTCGTGCCAGGGTGGTGGTCATCGCGGATCGCCTTCCGGTCGGGACGTCACTTCGCCAGTTCGGGCGCGTTGACGGCGGGCAGCTGCTGTGCCTTGAGGACCTCGTTGAGCGGGCCGAAGTCGGCGAACCCCTTCAGGTCCACCACCTCGCCGACCACGCCCGCGGTCACCGAGTCCTTGGCCAGCTGCGGGAACTGCGCGGGCACCGGGTCGGTGGTCAGTTCGATGTTCGCGAACGAGCGGTCGAGCACGGCCGGGCTGAGCGAGCTGCCGGACAGCTCCTTGAGCGCCCCGTTGACCACCGTCTTCGCCTCGGCCGGGTTCTTCTTCGCCCAGTCGATCGCCTGCAGCTCGCCCTTCAGCAGCGCGCGCACGGTGTCCGGGTGCTGCTTCAGGAACTCGCTGCGCACGATCGCGACGGTCGTCGGGAACCGGCCTTCCGGCCACAGCGACTTCTCGTCGACCAGCACCTTCGCGCCCGCGTCGGTGATCAGCCGGGAGGACCACGGCTCGGGCAGCCAGCCGCCGTCGACCTCGCCCTTGCGGAACGCGTCGAGCGTCTTCGGGTTGTCCAGGTTGGTCACGTTCACCTGGCCGGCGAGGTGCTTCTCGGCGAGGAACTTCTTGAGCGCGACGTCCTGGGTGTTGGCCAGCTGCGGCGTCGCGATCGTCTTGCCCTTGAGCTGGTCGACCGACGCGATCCCGGGCTTGACCACCAGCTGCGCGCCGCCGGTGACCGCGCCGGACACGAGCTGGATCGCGCCCTTGGACTTGGTGAACGCGTTGATCGCCGGCCCGGAGCCGATGAACGCGACGTCGAGCGAACCGCCGAGCAGCGCGTTCACTTCGGACGGACCGGCGTTGAACGTCTGCGTGGTGAGTTTCGTGCCGCCGAGATTCTGCGCGAAGAAGTTCTTCTTGACCCCGATCAGCGCGGGCGTGTGCGTGACGTTCGGGAAGAAGCCGACGCGCACCTCCCCGGCGGCGCCCTGGTTCGCCGCGGCCTCGGTGCGGTCCGCGCGGGAGCACCCGGCGAGCGCCCCGAGCGCCGTCAGTGCGGCGAGCGCGGAAGCGAGCAATCGGGTTCGCGGAAATGTACGCACAAATGGCCCTTTCGCGGTCAGCGGAACGGGGCGAGAATGACACGTTCACCCGCAAGACTGCATAGGCATCCGCATCCCGGGAAATTGTGCGGGATTACTTGACAGGCCTGGGCCTCACCTGCTTGTCAAGAGCGAGACGTCGCCGAACTCGTGCCACAGATACTCGCGCCGCACCGCGGCGTCGTAGGCCCGCTGCACCAGTCCGGGCCCCACGACGGCTTCGAGCAGCAGCAGATGGGACGCCTCCGGCGTGTGCAATCCGGTGATCAATCCGTCGACCGCGCGGGCGGGCCGGTCCGGGCCGAGCACCAATTCGGTCCAGCCCGCCGCCGCGGTGACGAGACCGCCGGGATTCGCGGCCGATTCCAGCGCGCGCACCGCCGTGGTGCCCACCGCGATCACACGTCCGCCCTGGTCTCGCACCCAGTTGACCAACGCCGCGGTCGTCGCCGGGACGCGGAATCGCTCGCCGTACGGCGGTTCCCCGGCTTCCGGCGACGAGACGCCGGTGTGCAGCAGAATCGGCGCGAACAGCACACCACGCGAGACAAGCCGGGTCACCAATTCCGCAGTGAACGGCCGGGCGGCGCTCGGCATTTCCGCCGAACCCGGATCGAGCGCGAACACCGTCTGGTAATTCGGCAATGGCCACGCGCGCGGGACATAGCCGTAACGGATCGGCCGACCGACCTTCGCGAGATACCGCGCGACCCCGCCTTCCACGTCGATCTTGGCGCGCCACAACCGTTGTGCCCCGGCGACGTGCGGCTCGCGCAGCGTGACCACAGCGCCGGCGGGCAGGCCGAGCCGCTCCCCCGCGCGACCGTCGAGGAGCGGGCCGCCGGGTGCGCGGAGTTCGACCACCCAGGTGCCGTCGTCGAGTTCGGTGGAGAAGTGGACGGCGATGACCTGTTCGCCGCGGACGGCGTCGACCGCGGCGGGCAGCGTGCCAGATGTGTTGACTACCAACAGATCGCCGGGTTCCAGAAACTCGCCGAGGTCACGGAACGTGGCGTGCCGCACGCCGTCCGGACCGGCCGCGAGCAGCCGCACCTCGTCCCGGGCGAGGCCGCGCGCTTCCGGCGGGGCGGACGCGCTGCGGTCCTCTCCCAGGTCGAACCGCGTGTGCGGCGCGGTCATGACTGCACCTGCAAGTCCGCTGCCCGGAACCGGCCGCTCGGCGGACGTTCGTCCAGCAGCCGAAGGAAAGCCGGTACCGCGGTCTCCGGCAGCGGACGGTCCGAAATGTCCTCGCCGGGGAAAGCGGCCTGGTGCATGGCTGTGCGCAGATCGCCGGGATCGACGGCGTACACCGCGATGTCCGGGTTTTCCACGCCGAGCACCGCGCTCACGTGGTCCAGCGCGGCTTTCGCCGAACCGTAGCCGCCCCAGCCCTCGTACGGTTCCACGGCGGCGTCGGAGCTGATGTTCACCAGCGTTCCCTTGGCCGCGGCGAGCGCGGGCAACAGCAGCCGGGCGAGCGCGAGCGGGGCGAAAACGTTGGTGCGGAAGACAGTTTCCAGCTCGTCCGGCGGGTACTCGGCCAGCGGCGGCAGCGGGCTGGCGCCAAGCGTGCTGGCGTTGTTGACGAGCAGGTCGAGCCGGGGCCCGGCGGCCTCGGCGAGCCGGGCGCGGTGCGCGGGATCGGTGACGTCGCCGGGCACCGGGGTGAACCCGAAGTCCGCCGCGGCCGTGCGCAGCGTCCCTGGGTCGCGTCCGGTGCCCAGCACTGTCCATTCGCGACGGACGAGAGCCGAGGCGAGCGCCCGGCCAAGACCGGCGGAAGCGCCGGTGACGACAGCTACTGGCATGGTCCCTCCAGAGGTAGGCACCTTCCAGCGTGCGACCTCTACCTTACTGGAGGTCAACCGGGCGGCGGCCGCGCAGCAGCGTGTACGCCGCCAGCGAAACCACGAACCCGGCGTAGTAAGCCAGATCCGCGCCGTGCAGGGCCGCGGCGACCGGCCCGGTGTAAACAGTCGTGTTCGTAAAGGGAACCGCCGCCGCGAAGCCGACCACGAACGCGACCAGCGCCGCCCAGCTGCGCACCGGACGTCGCAGCTCGGAGAGCACATCGACCTCGCGGCCACGACGCGTGCGGCGCAGCCAATCCGGCACCACGACGCCGAGGAACGGCGGGATCCAGTAACTCACCACCAGCAGCACGTTCTGGAATTTCGCCGCCAGATCGCCGCTGTGCATCCAGAGAATCAACGCGAACGCGAGCACCGTCACGACCACCGCCGACACCGGACGGCGCACCCGCACGCCGACGGTCTGCAGCGCGAGCGAGCCGCTGTAGTCGTTCATGGCGTTGGACGACACCGCGGCCAGCGCGATCACCAGCAGCGCCACCGCGCCCAGCACGCCGCCGCCGAGCAGCGTCGACACTCCGGCCGCGGTCTGGTCGCCCAGCGCCGTGCCGAGCGCGAGACCGATGCCCTCGCCCAGCGCATACGACGCGGTCAGCCCGAGCAAAGTGAACCAGAAAACTCCGCTCGGCCGCGTCGAAGCGGGCAGATAACGGCTGAAATCCGACGCATAAGGCGCCCAGGAAATAGCGAGGCTGAGCGTAATGGTGGAAAACAGCACGACAGCGCCGGCGAATTCGCCGCCGGTCGCGGTATCGGCGAACGTGATCGGATGATCAAGCACCACTTTGACCGCGAGCGCGACAAATGCGACAACCAGCACCACGCTCATCACCGCTTGGACCCGGTGAATCACCGCGTAGCCGAATACGCCGAGCGTGCATTGCAGCACCAGCACCACGAGCACCGCGGCCCAGAACGGCAGCCCGGTGAGCTGGGCGAGTGCTTCGCCGCCGAACAGCCCGACCAGCGCGTCCCACGCGATCGATCCGAGCCATTGGACCAGGCCGGGCAGCACGACGCCGCGGCCGAACGGGAGCCGCGCGAGCGGCAGCTGGCCGGTCCCGGTGCGCGGACCCCAGGTGGAGAGCCACGCGACCGGCAGCGAACCGAGCACGGTGCCGATCAGCGCGATGACGAATCCGGTGGTGAACCCGAGCCCGAGCGTCGCGCCGAGGGTGCCGGTGAACACGGCGGTCATGGTGAGGTTCGGCGCGAACCACACGCCCGCGAGCCGCCACGGCCTTCCGAAGCGATTTTCCGCCGGGATCGGGGTGATTCCGTGCGTTTCGATCGCCAGATCCCCTGCTCCGGACGGCATCCGGCCACCGAAAACCTCGGCGTCGATCCCGCTCATGCGCTGCCCTTTCTCCCGGCCGACCCGTGAGTCTGAACCGGAGCGCAGCCCCGCGCCAATACTCTGTGGCGTTTCCGACCCGTTCTCGGCAGGATCGCGGGGTGGGGGAAGGACCGCGCACACCGCTGCGCCATCGCGCATTCGCCGTTTTCTGCACCGGTCGCCTGGTCTCCATGATGGGCAGCTCGATGACCCCGGTCGCGCTGTCCTTCGCGGTGCTGGGCAGCAGCCACCGCCCGACCGACCTCGGCATCGTGCTCGCCGCCGGGATCGTGCCGCTGCTGGCGTTCCTGCTCGTCGGCGGCGCGGTCGGCGACCGGTTCCCGCGCAACCGCGTGCTGCGGCTGTCGAACCTCGGCGCGGGCACGGCCCAGCTGGCCGCCGCCACGATCCTGCTCACCGGCAATTATTCGCTGCCCGCCCTCGTCGCGACGGAGTTCCTCGGCGGGGTCTGCACCGCGTTCACCACGCCGGTGCTGCGCGGGATCGTGCCGCAGATCGTCGCGCCGGAATCGCTGCGCCAGGCGAACTCGCTGCTGGCCACCGGACGGAACATCACCAAGGTGGCCGGTCCGGCCGTCGCGGGCGTGCTGGTCGGCACGGTCGGCGGAGGCTGGGCCATCGCCGCCGACGGGGTCTCGTTCGTCCTCGCCGCCTTGCTGTACCAGACGATCACCCTGCCCCCGGCGGAAGCCGCCGAGCAGACCGGCCTGCTGCACAGCGTGCGGACCGGCTGGCGCGAGTTCTGGCGGATCGGCTGGCTGTGGCGGGTGGTCACGGCCTTCTTCGTCTACAACATCGTCTTCACCGGCGGCTGGCTGGTGCTCGGGCCGGGCATCGCGCAGGACACGATCGGCGCGGCCGGCTGGGGCGTGGTGCTGAGCGTGCGCGCGGCGGGCGCGCTGCTGTCCGGGCTGGTGATGTACCGGCTCGCGCCGCGACGGCTGCTGCCGCTGGGACTGGCGAGTGCCGCGCTGACGGTGCTGCCGCTGATCGCGCTCGGTCTGCACGCGGGCTTCGCCGTGCTGGCGGGGGCGACGTTCGTCGCCGGGTTCTGCGCGGGCGTGATGGGTGTCGCCTGGGATACGACGCTGCAGGAGAACATCCCCGGGCATTTGCTGTCGCGGATGGCCGCGTTCGACGATTTCGGTTCCTACGCGGGCATTCCGATCGGCGAGCTCCTGGCCGGACCGCTCGGGGCGGCGTTCGGCGCGCCGCAGGTGGTCCTCGCCGGCGGGATCGTCATCGCCGTCGTCGCGCTCTCCCCCCTGCGCTCCCCCGCCGTCCGCGCGCTGCGGCACCCGCCGGTCCACATGCCGTGAAGGACTCCTTGAGGGAATCAGATTCCCTCAAGGAGTCCTTCACGGACCTTCAACCCCTCGGTCAGACCAGCAGCAGGAACGCCACTCCGTTGGGCGAGCCGAGGCCCGTCACGTCGTCGTAGCCCTTGGTCGTGTGGATCGTCAGGTTCGGGTAGTCGAGCACCCGGGCCGAGGTCTTCAGCCCCTCAGTGGCGTCGACGCCGTTGGCGAAGTCCACGCGCTGCACCGCGCCGTCCACGTGCTGCACGTCGTGGATCGCCGACGTGCGCGAGGTCAGCTGGTACAGCACCGGGTTGATGAACCCGTGGTGGAAGTGGTCGAGGCTGTCGGCCACCGCCATCACGCCCGCGAACACCGGCGACGCGAGGCTCGTGCCGCCGATCCGGTACTGGTCGTAGTAGGCGCCGTCCGGGAAGGTCTGCGTCTGGCCCACCAGGAATCCGGTGTTCGGGTCAGCGATCGCGGAGATGTCCGGGACCACCCGGCCCTTCGCGCCGCCGGTCTGGTTCTTCGTGGACAGCGCGTCCGGCACGATTCCCTTCTGGTAGAAGGGCTGGCCGAACAGCCTGCTCGTGCCGCCGCCCGCGCCGCCGTTGAACGCGCCCGGGAACGCCGGGGCGTAGGCGCCGTTGTCCAGCGTCGACTTGCCGGTCTCCCACCCGGTTTCGAAGATCCGCTTGCCGTCCTTGCCGACCGCCAGCGACGTGCCGCCGACCGCGGTCACCCACGGAGCCGAAGCGGAGAAGTCCGGCGACGGCGTGCCCAGCCGCGCGACCTCGTCCCCGTTGTCGCCGGAGGAGAAGTACACGCCGATGCCCTCGAGCACCGCCTGCACCGAGATCTGGTTGAACACCTTGACCTCGGAGGCCGGGATGTCCTCGCCGGTGTTGCCGTAGGAGTTGGAGATGATGTCGGCCTTGTGGCCCGCGACGACGTAGTTCAGCGCGGTGTCCAGCGAAAGGTCTTCGCAGTCCTGCCCGCCGACGTACAGGATGTCCGCGCCGGGAGCCAGCCCGTGCGCGGCCTCGACGTCGAGGGTTTCCTCGCCGTACCAGCCGGAAGCGTCGCACTGGTCCGGCGGCTCGAGCACCGGGTTCGGCGGGAAGATGTGCTGTTTGAACTGCTTCTGGGTCAGCGGGTGCGCCGGGTCGTTGCGCTTGGCGTACTCCGCGGCGTCGGCGTAGATCGTCGGCGAGGCGAACGCGTCCACGATGGCGATCGTGGTGCCGCGGCCGTCCGCGCCGAACTTCGCGACCTGGTCCAGGCCGTACGCCGAACGCAACTGCGCGGGCGTGTAGCCGCACGGCGCGTACGGAAGCTGCTTTCCGTTGTACGCCGGGTCAGTCGTGTCGGTCTTCTCGCCGTAGTAAGCACTGCACGGCCCCGAGTTGCGGAATCCCTTGCTGGGCGGCGCGGTCGCCGGTCCGCTCTGCTTCGCCGCCGGCGTGTCGGCACCGTCGGTGTGGTCCGGTTTGAACAGATTCGTCGCCTGGTCGACTCCGACGACGCCGAGCACGTCGTTCGCCAGCGCGGCCGGAACGGACAGGTCCTTGTCCGCCGCCCGCAGCGTCTGCCCCTTGACCCGGTACTTGCCCAGCGTCACGGCGAACGCGCGCTGCACCTGGTCCGCGGTCCCGGTCGCCTCGACGTACGCCCGGTTGGACGGCACCTCACCTGCGGTGAAACCGCTTGCGGTGAGCCAGTTCTTCACCGCGGACACGGTCTGGTCGGACGCGGCGAACTGGTCCCGCACCTGCTCCGGCGACAGGTAGTGCCGGTACCCGCGGCTGTTCGGATCGGACACCGACCGCGCGGCCGCCTCGGCCGCCCCCTGGTCCTTGAGGTTCAGGTAAACCCGAAAGTCCATAGTGGACGATCCGGCCGTGTCGGCCACCTTCGACTGCGGATTGGCCCACACCGGATGCGATTGCGGAATGTCCGCCCGCCCCTGAGCCGACGCCACGGCGGGCGAAGCGGCTAAACCGCCCGCCACCGCCAGCGAAAGAAACATGGTGACGCTTCTACGCACAGCAACTCCCTCGTGTTGCGCGGCCTCCAACCCCCCGCCGCCGCAACGAGACTAGGACCGCCCGCACCCGCCGGGAAAGCCTCCGCCTCCCCGGTGCGGAACCGTTATCTGCCCTCCCCGAGCAACCCGGGAGACCAATGCGCACAAAGTCCGTTTCCTCCGCACTGTCCACACCGGAATGTGGCGAAATCAGAAGAACGCCCGTTTCGCCACGCACAACCCCGAGCACCCCAAGCCCCGCAACACCACCTACGAAGGTCGCACATCCCAACCACCACCCACGCACCCAACCAGCGAGGCACCCAGCCCCTCCCCCGCACCCGGA
>NZ_JBHUKS010000027.1:211323-494346 GCF_042684085.1 Amycolatopsis silviterrae
ATCTTTCCCGCCTTGACAAACACCCGCCGCCCGTCAGCACACTCGGGCTTCGGGGTGCCCCACGCAACCACGGCCCCAGCCGAAACACGTGAAAACAATTCACCCCCGCTCAGGCAAACCCCCCGTGACATCCACCCCCGATATCACCCCTTATGGGGTATTCCTCCCCGAGCGGATCTAGCTAACCCCGGCAAACGCTCCTAGCATGCCGGGCATGGGGACCTTGCCGCCAAGGCGGGTAAATTGATTTCGCTGACCTTCCGGATCCTGGGGCCGCTGGAGGTCATCGCCGAGGGCCGGGCCGTACCTTTGGGCGGCCCGAAGCCCCGTCTGCTGCTGGCCGCGCTGGCGCTGCAGCCGAACATCGTCGTCTCCACCGAAGCGCTGGTCGAAGTCCTCTGGCCGACCACCGCCCCGCGCTCCGCCGCGGCCAACATCCGCACCTACGTCCACTCCCTCCGCAGGCGCCTCGCCGAAATCTCCCCCGACCTGGCCGACCGCATCACCAGCCGAGCGTCCGGCTACCTGCTCACCGTCCCGGAAGACGAACTGGACCACCTCGTCTTCACCCGCCTGGCCACCCAGGCCTGGGAAACCCAAGACGACCCGGAAGCCGCCCTCACCCTGCTGGACGAAGCCCACGCCCTCTGGCGCGGCGAAGTACTCGAAGGCCTCCCGCACGACCCCACCTGGGGTCCGGCTGTCGCCCGTCTGGACGAGCTTCGCCTGGCCGTACAAGAACAACGCCTCCGCGCCCGCCTCGCACTAGGCCGCCACAACGAGGTCATCGCCGAACTACGCGCCCTGGTCACCGAACACCCGCTGCGCGAAGAACTCTGGCACCACCTCATCACCGCACTGCGCGACGCGGGCCGCAGCACCGAAGCCGCGGAAGCGTACGAGCTGGTCGAGCAAACCCTCGCCGACGAACTGTCCGCTAGCCCCGGCGCGGCCCTGCGCGAACTGCGCGCCACCCTCGAAGTCCCGTGCGCCAAGGTCCCGCCGATCTGCCAGCTGCCACTGGATCTGCCGGACTTCACCGGCCGCAGCGAGGTAACCGACCACCTGGTCACGAAACTCCGCCAGCACGCCGAAGCGGAACGCCCCACGATCGTCGTCCTGTCCGGCGCGCCAGGCATCGGCAAATCGTCCATCGCCGTCCGGGTCGCGCACGCGGTCCGCTCCGTGTTCGCGGACGGACAGTTGCATGTAGACCTGGCCGGAACCTCGTCGTCCCCGCGCGCACCCATGAGCGTCCTGGCCGAACTCTTGCGCGCCTTGGGCATCCCGGATTCCGGCCTGCCCCGCGATCTCGCGGAACGCGCCGCGCTGCTGCGTTCCCACCTCGCCAGCCGCCGGATGTGCATAGTCCTGGACGACGCGGGCAGCGCCGCCCAAGTCCGCCCGCTGCTCCCCGGCGCGGGCGCGTGCGCGGTGCTGATCACCAGCCGGATCCGCCTGCCAGACCTCGCCGGCGCGCTTCCGGTGGACGTCGATCTGCTCCCCGAGCCGGAAGCCGCCCGTCTGCTGGAGGGCATCGTCGGCCACGAGCGAGTAGCCGCCGAACCCGAAGACGCCGCCGCGATCCTGCGCCAGTGCGGACATCTGCCGCTGGCGATCCGTGTCGCCGGGGCCAAGCTCACCCACCGGCCGACCTGGTCCCTGCGCATCCTCGCCGACCGCCTCCACGACGAGCACCGCCGCCTGGACGAACTGCGCGTCGGCGACCTAGCCGTCCGGGCAAGCGTGACCCTGAGCTACGACCTCCTGCCCATGTCCGCCGCCGCGGCCTTCCGCCGGCTCGGCGCGCTGGGCCCGGTGCAGTTCCCGGCCTGGGCCGTCGCCGCCGTCCTGGGCCGTTCGTCTGCCGACGACGTCCTCGATGTGCTCGTCGACGCCCACCTGGTCGAACTGGTCGCCACCGACGTCGCGGGCCAGCCGCGCTACCGCCTGCACGACCTCCTGCGCGTGTACGCCGCGGAGCTGGCCGAACCCGGCGAAACCCGCGCCGCGATCGGCCGGGTGCTGGAGGGATATCTGGCGCTGGCGGTAGAAGCCGCGGAACGCATGCCGATCCACTTCTTCGGCCAGTACCACGACGACGCCGGACTGCCCCTGCCCTCGGAAGCGAACCGCCTGCTGACCGACCCGGCCGCGTGGTTCGCCGCCGAACGCGCCACCTGCGTCGCCGCCGTCCGGCTGGCCGCCGAACGCGGTTTCGACGACCTGACCTGGCGGCTCACCGCGGCCCTCACCCCGTACTTCGACCTCCGCGGCCACCAGGACGACTGGCACGCCACCCACCTGATCGCCCTGGAGGCAGCGCGCCGGGCGGGAGCGGTCCGCGGCGAGGCGGTCGTCCAGCGCAATCTCGGCCAAGTCCTGCTGTACCAAGACAACGACGCGGACGCGATGGTCGCCTTCGAAGCGGCACGCGAGCTGTACCAGCGCATCGGCGACCAGCAAGGCCTCGGCGAAGCACACGCCGGCCTCGGCACCGTGCTGCGGATGCAAGGCCAGACCGACCGCGCTCTCGAACCGTGCCACGAAGCGCTGCGGCTGTTCGACGAGGCGGGCGACCCGCACGGCGAAGCGGTGATCCGGATCGCGATCGGCTCGATCTGGGTGGCGCGCAAGTGCTACGCGACCGCGCGCCGCTGGTACACCGACGCGCTGGAGCTGTCCTGCGAAATCGGCGACCGGCACCGGGAAGCCCATGCGCTGCAACGGCTCGGGCTCCTCCACCAGCGTGAGGGCAACCTCGCCGAAGCCCGCGAACACGTCACGCGCGCCATCGCCGTCTTCACCGATCTCGGCGACGATCACTGCGTCGGCTACGCGAACCAGAACCTCGGCGAGCTGTGCCTGTACAGCGGCGATCTCGCGCACGCGCAGCTGCTGCTGGTGAACTCGCTGAGCGTGCACCGCCGCAACGGGGATCGCCGTTCCGAGGCCCACGTGTCCCAGCTTCTCGGCGAACTCCACTCCGCGCTCAGCCAGCCCGAACGGTCCCGCAGCTACGCCGAGCGCGCGCATGCCATCCGTCGGGAGCTGTCGGCCGACCTCCCGGCGGGCGCCCGGCCGCGCAAGACCGGACCGCACCGGATCGTGTCCGCCTGACGCGCGGGCCCGGTTGCGCGGCCAATCCCGCGCGCCGGGCCACGATGCGCTGATGAGCAACAGGAAAGCTGCTGGTCACGTCCTTCTGACCCTGATGGTTATCGCTTTGTCGACCCCGGAGCCCGCCTCGGCCAAACCCAAGCACGGCAGAAGAGTCCTGGAAAGACCGCTGACCTACCGCCTCTACGCGACCCGCGAAGGACTCGTCGGCGGCACCACCTCGAGCGGGCACCGGATCACCGAACGGGACCATTTCGTGGCGCTCCCGTCCACGAAAACGGTGTCTTCCAAGGGAAAAGGGACCTTCACCGTCCGGGTGTGCCGCACCGACGGCACGCGCTGCGAGTACGCGCCAGTGCTGGATGTCGGACCGTGGAACGAACATGACGACTACTGGAACCCCGCCGACCGTCGCGCGACGTTCGGTTCGCTGCCGCAAGGCGTGCCGGAAGCGCAAGCGGCGTACCAAAACGGCTTCAACGGCGGCAAGGACGAACGCGGCCGCACCGTGCGCAACCCGGCCGGTCTCGACCTGGCCGACGGCACGTTCTGGGACGGACTCGGGCTCAAGGGCAACAGCTACGTGGACGTCACCTTCCTCTGGACAGGCAGCTCCCCGGCCAGCGGCGTCGTGACCACCACCGGGGCACCGCTGGTCGTGCGCACGTCCGCGGCCAACGACGCGCCGCCGGCCGGACTGGCGGCCGACTCCGCCCAAGTGCCGATCGAATGCTCCGTCCAGGGCGAACCGGTGGACGGCACCACCCGCTGGAACCGGATCGGCCCCGGACACTATGTGTCCGAGGCCTACCTCCGGGCCGACGCGGCCGTGCCGTCCTGCTGACCTCAGTGCTGGTGGTGGGCATGCACCACGGCGTGCCCGCGGCCGCGGCCGATCATCCACTTGTTGACCGGAACCGTGACCACGAAGGCGATCGCGAGCGACAAGGCCAGCGACAGCCAGAACAACCAGCTCGACAGGCCCGCGTCCATCGCGCCCGGGATCGCCACGACGACCGTATTGTCGATGACCTCCATGACCGCGATCGACACCGTGTCGGCGGCGAGCGCGACCTTGAAGGCGGCGGCGAACGCGAGGCCCGACTTGAGCACGCCGCGCATGGTGAGGGCGTAGCCGAAGACGAACGCCAGCGCGATCGACAGCACCACGGTGGCCGCGTTGTGCAGGCCGAGCGCGGTGCCGAGAACCATGCCGAGCACTTCGCCGATGGCGCACCCGGTGAGGCAGTGCAGCGTCGCCTGGGCGGCGGTGGACCAGGACGCTCCGTGCTGGTGTTCGTTCATACCGGTCACTATACCCCCCAAGGGTATCAATCGCACAAGGTCGCCCGATGTGATGACTGTCGCCCGGAGGCTCCGGCGAATCGGTATAACCGGAAGGGTGGTGATCAACTCGCCGCGCCGCCGCGCCGCCGCATTCGTCCTCGTTCTCCTCCTTCTCCTTGTCGGAAGCTTCCTCAGCGCTCCAGCCGCCGGCGCGCGCTCGTCCTCGCTCAAGTGGGGCGAATGCCCGGCCGGGACGCCGCGGCAGGTGTCGTGCGCGAGCCTGCGGGTGCCGCTCGACTACGCGAACCCGGACGGCGAGCAGATCACCCTCACCGTCTCCGGCATGGGCAGTCTCAGCTCGCCGCACTACCTCCTGGTGAACCCCGGCGGGCCGGGCGCGTCCGGGCTCGGCACCGAGAAGCTCGTGTTCAGCCAGCTGCCGCAGGAGGTCGCCCAACAGTACGCGGTGTTCAGCTTCGATCCGCGCGGAATCGGTTCCAGCACACCGGTTTCGTGCGGCGACACCGCGAAGCTCACGCCGCATCCGGCCGCGCCGTACCAAGCCGGCCTTGAGCAGGAACGGAATCGCGAGGACCTGGCCAGGCAGATCGCGGAGCAGTGCGCGGCGAACGGGAAAGACCTGCTCCGGCACGTCACCACGGAGAACGCCGCGCGGGACATGGACCGGATCCGCGCGGCGCTCGGCAAGGACAAGATCGACTATCTCGGCTATTCCTACGGCACCAAGCTCGGCGCCACGTACGCGACGCTGTTCCCCGGGCACACCGGCCGGATGATCCTGGACAGCGTCGTCGACCCCACGGTCACCACCTATCAGACGCAGTTCCAGCAAAACGCTGCCTTGCAGGCACGGGCCGAGCAGCTGTTCGCCTGGACCGCGGAGCGCGACAGCACGTATCACCTCGGCGCCACCACAGCCGCGGTGCAGACCTCGTGGAACGAACTGCGCGACAAGCTCGCGGCGCAACCGGCGGACGGCAAAACCGGAGTGTCCGAATTGGACGATCTGCTGTCGTCCGCGATGTACGGCGACGGGGCGTGGCCGTCGCTGATGCAGGCGGTCGCGAGCCATCGCGGCGGGGATTCCACCGGGCTGAACGTCGCCGCCGGACAGGCCCAGTACGCGGTCGATCCCGGCCAGCTCGCCTACAACTGCGCCGACGCGGGCTGGCCGCGCAACTGGGCGACCTGGCACGCGGACACCGCGCAATCGGCCAGGACCGCGCCGCTGTTCGCGTGGCTCAACAGCTGGTACAGCGCCCCGTGCGCGTTCTGGCGGGCGCCGCCGTCGCCGGAGGTCCGGATCGGCTCGGCACCCGTGCCGCCGATCCTGTTGCTGCAAGGGAAAGACGACCCGGCGACGCCACTGGTCGGCGCGCAGCGGATGCACCGGGTGCTGCGGGGTTCGAGCCTGCTCGTCGACGGCGGCGGCAACCACGCTGCCTACCTCAACGAGCCGAACCCGTGCATCGACGGCCCGGCCGCGCACTATCTGCTGACCGGTGAACTGCCGGAGGACGGGACGTGTCCGCCGGGTGGATCCGAGGCTGCCCCGTCCGACCCTGCCCCGTCCGACCCTGCCCCGTCCGACCCTGCCCTGTCCGACACTGCCCCCGCCCCGGCCGACTCTGGCCCGTCCAGCACTGTCCTCTCCAGCGCCGCGCCATCGGACACCGTTCTGTCCAACACCGCCTTGTCCCACGCTGCCTCGCCCGGCACCGCCCCGCCCAACACTGCCCCGCCCGGCACCTCCCTATCCAACGCTGCGCCGCCCAGCACCGCCCCACTCAACGCTGCCCCGCCCGGCACCGCCCCATCCGCCACCGCGCTGTCCGAAACCGCCCCGCCCGCCGCTGCCCCGCCCGGGGGTTGAACTCGCTTCCGTAACCGTTTGGTCGCGTTCGGTTGACCCCTTGCCGCCGCTGGCCCTACCTTCGGCTGCCAGGTCACATTGCCGGGGAACGGTGGGGGATGCGAGGGCGGACCAGAACGCTCGTGCCGGGCGCGGCGCTGCTGACGGCAGCGGCGATGCTGATCAGCAGTTGCTCGTCGGCCATACCGGACTCGGGCCCGGGACCCGCGAAGATCGCGTTCGTGCCGAAAATCGGCGGGATCCCGTACTTCGACGCGATGAACGCGGGCGGCATGCTGGCCGCCGAACGGCTCGGGGCGAAGTGGATCACCCGCGCCCCGGCGACGGTCGACCCGGCCGCGCAGACCGCGATCCTGCGGCAGCTCATCGCCGAACGCGTGGACGTCATCGCGGTGGCCCCCAACGATCCGGCGGACCTGGCCCCGACGATCGCCGAGGCGCGGGCGAAGGGCGTCCACGTGCTCACCACGGACACCGACGCCGCCGGTTCGCAACGCGAGGTCTTCGTCAACCAGACGACGGCCGAGGGCATCGGCACCGCGCTGGTCGACTCGCTGATGAAGAAAACCGGCGGTGCCGGCGAGTACGCGATCATCTCGTGCGGGCGCGCCGCGGCGAACCTCAACTCGTGGATCGAAGCCGAGAAAGCGTATGCGGCGCAACGCTATCCGCGCGCGAAGCTGGTCGAAACGGTGTACGCCGACGAGGACACCACCACCGCCACGAAAATGGCGAAAGACATCCTCAACCGGCATCCGAAGCTCACCGGGCTGATCGGCCAGTGCACGACAGCCACGCCGGGCATCGCGCGAGCGGTGCGTGACCAGCAGAAGATCGGCCAGGTGTTCACCGTCGGCACCGGCACGCCGCAAACGATGAAGCCGTATCTGGTCGACGGTTCCTGTTCCATGACCGTGCTGTGGAACGTCGAATCCCTCGGTTACCTCACCGCCTGGACCGCCGAGCAGCTCGCGACCGGCACCCCGCTCCGGCCCCGCAACAACGTGAGCCCGGAGCTTCCCGCGGTGCGCTACGACGCGGCCACCCAGACGGTGCTGCTCGGCGATCCCCTGCTGATCACGCAGAACAACGTGGACCAGTTCAAGTACTAGCGCACGTCGATAGTCACGGTGAGCGTGCGCGCCCGCGCCGGCAGCTTCGTCATGTCCACCCGCAGGTACTCGCCGTCGTCCTGACGGCCGTTCGGCTGCGTCTTGGCGTGCAGCGTGTACGGAGCCGCCGAGTTCGCGACGCCGTCGATGCCGAAGTCGCTGTCGTTGCTGATCACCACGGTACGGCCGCCGTCGGTCGTCGCGACGCCTTCGATCTTGTCGTGCCCGAAGAAGCCACCGCTCGGATCCAGGCCGGTCACCAGTCCGCCGAGGTCGAGAAACAGCTTCTTCGCCACCGGCGTCACGCCAACCTTCGCCAATGCGTCAGCAGCTTCCGCGGTCGTGGCCTTACCGACGTACGCCTCAATGCTCTTGCCGCCGCCGACGAGCAGCCCGCCCTTGGCCGCGTCGTAAGTCGCGCCCGGCACCTTCGCCGCCGGCCCGAGGTCGGTCGCCTTGCTCAGGTCGATCTCGAACAGCTTCTTGTACGCACCGGGCTCGGCCTTGCCGTCGCGCTCGTCCACGAGGAACCGGGTCGCCGACAGCGCGGTGATCTCGGAAACCGCGGCGCCGGTCTCGTCCGGGTTGTCGAGCAGGTAGGCGTACTCGTGCGTGGCACGGGTCCGCAGATCGACCGTCACGATCCGCAGCGCCGGGACCTTGCTGGGCTTCTTCGTGAGATCCGGCTGCTGCAGCGCGGACTGCATGATGCCGACGAGCGTCCGGCCGTCCGGAGTGAGCGCGAGCCCCTCCATGCCCTTGTTGGGCACGCGGTTCTTCAGTTCACTGGGCAATGAACCATTGAACGGAGACAGCCGCTCGATCGCACGGCCGTCAGCGCGGAAGTGCGTGATGAACGGGCCGTACTCGTCCGACACCCAGAACGTCCCGTCGCGCTGGGCGATGAGCCCCTCGGAGTCGTAACCGTCCGGCGAGGCGGGCAGCTTCGCGCCGTTGAGGTCCACGATGGTCTCGCCGGTGTTCGCCAGGGTGCTGACCTGGCCGTTGTACGGCGAACCGTCGGCCGCGCGCAGCGGAATATTCCGTTCCAGCACGGCTTTCCCGCCCCGGAGCCGGAACTTGCCGACGGCGGGCGTGAACGACGGGATCGGCTCCACTTTGGACCCGTCCGGCGCGTCGACGTTCGGGCCGCGGTCGGTGAGACCGTAGAACTCGTCGAGCGAACCCGGCACCGGCGTGAGCGCGGAACCGTACCCGCCGCCGGTGATCTTGACGCCGCCGACGGCACCGAGCGGCGGCAAGGCCGTCGGGTACAGCCGGACCGCGTCGCTGACGGTGTAGGTGAACGTGTCGCGCCCGGTGAACCCGGCGGCGGGCGTGTAGCGGAACGATCCGTCCGGGCCGATGGCCAGCGCGCCGTGCCCGGGGTCGGTGTGCCGGACGACCGCACCGTCGCGCTGCGCGTCACCGCGCACCTGCAGCGTGTGCCCGGCCCGCACCCGGTAATGGTCGTCCGGACGCCCCTTGGCCTCGGCCGGCCCCACGACGGCCAGCGGCAGCACCAGCACCCCGGCGACCAGCCCGATCTTCACGCGTTTCATCGGTCTCTCCTCCTCTGGCGTCGCTTCGACGCCCGACGGAGTCTCAACGGCCGAGTTGGACAACGTCCGTCATCGAGACGACTGCCGCGTTAACGAGCACGCCGTGCCCGAGCCGCTACCGCACCCGCCCCGACGATCAGCAGGATCGTCGTGATGCCCCAGCGCCGCTGCTTCTTGACGGTTTCCCCCGCTTTCGCCGCGCGTTTCTCGGCCTGCTTCTGGACCGCCTTCACCCGGGTGACGCGCGGCGGCTCCGGCGGGCTCGGCATCGGTATGGGCTGGATGATCGCGTCCGGCGGCTCCGGGGTCTGCGTCGGGGTCGGAGTCGGAGTGGGCCGAACCGGACTCGACGACGGCGTCGGTGTCGGACTTGGCGACGGGCTTGGACTTGGGGTCGGCGACGGAGACGACGATGTCGAAGACGGCGGCGTTGACGACGAGGACGGCGGCGAGGACGGCGTAGGACTGGCCGAGGTCGACGGCGTCGGAGAAGGCGAAGACGACGGCGGGGGCGGTGGCGGCGGCGGGGGCGGTTCCGCCAAACACCCCGCCCCGTCGGAAATCGCCAACGACGGCCCCGTACTCACCTCGACCGCGACCCCGCCGTCCAGCCGATACGTGACACTCCGCCCGTCAATCCAGTTCGCCGTAGCGTAAAGCCGGTGATCCGGCCCGAACACGACCGAACCGTAAGTCGCGTCCGGAAACTTCTCCCCCGGCACCCGCGTGACCCGCCCGCTCACCGGGTTCACGGTAACCACCGCGCCGTCCCCAGTGGACGAAACCCCATACAGCAGACCATCTTCCGGGTTGTACGCGAAATCGTCGACCCCTGACGCGAGCCACCACGGCTGCAACAGCAACGGCCCAGTCGCGGTAAGATAGCCGGAGCTGCGCGGATCAACGTCCACTGTGTACAGACTGGTTCCCTCTTTCACATACCAGGAATTGCCCGACATCGCCCCGGCCGTCGCACCGGTCACCCAGCTCCACACCCCGTGGTGCGTCTGGCGGCCAACCGGGCCGAGATCGGTCAGTTCGCCGTCGGAGTCGATCCGCACCGCGTGCCAGCCGTCGTGGAACCGGCCGTTCGCAACGCCGTACGTGACGTCCTGCGAAGCCGAATACGCGATCGCGTTCAGCGCGAAAGGACTGTGGTGCAACAGATGCCGCGCGCCAGAGGGCAACCTCAGCCGCATGATGTCGGACGACACTCCGTCCTGGCTCTCGACCTGCAGCACCCGGCAGGACGCCGCGGCCGCGCGCTGCCGGGCCGGGGCCAGCCAGCCGGACGCGACGAGCAGCCCGGCGACCGCGGCCGCGGCGGCCACCACAGTCAGGTACCGGGAACCCCGCACCGGTCAGCCGAGCCGCGAGATCGCCGCGACGAACGCGTCCGGATGCACGTTCGCGCTTCCGGCATAAGGGTTCTGCAATTGGTAAATCGCGTACAGCAGCACGACGATGGTGCCCGCCAGCGTCGACACGATCACCAAGTGGGCGGCCATCCGCGTGCCGCCGAAGAGGTTCGGCAGCAGCACCGAGATCACGCTGCCGAGGATGAGCGCGAACCACATCACCGGGCCGACGCTGTCGGTTTCCACGCCGGTCAGCCGCGTCTGGCGGGCCTGGTACACCTGCCAGATCTCGTCCGAGGCCCGCCGCTTGAGCTCGGTCGTCCACTCGTCACCACCCGGCGCGGCGGCGATCGCGCGGCGCATCTGGTCGAGCTGGGTCCAGCCGGTGGCCGGGACCGGCCCCTCGACGACAAGCTGCGGCCATTCCCGCTGTGCCACCGTGGTCGCGTATGCGATGGAAAGCCGGCGCACCTGTTCCCCGGTGTCTCCGGACAGCGCTTGAGCGGACCAGGTGGCCGCGACCAGGTTGTCCGCCTCGGTGTAGGAACCTTCGCGCGCGGAGGAGACCCCGTCGAAGAGCGAGATCAGCACGAACGCGATCAGCACCGCGTGCAGCCCGCCGACGATGGTGAACACCTGGCCCGCTGCGTCGTTGTTGTCGCGCCGCCCCTCGTCCCAGCCGAAACGCCGCACGAGATAGCCGACCGCCGCCGCCGCGATCGCCGCGCCGACGACCCAGAACACCCCGGTCACGTAGACGTTCATCCGGTTCCTTTCGCGCGGGGAAATACGCTGGCCGACGCTATCCAGCCGATTCCGGAACGGACAACGGCGGAACGCGCGATTCAGCCGGGTGGTCGCCCGGGGCCGCCGCGGTTCGCCGGATCGGAGCAGCGGGCCGGACACGCGTTCCCCCGATTGCCGTTGCTCGGCAAAGGAAAAGACCCGGATACCGGCCGCATGCGCACGACCGGGTTACGGCAGCGGACCCACCGTGACGCGTACGTGGTTGTCAGCCCGACAACAGCGTCGGCGAGGCCCGAAATAAAGCTCCGGCAAACAGGTGAATCGAACCCGGCTACCCGATCGAGTGATTGTCGGCGTGATCCGACTTGCTAAGTTGATGCGCGGCGCCGCTTACGATTCGCATTCCTTCGCCCGCTCCCGGAAAACACTCTCCCGGCGTATTCGACGTTAGGTGGTTTCGCAGTGACCGTCCCGTACCCCGCCGCACTGTCCACTTTGGCCGCTGCGCCGCGCAAGGAAGCGGAAGAACGATGACGACGGTGGACGCGCGCACCGGAGCCCGCTCGGTGGCCGAGGTGCTGGACTGGAGCCGGAGCCGATGGGAACCGGCGATGCGCGCGGCGGTCGACCGGCTGCCCGTGTCGATGCGCCGGATCGCCGGCTACCACCTCGGCTGGCGGGACGAAACGGGAGCGCCGACGACCGCGTCCGGAGGCAAGGCGCTGCGCCCGGCGCTGGTGCTGCTGTGCGCGGAAGCCTGCGGCGGAGACCCGGTAGACGCGATCCCGGCCGCGGTGGCCGTCGAACTGGCGCACAACTTCTCGCTCCTGCACGACGACGTGATGGACGGCGACCGCACCCGCCGCCACCGGCCCACGGCGTGGACCGTGTTCGGCACCGGACAAGCGGTGCTGGCCGGCGATTCCCTGCTCACTCTCGCCTTCGACGTCCTGTCCGCGGACGGCCCCGCCGCCGCGCGCCTCCTGAGCACCGCGGTACTGGACCTGCTGCACGGCCAGCACGAAGACCTGGCCTTCGAACAACGGTCGAACGTCGAAGTAGCCGAATGCATCAGGATGGCACAGGGAAAAACGGCGGCCCTGCTCAGCGCGGCCTGCACACTGGGCGTACTGGTAGTCGGCGGCCGCGGCGAACACGTCGAACGATTCGGCCGATTCGGCCGCTCGCTCGGCCTGGCCTTCCAGCACGTCGACGACCTGCTAGGCATCTGGGGCGACCCGGCGGTCACCGGAAAGCCGGTCTACTCGGACCTGCGCAGCCGCAAGAAATCGCTGCCAGTGGTCGCCGCACTCACGTCAGGCACCCCAGCCGGAGAGGAACTGGCGATGCTGTACCGCCACCCGCTCCCCGACGACTCCCTGGCCAAAACCGCAGCCCTGATCGACGAGGCCGGCGGCCGAGCCTGGAGCCACACCCAAGCCGACGAACTGCTCACCGACGCCCTCACCGCCCTGACCGCCGCCAACCCCGCCCCGCGCCCGACAGCCGAACTCACCGCACTGGCCCAGCTCATCACCCGCCGGGACCACTGACCCAGACGACCGCCCCGCCCTAACCCGGGCAACCGTCCGCCCTGGACAACCGTCTGTCCCGGGCAACCGCCCAACTAGGGCAACCAACCGCGCCCGACCCGGGCAACTGCCTGTCCCGAGCAATCGTCTGCCCTGAACAACCGCCCTGGACGATCGCCCAACCAAGGCGAACGTCCGCCCGAGGCAGCCGTCCGCCTCGGGCAACCGCCCAACCCGAACCATCATCTGCCCCGGGCAACCACCCAACCAGGGCGACTGCCCAACCAGGACGGTTGCCCGACTCGGGCGACCGCCCAACCCGAACGATCATCTGCCCCGGGCAACCGCCCGACCTGGACGACTGCCCAACCAGGACGACCGCCCGACTCGGACACCCACCAGGTCAACCGTTCAACCAGGACGACCATCCGCCCGCCCCAGGCGAACGCCCAACCAGGGCGAACGTCCGACCCGGGCAAACGTCCGACGGAGCGAACGCCCGACCAGTACAACCGTCCAACCAGGGCGACCGCCCAACCCGGCACCCAACCAGGGCAGTCGCCCAGGCCGATCGCCCGCCCAGGGCACTCGCCCTATCCCGCAGGGAGCACCCCGGCAGCCTCCAGCGCACCCGGCCGATCGCGCCACCACCGCACCGGACACTCGCGCCGCCCCCACCGGAGCCCCGGCCCGCGTCCAGCGCCCCAACGCCACGACGGACCAGCCCCGAACCGTCACCGCCCCGGGCGGCTCAACCCGTCATCCCCCGCACCCCGGGACAGCACCACCTCGTCGGTATTCGCGAGCGCTTCCTTCCCCCGCGGAGCAGGCGGCGCAGTCGTAAGGTCGCGCAACCGGATCGGCGGCCCAAGGTCGATCAACGTAGGCACGTACTCGGCCTTGTCCACCGTCCACTTCCCACCAGCACGGCTGAACCGGAACCGCGCCGCGACCCCTTCCTCAGTGGACCCACGCGGTTCGTCATGCCGGGCAACCTCATTGCCCAGCCCGAACGCCACCCACTTGCCGCCGACCTTCTGGAACGGCTGCACCACATGCGCGTGATGCCCGACGATCAGGTCGAGATCCGGCGACGCCGTCAGCTTCTGCGCCAACTGCTTCTGCTCAGCCGTCACGTCATGCTGATACTCGACCCCCCAATGCAGACTCGCGATCACGACCTCCGCACCGGCCGCCTTCGCCTCGCGTGCCGCGCCAAGGATCTCGTCGGGGTCGATTTCGTTGGCCAGCCACGGCTTCCCGGCCGGCCGCTTGATCCCGTTGAACCCGAACGAATACGACAGCTGCGCGACCTTCACCCCGTGCACGTCCAGGATCAGCGGCTTCCCGGCTTCCTCGGCCGAACGCGCGGAGCCGGTGTGCTTGAGCCCGGTCTGGTCGAGCTTGTCCAGCGTGCGCTGGACACCCGCCGCGCCCTGGTCGAGAGTGTGGTTCGAAGCGGTGGAACAGGTGTCGTATCCGGTGTCCTTCAAGGCATCCGCGATCTCCGGCGGCGCGCTGAACGACGGATACCCGCTGTACGGCCCGCCTTCCGGCGCGAGCGGCGTTTCGAGGTGGCAGATCCCCAGATCCGCGCCGGACACGAGCGGTTTGACCCCGGCGAACAGCTGCCGGTAGTCGATTTTCCCGCCGCCGTCCGCCTCGGCCTGTTCGGTGAGCCGCGGGTGGATCAGCACGTCCCCGGTCGCCACCACGGTGAACGAATCCGGCGAAGCGGAAGACGGCCCGGCCGAGGGCGGGGGTCCGTTCCGCTGCGGGGCGGCTTCGCTCCCACACGCCGTCAGCATCAGCGCGACCCCGGCGAGGGCGGCGGCGCGGCGCATGTTCGTCATGATCATCCCCTTTGCCCGACTGCCCGGCACATCCTTCCTCATCACTCTTGTGGGTTAACACCCCGGTCGTGACCAGGCAAAATGCTCAGGCTAGGCAGTCGGAGGGCTGCCCGCGAGTCAGCGCCGGATCGGTCTGGTCGAACGTCCGCGCGACCCCCGGCCCCGACGTGCGCGTCTCGAACCGCACGGTCACCCGGCCGTGCCCCGCGCCTTGCACCCAGCCCGTGCCGTGCTCGGCGTGCACCACGTCGTCGCCCGGACGCCACCCCGAAGACGACACTGGCGCGCTCCCGCCCGGCGACGGAGCCGAAGTGACCACCGGCTCCTCCGTCGCGGCAGGCACGGCCAGGCTGAACAAGGCGTCCTGATGCGGCACCGAAAGCCCGCTGAACGCGACTCCCGCCAGCCGCACGCCGCCGAACTCCTGCGGGTCGAGCAGCAGCCGTTCCGCAGTAGCCGCAAGCTGTTCGAGGTCGTCGGTGGGCGACGCGGTGGTTTCGGAACGGGTGACTGTGCTCATGTCCGTATGCCGCAGCTTGATCACCACCGTGCGCGCGACGCGGCCAGCCTTCACCAGCCGGGCGTGCGCGCCAGCCGCGATTTTCCGTACTTCCGCCCGCAACCGGACGAGGTCGACCACATCGACGTCGAACGTCGTCTCTGCGCTCACCTGTTTGGCCTCGCCCCGTTCCGCGACCGGACGGTCGTCCAACCCGCTCGCCAGCCGCCGCAGGTCGCGGCCGACCACGCCGCCGAGCGTCGACACCGCGTCCGGCTCCGGCAACGCCGCCAGCTCGCCCAAGGTGAGAATGCCGATCGTGCGCAGTTTTCCTTCCGCCACCGGCCCGATCCCCCACAACGCGCGCACCGGCAGCGGGGCCAGGAACTCGCGTTCGGTCCCCGGCGGCACGACCAGCAGACCGTCCGGCTTCGCCCGGTCCGAGCCGATTTTCGCGACCTGCTTGCCGGTTCCCGCCCCGATGGACGCGGTCAGCCCCGTCTCCGAACGGATCCGCGCCCGCAGATTCTCGGCCCACTCGGTCACCTGCCCGACCGACGCGCCGGCCAGCGCGGGCGGTTCCGCGAACGCCTCGTCGAGCGAAATCCGTTCCAGCACCGGCGCGACTTCGCCGACGACGTCGAAGACCTGCTTGCTCAGCACCTCGTACAACCGGAACCGCGGCGGCAGCACCACGCCGCCCGCCGGAAGCAGCCGACGCGCCTGAGACATCGGCATCGCCGAACGCACGCCGTACTTGCGAGACTCGTAACTCGCCCCGGCGACGACTCCGCGGTGCCCAGTACCGCCGACCACCACCGCTCGCCCGCGCAGCGTCGGCCGGGTGAGCTGTTCGGCGGAAGCGTAGAACGCGTCGAGGTCCAGGTGCACGACCCAGCGGGACATGTCAGGTCCCAGCGTCCAGGAGCCGCTGCAACGCCTTGGTGTAGCTCTCGAACGCGGCGCGGCCCTTGCTGGTGAGCCGCACCAGCGTGACCGGCGTGCGGTGTTCGTAGGCCTTGGTGATCTCGACGTACTCGGCGTCTTCGAGTTTGCGCAGATGCGTGGAGAGGTTGCCCGCGGTCATCTCCAGCAGCTGCTGCAGACGCGGAAAGGTGATCTGGTCGGCGGGACGCAGCCCGGCGAGCGCGACCGTGACGCGCAGCCGCGCCTGAGCGTGGATTACGGGGTCGAGTTCCGGCAGGTCAGTCACGAGGCCGCACCACGTAGACCAGCGCGGCGACCGCGAACCCGCCGCCGCCGGCGAGCGAAAGGACGAGGAAGTTGCCCGGCACGCCGGCCAGGACGCTCGCCCCGCTGCACGCGATGATCCAGCCGCCGAGGAAGTACTGCCGCAGGTCCTGCCACAGTGTCCCGCCCGCGAGGTAGAGCGCGCCGGTGAGCAGCAGCGAAGTGCCTGACCACAGCAGCGGCACGAGATCCGAGCCCGGCGGGAGGGCCCGGGTGAAGTGGATGTCGATGAGGAACATCCCGGCGAACGAGATCATCCATGTCCAGCCGTACATCGCGCCGATCCGCCGCGACGGCCCGCGGATTCCGCGGCCGCCTTTGCTGCCGTGCCACGCGGAGTACACGATCGCGCCCACCATCAGCACCGCCACGACGATTCCCGCGGCCCAGCCGGGCAGCAACGCCGCGGTCTGGTCGTCAGAGAGGTAGACGAGCCCCCAGCCGACCAGCCAGGTGAACGCCCAGACGGCGAACAGACGCGCCGGGCTGACTCGCAGCTCCCGGCGCGTCCGTTCGTTCTGCCGGGCGATGAGTTCGAGCGATTCGGCTGCGGACAGCGGCTCGCCTTCGTCCTCGACGGGGTCCCCCGCGTCGTCGTTCACCCCGGACCGCCCTTCCCCCGTACTGACCCCGCATGCAGCACGGAAGCTAACACGTCACGCGACCTTCACCGGGCCCAGCCGGAACCGCCGCATCACCACGAGCGCGGGCACGACCAGCCACGCCGCCAGCACGCCGGCCGCCAGTCCGAGCCCGCCTCCGTGGTCCACCGGAAGCGTGCCGACCCGGCCGAGCCAGTACGTAGGGAAGAAGTGCGCGAGCGTGGCCATCCATTCCGGCAAGATCGACAGCGGCATCCACAGCCCGCCGAACACGCCGAGCGGAAGCATCAGCGCGCCGGTCATCGCACCGACCGTGTCGCCCTTGCCGAACAACCCGAGCAGCAGCCCGAGCACCGCGAACGGCAACGCGCCCAGCCACAACGCGACCCCGCTGAGCAGCCACTGCGCCGCAGTCAGGTCCACCCCGCGCAGCGCACCGGCCACGAAGATCACCAGAACCACCGGCAACGCCATCGCCATCGAGGACGCGATCTTCACCAGGAGATAGCCCGGCCCGCGCATCGGCGTGAGCCGCAGCTGCCGCTGCCAGCCGTCAGTCCGCTCAGTCGCGACCCGGGTCCCGGTGAACAACGCGCCGCTCATCGCCCCGTACGCGCCCATGTTGATCATCGTGGTGACGCTCGCCTTGATGCCGTCCGCGCCGACCTGGTCCCCGAAGAGCCCGCCGAACAGCAGGAACATCCCGAGCGGAACCACGATGGTGAACAGCGCGAACTGCGGGCTGCGGACGATGCGCAGGATCTCCAGCCGGAGGTAGACGAGGTTCATCGGAGCGCTCCCTGCGGTTCGTCGGAAGTGAGGGCGAGGAACGCTTCCTCCAGCCCCGCGGAGGTGATCTCGATCGAGCTGGCGTGCGGAAACGCGGTAAGCAACGCCCGGATCGCCAGGTCGGAGTCTGTGCAGTCCAGTTCTGTACGATCGCCCTGTACGTGTGCCCTGGCGACTCCGTCGAGCACCGCCAGAGCTTCCGGACGGGCACCCTGTACGACTGCCCTGATCACTCGCCCGGACACATTCGCGCGCACCTCGTCGACCGCCCCGTCCGCGACGACCTTCCCGTGCCGCATCAGCACGACGCGGTCCGCATAGTCCTCCGCCTCGGTGAGGTAATGCGTGGCGAAGAGGACAGTGCGCCCCGTCGCGGTGAACTCGTGCATCGACGCCCAGAACTCGCGCCGGGCGTCGACGTCCAGCGCCGCCGTCGGCTCGTCCAGGATCAGCAGCTCCGGGTCGCCGGTGAGCGCGAGCGCGTACCGGACCCGCTGGAGCTGGCCGCCGGACAACTTGCCGCACCGCCGCTTCGCGAACTCCCCAATGCCAGCCCGGTCGTAAATCTCCTTGGCGGCCAACGGATTCCGGAACATCGACCGATGCAGTTCGACCAGCTCGGCCGGTGTGACGTCCCGCAGCAGGAATCCGTTCTGCACCATCGCGGCGAGCCGCCCGGAGTCGAGCGCCGCCCGCGGAGCGCCGCCGAACACCTGGACGCTCCCCTCGTCCGGTGCGGCGAGCCCGAGCAGCATGTCGATCGTGGTCGACTTGCCCGCGCCGTTCGGTCCCAGCAGTGCGACGACCTCGCCGCGCCGGACGGCCATGGACACGCCGTCGACCGCGCGGACCTGCTTGAACTGCTTGACCAGGCCGGTCAGCCTGAACGCTTCTGCCATCTCTTCCCCCAGTGCTTCGCTGTCCTCAACTTTGTAACACAAAGTCCGCTGCAATGGAAACCAGTAGGCAATGCGGAGTTGTTCACCTCAGCGAGTCCACACTCGGCCACCCCCGGTGAAATCCGGTTGCTCCCCGCGACCGGCCGCACTACCGTCCCGGCCCATGACGATCTTCGCCCGCTGCCGCCTGTCCTGATCCCGGCACGACCTTCCGGGCCGCCCGCCGCCGGGCGGCCCCTTCCTCGCGTGCCGGACCGCATCCCGTCCGGAAAGGACACTCCCGCCTCATGGGCAAGCACATCGTCGTGGTCGGCTGTTCCGCGCCCAGCCACGTCTACCCCTCGCTGGGGATCATCCGAGAACTGGTGCGCCGCGGGCACCGGGTCAGCTACGTCGTGGGCGAACCGCTCGCCGGACTGGTCGAAGCGACCGGTGCCGACGTCGTCGCGCACCGCACGATCTTCCCGCTCGGCCCGGACGCGGAATGGCCGGAAGACCCGGCCGAAGCGATGCGCGTCTTCCTCGACGAGGCCGTCGCGATCCATCCGCGGCTGATCGAAACCTTCGACCAGGACCGGCCGGACCTGGTGCTCTACGACATCGGCGGCCTCGGCGCCCCGCTGCTGGGCCTCCGCTACGACGTGCCGGCCGTGCAGCTCTCCCCCACCTATGTGGCGTGGGACGGCTACGAGGAAGAACTCGCCGACGTCCTCAAACCGATCCGTACGTCACCGTCCGGAGTGGACTACCACCGCACGTTCACCGGGTGGCTGAAGGAAAACGGGGTCGACGAAGACGCCTGGGCCTGGCTCGCGCGTCCGGTGCCGATCCTGTCGCTGATCCCGCGCGCGATGCAGCCGAACGCGGACCGCGTGCCGACGGACCGCGTACAGTTCGTCGGCCCGTGTCTCGACCCGGCGCGAGCCGCCGAGCAGTGGACGCCCCCGTCCGACGGGAAACCCGTGCTGCTCGTGTCCTTCGGCACCGCGTACAACGACCAGCTCGACATCTACCGGCACTGCATCACCGAGTTCGAGGACTGGCACGTCGTGCTCTCGATCGGCAAGCACGTGTCAAAGGACGACCTCGGACCGCTGCCGGAGTCGGTCGAGGCGCACGAAACAGTGCCGCAGCTGGCCATTCTCGAAGTCGCGTCCGCCTTCATCACGCACGCCGGCATGGGCGGCTGCACGGAATCCCTGTGGTACGGCGTCCCGACCGTCGCCATCCCGCAGGCCGTCGACCAGTTCGGCAACGCCGCGCAGCTGGAGGCGCTGGGCGTCGGCAAGCATCTGCCGGCCGATCAGGTGACCGCCAAGTCCCTCCGCGAAGCTGTCGACGCGGTCAGCGGTTCGCCGGACGTCGCCGCGCGACTCGCCGAACTGCGCGCGGAAATCCGGGCCAATGGCGGCGTCACCGCGGCCACGGACGCGGTGGAGAAGTTCCTGAAATAAGCGCGAGGAGCAGGTCGCGGTCGAACCATGCGCCGCCGGTGTGTTCCTAGTGCAGGTAAGCACTGACCGCCCGGGCCTGGCAGCATCGCGCTGCCAGGCCCGGATCTGTCTGTGCGGCCTGGGAAAACCGGGTGATCAACGCGTTCAGGTCATACGCCCGTTTCATTTTCGCGACAACGGTGAACGCGTCGAATGCCGCCGTCCCACGCCACCCGGCCGGGTCGATCGCCAGCCACGGTTCCCGTCGCGCCCGCAGCACGTTCCCGAAATGCAGGTCACCGTGGAGCATCGTGCCGGTCCGGTCGTCGGCGAGATCCGCGATCAGTTCGCGCGCCTGATCAACCTCCCGCTCCGGCAACAATCCCGGCACCGCCTGTTGATCCAACTGCGCGAGCCACGACCCGGATGTCGAAGCGAGCGACCGCATCCCAGCCGGTGCGGACACGGCCAGCTTGCGGGCCAGCTCTCCCGCGATCTCGGCCGCTTCCTCCGCTCGCACTGTTTCCAGCGTCTCGGGACCAGCGTGTTCGAGCAAAAGCGTGCTGCTGTCCGCGGAGGATGCGAGCAGCCGCACCGCCCCGGCACCGTCGAGGTGCTTCAACGCCGCCGCTTCCGCCGCACAACGCTGATGGGGAAACGAAATCTTGAGCACGGCCGACTGCCCAGGGCATTCGACCGGCAGCACCAACGCCGTCTCCCCGTGCACCGGAGAGCCCGCGACCTGACACCGCCACCGCGCGCAAGCCGCCACCACCAGCTCGGGCAGTTCCCGCAGCCAAGCCTCTCCAGCGGCACCCTCGCGCCGCCGCACCGCCGTCGCCAGCCCGGCCGGTACGACGACGCGCATCAGGCCCGGATCTCGTTGAGGTAGTTGTAAATCGTGTACCGGGTCACCTCGAGCTGGCCCGCCAGATGGTCCACCGCGTCCTTGATCAGGAAGTACCCCGCCTCGTCCAGCTCCCGGACGACCGCCGACTTGTGCCGCTTCTTCATCAGCTCCACCGGGATGCCGGACTTCCCGATCGCCCGCCCGACGAGGAACCGCTGCAGGCTGTCGACGTCCGGCAGGAACGTTTCGTCGCGCTGTTCCTCGGACGTCTGCGCCGCCGCCGGCAGTTCGCTGTTGACGCACAGGCACCCGATCGCCGTGCCTTCGGCGTCGCGCAGGAACAAGGTGGACGACCGGATCTCGCGGCCGTCCGGACTGTGCGTGCGGTAGTTGGTCAGATCCTGCGTCGTGCCGCGGCGGACGAGCCCGAGCAGCAGATCCGTCATCGGCCCGCCGACCGAGCGGCCGGTGAGCTTGCCCGCGATCGCGACGATCGAGTCCGGCAGCCGCGACAGGTCGTGCAGCAGCACCTCGTTGCCCGGCCCGAGCATCGCGGCCAGCCCGTCCACCGCCGGAATCAACGCGGTGAGCAGCTCGTGCGTGGCCGTGCCCGAAGCCGACGAGACCGGCACGACCCGGCGAGGCCGCAGCAACGTTTCCAGCGCATCGCGCACCAGGTCGGCGGCCGCCGCCGGGGTGGACGCGTGCGGCGACAATCGGACATGTTCCGGACGCACCGTCGCCGCGATCCCCGCCGCCGTCAGCGCCGCCCCCACCTGTTCCGCCGGTTTGCCGGGCAGCGAGAACGCGAGGATCCCGGCCCGCCGCTCGGTCGCCGACACGATCTCCGCGCCGAACGAGCGCAGCACGTCCTCCAGCTCGCCGACCCGTTCGCCGATCCGGCCCGCGATCGCCGCGACGCCGGTTTCCTCGACCAGTTCGAGTGCCGCCGCGAACGCCCCGGACGTGACCGGGCTGAGGTTCGAGATCGACCAGCTCGCCGCGGTCGGGTCGGCCGGGTGGATCTCGTTGTCGAACAAGCCCGGGTCGCGCGCGCCGGTCCAGCCGGACAGGATCGGGTCCATGCGTGCCAGCGCCCGGTCGGACAGCACCGCGAACCCGGTGCCCCAGCCAGCCCGCAGCCACTTCTGCCCGCCGACGACGAGCACGTCGGCGACCTCCCACGGCGCGTCGACGACCCCGAACCCCTGGATCCCGTCAACCACCAGCAGCCGGTCGCCCACGACCTCGCGCAACGCGGCGAGATCAGCACGGTAGCCGGTGCGGAAGTCGACCGCGCTCACCGAAACCACCGACGTATCCGGCGTGAGCGCTTCCGCGAGACGGTCAGCCGTGACGTAACCGCCTTCCAGTCGCCGCATCCGCACCCGGCCAGCCTGCTCGGCGCGGGCCCACGGGTACGTGTTCGCCGGAAACTCCGCGGCTGAAACGAGCACTTCGCCGTGGCTGTTAAATGCCGCCTGGAACAGGCCAAGGCTGGTGTGCGGGAGCAGCACGGTGTGGTCGGTGTCGCTGCCGCAGAGCCGCGCGGCCGCCGCTTTCGCCCGGATCTCCTGCCGCATCACCTCGTCCACAGTGGACGGACCGGCCTTGGTCGTCGCCTCGAGGAGCCGCGCAGTGGTGTCGAGCACGGCGTGCGACGGCGGCCCGAACCGCGCGAAGTCCAGGTAACCGGCGGGCTCGTCGAACTGGAGCAGGTACCGGGGCGGGATCCGGGTCACGAGAGGACCCGCGCGAGGAACTGCCGCGTGCGCTCGTGTTCCGGCGCTTTCAGCACCCGCTCCGGCGGCCCGGTTTCGACCACCGCGCCGTCGGCGAGGAAGACCACCTCGTCGGCGGCCTCCGCGGCGAAGGCCATCTCGTGCGTCACGACCACCATCGTCATCCCCTCCCGAGCCAACGTACCCATCACCGCGAGCACTTCCCCGACCAGCTCGGGGTCCAATGCGGACGTCGGCTCGTCGAACAGCATGAGTTTCGGCTTCATCGCCAGCGACCGGGCGATCGCGACGCGCTGCTGCTGCCCACCGGACAGTTGCCCTGGGTAAGCGCCCGCTCGGTCCACGAGCCCGACGCGGTCCAGCAGGTCCAACGCCTCTTCGCGGGCCCGCGCCGGATCGACGCCGAGCACCCGCACCGGCCCCTCGACCACGTTCTCCAATGCCGTCCGGTGCCCGAAGAGGTTGAACCGCTGGAAGACCATGCCGATGTCACGACGCTGCCGTGCGACGTCTTTCTCCCGCAGTTCGTACAGCTTGCCGCCGCGCAACTTGAACCCGATCGGCTCGCCGTCCACCCAGACCTGGCCGCCGTCGATGGCCTCAAGATGGTTGAGGCAGCGCAAAAACGTGCTCTTCCCCGCCCCGGACGGCCCGAGCAGGCACACGACCTGTCCTTTGTAGACCTCCAGGTCGATGCCCTTGAGCACCTCGGTGTGCCCGTAGTTCTTGCGCACCCCGACAGCCTTCAGCAGCGGCTCAGACACGCGCACCCCTCACTAGCGGCATCCCCTTGAGCGCCTTCCCGACCCGCGCGGCCGGACCCCGGTCAGCCGCCCCGAACGATCGTTCAAGGTAGTGCTGGCCGACGCCGGCCACGCTGACCACGACCATGTACCAGATCGCCGCCGCGATCAGCGTCTCCATCACGAGCAGGTTGTTGGACGAGATGTTGTTGGACGCGTGGATCAGCTCGGTCACGCCGATCACCGACGCCATCGACGTGCCCTTGAGCATGTTGATGAAGTCGTTGCCGGTCGGCGGGATGATCACGCGCATGGCCTGCGGAAGCACGACCCGGCGCAGCGTCGCGCCCGGCGTCATGCCGATGGACTTCGCCGCCTCGGTCTGCCCGGAGTCCACACTGCTCAGCCCTGCACGGACGATCTCCGCCATGTACGCGCTCTCGTTCAGCGCGAGCCCGAGCAGCGCCGCGGTGAACGCGCTGATCAGCACGTTCGTCGGTTCGTGGACGAGATAGCCGCCGAAGGGCAGCGGGAGCGAGACGGTCGGGAAGATCAGCGCCAGGTTGTACCAAAGGAGGATCTGCAGCAGGACCGGAAGCCCGCGGAACAACCAGATGTAAGCCGCCGCGAACCACTTCGCGACCGGGTTGGCGCTGAGCCGCAGCAACGCGATCAGGATGCCGAGCACGATCGCGATCGCCTGCGCGATCACCGCCAGCACGACGGTGTTGAGCAGTCCGAGCGCCATCACGCGGTAGAAGACGAAGTCGGGCACCGACCCCCACTCGATCTGCGCCTGCGCCAGCGCGAAACCCAGCAGCACCAGCAGCACGACGATCACCGCCGCACTGACCCAGCGACCCCAATGCCGCAACCGGACGATCGGCAGCGGTTCAGCTTCCGCCATTGACGGCCGCCTCCTTCACCGCGCCCTGCTCGACGCCCCAGGACTGCAGGATCTTGCCGTAGGTCCCGTCAGCGACGAGCGACTGCAACGCCTGTTTGACCGCGTCCCGCAGCTTCGTATTGTTCTTGGCGAAGCCCATCCCGTACGGCCCGCCCTCGAGCGGCTGGCCAGGCACGACCTCGAAGAACTTGCCGTCGCCCGCGGTGCGCGAGATGTAAACCGCGCTCGGCAGATCATTGAGGATCGCCGCGACACGACCGGTGCGCAGCTGATTCTGGTTCTGGTTGTCGCTGTCGGTCGCCGTGACCGTGATCGCCGGCTTGCCCGCCTGCGTGCATTTCGCACTCTGCGCGGTGGCGAACTTCTGGTGACTAGTGCCCTGTACGACTGCCACGTTCTTGCCGCACAACGTGTCCGGCCCGGTGATGCCGTCCGGATTGCCCTTGCGGATCATGATCGTGATCCCGGACGAGAAGTAGTCGACGAAGTCGATCTGCCGCTGGCGTTCCTTGGTGTCGTTCATCGCCGCCATGGTCAGGTCGACGCGACCGGACTGCAGGCTGGTGATCAGCGACCCGAACGCCAGATCCTGGTAAGCGACGGTCACCCCGAGCTTCGCCCCGACCGCCTTGGCCAGATCCACCTCGTACCCGATCGGCGTTTTGCCGTCCGCGGCGTAGAAATTGTTCGGCGCGGACTGGATATTGGACGCCAACCGCAACGTCTTGACCTGCCCGACCGCCGCCGGCAACGCCTGAACGAGCTGCGGATCAGCCTTGATCGCACCGAGCAACGCGCTGTTGTCCGGGACAGCGCCCGGTTTCTGCTGCTGCCCGCCGCCGGCCCCGTCTGGACCTCCTCCGCAGGCGGCGGCGAACACGAGCAGGGCGCCCAGCAGCGCGGCCTGCCAGGCACGAGAACGAAGCGACGACATGCGGGCCCTCCAGGACGTCGTTGGTTCCGCGGGACGCTACAACTGGTTGTTAAAGAGGTCAACAAGCAGTTGAAATCCTGTCTCGTCTAGCGTGCGGACATGACACTCGACGAGGGCTTCCGCCAGTTCTGGACCGAACGGCGGCTCGCGTCGCTCACGACGGTGCGCCCGAACGGAACGCCGCACGTAGTCGCGGTTGGCGTGACGGTCGACTTCGAACAAGGCATCGCCCGCGTGATCGCCTCCGGAACCTCCTACAAGGCCCGCCTCATCCGCGCCGCCGGCGACACCGGCTTGGCCGCCGCGGTATGCCAATTCGAGGGCCGGACCTGGTCCACGCTGGAAGGCCGAATCCGCCTCCTGGACGACGCCGCTTCCGTCCGCGACGCCGAAGAGCGCTACGCCCAGCGGTACCGGCAACCGCGGGAGAACCCGCAGCGAGTCGTCCTGGAACTCACTATCGGACGAGTCCTGGGCAACGCCTGACGTTCCAGCTGTTGCCCCGGCCCCGACCCCGGTTCTTACTTCCGCTCCGGCCCCAGTTTGTTCTTGCTCCCGTTCTCGCCGCGGCGTCGGTTCCTGCTCCGACCTTGCTCCTACCCAGCTCTTCGATCCGTTCCCGCTCCAGCCCCGTCACCCATGCCGAACCCAGCTCCTAGACCCGTGGCCGCCCCTGCTCCAGCCGGCCCTCTGCTTCCGCCTCTGCCAGAACGATCCCCGCCTACGCCCGATCAGACCCTCTCCATCACGTTATGCAGCAATGCTTCCCGCCAACGCCACCAATCCCGGTCAAACCCACTCCGCGCCGATACCCGCCGCCAAGCCCCGCTCCGGCCCCACGCTGCACGACCCGCACTGACCAGTCGCCCTGATCAACCGCCCCAGCCAGTCGCCTCAGCCGACTGTCTCGGTCAGGTGCCTCAGTCAACAGCGCAGGTCGATCTCCCCAACCGATCTCCCCGAACGACTGACCCGGCCGATCTCCCAGCCAACCGCGCTGGCCGATCTCCAGCCAATCTCTCCGGTCAACTGCCCCGGTCGACTGTCCCGACCGATCGCACCAGTCGACCGTCCAGGGCGACCGCCCAGGTCGGTTGCCCAAGCCAACTGCCCCAGCCAACCGCCTCGATCAACCGCCCCAGCCAGTCGCCCCGGCCGGCTGCCTCGGTCAGGTGCCCCAGTCAGACGAACTGCGCCAGCAACCCTTCCGCACTGCGCACCACAACCTGCGCCGCAGCCCGCTCCGCCAGCGCCCGGTCCGGCCGCTCCGCCTCATGCCGCCACCGCATCACCGCGTCAAGACCGGCGTCGTACATCTCGCGCGGATCCGTACCCTCCACGAGCCCCAGCCGCTCTTCCGATGTCGTCCCCTCGGCACCCAGCAACCGCACGGCTTCCTCCGCCGACTCCCCCGTCAACGCCGTACGCCCGCCGCGGATGTCCGCGATCAGCCGCAACTCGCGGAAGTCATGCGCACTAGCCGAAAACCGCTCAACCCGCGCCGCGAGCCGGTCACTGTGCGGTCGAGGTTCCGCGTTCAACACGGTCTCCAACCGAATCACCGCAGTCCGCGCGCGCAAAGCGTCGGCACGCGCGGCGAAACAACCCGCAATGGTGTCGCGAAGCTCGCCAAGGCCGCTACGCCGCACCAGTTCCGTCGACAGCTTCATTCGGTCGTCACAGCCCGTACGGATCAACGTCAGCGCAAGCTTCACCCCGAACAACCCGAAGCGCACCACCAACGACCGTCGCGTCTCTACTGACACCGGCCCTGGGAATGCGGGATCAGTAAAGGTATCCACCGACAGCAGATACCTCTCCAGCTCCTCACGCGGCACAGCCGCGAAGGCCGCGAGAAGCTCGAACTCGTCATCAGTGAACGCGCGCGCCCCGTACGCAAGCTGCGCCGCCACAGCGATCACGCCTTGGAACCCGCTGCACAGCGGATCTTCGCGCCACGCGCGCCGCGCGATCTGCTTCGCGGTAAGCAGTGCGTCAATCCGTCCCGCGCCCGTCTCGTCCGCACGCGCGAGCACCAGGATCGTGTCGACCGCTGTCTGCCGCGCGAACGTCGAAGGAGCTGTCGGACGCAACGTCGCCAACTGGTCAGGCTCAAGGTGGCGAAGTAGCCGTACGGACGCGTCAGTGAGCGTCGAAGCATGCGGCGCGTCCAGAAACTCCAGATCGCGCAACGCCCGCGTCGGCCAGTCCCCCAACGCCGCAGCCAGCGTGGACTTCCCCGTCCCCGCAGTGCCGCCGATGCTCACCCGAAGCGGCTCGTCGAGATGGTCAAGCGCTTCCCTCAGCAACGCCGAAGCCCGCGGGCTGTCGCGGTAGTACGCACAAGCATCCGCCAGAAGAGCCCGAACGTCCTCAACCACGCGCGACACCACTCCTCACTCGACTCACACCACCCAGCACAGCCCCGAACATCCTTGACTACCCGGCAACGCCCCGCTCACCGAACACCGAAGCCGGCCACAGCCAATCCAGCCACCGCTCCCAAAACGCCCTCAACCACCCAAGAACGCCGTCTCCCCGCGCCCGCGACCGACCTCCACAGCTCAGTCGCACCTCCCCACCTCAGCGCTCGTAACCGAAGCGGCTCGACCCCGCCAAAGCACGCCGCAACTCACCAGCCACCTACCGCGGCTCGGTCCAAGCTCGCGGCCATAGCGAACGCCCCAACCCGTAAAGAGCCAACCCGCTCCCACGATGCGGAAGCACTCAGCGGCCACAGACAAAGCACCTGCTCTCAGAAGCCGCCCACAGCCAGCACCGGACCCCGGCAAAGGCCGAGTCCGCTGAACCAATCCCCCAACACCGCCGAAGCCCGGCAAGCCAAGCCGAAGTTACGCATACAGTTCGCCCGGCACCCGATTCGCCAGCATCCCCGGCGCACCAACCCGCAAAACCATCACCACCGCCGCACCAACCAGCCCGGCCGAGGTCACGCAGGCAGCTCCTTAGGCGTCCGGTTGGCCAGCATCCCCAGCTCCCCAGCCCGCTTGTGCAACCCCGCGAGCCGGTCGATCTCCCGCCGCAGCGACGCACTACGGCGTTCCCGCTCGGCCGACCCGGCGATGATCATCTCGCGTTCCCGCGTCAGCTCGTCGGCAAGACCGTCCGCGAGGTCGGTGAAGTGGTCCCGCAACCGTCGCTGCACGTGCCGGATCGCGTCGCGGCATTCCTTGCTGAACCGCAGGAACACGTCGTCGACGTGCCGTTGCGCGGTCATCTTGGCCACCGCCTGCCGGCGTTGCAGCCGCATCCCGCCCTCGTCGCTGATCGTCTTCGCCGCGAACGCGACCCCGGCCCCGATCGACACCGGGTTGATCAACGGCAACCCCGCCAGCCCGGTCACCAGGCCGAACATCAGCACGCCGCCGTACGAACCGCGCAACCCGGTGAAGGCCTTCTGCCCGATCTTGAACCGCTCGATCCGCGGCTGCCGCACCTCGGCGATCCGGTCCGCGCCGGAGTCGGTCAGGGCCAGTTCCGGCAGGTCGTACTGTGCGCCGAAGCTGACCGCAACCGCTTGCGCGATCCACTCCGCGCGTTCGGCCGCGAACGTGTAGGTCGTCTCGACTGCTTCCGCGAGCGTGCTGTCCAACCACGGCCCGAACTCGTCCCACACCTTCACCGGGTCTCCGCGGTCGAAGGTCTCGTCGATCGTCTCGACGATCTTCCGGGTGCGTTCGCGCAGGTCGTATTCCGCGTCGGACTGCAGGTCGGCGATCTCGTCGGACAGGAGGTTCTGCCAGCGGGCGTTGCGGCGACGCAGTTCGTCGGCGCGACGTTGAGACCGTTGCAGCAACGTCGTCTGGTCAACGCCTGCTTCCTGCCCCGCAGCCTCGGCCCGCGCCCGCAACGTCTCGACCAACTCCGCCGCCGCCGCGCGCACACTCACGGCGGCAAGCAATGCGGCCGTGCTCTCCGCCGGCCGCGAAACCTGCGTCGCGATCCAGGAAAGCAGCTCCGGGAACCCAGACCGCGCGTTGAGGTCTTGATCGCCGCCCTTCGCCGCGGCGAAACGAACCGTCGCGGACACCGGCAGCACCGGCGAATCGATCCCGGCCCCGGACAACGCGGTCCGATTCTGTTCGGCGACCACGCGCCATCCCGCACTGACATCGATCTTGGTCAACGCGACCACCACGTGCGGACACCACGTCCGGATGTGATGTGCCAGCGCCAGCTCAGCCTGGTTCAACGGAGCGGCGGCGTCGGAAACGAGAATGACCGCGTCGGCGTCCGCGAGAACGTCCAGTGCGGCAGCCGTGCGAGGCGACCGCGGGTCACCGATCGCCGGAGTGTCGATGAGCACCAGGCCCGCGGACAGCAAATCGCGCGGTACTCCGACTTCAACCCGCCGCAGCGATCCGGCAGGCCGGGCACCGACCTCCCCGGTCAACTGCTCTATCTCGACCGGTATGCGTTCGTCAGCACGTCCGACGAGCGTCGCGCCGGGTTCGGCCGCGTATCCGACCTCGATCGGCACGGAAGGAGTCGCCGCGTCGCCGACCGGGCAGACCGGCGCGTTGAGCACCGCGTTGACCAGGTAGCCCTTGCCCTGTTTAGGGAATCCGAGCACGGCGATCCGCGTGCCCCCGGGCGACCGGTCCTGACGCCGACGAAGTCGCTGGGCCAGGTCTTCGCGGCCGTGCGCCCGGCAGGCATCCGAGGTCTCGGAGAGCACTTCGAGCCAAGCTGGAGCCGTCACGGCGAACCAGTGTCCCCCGTGCACGGGGAGTATCCGAACCGGGTGGTGGCTCCGCGGTCGCACCCAGACCGCGGAGCCACTCCCGAATTACCCTTGCTCAGAGGGAAATGTGCAGCTCACCGCCGCCGTGCGAGGTCTCCGCACCGGCGTGCAGGTCAAGACCGAGGCCCTGGTGGCCGAGGTCGGACACGGTCGAAACGGTGTCGTGGACCGCGCCGACGCCAGCGTCGGTCCCGGTGTGCGCCTCGGTGGCGGCGTCGGAACGCTCGGCCTCGCCGTGCGAGATGAGCGAGTGCGCCTGCTGGGTCACTCCGTTGACGGCGTGGTTCAGCCCGTCGGCGCTGAGCGCGCTGCTCAGGCTGCCGACGTTCCCGGTGACGGTGCCGACAGCCTCGGTCGCGTGGTCAGCGACCTGCCCGGCGGAGTTCGCGACCGGCAGATCGCCGACGCTGACCGGCGCGGCTGCGGCGAGTTCGCCGCCGACGTGCTGCACCTGCGAGATGGCACCGTCAGCCGCGGCGGCCGCCTGCCCGCTGGCCTGCGCGACAGCGCTGGAGTCCAGCCCGTTGGCCAGGTCGTTGCCCAGGGCGAGTGCACTGGTCGGGTTCTGCACCAGCGCGGTGACGGACGCGGCAGCGTTCTGGACGTCGCCGACGCCCGGCACCGAGGGCAGCCCCGGAACTGCCGGAACGCCCGGCACCGCCGGCAGCTCGCCGACCGCGGGGATCGCCGGAACGGCCGGAACCGCACTCGCGACGTCGCTGACGCCAGGCAGCGCGCCGACGCCCGGAAGAGCACCAGCACCCGGCAGCTCGCCAAGACCCGGCAGCTCGCCGAGACCAGGCACCGCCGGCAGCTCGCCGAGGCCCGGCAGGTCGCCGGCCGCGGGCAGCGCCGAGGCACCGGCCACGTCGCTGACGACAGGCAGTTCGCTGAGCCCAGGCACGTCACCGACAGCGGGAAGCGCGCCGGCACCCGGCAGCTCGCCGAGGCCGGGCAGCTCGCCCACGCCCGGCACCGCCGGCAGGTCGCCGAGGCCCGGAAGCCCAGGCGCGCCCACGGACGCCGCCGCGCCGCCTGCCGGAAGGCCGAGCGAAGCGGTGAGCGCCTGCAGCTGCTCGATCGCGCCCTGCGGGCCGTCGGCGAGCGCGGTGTTCAGGTCGCCCGCCTGGGGCAGGTGGCCGAGCGAGGCCAGGTTGTCCACCGGGACGTAATCGAGCACCAGCGGCGCGACCTCGTTCACGTCGGCGGCGCTGATGTCGCCCAGCCCGGCAGCGGCCAGCGCGGCCTGCGGGTCCTGGCCGAAAGCGGCGAGCGCGGACGGGTCCTGCAGCAAAGTGAGCGTGAAGTCGTGCAGAGTCTGCACCGAGTCCATGGGGGGATCTCCACTTGTAGTGATTACGGGGGATGCCCGGCCCTCCCCGGCCGGGCGTGGCGATCAAGGTAGGGACGGGGCGCCCCCGCTCACATCGGGGTTTACACCCAGTCGCGCCTCGCTCAGCCGTTAGGGGGTCGATATGAGATCGTTAGGGAGTTAGGGGATAGGACACGCGGAACCCGGTTGGGTTAAATCCCACCCCACCCTTGCCCGTCTGACCCGAACGGGTGAGGATGCGTATGCGTTGAGTGAGTTACGCCCCTTGGCCGAACCCGGACTGCGACGAAGGGAGGAAGCGGCGGTGCCCTACGTGCTCGGCATCGACCTCGGCGCTGCCCGGACCCACGCCGCGCTCCGTCGCAGGCAGGGTGACCGGTGGGACGATCCTGAGCCGCTGTGGCTGGGCGAGACCGCGCCGGCGACCGCGTCCGCGCTCTTCCTCGACGACGAGGGTTACCTGCTCACCGGCGATGCCGCCGCTCAGGCCGGCGCTGCCGTGCCATCCCAGCTGATCACCGGTTTCCATCGGCGCATCGGCGACGACGTGCCGGTATTCATCGGCAGCGAACCGTTCACGCCGGAATCCCTGACAACAGTCTTCATCGAAGGCGTCGCCGACGTCGCCGCAAGCCAGACCGGCGGACCGCCGCGCCAGCTCGTCGTCACCCACCCTGGTGACTGGGGCGGTTACCGACGTGAACTCCTGCGCCAGGCGCTGGCGGAGTCCGGATTCACGGCGGTCACTCTCGTCCCCAGCGCGGTCGCCGCGCTCTACGCCCACCTCCCGGAACCTGGTGCGGGCGACCGGGCGGCCGCCGTGTGCGAGTTCGGTCCGGACGGCGTCACCGTCACCTTGGCGACCGCTTCGGGAGCCAGCGGTTGGATCGCCCGCACCAGCACCGAAGGTGTCGCCCCCAGCTCCGCGATCACCACCGCGTTCGGACTCGCGCAAGCAGCCAACGTCACCCCGGAGTCACTGGCCGGCATCGTGTTCTGCGGAGACCCCGCCCCGGGCGCCCTCCCAGGGCGACTGCCCTGCCCGTTCTTCACCGGCCCCCAACCCGCGCACACGGCCGCCTTCGGCGCCGGCATCCTGGCCAGCCAGCGGACGAGGCCCCTCGCACGGCGGGAAGCCCCCGCCCCCGAAACCACCTTGCTGCCGCGAGTCGACCGCGAACCCGAACTTCCCGAAAGACCCGAGCGGCCGCCGGTGGACATCACTCCATTCGCGCTGCCGGAGCCCGAGGGCGCTGCCAAACTGTTGCGTCGATGGCGGCCACTCGCCGCCGCGGCGGCGGTGCTCGCGATCAGCTCCTCGATCCTGATCGCGGTCCTCACGTCCCACGAAGCGACCGCAGACAAAGAACCTGCTTCTCCCCGTCCCCCTGTCCTGAGTTCGTGTGCCCACCCAGCCACAACTCCCTCCGGTGAAGGTCACTGTTGAACGCACTGCTGGCGAAAACCGGCAACGACGCCGTCCACCCCGCAGCCCGCCGCCTCCTTGAACAACTCGCCGACACTCCCGCGGCCCCAGTCCGGCTCGTGGTCGTGGCCCCGGGCGGCTACGGCAAGACTGCGCTGCTGGACGCCCTCGGCCGCAGCTACCGCGAAGCAGGAGTCGAAGCCACTGTCATCGACGACGCAGACCAACTCGGCGACGAAGACCTGGCCAGGCTCACCATCCTCGCTGCCGCCAAAGAGGGACCGCTCGTGGTGGCCCACCGCCCAAACCCCCGCGCGCAAGCACTGCGGGCTCTAGGCGAAACACTGTTGCTGCCACCACTGACTGTCGATGAAGTCGGCAAACTCGCGAAGCAACTCACCGGCCGCACTGCGGACGCCTCCACCCTGCACGCCAGCACCGGTGGTGTCCCCCGCCTCGTGGAGCGTGTCGTAACAGCCCGCCTCGCCGACTTCCGCGCCGAACTGGCCGCATTGGACGACGACGTTCTCCGCTACCTCATCGCCGCCGAAGCCGGCGCGGCCCGCAACTTGGACCTGCTCTGTTCCTTGCTGGAGCGCACCCCAGACGAACTGCCCGAAGTCGTCGACGGAGCCCGCGCGACCGGCCTCCTCGATGCCGAAGACACTCTCCTGCCAGCCGCCGCCGAAGCAGTGCGCGCTTACGGTCCGCCAGCCCGTCGCCTTGCGGTGCTGCAACAACTCGTGGAAGCACAACTGACCCGCGGCCTGCCCGTACTAGACCTCGCAACCTCGCTCCTCGATGCCGGCAGCTCAGGTGCCTCCGCTGCAACCGCATTCGCAACCGCCGCAAACGAGGCACTGCCCACTGACCCGAAGCTCGCCGCGCGCCTCTTCGAAGCCGCAGCCGAAGCCGGTGCCCGCGACGCCGCGACCACCACCGGCTGGGCTCGCGCCGCCGCACTGTCCGGAGACCTGGACACCGCCCTCCGCCTAGGTGACGGCATGCTGTCCGGCGAAGACCCCGAAGCCCGAGCCGCCGGTGCAGAGATCGCCGCGACAGTCCTAGCCCACCGCGGCGAACTGGCCCGAACCGCAGAGCTGTACCGCTGGGCCGCAGCCACCGACAACTGGTCTCGCTCAGCTTCGCCTGGCAACGAAAATCCAGACGCCACAGCCACGAACCACCCGGCTCCGGCCGCTTCGACACACCCGCAAACCTCCGCATACCCCCAGCACGCAAACACTGACGGGACGCCAAGCCACCCCAATCCCGCAGCACCAACCGGATACGCCGCCAACGGCAATGCCTCGTTCGCAACCTCACCCCAGCCAAGCGGCGAAAGCTATCGCTGGGTAGGTCCTGGCGCAGTGGATGCATTCGCCACGATCGCGCTCGTCGGAACCGGTCAGGCAACCGACGGTCCAGCTGTCGCCAACTCCCCCATGGCGGGAGTCGCACCGACGTTGTTCACCGGTGCCGCCGCGCGAACAGCGAGCGGGATCGTGGAATCGGTATCCGGTTGCGGGACAGAAGCATTGCAAACACTCGTAGGCGCCGCAGCAATGCTCGAACCAACAGTCGGCGGCGCTCCGCTTCCAGACAGCCCCGCAGCGCTCGCAGCGCTCGCCGGCCTGCACGCTGGTGAACTGGCACTCGCAGAATCAGTACTGGAACGAGCACTGGCGAGCAGCGTCGGCGGCGACCTGCTCGCCACCCGCCACCGGCTGCTCCTCGGCTGGGCTGCGATGACCGGCGGCCACCTCGCCGCCGCGACTGAACATCGAGACGCAGTCGCCGGCACCAAGCTGGAAGCCCGTGACGAACTGTTCTTTGCAGCGCTGGAACTCGGCCTCGCCCGACGGGCGAGCGACCTGGTCGGGCTGCAACAGTCGTGGGAACGCGCGTATCAGGCGTCCATGCGCCAGCAAGTGGACTTGTTCACCCTGCTGCCGTTGGGCGAACTCGCCATCGCAGCCGCCCGAACCGGTGCTCATGCCAAGTTGTCCCGCCGGCTCGAACGCGCCCACGCCATGCTGGACCGTCTCGGCAATCCTCCTTTGTGGACAGTTTCGTTGTGCTGGCATGAGCTGCATGCCGCGATCACCACAGAAGACCGCGCTACCGCCGAACGACAACTGGCTGCCTTGAACCGCTTCGCTGACTGCGGCCGCTATCCGGCTGCACTCGCCCGCGCCGCCGGATGCTGGCTCGCGGTGCTCAGCGGCACGTTCGATCCGAGCGAAATCTCCTCAGCAGCTGCGGAACTGCACGAACTGGACCTGTGCTGGGACGCTGCCCGGCTAGCCGGGCAAGCCGCGATTCGCACCTCGGACCGCAAGGCGATGGTCCAGCTCCTCGAAGCCGCTCGGCAGTTCCAAGGCACGACCGGACGTCTTGAATCCGCCGCCCCGACGCCCGGCGCTGCGACCGGTTTGAGCGCGCTGAGCGAGCGCGAACTGGAGGTCGCCCGCCTGGTCGTCGATGGCCTGACTTACAAGCAGGCTGGCAGCAAGCTCTTTATCTCCGGCAAGACTGTCGAACACCACATGGCCCGCATCCGCGGCAAGCTCGGTGCCACAGACCGCCGCGAGCTGCTTGCGACCCTGCGCGAACTCCTCGCCAAACCCACGGTGCACTGACGCACGAACGGCCTCAGTCCCGGCTGGGGCCGAATCGCTCGGTCCTGATCGACTGCGGCGAGTGTCGTAGCGCGAGCATGATGTCCGCAGCGGTCTCGACAAAGCCAGTCGGACCGCAAATGTACGTAGTGGCACCGAATTCAACTGGCCAAGCGGCAGAGTTCAACGTGGCGACATCGATGCGCCGCGGAATGCCGGCTCGTCCTTCTGGAAGCTCACGCGTGTAGACGTAGGTGATGTCCAACCCCGCGAACGGTCGGCGAAGTTCCTCGGCGTAGTACAACTCCGCCGGTGTGCGCAACGAATAGACAACCCGGAACAATGCCTTGCTGCTGGCTTCGCGGCGAGCCCGGATCATCGCCATCAACGGGACGATGCCCGCTCCGCCGGCGACCAGCAGCACCGGCGTCGCGTCTGCGGGACGCCACACGAACCAACCGCCGATCGGGCCGCGGATTTCGACGGGGTCCCCGACCGCGTAAGGACCGGTGAGATGTTCGGACACTTCGCCGTCGGGGACCCGCTGGACGGTCAGTTCGATGCGGTCTCCGTTCGCCGGCGCGGCGAGCGAGTAGCTGCGCTGTGCCGTGTAGCCGTCAGCTGCAGTGAGGCGAACGTCGACGTGCTGCCCCGCAAGGTGACCCGGCCAACCCGGCATGTCGAAGACGAGTGTGCGCGCGGTCGGTGTCTCCTGCCGGATCTCGGCTAGCCGGGCGACTCGCCACGCTAGTCGCCCTGATACCGCTGTTCCCGCCATGGATCTCCGTAGTCGTGATAGCCGGACGCTTCCCAGAAACCTGGATCGTCCTTCGTGGTGAGTCGCAGCTCCCGCACCCACTTCGCGGACTTCCAGAAGTACAGGTGTGGCACCAGCAGACGAGCCGGTCCGCCGTGTTCCGGGGTAAGCGGCTTGCCGCCATATTCATAGGCGATCCACGCCTGGCCGCCGAGGAGGTCGGCGAGCGGCAGATTTGTCGTGTAGCCGCCGTAGGAATGCGCCATAACGTAGTCAGCGGCTGTATCGAGATCCCCGACGAGCGAGTCCACTGGGACGCCGCGCCAGCGAGTGTCCAGTTTGGACCATTGGGTGACGCAGTGGATGTCGACCGTGATCTTCTCGCTCGGCAACGCCATCAGTTCCGGCCACGACCACGAGCGACGTTCGCCGCTCTCGGTCACCACCGAGAATTCCCATCGCTCCGTGCTCACTCGTGGGGTAGGCCCGGCGGTGAGGACGGGGAATTCTTCGGCGAGGTACTGGCCTGGCGGTAGCCGCGGGTTCGCACCGCGGGCGCGCCCGGTGAAGCCTGGTGTCACGACTCCCATCGCGCTCCTCCAGACATATCCGGCAGATCAGCTCTCTGCCGCGAGACTACCCGCGCACGTGCAATCCGAGCGACGTGACGAGCACCGCCGCTTGCTCTGGCGACACGATCGCACCGGTCAACGACGCGCGGGTCACATCAAGCGACGACAGATCGCTTCCCCGCAGCTCAGCACGCGTGAGGTCGATGTCCTGCAGTTCCGCGCCGGATAGATCCACGTCCGCGAACACCGCTCCCGAGCAGTTCGCCTTGGTGAGGTCAGCCTCACGCATCCGGACGTTCTGGAACGTGACTCCACGGAGGTCAGCGCTGCTCAACCCTACGAAGGACCAGTCTCCGCCGGTCACGCGCAGCGGCCGCAGATCGCAGTCTTGGAACCGGCTGCCGACCAGCTTGCATCCGGTGAACTCGGCGTCGAAGAGGTTGCACCCCTTGAACACACATCCGGTGAACGCCGAGTCCGTGTGCCGGGAGGCGTTGAACTGCACGTTGCCGAACACACAGTCCAGGAAGATGACACCGCGCGTGACTGCCTCGGTGAGGTCGACCTGGTGGAACTCGCAGCGCTCGAACCGCCGCGCCGTGAACTCCTCGGCGTACCAGTCTTCCCGCCGGTAGGTGCGGTCCTCGACCGTCTCGAGGCCGGGCTGCTCCGGGTCCTGTTCAGGCATTCGCCGAGCCTAGTTCGCCCACCCGCTGGTCGGGCACCGGACATGAAGGCCATCGTGCCGCCGCGGAGTTTTGGCTGGTGGTGGCCAGGGTCACTGGAACCAAGGCAGGTGCGGTAGCTCCGGCTGGTCCGTCGACTTATGTGGTCGGCCCCTTCCGCTCTGCTACGCGGCACATGCCACAGCGAGAAGCGGTCTCCTCAAGGTCGCCATACGATGGCCGGATGAGCGAAGGCCGATGGTTCGATGCCTGGGTGCCCTGGCCCGAACTGTCGGGCCTGGCCGCCGCGGGGCGGGCACTGCTGCCCGCAGTGCCCGCGACCCAGGCCGCACTCGCCCGGACCGTCACCGAACAGCTGGTGGGCCGTCGACTCACGACAACGGTGCAAGGCCATGAGGTGGGCCTGACCCTCACCGAACTCGATTACCCGGCGGACTCGCTACGTCTGGCCACCGGTCGGGTGGGAGACGTTCGCATCGTCGCGGAAGACGTCGACTGGCCCGTTCCGAATGCCTCGGCGGCCCCCGTTGTGCACGGCGCTGGCAGTCTTCCTGACACCGCTGGCCCGTCTCGAAGCGGAGCGGGCGCAAGAGGGCCGAACGCGCGTGGCGAAACGAAGGACCCGACCATCGCGGATGCTTTCGATACGCCTGCGGGGAAGAGCACGCGGTCTTCTGCTGACGCGCCGAGCAAGGCGGGCGGCCCGCCCGACACATCTGCTCTTGCGCCCGAGTGCACCGAGCAGTCCGGCGGCGACCGAACTGGCGCACGCCCGAACGGTCCACGAGAGAGCGCGGCATGGTCGGATTCCGCTCAGGCGCAACGTGATCGGCGGAACGCGGAAGCCGCGCCAGCTGCCGCAGCGCGGAACACCGTTGAGGAATCTGACGCACCAGATGCGGGACCGTACGAACGCGAACAACCGACTTCTCGACGCGACTCCGGACGTCCACCCACTGGCCGCGAAGCCAGTTCGGCAGCCCAGTCAGCTGTCGAGATGCCTGTGCCGCCAGCTGTCGACCGCATTCCGCTGCGCCGCGTAACCGTGCTCGCCAGCGACGTGCGGCTTCGAGGATTGCCTTCGCCAGCGGTGATTCCCGGATCTGTCGAACTCGAGATAGAAGTGAGCGGGACGGTGGTGCGGGATCGGGTTGCCGCCGCACGTCCGGATCTGATCGCGACTCCGCATGCGGAAGGGTTCCGGGTGCGATGGCGGAAGCATCCGCGCTGGGGGCACTTGACTCTCTCCGCAGGCATCGAAGACGACGCAGTAGTGCTGACCCCGGCCGCGCTCCACATCGGACGGTGGACGAGGCGCCCGCCGAAGCGGATCCGGCCGATCGTGCTTCCTCTGCCGGATCTGCCGAAAGGCTTGCGCCTGACCGGAATTCGGCCTGGTGAAGACGAGCTAGCACTGACGGTCGCAGCCGACGAATGGCCTGGGCGGCTCGCCCGGATTCCGTTGCCCGACCTGCTGAGCTGGCTGACAACAGCGGCAATGACACTGACACTTCCCGGATTCGGATCACGGTCCCTCCCCTGAACCGGCAGCGGCGCCCACCGGGCCCCCGCTGGGCCCGATCAATGGATGCCGCGCTGCCGAGATCCAGAGTGCTCGAACATCCGTTCCCAATCATCACCCGATCAGGGAAAGATCGAAAACCGTTGGCGCGCAAGGAAAACACGAAAAGCGCCCAAAATCCTGTCGGTGCGGTCGGCTAACCTCGGAATCGAGCCGTCAGTCCGCTCCGAGGGGAGACCACCGATGACAGTCGCCGCAGAAACACTCCGGGGAACTCGAAGATTCCGGTCCTGTGCCGGGTTTTCGCGGGCAAGCGCACGTTCAGAGCGACGCTTGTTCCTCCACCGGAAGGCAAACCTCGAACCGCGTGTCGCCCGGTGCCGAGGTCACCTTGATGTCGCCCGAGTGCCGTTCCACGACGATCCGCCACGAGATGTCCAGTCCGAGACCGGTTCCTTCGCCCACGCCCTTGGTGGTGAAGAACGGCTCGAAGATGCGGTGGCGCACCTCTTCCGGGATGCCGGGTCCGGTGTCGCCGATCTCGACGCGCACCTGCTTGCCGACCTGCCAGGTGCGCAGGGTCAGCGTTCCCTCGCCGCTCATGGCGCCGACGGCGTTGTCGATGATGTTGGTCCACACCTGGTTCAACTCGGCGGCGTAGGCGGGAACCCGGGCGATCGAGCAGTCGTATTCCTTGACCACGCGGATTCCCTCGCCAAGCTTGCCCGACATCATCACCAGCGTGGAGTCGAGTCCTTCGTGGACGTCGATGAACTGGTGCGGGGCGCGATCCATTTGCGAATACTGCTTCGCCGCGCCGACGAGCGTGGACACCCGGCTGGTCGAGTCTTCGATCTCGCCCATGAGCATCTCGGTTTCGAGTGCGTACGCGAGCCAGCGGATGGCACCGTCGAGCAGTCCTTCGCCCACCGACTCGAGAACGTGGTCGAGGTTCTCCGGGGTGAGCCCGGCGGCGACGAAGATGCTGGCCAGGTCCCAGCCCTGGTCGAGGCCGTGGTCGTCGAGCCAATCGCCGATCTCGTCCTCGCGGTCGGCCTGTTGCATCGCGGAGAGCTTGGGCGCGTCGCCGACCTGCTTCACCAGGCGTTCCTGCACGTCGAGCAGCAACTCGAGCAGGTCTGGGTCGATGTCCTTCTTCGCCAGTATCGCGAGCTTGTGCCGCATGCCGGCGACTCGTTCCCGCAACGCGGCAGTGGCCCGCACCGCGGCCGCGGCCGGGTTGTTGAGTTCGTGCATGAGCCCGGCGGACAGTTCGCCGAGGGCGACGAGCCTGCGGCGCGAGGACACCAGTGCGTCGGTGTTGCGCCAGCCGAGGTACATCCCCTCCAGCAGATGCGCTGCCATCGGGAACCACTGCCGGAATTCGACGGCGAACTCCGCGGCGGGAAGCGTGAGGAAAGTCAGGTCGCTGACCGCGTAGATGGTCGCGCCGTACGTGGCCTCGCTGTCCTGGTAGGCCAGGAACTGCGTTGCGCCGCAATAGGAACCGCGCTGGTCTGATCGCTTCATCTCGACCTCGGCACCGGCCACCACGCGGGTCATCCGCAGCGCACCGTTGAGCAGGACGTAGAAGCAGGTCGCCGGATCGCCCTCGCGGATCACCACGGAGTCAGCCTTGAACTCCTCGCGCACCGCGTTCTGCTCGATCCAATCGAGCTGCGCGTCGGAGAGATGTTCGAACAAGAACAGGCCGCGCAGCTCCTCGCGCGGCAATGCGGGCTGAGTCACTGTTCCTCCAAGTAGCGGTGGACCAGGGTCACGGCCATCGCACCCTCGCCGACGGCGGACGCCACGCGTTTCACCGACTGCGAGCGCACGTCTCCGGCCACGAACACGCCGGGCACTGACGACTCCAGGTAATGCGGATCGCGGTCCAGGGACCATCCCGGTGGCCTGCGCCCGTCTTCCACGAGGTCTGGGCCGGTCCGGACGAATCCGTGGGAATCCCTCAGGACGTTTTTCCCCAGCCACTCCGTGCGCGGAGCGGCTCCGATGAAGATGAAGAGGTGTTCTGTGTCCAGCTTCTCGGTCACGCCGTCTTTGCAGACCGTGATGGACTCGAGGTGATCGTCCCCGTGTGCTTTGACCACTGTGGTGTGCGTGCGGACGTGGACGTTCTCGATCGCGGTGATCTGTTCGATGAGGTAGTGCGACATCGACGCTTCCAGCGACGCGCCGCGGACCAGGAGCGTCACGTTGGCGGCGTGCTGTGCGAAGAACACCGCGGCCTGTCCTGCGGAGTTCGCGCCGCCGACGATGTACACGTGGTCGTTCGAGCATTCGGGTGCTTCCGTCGCCGCCGAGCCGTAGTAGACGCCCCGCCCGGTCAGCTCCGCGATGCCTTCGGCGTCAAGCGCGCGGTAGTTGACGCCGCTGGAGAGGATCACGGAGTGCGCCGCGATCTCGGATCCGTCGCCGAAGGTCACCACCCGGCTCGATCCGCGCGCTTCCAGGCCCACGACATCGCGCGCCGTAAGCACTTCGGCACCGAACTTCTGTGCCTGGCGGCGGGCTCGATCCGTGAGCTGCGCGCCAGACACTCCGTCCGGGAAGCCCAGGTAGTTCTCGATCCGGGAGCTGGTTCCGGCCTGGCCGCCGGTCGCCTTGCGCTCGACCAGCACAGTCCGCAGTCCCTCAGAAGCGCCGTACACCGCGGCGCCGAGTCCGGCCGGGCCGCCGCCGATCACCACCAGGTCGTAGAAGTCCTGCGCGGGCTGGGTAGAAAGGCCCACCGCATCGGCGATCTCGCTTCCCGATGGCTGTTTCAGCACCGTTCCGTCCGGCGTCACCACGACCGGGATATCGGTCTCGCACGCGCCCGCGGCTTGAAGGATGCGGCCGGCTTCTTCGTCGTCGACCGAGTACCACCGGTACGGCACGGCGTTGCGCGCGAGGAAGTCACGCATCCGGAACGAGGGGGCCGAGTACCGGTGCCCTATCAGCTTCGTCTCCTCCACCGGACGGTCGCCGACGGCGAGCCAGGTCTCGACGAGAGAGTCGATGACCGGGTACAGCTTCTCCTCGGGCGGATCCCAGGGCTTGAGCAGGTAGTGGTCGACATCGACCACGTTGATGGCCTGGATCGCGGCGTCGGTGTCGGCGTAGGCCGTCAGCAGCGCGCGCCGGGCGTTGGGGAAGAGATCCATCGCCTTTTCCAGGAAGACGATGCCGTCCATGTGCGGCATGCGGTAGTCGGCGAGGATCGCCGCGACGGCGTCGCCGCGCAGCTTGATCTCGCGAAGTGCGTCGAGGGCGTCGGCACCGGAGTCGGCGCGGATGACGCGATAGTCCTTGCCGTAGCGGCGACGCAGGTCGCGCGCCACCGACCGCGAAACGGCGGGGTCGTCGTCAACGGTCATCAGGATCGGCTGGCTCACACGGCACAGCCTACGGTGTCTCGCCAGCCGTCGCGGCAAGCAACAGAACCAGGGACCGGTGCCCGCCGCGGCCGCCACTGCGGCGGGCACCGGTTGTTTAGGCGGCGGCTACGGATAGCGCGCCAAGTTGACCGGCTTCGTGCCCGCTGGGGTCGTCGCGCCGACGTCGTTGATCACGCGAGTGATGGTTCCCTGGTGGTTGAGCGAAACCGTCACCATGCTGTGGAACCGCACGTCCGGGGCGGCGGGGGCGGCGAATGCGTGCGAACAAGTCACCGAGGGGTTCGTGCTGAAGAAGCAGTAGCTGCCCAAGCCCCAGGCTTCGTGGCTGGTCACGTCCGAGGCGACCTGGTAGGCGGCGTAGCCCGCCTTCGCGCCGCTCGTCCAGGCATCCTGGTCAGGGACGTCGTAGGGCATCTCGTTCTGGAAGAAGTAGGTACGTCCGCCGTTTCCGTTCCAAGCCACCTGGGTCTGCTGGAAGTGTTCGACGAACAGTCCGTAGACGGTCACGTCGTCGCCGTTCACGACCAGGCCGGTGTCGGCGGTGTTGGAGGTCCAGCCGACGTGGCTGTCGTCGGCTGCGTGGTCGGCCCGCCAGAGCCACAGGTGGTCGCCGATCACGTCGTTGCTGTTGATGACGAGGCTTGTGCGTGCTTTGCCGGCAGCGGCACCGCCGATGCGGAAGAACACGTCGTGCAGCGAGGTCGGGTTCGCCGAATGGTCTGCGTTCGAGCCGGGATCACCGACTTGCATGAGCACCGGCGACGAGGTGGTTCCGGCGTCGATCAGCAGGCCGGCGATCTTCACTCCGTCCACGTCGTCGACGGTCATCGCGGTGATTCCGCCGTCCGGCACCAAGGTTGCGATGCCGAGGCCGAGGATCACGGTGTCTGGACGGGTCACGTGCAGCGGCTGGTCCAGGTGGTACACGCCTGGGGTGATCAGCAGGTTTTTGCCCGCTGCCAGCGCTGCGTTCAGGTCGGCCGCGGCAGCGCCGGGTTTCGCGATGAAGAACTGGTCGATCGGCAGCGAAGTGCCTGGTGCGGTGCCGTGTTCCCAGGTGACCCCGGACGTGCTGGTGCGCAGTGCGGGCACGAACACCCGGTAGCGCCCGGACTCGTCAAGCTGGAGGCATGGCTTCTCGCGCACGATCGGGGTCTGGTCGACGGTCGTGTACGGCGGGTCCGGGAAGGTGCTGACGGGTGCGCCTTCCACTCCGACGAACACCATGTTCCAAGTGGACCCGTTCCAGCTGCCGAACTGCGAATCGCGCGAAATCCACTGTTGCTGCGAGCCCGAGCGGACCTGGCCGTCGATCTTCGTGTCCGAGATCCAGCCGCCGCTCGACCAGCCGCCGCCGTGGTCGAGGCGGAGGTCTCCGCGGACGTGCATCCGCCGGTACGGGCTCGCCTGCGAAACGGCCCACTGGTCCGCGCCGCCGGCCGGGTTCACCGACAGGTTTTCCGCGCCGCGCCAGAAGTTCTGGGTCGCGTTGTTCGGGGGGAACCAGTCTGCCTCGACGTGCACCGCGCCGTTGATCGTCACGTCGTCGGGGGTGCTGCCCAGCCCGAGGATTTGGGTGTAGAAGCCGACGTTTACGTCATTGGCGTACGTGCCCGGCTTGAACAGCACCGCGTAGCGCTGACTGCCGAACTGGTTCTTCTCCTGCTCCGCGAAGATCGCGTCCAGCGTGCGCTGAATGCTCGCGCTCGGCATCGACGGATCGAAAACGACGACGTTCGGCCCCAGGTCCACTTGTCCCGGCGGCGGAGAAGTAGTGCCACCCACGGAGGTCAGTGTGAACGACTGGGCGGTGGCGTCATGACGGACGTATTGCTGCGGCTTCGGGCGGTCGGCGGGCAGTGCGGCCTGGTGCGTTTCGGCGGTTTGGCTGTGGTCAAGATCGACAATCAAGGTGGGTGGATTCGCTGGCCATCGTGCGTCGGGCCTGGGGAAAGGCGGTTGCGGGGGCGCTGTGGCGAGGTGGGGGTCTGGGAGGTCGTTGCGCTTCGGCATGGGGAGTTGGGCGGTGCGGGTGGTCGTATCCGCATCGCCCTCGTGGGTGAGGTGGAAGTGCCAATCGTGCGCGTTTGTTCCGGCGCGGGTGTACGAGCGGGCCAGCGAGCCGGGGCTGATGGACCGCGGGGCGGCAGCTCGCTGAGCGGGCGACGGCGGGGCGGCGACTGTCCGTGTTCGGGAACTCATCGCCACCTCCTCATCGGGACGGGACCGCCGGGTGACAACGGCCGGGATGAACCTCGCCGTACGGTGCCGGCGGCGCATCTGCGGAGGAATGTAACCCCGGACACACTGGGGCTCAACGCAAACCTGAAAGAAAGTCAGGAAAGGCAGTGGACCTGCACTGACGTGCCCTCGGCTGCGGGGGACAAGGCCGGTCTGGCTGGCGTGAAGCGGGCCTTGAGCGGGTCCGCGGCGCGTAACCGACCCCCTGCTGGAGGCCGTGGCGGCGGGGTGTACTGTATGTCCATACGAGATGCGGAGTTCACCTCTGCTTCGGGGCTATGGCGCAGCTGGTAGCGCACCTCACTGGCAGTGAGGGGGTCAGGGGTTCGAGTCCCCTTAGCTCCACAATGTCGATGAACCCCTTTGATCACGCGGTTGGCGCTGGTCGGAGGGGTTTTCTCGTGTCCGCGGGTTGATCTTGCGTGACCGGGTAGCACTGATCCGGGGTATCCCAGGTGGGGAGTTTCTGGGGCGTGCTGCTCCAAGGCACGCGCTTGCGGGCAGCGCCGTTCCTCTCCCCCGCTGGGCAAGCCGGGAGTTGTCCCTCTTTCCATCGAGAATAAGGGCGGGCGGATTCGGCCTTTGCCGTCGTGTCCGGGACGGCGGAATGGGAGGACGAGATTTCGCCGCCGCCCTTTTCTGTTGCGCGGGCCGGGCGGGACGCGGGCTGCGGGCGGCTTTGCGCCAGCGGCGCTGCAGGTCGGCCAGCAACCGGGTCTCCACTTCGCGCGCCACGTGCGAATACGTCTCCACGACCCGGTCCGGGCAGGTGGTGGCCCAGACGGCGGGCCTGCGCGATCTCCGGAGCCCCGCCGGCGATCAGCCACGTCTTGTGGCTGTGCCGCAACCCGTGGAACGTCAGCCCGGGACACACCGAATAGGCCCGGACACCGGGCCGGTGGCAGCCGTCGATCGCGGGCCGCAGGACACGACGGTCGAACGTGGAGCGCCACAGCCACGTCCCGCGCGAGGTCGTGAACACGAACTCGAACGGATGGCTGTCCAGGTGACGGCGCAGCAACCGGACCAGGAACGGCGGCAACGCGATCCGCCGCGCCGACGACGGCGTTTTCGGCGGCCCCAGCCACCGGCGGCCCCGACTCTCGTGCAACGATCCCCGCTCCGGGTCCACGATGAGACGCCCGGTGTCGAGGTCGAGGTTGTCGCGGTGCAGCGCGGCGAGCTCGCCCCACCGGCACCCCGTCCACGCCGCGGTGATGACCAGCAGCCGCGCGATGTCGCCTCCCAGCGCCGCGGCCTGATCGGCGATCCGCAGCACCTGCTCCGGCGTCGCCCACACCCGCTCCCGCACCAGAGTCCTGCACCGCCGGCCGCGACGACGGCGCTGCCGCACCGGATTCACCGCGATCAACCGCTCGTCCACCGCATCAGCCAAGATCATCGACAACAGCTTCGCCCAGCTCGACACCGTCGCCGCCGCGTACCCCGCATCGGCCGCCGCCGTCTTCCAAGCATCGACCTGAAGCGCGGTGATCTCCCCGATCGGCGTCGACCCGAAACGCGCCAGCAGATGACACCGCAAGTAACTGTCGTAGTTGTCCACCGTCCGCGGATCCAGATCCTGCACCGGCAACCACCGCCGCACCCAATCCTCAAACAACACACGGCCATCGGCAGGATCGACCCACACCTTGCGACGCCGATCAGACTCCATGTCCCCGGCATAACCAACCGCCGCCCTGCGCGACGCGAACCCCGGCACCGAACCAACCCCGCCGCCCGCCCGGCGGTAACGAACCCGCCACGAACACCGCCCGGACTGGTCCACCCACGCCATGACAACCTCCCGACACGCAACAACACACCACTTCCGTCATGCGCCCAGACAACCGGGAAGTCAACCCAGGGCGGCCAGGAGGACGGTGAGTCTCGCCCTGCAGTTGAGAAGTACAGTGTGGCGAGGCGGTCTTAGCGTGAACTGCCCGTCTGTTATAGAGCAGTCTTAGTCAGTACCGGGCCGCACGACCTTCGAACAGACGGATTCGATGACAAACGCGCGAATACAGCGTCGAGCGCCGGCCACAGCATGCCTTTCGCACTCAAGCTTTCCGTTGTAGCGCCACCTGTGCTCTTGGCTGCGGGCCGATCAAAACGCAGGCCGCCAAGTTCGTCCGGGTCCACATGCTCTCGCGAACTAAGACCGCTACCCGTGCATCCACTGTCGACTCAGCATTGGATGCGCGCAATGACTCCAGAAGCCGGCTGTCGTAGTCCGTTCAGTACGCACTATGCACTCTTGTCGTCGGAGGCGAAGCGGGGTGCCATCGCCTCCATCTGCTCGATGACAAGCCGGATAGCCTCAGGCTGCTTGTCCGGAGGGTACTTGTGCTTCACGAGAAGCCGTTTGATCGACGACCGCAGCTTGGCGCGCACGTCGTCTCGGACAGTCCAGTCGGTCTTGACGTCGCGTCGCATGACTGCCACCAGCTCGCGCGCAATCTCGGCGAGCACATCGTCGCCTTGCATCTCCACGGCCGACTCGTTGGTGCTGACGGCGTCGTAGAACGCGAGCTCGTCGTGGGACAGCGGCGGAGTGAAGAACTGCCCGCGGTTGCCCTCCTCTGCGACTTCCTTGGCCAGCTCGATCAGCTCGGCGATGACTTCTGCAGAGGTGAGCTGCTGGTTGGTGTACTTGCGCATCAGCTCAGCGATTCGCTCGGAGAACGCACGCTGGCGGACGAGGTTGTGCTGGGTGACATGATCCGCTTCCTCGACGAGCAGCGCGCGCAGCGCCTCGATCGCCAGATGCGGGTTCGACGCCGATTGGGCCTTGAGCTGGAATTCCGGCCCCAGGTCGGACAACGACGGTTTGGGCAGGCCGGCGGCTTCGTAGATGTCGACGATCTCGCCGGATGCCGTAGACGTCGCGACCAGCGTGGAAAGCATTCGCTCGATCTCTTCCGGCACGGGCTTGCCCTCGGCCTGTCGCTCCGAGGCATCGAACTTGCCCATCCAGACGCGGACTTCTTCGTAGAACTTCGCGGTAACGCGAAGATGATCGAGGGTCTGGTTACCGGCGCACAACGCCCACGCCCGAGCCAGCTGGTTCGCCAGCTTGCGGAACCGATCACCGAGCGGCTCCTCGCCCTCCGGAGGCCGGTTACCCGGAGTGCCCGGGGAACGGAGGTAGTTCGTCAGGCCGTAGGCCGCTCGGACCCAGCTCTTCGGCCCGCCGTCCAGCTTGCTCCGCCACGGGTAGCCGGCGCACAGCTGATCCAGCGACGCGACGAGCATGGTGGTGAGCGCGACAGCTTCGTCGATGTTCTTGCCGACCGGCTTCTGGGCCCGGTCGGTGTCGGTGTACACGGCGAGCGCCTTGTTCAGGTTGTCCGCCAAGGGCGCGTAGGCGACGAGCAATCCGTCCGGCTTGCCGCGGAACGTGCGGTTCACCCGCGCCAACGTCTGCATCAGCAAGGCACCTTTGAGCGGACGGTCGAGGTATAGGGTGTGCAGCGGAGGTGCGTCGAAGCCGGTAAGCATCATGTCTTTGACGAGGACGATCTGAAGCTCGTCCTCGGCATCGCGGAGCCGCTTCTGGATGACCTTGTTCTGCCCGTCACGGCGGACGTGCCGAGCCACGGGCATGACGTCCTGGGCGGTACCGGAGTAGACGACCTTGATCACGCCCTTGTCGACCGCGTCATGGTGCCACTCGGGCTTGATCTTGACGATCTCGTCGTACAGGTTGGCGCAGATTTCACGCGTCGCCCCGACGATGAACGCCTTGCCGGGAGACCCGATGAACTTGCGCATCTCCTCGGACCGCGTCTCCCAATGCGCGACGATGTCCGCTGCCAACGCCTCCAGACGGGCTGGGGCCCCGTACACGGCGTTGATCACCGCAACGGACTTCTCGATCTTCGCGCGCTCGGCCTCGTCGAGCCCGAGCGTCGCCTCGTCCGCGGCCTTGTCGAGGTCGTCCTCGGTGACGTCATCGATCAGCTTGACCTTGACGAGCCGGGGCTCGAAGTAGACCGGAACGGTAGCACCGTCGTCGACCGCGCGGGTCAGGTCGTAGATGTCGATATAGTCGCCGAATACTTCGCGGGTGTTGCGGTCCTCGAAGGAAATCGGCGTTCCGGTGAACGCGATCAGCGCCGCGTTGGGCAGGGCGTCTTTGAGATGACGGGCGTACCCGTCGAGGTCGTCGTAGTGGCTGCGGTGGGCCTCGTCGGCGATCACGATGATGTTGCGACGGTCCGAAAGCAGCGGGTGCTCCAGGCCGGCGTCCTTCTCGGCTTTGCTGAGCCCGAACTTCTGCAGTGTTGTGAAGTAGATGCCGCCCGTAGCGCGGTTGGCCAGCTCGTCGCGCAGTTGCGCGCGAGTCGTCACCTTGATCGGAGACTCGCTCAGCAGGCGGGAGCGGTTGAACGACTCGTACAGCTGACCGTCGAGTTCCTTGCGGTCCGTCACCACGATGATGGTCGGGTTCTTCAGTTTGGGCTGCGTGGCCACGAGGTGGGCGTACAGCTCCATCTCCATCGACTTGCCCGACCCCTGGGTGTGCCACACGACGCCGGCCTTGCCGTTGCTCTCGACCGCGGCCACGGTTGAGCCCACCGCTTTGGTCACTGCGAAGTACTGATGCGGCTTGGCGATGCGCTTCGCGTAACCGTCGGCTCCGCCGTCGAACGCGGTGAAGTTCCGTTGCAGCTGGAGGAACCGCTCCGGATTGAACACGCCTTCGATCAGGAACTCCAACTCGGTACCGAGATGGACGTCATCGAGCGGCTCACCGAGCTGCACCGGCTTGCCGTCGTCGTCGACGTTCCAGGGCGAGTAGTGGTTCAACGGCGTGAACGGCGTGCCGTAGCGGGCGGTGATCCCGTCGCTGATCACGGTCGCTACTGCGAACCGGAACGCCATTGGGAACTCACGCAGGTAGGTCGCCAGCTGGGCGTGCGCGGCGTCGAGGTCGGCCTTGGCCGCGCCCGCTTGCTTCAGCTCGAAGATCGCGACCGGCATGCCATTGAGATAGAGGACAACATCGAAGCGGCGTTCGACCTCCGCCGTGCGGACGGTGACCTGGTTGACCGCGAGCAGTTCGTTGTCGCCGACCTGGTGGCTGACCAGTCTGATCGTCGGGTTCTGTTCGACGCCGTCGGCGTCGATGTAGCTGATCCCGCGGTAGCCCTGAGTACAGATCTGGTGCAGCCGGTAGTTCTCCGCGATCGCGTCCTGTGAGGTCGGTTGAATGATCTCCGCGAGCGCCTGCTCCAGGTACTCCGCTGGCACATGCGGGTTCAGCTCCCGCATCTTGGCCAGCATTCGCGCAGGAAGCACGATGTCGGCCCATGACGCACGACCGTCTTCAGTGCCTGGCGCGACGGCGATCCCTGGGAGCGGCTGCCACTCCTGCTCGGCGAGCGTCTCCAACGCGACGATTTCCCATTCCGTCTCACTGAACCCCGGCTGCCCCACCATCACACAACCCCCTCCACGATCTTTTCGGCCTCCCGCACGCGAACATTTCCGGACATCATTAGGGGCAGCAGCTCGTCGCGCGTAACAGCCAGAGCCTTCATCTCTTCATGCACCAGCTTCATCCAGCTGAATCGCTGTCGAAGATTTCGACTCAATGTCTCTAGGGAGTCCTTCTCTGGAAGATTGACCTGACAGGCGTACGCTTCATCGCGATTCAGCCCCGGCACAGCAGAGTCTGAGTTCAATTCCGCAAGCGGAGCTGAGCGAAGCAAGTAGTAGAGAATCTCGTCGGTCGCGACTTCACGAGGTTCGACGTAATACGTCGTGTCGATTGGAAAATGTGGCCCACTAGCCCAGTAGATGGCGCCAACGGTCCCCTTTCGTCCCACGATCACGCCTGGACGATTGACCAGCGGGCGAGAATGCATTCCAGTGATGCCACCGCTTCCATACACGACAACATCGCCCGGTGTTCGCTCTGACGCAGGGAGCGCCTTCCCGTAGTGCAATGTCAGCACGTCGCGAAGCTGACGTCGAACACCCATCACCGAAGCCTTCTGAACTTGCGCAGCGCAAAGTTGGTCCGCCAGGCTGCAAAGGCGCTCGTTGACTGCGATCTTGTCATCGAGCGCCCCCAGAACTTCCGCAACGACTTGCTGCGTTACAATTGGTGGCAGTTCGAGTTCAATGGATCGCTGATCAGTCAAACTCACGTATGGTGCCATATCAGTCTGCCCCTTGAGAACCTCAAGCTGGCGCATAAAGCTCGGGGAACGCATGGCATATCTCAGGTATCGCTGGTCGAGAACAGTAGGATCGAGGGATCGCCAAAAAGTAGTCTGCGGCGAGCAGACGAAGTCAGGTGAATCCATCGGCGCTATTGCGACCCGCCCGACAGTACCCTTGTGAGAGAGGATCACGTCTCCAGGCTTGCCAATACCTTTACGGATTCGATCGCGAGCGATTGCGTTGATTTTTCCAGCGCCATCGAAATCAATTGTTCCACTCGACATATCTGCGGCCCGAATAAATGGCACTCCTACGTCGACGAACTCGCCTGGGCGTGGCCGGTACTCTCCATGGTTTCCGTCTTCAACGAGTAGGACTCTTTGAGCCACGAGGTCCCGAACGATCTTTCGCGTCATGACAGTCGCTCCAGCTGCTCACGGACGATCGTTTCCAGACGTGCTGACTCGGCGAATGTTGTCAGCAACTCCTTTGCAAGCCGCTGGATCTTGTCGTCGACGGGTTCACCATCGTCTTCAACTTCAGCGGCGCCGACGTAACGGCCAGGGGTGAGGCCATAGTCGGCGGCCTTGATGTCGGGCAAGCCCACCGACTTGCAGAAGCCGGGAATGTCCTCGTATGTCAGATGCTTCTGGGCCGCGGAGTGAGTGCCGCGCCAGGCGTGGTAGGTGTCGGCGATCTTGGCGATGTCCTCGTTGGACAGCGCGCGTTCGGCGCGGTCGACCATGTAGCCGAGTTCTCGGGCGTCGATGAACAGCACCTGGCCGGATCGGTCGACCGCGCCGTGCTTCCCTGCGCTCTTGTCCTTGGCGAAGAACCACACGCAGACTGGGATTCCGGTGCTGCGGAACAGTTGCGTCGGCAACGCGACCATGCAGGAGACGAGGTCGGACTCTACGATCTGGGCGCGGATGGAGCCTTCGCCGTTGGAGTTGGACGACATCGAGCCATTGGCCATCACCACGCCTGCGCTACCGCCCGGGGCGAGCTTGTACAGGATGTGTTGAATCCAGGCATAGTTGGCGTTGTTGGCGGGCGGAACACCGAATTTCCAGCGTGGGTCTTCGGTGTTGCGGGACCAGTGTTTGATGTTGAACGGCGGGTTGGCCATCACGTAGTCCATCTGGACGTCCGCGTGCTGGTCGCGAGCGAAGGTATCGCCCCACCGGGCCCCGAGGCCCTTGTTCTCGATTCCGTGGATGGCAAGGTTCATCTTCGCCATCCGCCAGGTCTCTTCCAGGCTCTCCTGCCCGAAGATCGAGATATTCTTCGGGTCGCCGTTGTGTTCGTAGATGAACTTCTCGGTCTGCACGAACATGCCGCCGGACCCGCAGCACGGGTCGTACACGCGACCGCTCGAGGGCTCCAGCACCTCGACGATCACCCGGACGACGCTGGGCGGCGTGAAGAACTCGCCGCCGCGCTTTCCTTCCGACCGGGCGAAGTTGCCGAGGAAGTACTCGTAGACCTCACCCATGAGGTCGCGTGCGCGGTGTTCACCTTGCCGGCTGAACCGAGCGCTGTTGAACAGGTCGATCAGTTCGCCGAGGCGGCGCTGGTCGATGTTGTCCTTGTTGTACAGGCGCGGCAGCGTGCCCTGCAGCGTCGGGTTGGTCTTCATGACGAGGTCCATTGCCTCGTCTATGAGCTGACCGATGTTCTTGGCAGGTTCGGAGCCCTCGGCCGGCTTACCCTTGGCGTACTGGGCGAGGCGGTCCCACTGTGCGGTGGGCGGCACGACGAAGACGCCGTAGCCCTGGTATTCCTCGGGGTCGTCGATCAGGTCGGCGATCTGCTCGTCGTCGTAGCCTTCGGCCGTCAAATCGGTACGGATGGCTTCGCGGCGTTCGTCGTAGGCGTCCGAGACGTACTTGAGGAACACGAGGCCGAGGATGACGTCCTTGTACTGGTTCGCGGACAGCGAGCCGCGGAGCCGGTCGGCGGCCTTCCAGAGCGTGTCCTTCAGCTCCTTCATCGTCGACGGCGCCGACGGTTCCTTCTTCTTGCGGGGAGGCATGCTGCCTGTCCTTCCTATTCCGTTGTCCGCGTCGCGAGAGTCACCACGCCTGCGGCGACTCCGTCGATCATGGCAGTGACGAGATTCCGTGTTTCTTCCAAGTGGCGTCGAAGCGTCGCTTCATGCTCGGCCGCGGCCGCGAGGACCTCTTCGAGTCGATCCACTTCAGCGGTGTCGAGGATCGGCACGCTCCAGGTCTTCCACTCCGAGGGCGCGCGCGGAAGCCGGTTGACGATCGCGACGACCGCCCGAGGGCCGATGCCAGCTTTCGGGTTGATCCGGAGGATCTTCGACGGGGCGGCCACCAGCGCTCCGCCGATGTCGTCGACGACGGCGGCCGGGTGCGGTCGGTCGGTGAACACGACGTCGCCAGCGTTGGTGCGTGCCGCGCGGGGGTACTGCTGCGTCGCATCGAACGGGTCGAGCCGCAGCAGACCGTGCGGAGCGGTCGCGGACAAGACCGGGACCGACCCGGCGGGGTCGGCGTGATCACCGTGTATCCGGCTGCCGCGAAGGACCCGGAGGTGGCCCTGATCGCTGAGTTCGCCGAGCGACCGGCGGCGCAGCAGCATCGTGCCCGCGGCGGGTTCTGCCAGGACGTCGAACGGACGAATCAGTTCGCTCGTCACCAAGGTCGCGGTGTTGATGGCAGCTGTGTGCCGTCCGGTGTCCGCCGTGGCGAGCCGGATCGCCCGTGCACCTGCGGGTACGACGGTCGCGCGGGAGCTGAGGATCGCGGGCAGGTCGTGCGGGCGAAGGTACCGGAATGCGCGGCCGCGGACCCTGGCCAGAGCCGCGGTCACGTCCGAGGCGAGGTCCTCCAGGTCCCGTTCGGCGCTGTCGAACGCCGCCAGATCGGCGACCAGCGGCCGCTGGGTGAACCCGCCAGGCGCGCAGACCCACAATCCGAGCGCCTGCCGATGCGCTTCGCGCCACATCCCCCGCGGCAGGCGCAGCGCAACAGCCAGCCCCTCAGCACGGAGAGTCTGAGCTCGGCGCTGCTCCTGAGTGCCGTGCAGCTCGTCGCACAGGGCTGCGGCCGGCCCGACGATGACGGCGAGCTCCGCCTCGTCGAGGTCGAGCACCACCTCGTCGACCAGCTCGAGGGCGGAGTCCACGGTTTCGCCGACGGCCGAGAGGAAGCGCGCGCGGGGCGCCGCCGCCCGCTCGACCGTCTCGATGCCGCGGATTGCTGCGCGACGCCGCATACCCCGCACGTCCAGGGTATCGCCCGGCACGATGAGCTGGGTGAAGCTCGGGGCGAGGGCAAGGGTCGCGCTGGTCGCGCTGCCGGCGTGTACCAGCGGCACGCCTTCGGGATCGAGGTGAAGAGCGCATGCCTGGGCGACGGTGCGGACGAGGTCTACCGCGTCCGAGGTCAGGTCGCGGCTGCCCCGTCCTGCCCGGCTCCGGTGCAGGCGATCGAGGGCTTCCCCGGGGCCGTACGAGGCATCGAGGAGCCCGTCGACAAACCGCAGCGTGGGCGGTGCAGGCCAGGTCGAGGCGATTTCGCGGAGCAGCATTCGGTCGCCGGGGTCGACGTCACGCGCCTTGTCGGTGCGCTGCTCGGTCGTCGTCGCGGCCAGCTCGTCGCCGGTCAAGGACGCCAGACAGAGCCACACGACGAGTTCCTCCAGCGACACTGCCTCCGGCACGCTCAATGCTGGTGCATCGAGGCCCGCCTCGGGGTTGTTACCGCGCCCGGTGCGCTCGAGCCACGCGACGATCTCGTCGCGGCTGAACCGCTCCACCCCGCCCACGACCTCGACCGGGTCGGGAAACGGAAGGTGCACCCCCCGCACCCTGGGCCTGCGGCGCCACATGCTCACCACCGGCCGACGAACACGAGCAAGATCAGCAACGTCCTGCAGCGTCAGCACCGGTCCCGCACCCATCACAGTCCACCACCCCTCGGTTCGTCCGTAGTGCCTCCAAGACTACGCACCCTGCCGCAAATCCGAGAAACATCAGTTCTGATAAGCCTGGTTATCAGAGTTCAGAATCGGAGATCCGGTTCAATGCTCGGATGCTGGGGTGCACGAGCTGCCGGCTAGCGGCAGCCTGAGCCCAGGAGCTGAAATGACGCACCCCATCCCGCGGCCGGCGCACTTCGACCACGACGCCGCCAGCGTGATCATCGAACAGCTGAGCATCAGCGACCGCGACGTCACCCGGGAAGCCCAACGATGGATCACGGGTGAGCGCGGCCCGCTTGTCGAGGACCCCGGTCAACTCGCCGCCGCCGACCTGACCAACTACGTCACCGAAGCCATCCGGATCGGCGCCCACGCCCTCAGCGTCACCGGGCAGGCCCAGGAGGCCCAGGCCATCGAACGGCTGCTCAAGGACGTCGGCGACAAGACCGCAGACTCCACCGCACGCGCAGCCGAGCTGACCCAGCGGGCAGTGCGCGAAGCATCCGACGTCGTCACGAAAGCCGCGCGCGACGCCAAGACCGCGATCACCGAAGCCGACGTACAGAGCCGCACCGAGTTCACCACCGCCGTGTCAGCGGCGAAGAAGGACCTGCACGACGAGGTGCGCCGCATCTTCGCCGGCGACAACCCGGAACTCCTCGAACGGCTACGTCCCCTGCTGGACAAGTTCAGCACCGACCTCGGTGCCAAGCTGACCGCCGGCACGACGGAACTTCTCGCCACCGCCGCGCAGCAATTCGACGCAACCAACCCGACTTCGCCGATGGCCAAACACGCCGCCGAACTCGCCGCCCGCCAGGAGCAGCTCGCGCAGCAACTGAGCAAGCAGCACACCGAGCTCGCCGGCAAGATCGACGAAGTGTCCACGGCACTGCGCGTCCAGGAAGCCAGGACCAGCCTGGCGAAGGTCACGCCGATCAAGGGCGACTCCTACGCCAACCAGCTGCATGCCGTTCTGGCCACGATCGCCTCGGGCCTCGGCGACGACTACAGCGACACCAGCTCGGTCCCCGGCAACCTGCCCCGCTGCAAAAAGGGCGACGGCGTCCTCAGCCTCGACGACGGCACCGTGCGCATCGTCATCGAGATGACCGACTCTTCTCGAGCCGGATGGACCGCATACCTGGAAGACGCCGAACGCAACCGGGACGCAGCAGCATCGCTCGGCCTGGTCCGCACCGCCGAACAGAACAGCGGTCAGACCATCCGGGTCCTCGGCTCCCAGCGGGTCATCCTCGCGTTCGACCCGGCCACCGACGACCCGAACCTGCTGCGCACCGTCATCATGCTGCTGCGGACGACGGCCATCGCGACGTCCGGACGCAAGGGAGTCCAAGAAATCATCACAGCCGAGGACAAGATCACCGAAGCGCTGACCCACCTCGCGAAGATCGACTCCGTCAAGAAACTGTCCGCCACCATCCAGAAGTCGGCGACGAAGATCGACAGCGAATGCGCGATGCTGAACGCAGCCATCCAGCGTCTGCTCGACGAAGCGCTCATCGCACTGGACGGAGCCGATGCTGACGCAGCGTCGAGCGAGGATTCGACAGACCAGCACGGAGCCGCATGAAACACCGCGCAGCTGGGCGGCCGAAGCCTCGGCCGCCCAGTCTCTTTCGGCCCCCTCCGTCCGTCGTCGTGGGCCGACTTCATCGGGCGGCGGCTCGAACTTCGCCACTGCCTCTCCGGAGTCGGCACACGAACCAGATATGGGCGCAGTCGGCATCAGTCAACCTACAGGCAGCCACGGACGCATGACCGACGCATCCAACGAGCACGTTCCCGCAAGTGCCGAGCAGAGGTCGTCGTCGCCGTGTGATCGTGAGTGGTTCCGCGTTCGCGTGGCCTTCAGCGATCCAAACCGTCTCACGCCCGGATCGGAACGTTCTGAGTCTGCTTGATTCGAGCGATTCCGTCAGGGATTACCGCTAGGCTCCGTTGCGTGAACGAGGACTTCGACACAGACGACCACGAGGAGCCGGAACCCGGCCTGGACGAGCTCATGGAGATCGCAAAGGCTCCCTGGTCAGAGAGCACTGAGCGGCTGCGGGCGTGCGTAGCCGCGTGGCACGAAGAACCTGAAACCGGGCGCGATCTGTTGTTGGCGTTGTCGATCGATCTGGATGTCGACGAAGAGGATCGTCTCAGCGCACTCCAACGTCTGGTCAGGATGGATCCGCCGGCAGTCGCCGCCGCCTCGTGGCTGATGCAGCAGACCGATTGGGGGCAACTGGAAGGCGTATACAAAGGCGAAGCAGCAAGCATCGCTTCTGGGGTCATTGAGGAAGATCTCGCCGCAGGGCTCGCCCTGATTGTCGCGAACCCTCACCTCGACGACCTGTACCGGATCTGGGCTGGAGCCCATCGTGTCATCGAATGGACCAACGACTCGTTTGCCGAGCTCAGGACGCTGTTCAGCGACACTGCGATCTTGGTCCGCCTAGACGAAGTGGCTAAGCTCGGCGGTCAGGATTCCAGAGGCGTCCTTATCGGGCACACCGCTCTCGAGTGGATCGTCGACGACAGCACTTTGCCGGCTGCGATGCGTTTTAGAGCCGCGGATCGACGGCACATCGACGATAAACGTGCTGGCGCGGACGCGTTCGAGAAACTCGCGACGGATTCAACCCTTGACCAGGACCATCGGCTCCGCGCTGCGAAGGAACTTGCGAGCATCGATCCCGTAAGGGCGGCCAAGGTGTATCCAGACCTCCCGGAGAATCAGGCCGACTAGATCACGGAGCGACGGCGCTGGCTTCAGCACGGAGGAAAGCGGAGGGTCCATGTTGTCGCCTGCCAGGTGCCGATGGTCGACTCGCCAGCGGTACCCAGGCAAACAGATCCGGCCAAAGCATGGCACCGCCGACTTGCTTCGCCGAATCCGCGCGTCCGCACTCGGAGGAGGTCCCAGTACGGGCTGAAGATGCTGGGCGGCGTGGCGGTCTTCCCGCACGAGCGGGAGTGGCCGGGAGAAGAGGGCTGACGGCCCGGGCTCCAGCGCTCTCTTCCCTACGTGAACGGGACGGCCCGGCATCGGAAGTCCTTGCCGAGGCGTTCCCGTGGGGGGTGGTCCGACGTTCAAGCCGTCGAGCGCGGCGAGTGCCTGGTTCTCCCCCGCCAGAGCGGGTCTCCTGGTCCGACCCGGACCGTCGCGGCGACGCGTCCCTTGGCGACGGGTGCGAAGGAGTCAGGCAGCTGCGCGACTTCGGCGTCGCCGACGGCACCGAAGTCATCGCGTGGTGGTTGGCCGCGTTGAGTTGTGGACGCGGGGCCGCTCTTGTCCGAGTACCTGGCAGAAGATGTTCCGGGGAGAGGGCGGTGTGATGGTCGAGACGTGGGCAGTAGTCGTCATGGGAGCGTTGACAGCCGGGGCTGGCGTCGCGCGGGAACTGGTGTCGCTGCGCCGTGCCCGGGTGCGCAGAGCCAGCCTGGAGAACCTGATAGCCGGGCCGGGAGGTTGCCTGCGTGTGGTCGACCGGGACGCCGAGGGCGCGGTCATCGAGATCACCGCCGACGCGGCTCCCGATGCCGGCAACGTGCCCTCCTGCCGCTCCGGCGAGCGCGGCCGTCCAGGAGAATGACCCGATGGCACCGGCACAGGACTGCGCCGCCCCGGCAGACGACAACGACGACGCCGAAGGGTTCGACGCGTTCTACCTCGCTACGTTCAAGCGGACGTTCGCGGCGGCGTACCGGATGAGCGCCGGGAACCACGACGTGGCCGAGGAAGCCACCCAAGAAGCCTGCGTAGCGCTGTGGCTGCGCTGGCCGCAGCGGCGACAGCTCCCGATGAACGTCAACCTCAAATACGTGATCGGCATCGCCTCGCACAAGGTCGTCGACAGGTACCGGTCGCAAGACGCCAAACGCACCGTCCCGGACGAGGTCGACGGGCCGGCGGACGAGCCCACACCCGCGGACGCCCTGGGCGAACTGGCAGTGCTCGAAGCGGTCCGCAACCTGCTGGAGGGGCAAAGCGTCCGCCGTCGCGCGGTCGGCATGCTGTATTTCCTGGAAGGCTGGGAACAACCAGAGATCGCGGAGGCTCTCGGCATGGCCGCGTCGACAGTGCGGACGCATGTGCAGCGGCTCCGCATGCTCCTCAAGCCCCTCATCCACCGGATCAACGACCTCGACTCGGGAGGTGACCACCGATGACCGACCCCTTCGACGACACCGCCCGCGACGTGGTGCGGCGCGCGTACGAGGCCGATCCCCGGCCAGAAGCAGGCGACCCGGCGGCCGCGCTGGCCCGCTTCCGTGCGCGCTCGGCCGACCTGCCCACGGACTCCGCAGGACAACCGGTTCCCGCACCGTCCGCCGAGACGGATGCCCCAGCCGCCCGCGCGTGGCGTGCTCTCGGCGAACAGCCCTCGACCGTCGGGCCCGGCACCGGGCGTCCTCCCCGTCCATCAGCGAGCGGCGCGGGCATCGAACTGCGGGTGGACGTCCACCAGAACGAGTACCTCCCAGCGGGGGAAGACCAGGTCGACGCCGTCGTCACGGTGACCGGGGCGGGCACGGCACCGCCCAGCGGACACGGCCACGCCGAGGTGATCATCGTGGACTGCTCGGCCTCGATGAACAACCCGCCGACCAAGCTTGCCGCCACGAGGCGGGCCGCTGCCGCGGCGATCGACGCGCTGACCGACGGCGCCGCCTTCGCCGTCATCGCGGGCAGCGACCAAGCCCACGCCGCCTACCCGGCCGTCGGCCTGGCGATCGCCGACGACAAAACCCGCGCAGAGGCCAAGCTCGCGGTACAGCAGCTCTCCGCGAGCGGCGGCACCGCGTTCGGCCGCTGGCTCGCCCTCGCCGACCGGCTCTTCGCCGACCAGCCTCCCGGCGTGCGACACGCGATCCTGCTCACCGACGGACGAAACGACCACGAGACACCGGCACAGTTCGCGGCCGCGCTGGCCGCCTGCGAAGGCAGGTTCACCTGCGACTGCCGGGGCGTCGGCACCGGCTGGCACGTCGAGGAACTGCGCACGATCGCCACCACGTTGCTGGGCACCGTCGACATCGTCGCCGACCCGGGCGGGCTGGCGGCCGACTTCCAGGCGATGACCGCCGCAGCCATGGGCAAAACAGTCGCCGACACCTCTCTGCAGCTGTGGACGCCGCCCGGCGCGGAAGTCCTGTTCGTCAAACAGGTGGCACCCACCGTGCAGGACCTCACCGGCAAGCGCATCAGCTCCGACCGGCAGCACGGGGACTACCCGACCGGATCCTGGGGCGCAGAAAGGAGGGAGTACCACATCCGTGTCCACCTGCGACCCGGCGCAATCGGCGACGAGACTCTCGCCGCCAAGATCAGCATGACCAGCGGCAACCAGGTACTCGGCGAAGGCCGACTCAAAGCGATCTGGACCGATGACGCGGATCTTTCTGCCGAGGCCAGTCCCCGGATCGCCCACTACACCGCGCAGGCCGAACTGGCCGAGACCATCCAGGACGGACTCGCAGCCCGCCAGAGCGGCGACCTCGATACCGCGGCCGCGAAGCTGGGTCGTGCAGTACAACTCGCTCGACAATCAGGCAACACACCCACCGAGAAACTATTGTCAAAACTGGTCGACGCCCCGATGTCCGGCACTGCGCGGATGAAAGACAAGATCGACGAGGCGGACGCGATAACCCTTGCCGTCCGGTCCGGTTCTCCCCGCGCGAGCGGGGGCGGTCCCAGCGAATAGCGACCGGGGCGAGGGCGGTACACGTCCTCGCTCCCCCGCAAGCCGGGTTGGTCCGAAGGCACCCGATGCGGAGTTCTGCCTGTCCGAGTTGTCCCCGCGCGGGGGGGTGGTCCCACTCGGACGCCGGGTGTGTCGCGCCCGCGCTCGTCTTCCCCGCGCGTGCGGGGATGGTCCGCCGCCAGTCTCGACCCGGTCGATCGGTGTCCTCGCGCAAGCGGGCGTGATTCTCGCCGCCGCCAGTCGACCTCGCCGCCGCCTGTCCAGGTGGAGAGCGACTACCCGCGACACTGATCTGTGACTTAAATCACGCACCGCCGCCGCCTGTGCCGGCAACCCCATCCACCCGACAAAGAACGCACTGAACACGCCGCCCGAACGCATTCACGCGAACAGGCCTGGAGCAAAGCTGAAGCAGAGCCATGGTCCCAACAGCAGCAATCAGCGGTGAACCGCACCCAAGGGCAGCCAACTGCACCACCCGTCCAGCGGCTTCTCCAAAACAGCAGGTCAGAGACCTGCGTCGGCCATACTGGCAGTGAGGGGGTCAGGGGTTCGAGTCCCCTTAGCTCCACAGTTCGCAGGAAACCCCTTTGGTCACATGATTTGCGGTGACCGGAGGGGTTTTTGCGTTGCATGGGGTCGTTTCCCGCTGGCGTCAGGTGACCTTGGCGGAATTGCCGCCTGGGAAATAGAAAACTGTATGCTATTGGTGGCCGGACAGCGGAAGTGAGGAGCTGCGGGATGCGTGGCGTCGAGTTCCCTCCGGGGGCGGCGAAGGCTCCGGGGACGATCACGGAGTTCGTCGCACAGGAGCTGCGCAATCGCATCGTGCTGGGGGTGCTTCCGCCGGGGGCGAAGGTTCCGGTGTACGAACTCGCGGCCGAATTGGAAGTCAGCCGGGTTCCGTTGCGGGAGGCGGTGCGGCAGCTGGAAGCTGAGTCGCTGGTCGAGAATCTGCCGCGGCGCGGGACTGTCGTGCGGGAACTCAGCGTTCGCGACTTGCGGGACGCATTCGAAATCTTACAGCGGATCGAGCCGATCGCCGCGCGGCGTGCTGCGGCACCGGAGAATGCCGGTGTCGTCGATGCGATGGAGTTCTGGCTCCGGAAGATGCAAGAGCTGTCCGATCGCAAGGTTCCGCTCGTGTCGCCGGAGATGCTCGAGGCGCATCGGGAGTTCCACTTCGCGCTTTTTCGCGCCGGCGGCGAAGGGGTGCTGCAAACGCACCTGTGCATATTGTGGAACACGTGCGAGCGGTACGTGATGAGCAGCTTGCCCGACCTCGACCGCCAGGCGGCCGCGGCGGCCGAGCACGCGGAGCTGGTGAGGCGGATCCGCGCCGGCGACGCCGACGGGGCGACCGAGGTGCTGGCTGCGCATCTGACGGCCAGCCTCACCAGCTCGTTGCGTTACCTCGAAAGCGACGACGAAACCGACGGCTGAGCCAAGGCCGCGCCTGCGTTGGCCACGATCGGGTCCAGGCCGGTCGCGCGCAGCAGTTCCCGGGTGGTCGAGGTCGCTGCCGTGATGACGGGCAGTCCCAGCTTCTGTTCGACTGGGTCGACTGCGGGGAGCGATGGCATCTGGACGCAGGCGGAGAGGACCAAGCCGTCCGCGCGGGAGAGGTCGAGTCGTTCGACGTGGGCGGGCAGGGCTTTCGGGTCGAGTTCGCCTACGCGGTGGTTGTCCGCTACGCCGAGGCTGATGGAGTCGACGACCTCGATGTCGTAAGCCGCGAGGTAGCGGATCACCATTTCGGTCAGGGGCGGCAGGTACGGGGTCACGATCGCCACTTTCCGCAGTTGCAGTTCCAGCAGGGTGCGGACGAGTGCGCCGGCGCTGCTGATCACCGGTGCCGCGCAGCCTGCCTGTTCGGCTACCTCGGCGAGCCGTGGTTCGATGCGTTCGTGAGCACGCGGTCCTTCGGCCATCAGCGCGATCAGGCAGGCGTAGCCGATCGCGGAGACTCGTGCGTCGGCGAGTTCGGCGGCGCACCGCTCTCCCTCGCCGACCATCCGGTGCAGGGACTCGGGGTCGACGGTGTGCAGCACCGCGCGGCTGGAGTGCATCGTGAACTCCTCGTCCGGGTCGGCGGTGCGGCGGCGCAGGAGTGCGGGGACTTCGGTTTCCATGGTCGTGTTGGAGCTCGGCACGATCAGGCCGAGGCGATGCAGGGACACGGGTTCTCCTTCGGTACGGGTAGCGGGTGGGGGCGATGACGGAGCGGGAAGCCGCCGCGGACGGCGGGCGGCAGCCGGCGATGACGTCGTCGGCGGCGCGGCGGGCGTACGAGCAGATCCTGGAACAGCTCGTGTCCGACGAGGTGCCTCCCGGGACTTGGCTGCGGGAGAGCGCGCTCGCCGGGTCGCTGGGGATGAGCCGCACTCCGGTTCGGGAAGCGCTGGGGCGGTTGGGTTCGGAAGGGCTGGTCCGGCTGGAGCGGCACCGCGGGGCGCAGGTGGTCGGGTGGAGCCGGGAGCAGATCGTCGAGATCTACGGGCTCCGCGCTGTGGTCGAAGGCTATGTCGCGGCTGTCGCGGCGCAGAAGATCAGCGACCCGGCCATTGCCGCGCTTGAGGAAAACCTGGCGGCGTACTGCGAGGCGATCGGGAAGGGGCGGCGCGGGGCGGCTGACGCGGCGGCGTTGAACAACGAGTTCCATGCGCTGATCCTCGAAGCGACCCGCAGCGACAGCTTGATCTCGTTGCTGACCGGGGTGTTCGGCCTTCCGTTGGTGCGGCGCACGTTTCTGCGCTACACCGACCGGGACCTTCAGCGGAGCGCCGAGCATCACCGTGAGCTGATCGAGGCGCTTCGGCAGCGCGACTCCGAAAGCGCGGAGATGATCATGAAGGTGCATATCAGGGCTGCGCAGCGGGCTGTCCTTCAGCACGAGCAGTTCCCCGACGGGCCGCCAGCCACGTAAGCAGCACGCCCAGTACGAACGCGACTGCAGTGGGGGCGGCGCGTTTAAGCAGCGGGGTCAGGAAGGTGAGCGCGTCCAGGTCTGGGGCTGGGCGTGTTGCTGTTGGGGTGTTGGTCGGTGTCGCGGGTGCGGCGGGGGCCAGCAGGGTTTCCAGGTTGGTCGCGAACTGGCCGATCAGCCGGGCGCCTACGTCGGCCATCGCGTTGCGGCCGAACTGGGCCAGTTTTCCGGTGATCTGCAGTTCGGTGTGCACGTCTACGCGGGTCTTGTCGCTGGACTCCTCGTGCAGGGTGACCGTAACTACTGCGGCCGCGGAGCCTTTGCCGGTTTTCTCGGTGCCGCGGGCGTCCAGGACCATTCGGCGGGCCGGCTCGTCTAGGTTCTGGAAGGCGGCGGTGCCGCGGTACGAGACCTTGATCGGCCCGACTTTCATTGAGACCGAACCGTGGTAGGTATCGCCGTCTGCGGGTTCTACGGTCGCGCCGGGCAGGCAGGGGGCGATGCGGGGTACGTCGGTCAGGACTGTCCATGCCGTAGCGACGTCGGTGGGCACGGTGAAGTCGTTCGAGAATTCCATGGTGTTCCCTTCGGGGTGTCCTCAGTGGACGGTCGTGGGCTCGTCGGCTTCGATGCCTTCGGCGGTCGCGGACTGCACAGCGCGGACGATGCCGTTGTAGCCGGTGCAGCGGCAGATGTTTCCCGCCAGTGCCACGCACACCTCGTCACGGGTGAACAGCTCGCGGCGGCGCGCCAGGTCGTAGGCAGTGAGGACCATGCCGGAGGTGCAGAATCCGCACTGCAGCGCTCCCTCGCGGGAGAATGCGGCTCGGACTCGGTCGGCGTCCGGTCCTTCCAGGCCTTCGACCGTCACGACTTCGACGTCCTGGCAGGAAGCCGCTAAGACCAGGCAGGACCGCATTGGCAGTTCGTCGACTAGGACGGTGCACGCGCCGCACACTCCTTGCTCGCATCCCAGGTGTGTGCCGGTGAGGTGGAAGCGGTCGCGCAGCAGGTCCGCGAGGGTGGTGCGGGCGGGTACGGTCGCGGATCGTTTGCGGCCGTTGACCGTCAGCTCGACAGTCAGCTCAGACACGGGTTACCTCCTGGTGTTGTGCGGCGCGCAGGGCTCGCTGTACCGAGACGGCGTGCAGTTGTCGTTGATGTCCGTCGCTGCCGGTGTCGGTGCCGACGGCTTCGAGGAGATCGGGCAGGTCGGCGGATTCGGCGATCGTTTCGGTGTTCGTCAGCCGGATGGGGACATCGCGGGCGGCGCCGAGCCAGAGTTCCAGGCCCTTGGGGCGCAGGAGGGCCACGGCGAGCGATTCGGCGAACTCTCCGGGTTTGCGTGCCATCTTGTACAGGCCCCATCTGGTTTCCGGGGTGAGCCGGGCGACTTCCACGGAGGTGATGAACTCGTCGTCTTCCAGGGTTGTGGTGAAGAAGCCTTGGAGGAGATCGCGTACTGGGATGCGGCGGGTGCCTCGGACCGACCGCGTGTGCACGGCGGCGTCGAGCGCGGACATGACCGTCGGCCACTCGGCGCTGGAGTCGGCGTGTGCGAGGCTGCCCGCGAGAGTGCCGCGGTTGCGGATCGCCCGGTAGCCGATGCCGGACGCGGCGTGCGGGAGCAAGCCGTTGGTGCAGTCGGGGACGAGTTGTTCTTCGAGCATCATGTGGGTGGTCGTCGCGCCGTAGCGGACTTGGTCGTCGGCTTCCGTGCAGGCGCGCAAGTCTCGGATGGCGGTGAGGTCGACTAGGTGTTCCGGCGAGGCCAGGCGCATGTTCATGATCGGCAGCAGGCTCTGGCCGCCGCCTAGGACCTTCGCGTCGGGCAGTTCTGCCAGTAGCGCGGCCGCGCCGTCCACGGTGGAGGGGCGATGGTGGGAGAAATCGGTGGGTTTCACCGGGCTACCTCCACGTCCCGCGCGAGTTGCAGTGCTGACCACACGCGTGCTGGGGTCAGCGGTGTCTCGTTGGCGAGCGCGCCGAACTCTCGCAGTGCGTCCGTCACCGCGTTGGCGATCGCCGCGGGTGGTGCGATCGAACCGCCTTCGCCGGCGCCTTTCATGCCGAAGACGGTGTAGGGCGAGGGCGTTTCGAGGTGGCCGATTTTGATTTCCGGTACCTCGCTCGCGCCGGGGAGCAGGTAGTCGAGGAAGCTCGTGGACTTCGGCTGGCCGTCGGCGTCGTAGACCAGTTCCTCGAGCAGCGCGGTGCCGATGCCCTGTGCGATCCCGCCGATCAGCTGGCCGTCGACGACGTGCGGGTTCACGATCGTGCCGCAGTCTTCGACGATCGCGTAGTCCAGCAGTTTCACGTCGCCGGTGTCGAGGTCGACGTCGACCGCCACGGCGTGCGTCGCGTAGGTGAACGCGCCGGTTTGCACTTCGGGCTGGTAGTAGAAGGTGCATTCCAGGCCTGGTGCGACGCCCGGTACGTGGTCTGGGGTGAAGAGGAACTCCTTTGCCAGGGCGGCGTAGCTGATTGAGCGCTTCTGGCCGTGGACCGCGCCGTCGCGGAGTTCTAGGGAGTCTGCGGGTTCCCCTAGCAACACTGCGCCGATGTCGAGGACCTTCGCCGACAGTTCGCGCGCGGCACCGAAGGTCGCACCGCCGGCCATCACCATCGACCGTGACGCGAAGGTGCCGTCGCCGCGCGGGGTGACGGCTGTGTCGCCGTGCAGCACTGTGACGCTTTCGATGGCTACGTCGAACACCTCGCTCACTACTTGCGCGAGAGTGGTTTCTGAGCTTTGGCCGTGGCTTTTGATGCCTACGGCGAGGGTGAAGCTGCCGGTGGCGTCCATTGCCAGCCGCGCGCCTTCGGTTCCGATGGTGATCGCGAGACCACGCGAAGCCCATTCGATGCAGCCGTGTGCGGTTTGTTCCGTGAAGGAGCCGTAGCCGATTCCGATGCGGTGACGCGACTCGCTGGGTGTCGCTTGCTGTCGGGACCGCCACTCGTCGTGGCCGAGCAGTGTCGCCGCTCGGCGTACGGCCTCCGCGTAGTCGCCGCTGTCGTAGACCTTGTTCGCCACTGACCGGTACGGCATCTCGGCGGGGGTGACCATGTTGTGCATCCGCATCTCGTGCGGCTCGATGCCTAACGCGTGCGCGAGGTCGTCGAGGGTGCGCTCGATGGCGAAGCAGGCTCCTGGGCGGGCGACGCCGCGGTATGGGCCGGAAGGTGTCTTGTTGCTGGCGACGCTGCGGGTGCGGAATCGGTAGTTTCGCAGCCGGTACGGGCCGGGGATCATCGCTGACGACATGGTTGCGTCCATCGTCGCTGTCCAGGGGTGCACCGAGTACGCACCGCTGTCGACGACGATGTCGGCCTCGACGCCCAGCAGTGTGCCGTCCGCGGCCGCGTGCGCGGTGATGCGGTAGTGGTGGTCGCGGGCTTGTGTCGAGGACACCATCGCTTCCCAGCGGTCTTCGACCCAGCGGACGGGGTAGTCGAGCTGCATCGCGATGGCCGCCAGGGCGATTTCTTCCGGGTAGACCGAGCATTTGGCGCCGAACCCGCCGCCCATGTCAGGGGCGACCACACGGACGCGTCTGGCTTCGATGCCCAGTTGCAAGGCGATCATGTCGCGGATCATGTGCGGTGTTTGCGTCGAGGACCACACCGTCAGCAGGTCTGCCGACCGGTCGTAGTGCGCCGCGACGCCGCGGGTTTCCAGCGGCACGACCGCTTGCCGGTTCATCGTGTACTCGCGCGTGATCGAGACCGCGGCGGCGCGTGCGGCTTCTTCGAGGTCGCCGAAATCGCCCTGGGTGGTGGCGAAAATGTTGTCCGGCCAGTCGTCGTGGACGAGTGTCTCGCCGTCGAGTGCGGTGGTGAAGTCCGGGACCGGTGGCAGTGCTTCGATGTCGGTGCCGATCTCGCCGGCCAGGTCTTCGGCTTCGGCTCGGGTGTCGCCGATGGCGAGCGCGATCGGTTCCCCGACGTAGCGCACCTTGTCCGAGGCCAGGTTCGGCAGCGGGGCCGCGCGGAATCCCGGCAGGGTCGAGGTCGCGGTGAGCGGTTGCGCGAACGGCGCGAGGTCCGCCGCAGTCCACACCGTGCCGGGCTCGGCGCCTGCTGGTTTGGCGATCTGCGTGATGCGGCCGTGGGGCACCTGACTGCGGACGAACGCGACCTCGCGTAATCCGGCCAGGCGCAGGTCGGCGACGAACGTGCCGCGTCCGGCCAGATGGCGGGCGTCTTCGCGGCGCGGGGCCCTCGCGCCGATGCCGTGGCGCCGGGTGGCTGATTTCACGGGTTCTCCTCGTCGGGCGGCGTTCATCCGGCGAGCCATCCGCCGTCGAGCGGGATGGACGTGCCGGGTTCCGTGCCCGCTGGTTTGGCGATCTGCGTGATGCGGCCGTGGGGCACCTGACTGCGGACGAACGCGACCTCGCGTAATCCGGCCAGGCGCAGGTCGGCGACGAACGTGCCACGTCCGGCCAGATGGCGGGCGTCTTCGCGGCGCGGGGCCCTCGCACCGATGCCGTGGCGCCGGGTGGCTGATTTCACGGGTTCTCCTCGTCGGGCGGCGCTCATCCGGCGAGCCAGCCGCCGTCGAGCGGGATGGACGTGCCGGTCGTGTGGCGGGCGGCCGCGGAGCACAGGTGGACGGTCAGCGCGGCGATCTCGTCGGCGTCGATCAGTTCCTTGATCGCGGCGCCCCCGAGCATCACGTCTTCGACGACCTGCTGCGGGGTCGTGCCGCGGATCTCGGCCTGCCGGGCGGCGAGGTCGTGGGTCAGCGGGGTTTCGACCCAGGCCGGAGCGATGCAATTCGACGTCACACCGTGCTCGGCACCTTCCAGGGCGATCGTCCTGGACAGTCCTTCGACACCGTGTTTGGCCGCGACGTACGCACCCTTGCGGACGTCGCCGCGCACGCCCCGGATCGAGGTGATGTGCACGAACCGGCCCCAGCCGCGCTCGTACATGCCCGGCAGCACCGCCCGGGCGATCCGGAACGGGGCCTGCAGCATGACGTCGAGCAGCCGGGTGAACTCCGTCGGCGGGAACTCGTGCAGCAGCGCGAGGTGCTGCACGCCGGCGTTGTTGACCACGATGTCGACCTCGATGCCGCGCAGCGCCTCGTCCACCGCGTCGAGATCGGCCAGATCGACGACGAGAGCACGTCCGCCTACCTCGTGCGCGACTTCCTTGGCGGCGTCGGCCCGGACGTCGAGCACGACGACATCCGCTCCCTCACGGGCGAGCCCGCGGGCGCAGGCGGCCCCGATTCCGCTCCCGGCGCCGGTCACCAATGCGGTCCGGCCTGGCAAAGCCATCGCCCACCTCTTCCCAGTTTTGTATGCAACTTTCGCAAGCCGATGAAGCAGAGTCCCACCGTCAACCCTGGCACTGCACCTGATCGGGCGCGAGCAGTCAAGGGCGGCCAGCCGGTTCGCCTAGCCCAGTTTGCGATCTTGAGCTGCGTGGATTCCCGGCCTTGACATCCAGTGGCCCGCGACTCATGCTCTGAATATAGAATTCTATCTGCTGTTTGGGCAACCCCAAGCGGAGGCATCGCCCACGCAGACTCAGGCACATTCACGCGAAATTGTATGCAACTATCCAGCTCAAGGAGGTGGGGCGTGTCCGTCACAGCCGCCCAGCTCTACCGGGAGAGGCGCATCGGGGAGCGTCAGTCCGGGATCCGGCGACCTGCTCTGGTCGTCGTCGACTTCACCTACGGGTTCACCGACCGGGACTCGGCTCTCGGCTGCGACGCCGGCGAAGCCGTGCGGGAGACGGCCCGGCTGCTCGACGTCGCGCGCGAGCTGGAGCTGCCGCGTGTGTTCACCCGGATCCAGTACACCGCGGCCGACGAGCGCGTCGCCGCGCCTTTCCTGGAGAAGATGCCGGCGCTCGCTCAGTGCCGGGCCGGGAGCCGGTGGGCGGAGATCGACGAGCGGCTCGCCCCGAGGCCGGACGAGCCCGTGCTGGCGAAGCTGTTCGCGTCGGGTTTCTTCGGCACCAACCTGGCGGCGTTCCTCGCCGGCGAGGGATGCGACGGCGTCGTGGTGACCGGGGCGACGACGTCCGGCTGTGTCCGGGCGACCGTGGTCGACGCGCTTCAGCACGGCTATCGCGCGGTGGTGCCCGAGCGCGCGGTCGCCGATCGCGCGGCGGAACCCCACGCGGCCGCGCTTTTCGACATCGAGGCCAAGTACGGGCAGGTCGTCACCGCCGCCGAGGCCGGGCGGATCCTGCGCGCGTCCGAGCGGAAGGCCGGGGAATGACCACCAGCAGGGCCGCCGTGCTGCACGGCGAGGGACAGCTCACGATCGAGGAATTCCCGTTGCCGCGCACCGGGAACGACGACGGCCTGCTCAAGATCGAGGCGACCGGCGTCTGCGGCACCGACATCGCCGCGTACCGGGGAGTCAACCCGTTCTACGAACTGCCGTGCGTGCTCGGGCACGAGCTGGTGGGCCGGATCGTCGAGCTCGGCGACGGCGCGGCCGAACGATGGGGCGTCGCGGCGGGCGACCGCATCGTCGTGGAGGAGTATTTGCCCTGCGGCACTTGCCGTTCGTGCCTGGCCGGCGCGTACCAGATGTGCCGGGTGCCGCGGTACGGCGGGAAGTCCATCCACAGCGGACCGGGCCTGTACGGCGGGTATGCCGATTATCTGTACCTGCACCCGCAGGCGATCGTGCACAAGGTGTCCGAGGACGTGCCCGCGGAGCTGGTGCAGTTGTTCATCCCGATCTCCAACGGCCTCGACTGGGTCACCCGCGTCGGCGGGCTGCATCAGGGCGGCACCGTCGTGATCGTCGGGCCGGGTCCGCACGGCCTCGCGTGTCTTGTCGGCGCGAAGGAAGCGGGCGCGGGCAAGGTGATCGTCGTCGGCACGTCCGCTGACGAAGCTCGCCTCACGGTCGCGCGGGAGCTGGGCGCCGACCACACGCTGACCGGGGACGTCGTCGAGCAGGTCGAGCACCTGACCCGCGGGACGTTCGCGGACGTGGTGGTCAACGTGGCGAGCAGCGCGGCCGGGCTCGACACCGCGCTCGCCGTCGCGGGCGATCGCGCGACCGTCGTGCAAGCCGGGGTCGCCAAGGGCGCAGGCGGCGGCGCGGAGTCCATTGTGGACGCGATGAACCGGCGGGTGCTCACCCTGCGCGGGGTCCGCGGACGGCCGAGCAGGCTCGTCCCGCCCGCGCTGCGGCTGATCGAATCCAGCCGGTACCCGCTGGATCTGCTGTGCACGGGCCGGTTCTCGATCGAGGACACCGAAAAGGCGCTCAACGCCGCGAACGACGACCCCGGATCGATCCGGGCGACCGTCTTCCCCGACCTTTCCCACCGCTGAGGAGCAGGATCATGAGCATCACCACGGACGGCCCGGCCAAGGACCCGCTGATCACCGACGACTGGCACGTCAGCACCCGGATCTACCGGGATCCGTCGATCTTCGCGCGCGAGCTGGCGAACGTGTTCCACCGGACCTGGGTGTTCGTCGCGCACGAGACGGAGATCCCCGAGCCCGGCGACTACAAGACCGCTTACCTCGGCAGGCAGCCGGTGATCGTGAACCGGTCCGCCGACACCGGCCGGATCAACGTCATGTTCAACCGCTGCCGGCACCGCGGTTCGCAGGTGTGCCAGCGCGAGACCGGCAACGCGAACTTCTTCCGCTGCGCCTATCACGGCTGGACCTACTCGTCCTCGGGCGAGCTGACCGGGGTGCCCTTCGACGACGGGTACGACGAGTTCGACAAGACCGCGATGGGCCTGGTCCACGTCCCCCGCGTGGAGTCCTACCAGGGCTTCGTGTTCGCCAGCCTCGACGCGTCCGTGCCGCCGCTGCCGGACTACCTCGGCAACGCGCGCCGCTACCTCGACTTCATCGCCCGCATCGGCGACGGCGGGCCCGAGCTGGTTTCGCGGGCGCACAAGCTCGTCTACCGCGGCAACTGGAAGCTCCAGATCGAGAACACGATCGACCCGTACCACTTCTCCTTCACCCACAAGAGCTGGCTCGACATCCTCAAGGACCGCACCGGGAAGAGCAGCCCGTGGGTCAAGAACGTGCGGGCGAACCCGGACTGGCGGGGCATCGACCTCGGCAACGGGCACGCGGTGCACGAGTACGGCAGGCTCGAGGACGCGGGCGAGAACGCGCACGCCATCGCGATCGGCGAGCTGATCCCGTTCAACCTCAACATCTTCCCGAGCCTGGCCTTCGTGGGCGCGCACCTGCGCCTGGTCGTGCCGCGTTCGGTCGACGAGACCTGGGTGTACCTCTACCCGCTGCTCCCCCGCGGCGCCGGCGCGGAGACGCGCTCGCGGATCCTGCGGGACCACGAGATCTTCTACGGCCCGGCGGGCTTCGGCTCGACCGACGACATCGAAGTGGGCTTCGACCGGGTGACCCAGGGCAACGAGGCGTCGGCCAGCGCGGCGGATTTCACGCTGATGGCCCGGGGGCTGCACCGCGAGGTCGTCGACGAGGAGACCGGGGTCCGGATCGGCCGGTCGTCCGACGAGGTTCCGCAGCGCGCGTACCTGCGCCGCTGGCTCGAACTGATGGAGGCGGGCGCGTGAGCGAGATCGAACAATTCCTCTACGCCGAAGCGGCCTTGCTGGACGCACGGGACTTTCCCGGCTGGCGCAAGCTGTTCGCCGATGACGCGGTCTATTGGATCCCAGCCAACGCCGACGACATCGACCCTGGCCGTGACGTGTCCATTGTGTACGACGACGTGGCCTTCCTCGCCGAACGCGTGTGGCGGCTGGACAGCGGACTGGCCTACGCACAGGAACCACGCTCGCGGACCGTGCATCTGGTGAGCAACGTCCAGGTGCTGTGGGAAGGCGACGGCGAGATCGACGTCGCGGCCGCGTTCCTGGTCGTCGAATTCCGCCGCGACGCCCTGCATCACCACGCGGGCCGGTACCGCTACCGGTTGCGCCGCGAGGGCGGCGAACTCCGCATCGCGCGGAAGAAGGTCGATCTCGTCAACAACGGCGGGCACCTGGGCAACCTTTCCGTCCTGCTCTGACGAAACCCACCACCGAAAGGAAATCCGATGCTCATCACCCGACGCGGCGGCGACCTGGTCCTCGTCGACCAGAACGAGCACGGCCGGCTCGCCGGCGACCTGACCCTGCGCTGGGGCAACTCCGGTTTCGACGCCCCCACCCGCCGCGACCAGGTCCGGATCGGCACCGCGCGGCACGACGACGGCTGGCTCGAAGCCGACGCCGAACCGCTGTTCAACGCGGAAGCCCAGCGCCCGCTGCACTTCCTGGAGATCCCGCTGGAGGACCATCTGCCGCTGTACCAGCGGGGCGTCGACCGGATCTACCAGGAGGACGCCTACGCCGGGCTGCTCGTGAGCATGCACTGGACCGGGCTGTACCGGAATCGCTGGGGCATGCAGGACGGCGGCGTCGGCATCGATCCGGCGGCGACCCCGCTCGACGAGATCCGCGAAAAGCACGTCGCGGAAGAGGAGCAGCGCTGGGCCGAGACCAAGAAGTCGCTGGTGAAGGACAGCGTCCGCAGCGATTTCGAAGCCCGCCTCTGGTACCACTACGACCTGTTGCAGGTGTGGGACCTGTTCTCGCTCTACGCCTCCCTCGCCGACACCAGCCCCGGCGACGGCCCCGCGGTGCCGCTCGCGAGCACGCTGCGGAGCATCGACCAGCGGCCGGGACCGCGGGTCATCCAGCTGGCCCCCTCACGCATCGGCGGTCCGCGCACCGATCTGACGCTGACCCCGGTCAAGCCCGGCGTGGTCGTCGTGGACCCGTTCCCCTTCGACGGCGAAGTGGTCGCGACCCTGTCCGCGCGCGCGATCCCGGACCGCGCGTACACCGGCCAGGACGACCTCGCCGCGGCGCTCGGCGCGGCGGAGGAGCGCACGCTGGAATGCCGGTTCGCGAAGCCATGAGCGACTCCGGACGCAGCGGCTCCGACGGGATGCCGATCGAGGACATCCTCGCGGCGCTCGAACCCGATCCGGACCGGGTGCTGGTGCGCAACGAGTTCGCCGTCGTCGGCGTCACCGTGCGCGAATCCGGCGGCGGGCGGTCCCGGCTGCGCATCGAGGACCTCCGCACCCGCCAGTCCGTCGAACTCGACGCGCTGGAACTGGAAAGCCTGGCCTGGGCCCGGCACGACGACCTGTCCCCCTTGCTCGACCCGAGCCGGTCGAGGTGGGCGGGGACCGGGGAATAGGACCACCGATGGAAACTCTGACCCGCAAGTGGATCTGCGTGTCCTGCGGCGACATCTACGACCCGGCCGAGGGCGACCCCGAAGGCGGCATCGCGCCCGGCACCGCGTTCGAGGACATCCCGGACGACTGGGTGTGCCCGGTCTGCGGCGCGGCGAAGTCCGACTTCGAACCGTATGAAGAGGACTGACATGACCGACGTCGACGCGCTCCTGATCGGCGGCGGCGTGGCCTCGGCGGCCGCGGCGGCCGAACTGCGCAAGCAGGGCTTCTCCGGGTCGATCGCCCTGGTCACCCGCGAACTGGACCCGCCGTACCGGCGTCCGCCGATCACCAAGCAGCTGCTCGGTCCGGAAGCCGGGAGCACGGACCTCGCCGTCGTGTCCCCGCAGTGGTGGGACGACAACGACATCCGGCTGCGGACCCGGTCGGCCGTGCTCTCGCTGGACACCGGGACGCGCACCGCGACGCTGGCGGACAAGACCGAGATCCGGTACCGCAGCGCCTTGCTCGCGACCGGGGCGATGGTCCGCCGGCTGTCGCTGCCCGGCGCCGCGAACTCCGGCATCCACTACCTCCGGGCACCCGCCAACGCGCGCAAACTCCGGGCACAGGCGGCAGAAGCGCGGCAGGCCGTCCTCGTCGGCGGCTCCTTCATCGCCGCCGAGGTCGCCGCGTCCCTGACCGAATCCGGCGTCGAGTGCACGATGGTCATGCCCGAACGCGCGCCGCTGGAGACCGCGTTCGGGCCGGAGGTCGCCGACCACGTCGCCCGGCTGCTGACCTCGCGCGGCGTCACGCTGGTGTGCGGCGAGCAGGTCAGCGAGTTCACCGGGGACGGAGCGGTCACCGGCGTGCGCACGGCCGGCGGCCGCGAGATTTCGGGCGACCTCGTGGTGGTCGGCGTCGGCGCCGTCCCGGACACCAAGCTCGCGCGGCAGGCCGGGCTGCGGCTCGGGCCCAGCGGCGGAATCCTGTGCGACCGCACGCTCCGCACCAGCGCCGCCGGACATTGGGCGGCGGGCGACGTCTGCGAGTACCACAGCGAAGTGCACGGCCGAGCGCTGCGCGTCGAGCACGAGGAACACGCGATCGCGCAAGGGGTGACCGCCGCGCACGGCATCCTCGGCCAGCCCGCGGCGCACCGGGAAGTCCCGTACTTCTGGACCGAACTCGCCGGCTGGGCGCGGTTCGAATACGTCGGGCCCGCCGCGCAGTGGGACCGGGTGCGGCTCACCGGTTCCTGGGACGGCGATTTCACGGTCTGGTACGAGCGCGGCGGCCGGGTCGTCGCCGCGCTCACCTCCGGCCGCCCGGACGACCTCGACCGCGCCCGCGCCGAGATCGCCGGCGCCTGATTCCGCGCATTCCCCCGGGGCCGCCGCCGATCCGGCGTCCCCGGGGCCAAGGGGGAACTCCGCGGCACCCCGCGGCATCACCGTCGATGTCACACCCTGAACAGGAGATCCGGTCATGGACCGAACCCCGCCCGCGCCGCCCGTTCCGCCCGCCACAGCAGCGTCGAGGACACCCGCGGCGAAACAGGCCAAACGAGCCACGCACGCCGCGTTCTTCGGCTTCGGCGTCGACTACTTCGACATCTATCTACCTGTCGTCGCGCTCGCCCCGGCCATCCACTACTTCCAGCCGAAGGGCATCCCGGACTCGGTCGAGACGACCCTGTTCTACCTGACCTTCGCCGCGACCCTGCTCGGCCGGCCGGTCGGCTCCATCGTCTTCGGCGGCATCAGCGACCGCATCGGCCGCCGCAACGCGACCCTGATCGCGGTCGCCGGCTTCACCGTCGCGACCTTCCTCATGGCGGCGCTGCCCGGCTACGCGCAATGGGGTTACGGCGGCATCGTCTGCCTCCTGCTGCTGCGTTTCGTCGGCGGCATCTTCATGGGCGGCGAGTACACCAGCGCCAACCCGCTGGCGCTCGAATCCTGTCCGCCAGCGAAACGGGGCATCGTCGGGGCCTACATCGCCGGTGCCTACCCGATCGGCTACATCGCGATCTCCGTCGTGACGCTGCCGTTGCTGAGCTTCCTGCCCGGCGGCTCCGCCGGATCCGCCTACCAGACCTGGGGCTGGCGGCTCCCGTTCCTCGTTGGCGGCCTTCTCGGCGTCGTGTTCTTCGTCTTCTTCTACCGCTCCGTCGACGAGTCCGCGGCATGGCAGGCCGAGGCCGCGCGCAAAGAATCCGCCGCCGAGAAGAAAGCCCCGCTGCGCGAACTCCTTCGCGACCGGGCGATCCGCCGCCGGCTCGCCCAGGCGTTGCTGTTGATGACCGGGCTCTGGTTCGGCGTGCAATCCATCATCTCCCCCGTTTCCGGACTGCTGATCACCTACCTCAAGCAGGACCCGGGCGCGGTGACGACGGCGTTGCTGCTCTCGAACGTCGCACTGTTCCTCGGCTATCTCACCTTCGGGCACCTCGGGCAGAAGTACGGCCGCCGCCGGGTGCTGATCTGCTCCGGGATCGCCACGCTTCTCGTGTCCGTGGCGAGCTTTCTCGCGATGCTGATGCTGCTGAGCAACGGCGGCAGCTTCGTGCTGGCCATGGTGCTCTACACCGTCGGCCTCGTCGTCGCGATCTCGCCGTTCGGTGTCGCGACGGTGTATCTGATCGAGGCGTTCCCCACCAAGATCCGCGCTTCCGGCTACGGCGTCGCCTACAGCGTGTCGCTGCTGATCCCGTCGTTCTACAGCTTCTACATGCTCGGGCTCAGCTCGTTCATGCCGTACGTCTACACGCCGCTGGTCCTGATCGCGCTCGGCGGGGTTCTGACCGCTGTCGGCGCGAAGATCGGGGCGGAGACGGACCGGACGGAGCTGGTCGGCTCGGATTAGCGGTGCGCTCCCGGAATCCTCCGGTCACCCCGCCGGGGCAGGCCGGAGGATTCCGGGGCGCCCGCTCAGCGCACTCGCGAGATCAGTCCCCACGGGTCTGTCGTCTTGGGCGAGGAGGCGACGAGCGGCGACGTGGTCGGCAGGCCGGTTCACCGATTCGACCGCGGCGAGCCGTCCGTCGCGGAAATGCAGGACCGAGAACGCGTCCGCGGTTTCGCCGGACAGGACCGTTTCGGTGGTCCCGGGCAGCAGTCCGGCGATTTGCAGTTTGGCGGAGAACTGCTCCGTCCAGAACCAGGGCACGGCGTCGAACGCCGCTGTCCGGCCGGCCAGCCGGGCGGCGACCACGCGGGCCTGATCGGCGGCGTTCTGCACCGATTCGAGCCGTCGGCGGGTACCGTCGCCAGCCGGGAACGAGACACAGTCGCCCACTGCGGAGATCAGCGGATCCGACGTGCGCAGCGCGGTGTCGACCTCTACCCCGTCGCCGACCGCGAGGCCGCATTCGCGGGCGAGCCCGGTTTCGGGAGCGACCCCGACGCCGAGCACCACCAGGTCGGCTGACAGCCGGGTGCCGTCCGAGAGCAGCACTTGGCGGACGTGGGTGTCGCCGTCGAAGGCGTGGACCGTCGTGTCGGTGCGGACGTGCACTCCCCGGGTCTCGTGCAGGGTGCGGAAATGCGCCGAGACTTCAGGGGACACGATGCGCTGCATGAGCCTGGGCAGGCTTTCCACGACTGTGACGGCACAGCCACGAGTGCGTGCGGCCGCGGCCGTTTCCAGGCCAATAAAGCCGCCGCCGACGACGACTACGTCGTTGGCCTGGTCCAGTGCGTCCCGGATGGCGCGGGCGTCGTCGGGGGTGCGCAGGGTGCGGATCCCGGGGAGGCCGGCGCCCGGCACGGTCAGGGCGCGCGGGCGGCAGCCAGTGGCCAGTACCAGTTCGCGATAGCCGAGCGTGCGGCCGGATTCAAGGCACGCCTGGCGGCGGTTCCGGTCGATCCGGACGACGGTGTCGTGCAGCAGCGTGATGTCCCGCGCCGGGTAGAACTCCGGTTTGCGGAAGGCCAGCCTCGGCTCGGCGGCGTTCAGCAGCATCGCCTTCGACAGCGGCGGGCGCTGCACGGGCGGGCCCGCCAAGCTATCGGCCAGGACGATCGGAGTGTCCACGCCTTCGTCGCGCAGGAACAGTGCCACGTGAAAGCCGGCGTGGCCCGCGCCGACGACGACGATCGGGTCGGCCGTGCTCACTGCTCCTCCGGCAATTCGACGAGCACGTCGTGCTCCGGCGCCGGCAGCTGGCAGCTCAGCCGGCTCGCCGGACGGCGTTCGGAGGTCGTGCAGTTCAGCATTTCGTCCTCGGCCGCGGTGATCGGCGGGAAGTCGTCCGCGATGCCGGCGGGGACGTAGACGTGGCAGGTCGCGCACATGGCGTTTCCGCCGCATTCGCCGATGATCCCGTCGACGTCGCCGTCGAGGGCGGCTTGCATCAGCGGGGTGCCGGGCGGCACGTCGACGGTCTGGTCGCCGTCCGGCGCGCGGAAGATCACCTTCGGCATGTCAGATCCTTTCCAGCAGTGCGTGCGCGACGACGGGCGAGCGCATGCGGCCGAGCCCGTCGATCTCGGCTTCGACGACGTCGCCGTCGGCGAGGAAACAGGGCGGGTCCAGCTGAAAACCGCAGCCGGGCGGCGTGCCGGTCAGCAGAATGTCCCCCGGGCGCAGCGCCATCGACCTGCTGACCGACTCGATCAGCCCGGCGACCCCGACCGCCATGCTCGCGGTGGAATCCTGCTGCCGGAGCTCGCCGTTGACCCACAGCCGCAGACCGGCGCCTGCGGCGGCGAACTCGTCCGGGGTCACCAGCCACGGCCCGGTCGGGCAGAACGACGGCGCTCCCTTCGCCCGCGCGATCTGGAACAGCAGCGGGTGGTCGATGCCCGCGCCGAAGGCGATGTCCCGCGCCGTGACGTCGTTGGCGACCATGTACCCGGCCACGTGTTCCAGGGCTTCGGCGGCCGGAATCCGCTGCCCGCCGCGGCCGATCACCACGGCCAGCTCGACCTCGTAGTCCAGCTGGCGGGTCTCCGGCGGGCAGACGATGGCGTCGGCGGGACCGCACACGCTGCTGGCGGGCTTCAGGAAGACGATCGGTTCGCCGGGCGGCCGCGGCGCGCCGAGCACCTCGTCGCCGTGCGCGGGGTAGTTGAAGCCGATCGCGACGACCGTGCCGGGACGGGGCACCGGCGGCCCGAGCCTCGTCCCGGCCAGCGGCACCAGATCACCTTCGCGAGGCCGGGCGGCCGCGGCTCGCACCAGCGGCTCGGCGGCGGGCCAGCACGACAGGATCTCGCTCCACCCGCCGGCGAACCCGCTGCCGCGCAACGGAAGGAGCGCGTCCGGCCGGACCAGCACCCCCGGTTCCTCGGCGCCGGGCGGCCCGAAACTGACGAGCTTCACGTGGTCCTCCTGGCTTCGGCGACGGCCACGAACGACAGCGCCAATTCGGCGAAGGACCGCACGTCCAGGCCGGTGAGCTGATGCCATCGCGAGAGGCGGTACGAGACGGAGTTCGGGTGCAAAGCGAGCGCGGACCCGGTCCCCCGCAAGGTGAATCCGGACTCGGCGTACGCGACGACGGCGTCGGCGAGGTCGGGCTGCTCGGCGGCGACCCGGCGGGCGGGCTCGACGAGCGGGCCGATGAGCGGCACGAGATCGGGGATCGTGGCCCGGAACCATTCGGCCTCGAACCGGACCGCCGCGCGGCCGCCGGCTTCGGCCAGCCGCAGCGCGCGGGCGGCGTCGCCCATGCTGAGCCGGATTCCGGCCAGCCCCGGCCGGGCCAGCCCGATGCCGAGGGGCTGGTCCTCGCCGCCCACCTCGGCGGCGAGCGCGACGACGTCGTCGACCGCCGCGCCCTGGGACACGACCGTCATCAGGCCCGCCCGCGCGTCGACGTGCAGCACTCCGGTGATCCGCCGGCCCGCGCGTTGCAGCGCGTCCACGGATTCGCGCGGCCACGAGCGATTCCCCGCGACGAGAACGGTGAACTCCCCGTCCGGGTCGAAGGCGAGTTCGCGCAGCACGTCGGCGACGCCCTCGCTCGGCCCGTCCGCGTGCAGGAGGTCGAAAAACCGCGCCCGCGTCTCCCGTTCGTGCTGCTCCCGGCCGCCCTGCTGAGCCACGTAAGCGTCCACCACCGCCTGGCTCATCGCCTGCGACCAGTGCGCCATCGTCCCGACCAGCTCGACCAGCAGCGACTCGGTGGCGAGGTCCGAACGGCGCAGCGCCTCCCACAGCTCCCGGTGCGCGTAATGGAAAGCCGCCAGCACGTCGTACACCGGCATGCCGTAGTAGGCGCGCCGCCGCGCGGAGGCGCGGATCGATTGCAGCACTTCGGGATTCGGCGGCGCCCCGTCGGCGAGGCTGCGCGTCATCGTCGCGTACAGAGACCGGACGTTCCGGAAATGCTCGTCCTCCGGGAGCCGCGCGTACGACGGCAGTTCGGCGCGGATCCGCGCGACCAGCCCGCGCGCCAGCTCGTCCAGCAGCTCCTCGACCGACGCCCAGAACCGGTCTCGCTCCGCGGGCCCGGGCACCGCCGACAACCGCGGCCGGGGCGCCTCGCTCACCATGCCGGCGCCCGGTCGGCGTGCGGCGCGGCGGGGAAGTCCGCCGGACGGTCCCGGACCCAGTCCGCGATCTCGTCGGCCCGGGCGAGCCAGACGCGCTCGTCCGCGGCCAGCCGGTCCACCAGGGCGCCGATCGCCTCGACCCGCTCCGGGCGGTCCTGCCACGGCACGTGGAAAATCAGGCCGACGCACCCGCCGGCGGCCGCCGTGTCGTCCACGATCGCCGCGTACCCGTCGAGCAGCCCGTCCGGGCCGACCGGCTCGTCGCCCGGCGGCACGCGGAGCCGGGTGAAACCGGGAACGTAGTAGGCGCCGTCGACCGCGTGCCAGGGATACGGCAGCAGCGGCAGCCTCGCCGTGCTGCCGACCGTGGTCCCGAAGGCCGTTCCGGCGAGCGAGACGTAGTCGAAACCGTGCTCGGCGAGGAGGTCGATCGAGTGCGGTCCGAGAAGTCCCGCCGGCGGCCTCGCGCCGCGCGGCCGGATGCCGAGCGCGGCGAAGGCGTCCAGGCTCAGCCGGAGCGACTCCTCGATCTCCTCCGCCGTCGACCGGTGCCACGGCTCGTGCAGCCAGCCGTGCCAGCCGACCTCGTGCCCCGCCTCGGCGATCGCGCGCACCGCGTGCGGATAGTGCCGGAAATTCCATGCCTCCACGAAGAAAGTCGCGGAGTACGCATGCGCGGCCAGCATCGTCAGCAACGCGGGGAGTTCTCGCGTCACGCTGTGATGCTGTCCGGTCGGCGCGTCCGGCGGGACCGAGCCGAGCTGGATCTCGGCTGCCTCGCCGAGATGGTCGAACGTGATCGCGACCGCGCAGTCCGCGCCGCCGGGACCCCACCGGCCCGCCATCACCGGCCCCGGGGCGCGATGTCGAGCCGGGAAATCATGGCGAAGGTCAGGTCCGTCGTGCGCGGCGGCGCGTCGTCGCACAGCTCCAGGCCGGGAAGCCGCCGCGGCAGCTCGCGCAGCAGGATCTCTCCCTCCAACCGGGACAGTGGCGCGCCGAGGCAGAAGTGCCCGCCCGCGGTGAACGAAAGATGCCGGTTGTCGGGGCGCCTCAGGTCGAACGCGTCGGGTCGTTCGAACCGCGCCGGATCGCGGTTCGCGGCCGCCAGCCCGAGAAGCAGATGCTCGCCTTCGGGGATCGGCGTGCCGGACAGTTCCAGGCCGGCTCCCGCGTAGCGCCAGACGAAATGCACCGGGGCCTCGAACCGCAGGTTCTCCTCCCACGCCGCCCTCGCGAGCGACGGGTCTTCGGCCAGCGAGCGGAACTGGTCCTTGCCGCTCGCCAGCGCGTAGACCGCGTTCGTCATCGCGACCATCGTCGTGTGGTAGCTGGCCACGAAGAATCCGACCAGGGTCACGACCAGTTCCGTCCTCGAAAGTCGCTCTCCGTCCGCTTCCGCGAGCAAAAGCGCGCCGACCGGGTCGTCCTCGCCGAGCTTGCCGCGCAGCGTATCGACGATGTCGCCGATGTAGTCGAAATAGAACTGCGCGGTCGCGTCGGCCTCCGCGAGCTGTTCCGCGGTGATGTCCCCCTGGCTGAGGACGGCGTTGAGGCCGGGCATGCGCTCCAGGACCGTTCCGGCGTCCTCCGGCGGCGCGTGCAGCAGCCGGCACGCGATCAGCGCCGGGATTTTCATCGCGTACTCCCGCACGAAGTCCACCACGCCGTCACGGCCGGCCAGCTCGTCAAGGCCGCCGACGACGATCTCCTCGACCCACGCCCGCATCCGGTTGACCGAACGCGGCTGGAACGCGGGCGACGCGAGCTTGCGCAGCCGGGTGTGCGCGGGCGCGTCGACGTTCGGGAGGGAGAACCGGTAGAACTCCGCCGCGGGCCCGTCGCCGATGTGCGCGGGGAACTCGCCGGGACACGGCTGCACGGCGTTGGCCGGGGACTTGAGGACCTTCTCGACGTCGGCGTAGCCGGTGAGGAGCCAGGAATCCTGCCCGTTGACGACCGTGCGGGCGACCGGGGAGTCGTTCCGCAGGCGGCGGTAGGCCGCGTGGCGGTCGGCGGCGAAGACCGGGTCCGACGGATCCAGGCGAACGACGTCTGCGGCGTTGGTCATCTCGAAATCCCCTTCGATCTCGCTCGGTCCCCCGAGTGCCGTACCCCGGCAATGCTAAGCAGGGGCGGCTCCCGCGTCATGGGGGAAAACGAGAAGATCGAGGCGGCTGACTGTGACTTGTCACGAAGCCGGACGCCCCGAAGTTTTCTCAGGGCAGAGACGGAAAGCGAGCGATCGGCACCGCGGCAACGCTCACCACAACGCGACCGCGGTGACCACATGCACCACACCCACGACCGAGCTTCCCGCGACCATGCCGCGTTCCCCGCGGAACACCCCGATGCCGACGTCGCCCGCCTGCGCCACCGCGGCCGCGATCAGCACCACCGCACAGACTGGTCCAGACCAGATCAGCGGCACGACCGCGGCCGCGCAGCCCAGCGGCACGGCTCTGACCGCGTACATCCAGCTGTAGAACTTCTCGCCGCTCGTCGGTGCCGCGCTGTGGCTCAGCGCCGCCGGCCGCACTGCCCCTACCACCGCGAAAACGACGCTGACCACCGCGAGCACGGCATTGGCCACCACCAGCACGATCATCGCACTCCTCAACTATTTACAGATTGAACTGTGCACGGATGATAGAGTACCGGTGTGGCGACCGACAGCTCCTTGCCCGGGACCGCGGCGTTCCGGCTCATGGTGCTCGGCACCGACCTGGCGAACGATTTCGCCGCGCACCTGCGCGAGACCGGGCTGACCCCCAAACACCTCGGGGCGCTCGCCATGGTCGAGCAAGGCTTCACCCGGACCCAGGACGACATCGCCCGGCTCATGCGGGTGAGCCCCAGCCTGGTCGTCCGGCTGGCGGACCAGCTGGAGCAGCGCGGCCTCCTCGAACGGCGGCGGGACCCGGCCAACCGGCGCAAGCACCTCCTCACCGTCACCGGGAAGGGGGAATCGCTGCTGTCCGAGATGGGTTCGCTCGCGGCGGCCGTCGACGCGGAACTGGGCGCCCGGCTCGGCGGTCGGCTCAGCGGCCAGCTGGACGAGGCGCTCGCGCAGCTGATGGGCAAGCTCATGGAGGACCGCTCCCGCAAAAGTCCGTGAAGGACTCCTTGAAGGAACTAGATTCCATTGCCAGGAATTTAAGGCGGCGTTGTGGGTGCGGCTGAGGCGTGTTCGCCCAGGCCGAAGCGGCCGGCGGACCGCTGGCTTGCATCGGGGCGACGCGGGCGGCGGGAACTGGGCGTGTCGTCTGCGAGGGGACCCCTGAGGGAATCTGATTCCAATGCCAGGGACTCAAGGCGGGCGCTTGCGAGTGCCGTTGAGGCTCGTCTTGCGGTCGCAGGGGCTGGCCAGGGCCGGTGCCGCCCTTGGCGGGCCGGCTGGCGCGGGGTTTGGTCGTCCGTGAGGGGAACCCTGACGGACTCTGATTCCCCCAGGGTTCCCCTCGCAGACTTGAAGAAACGGTCATACTCACATTAATCGGGCATTTCGCTGACATTTGCGTCCATTATGGACGGTCAGCAAGCCGAGGCCACCCGGCTTAAGTCCCTGGCATGGGAAGTAGATTCCCTCAAGGAGTCCTTCACGGACCTCCGGATCGCGCGTGAAGGGTCTGCGAGCTGGGGTCTGCGCGGCTACGGTCGCAAGCATGCGCGTACTCGTCGCCGGGGCTTCGGGGTTTGTCGGCAGCAGGTTGTGCCCGGTGCTGGCCGAAGCGGGACACGAGGTGCTCGCCATGACCCGTCACCCCGCGAAATACCGCGGCTCCGGCGAGCCGATCCACGGCGACGTCGCCGACATCGGTTCGCTCCGGGACGCCCTCAAGAACGTCGAAGCCGCCTACTACCTCGTGCATTCCCTCGACAGCACGGACTTCCAGCAACGCGACGCCAACGCGGCCCGCGGGTTCGCCCGTGCCGCAGCAGAAGCGGGCGTACGCCGGATCGTGTACCTCGGCGGGCTCGGCGACGACGCCGACTCGCTGTCGGAGCACCTGGCCAGCAGGCGCGAAGTCGAACGGCTGCTGGCGGAGACCGGGGTGCCGGTGACCGTGCTGCGCGCGGGGATCGTCATCGGGCACGGCGGGACGTCGTGGGAGCTGACCCGCCAGCTCGTCGAGCATCTGCCCGCGATGATCACCCCGCGCTGGGTCGGCACGCGCACCCAGCCGATCGCGCTCGCCGACGTCGTCCGCTACCTCGCCGGGGTGCTGGAGCACCCGGAGACCGAGGGCCGGACCTTTGACCTCGGCGGCCCCGAGGTGCTGACCTACCGCGACATGCTGCAGCGCGTCGCGGCGATCGAGGGCAGATTGCTGGTGATCGTGCCGGTCCCGCTGCTCTCGCCCCGGCTGTCGTCCTACTGGCTTTCGCTGGTCACCGACATCGACGCCACGACCGGGCGCGCGCTGATCGACTCGATGGGCAACGAGGTCGTGGTCCGCGACGACGCGATCCGCCGGATCGTCGAGTTCGAGCCGATGGGCTACGACGAGGCCGTGCTGCAAGCGCTGGGCGAACGAGCGAAACAGCGGCGGACCAGGTGAAGGGGTTCCTCGCGGCGGTGACCGCGGCGGGCTCCGGGCTGCTGGGCGCGTCGCTGGCCAGCGAACCCGGGTCCCGCCGGTTCCGCGTCCTGGCCGGGACGGTCGCGGCGACCTGGTTCGCCGGTGCGCGAGCGGCCGGACCGGTGCCGCGCGGTCGTCCGGACGTCGTGCAGCCGGTGCTCGCGGGCGCGGGGGCGTTCGGGGTGTTCTACGGCTGCGCGCTGGTCGCCCGCCGCATCCCGGTGTTGCGCCGCGCGATCACCGGCGTACTCAGCCACGGCTCGACGCCCACCGTGGTGACGACTGCGCTCGTCACCGGTGCGGCGGAAGAAGTTTTCTTCCGTGGCGCGCTTTACGACGCGTTCGGCGCGCGCGGGTCGACAGCGGCGTACGTGCTGTCGACGACCGCGACGCGTAACCCGGCGCTGGTGCTGGCGTCCGCGACCATGGGGACGCTTTTCACGCTGCAGCGCCGCCGCTCCGGCGGGCTGCAGGCACCGATCCTCACGCACCTGACCTGGTCAGCTCTGATGCTGGGCTTCCTGCCGCCGCTGTTCGGCACGCCGCTTGGTCCGCAGAGTCCACCCGATCAGCCCGGCGAAGGCGACGATCAGCAGCACCTGTGACCAGGTCGCCGCCTTGTCGAACGGCAGGGTGTACACGCCCACGATGCGGAGCACCGAGTCGGCGATCAGCCCGGCTCCCCACACCAGGGAGATCTGGTACCACCGGCGGCGCAGAGCCGGATTTTGCGCCGAGGCCTCGAATTCACGCAGCTGTGCACCGCCCGCCGACTGCGCGAAGCGCCGAGCCGCGTAGTACGCGAGAGGACGGTGAAGCACGCAGCTGCCGACTAGGGCCGCGCCGGCGCAGAAGGTGGTCACCGATTCCTTCGCCAGCAGGAACCGCGGGTCGCCGGTGAGGAAGCTCAGCCCGAGGCCAAGGCCGAACATCAGCATCAGGAACGTCGAGAACAGGTCGACCCGGCGCTGCTTCACCGCGACCCAGACGGTCCGCAGTCCCGCGACGACCGTGCCGGCCAGCAGCGCGACGTAGGCGCTCGCGCCGAGCAGCGTGGCCGCGTAGTAGGCGACGACCGGCAGGCCGACGTCCAGGAACAGCGTGAAGATCATCGAGCGGGCGAACTTGGTCATGCCGTACTCCCCGATTTTGGCTTGGTCATTGGGATTCGCGGGGAACGCTACGGTCGCGGCCGGTCGCCGTCTTGCCTCTCCGGAGGTATCCCGGGTGGAGAAATCCAGGGTCCGGGTGGAGGGATTTCTCCACCCGCGGATACCCCTCGCGCCGCAAGACTCCGGCGCTGGTCCGCCGTAGTTTTCTCGGCATCGGAACGGAAGCGAAAGGCAGGAAAAACCCATGAGCGGACCCGTGGAGATCGTCCTGATCGTGGCGGCGGTCGCGTACCTGATGGTGCGGCGGATGATCGGCGAACCGGCGCAGGCCAAGCAGATGCTCATCCTGCCCGCGGTGCTGTCGGTGGTCGGCCTCAGCACGCTGTCCGGCGAAGTGAAGACCCCGGCTTCGATGGCCTTCCTGGTCGGGACCGCGGCGATCAGCGTCGTCCTCGGCATCCTGCGCGGAACCAGCGTGCGGATCACCCGGCGCGACGGCACCGCCTTCGTCCGCTACACCGCGCTCACCGTCGCGTTGTGGGTGGCGAACATCGTGGTCAAGGTCGGCGTGAACCTCGCGCTCGACGCGTTCGACCCGCACGACGCCGGCGGCGTGTCCAACAGCCTGCTGCTCACCCTCGGCCTCGGCATCCTCGCCGAAGGACTGGTCGTGCTCTACCGCGCACTGCGCGCCGGACACCAGGTTATGTGGACCCAGGGCAGCGACGGCGCGCCCGCCAAGACCTCGCCGCTGCTGGACAACATCCAGCGCAACCTCACCGGCCGCACGGCGGAGTGGAACACTCAGTCCGAACGCGACATGTCCAATGGCGACACCCGGCAGGCGAGGAGGAACCTGGTCCCATGAGCACGCCGGACCAGCGGGGCCTCGCCCAGCTCGGGCGGTACCGGGACGAGCTGGTCCAGCCCGCCCTCGTCCTCACCGCGATCGCCTGCACCGCGGTTCAATGGCCGGACGCGCAGATCGCGTACCGGCCATTGGCCTTGCCGCTGTTCGTGCTCACCGCGCTCGCCGCGGTCGCCTCGCTGCTGCCCTGGTCCCGCCTTGCCGAAAACCGGCAGATCGCCGCGATGAGCGCGTACATGCTGTTCAGCGCGCTGCTCATGCCGCTGGCGCACGGCACGTTCGCGGCGATGTTCCCGTTCGTCGCCGCGTCCGCCTCCGGGATCAAGCTCGCGTCCCGCCGGGCCGCGGTGACCATCGCGGCCGCCGGAGCGATCGTCGCGACCAGCACGACCTGGGTGCTCGGGCAGTTGTCGCCGGACCTCGTGGAGTGGCCGGTGTGGGGGACGCTGACGGTGGCGCTGCCGGTCGCGTTCGGCATCTCGCACCGTGACCGTCTCGACGCCATCCGCAACGCCCAGCGCGCCCGCGAGTCCGAGGCCCGCGAGGCCGCGCTCATGGAGCGAGGCCGGATCGCCCGCGAGATCCACGACGTCCTCGGTCACTCGCTCTCCGGGATCGCGCTGCAACTGGACATGGCCGACGCGTTGCGCGACAGCGGCCGCGACGACGAGGCAGCCGCCGCCGTCCGGAAGGCGCGCGCCATCGCGGTCGACTCGATCAGCGAGACCCGCCGCGCGGTGCACGCGCTGCGCGAGGACACCCTGCCGTTGCCGGAGACGTTGCGTCAGCTCGCGGAGAACGGGGGCGCGGACTTCGTGCTCGAAGGCGAGGCCGGCGAGGTCGGCCCGGAGACCACGCACACCGTGGTCCGGGCGGCGCAGGAGGCGATGACCAACGCGGCCAAGTACGCGCCGGGCGCGACCCGCGACCTCCGGCTGGCCTTCACCGCCGAACAGATCAGGCTGACCGTGCACAACGGGCCCGCGACCGAACCCCGCGACGCCGAACTGGCGGACGGCTCCGGAGTCGGGCTCGTCGGCATGCGCGAACGGGCCGCCCTGCTCGGCGGCACCCTGCGAGCAGGACCGGCCGACGGCGGCTGGACCGTGGAACTGGAGCTGCCCCGATGACCCCACCGCCCGACCGCCCGATCACCCTCGTAGTCGCCGACGACCAGGCGACCGTCCGCGAAGCGCTCGCGGTCATGCTCGACCTCGCCGAGGACGTCGACGTCGTGGCGACCGCGACCAACGGCGCCGAAGCCGTCGAAGCCGCGCAGCAGCACCGCCCGGACGTCGTGCTGATGGACCTCAACATGCCGGTGCTGGACGGGGCGGGCGCGACCGCGCGCATCCGCGAAACGCAGCCGGAGACCACGGTGCTCGTGCTGACCACCTTCGACGACGACGCATCGATCCTGGCCGCGCTGCAGGCGGGCGCGAGCGGCTACCTGACCAAAGAGGCCGATCGCACCACCATCCTGCACGCCGTGCGCACCGCGGCACAGGGCCAGGCGGTGCTCTCGCCCGAGGTTCAGCGGCGGCTGCTCGCGCTCGCCGCCAAACCGGCCCCGCGCGCCGAACCGGACCTCGGGCTGACCGCGCGCGAACGGGAAATCCTCGGCCTGATCGGCGACGGCCTGCGCAATCCGGAAATCGCGGCCCGGCTCGTCATCAGCGAGGCCACCGTGAAAACGCACATCAACAACCTTTTCGCCAAAGCCGGTTTCCACTCGCGCGCCGACGCGGTCCGCTACGCGCTCAATCACCAGAACGGCGCAAGCCCGCACTGACCGGGCCGGCCTCGCCGCGGTGGCGCTTCTGGTGGCTGACTTTCGGCGGGCGTCAGCCGGGGATGTCGTCCAGGCTGAGGCGAAACCAGTCGTCCTCGACCAGGACGTGCAGATCCGGGCCGCGCCCGAAGACGAGCGCCGTCTGCGGCACTTCCCGCCCGTCCGGCAGCACGAGCCGATACTCGCCAGCCACCCGGAACCGGTCGTCCTCCAGCACCCCGGAAACCAGCCGGTCGCAGTCCGGCCCGTAACCGCCGTACAACGCGACCCGCGGCTCCCCCACCAGCAGAGCCCCGGCTCCCCGGACGTCGTTGTACCACCCGGTCACGCCGCCGTCGCGGATCCGGAGAACCGGGAAATCGCCGAAGGAACACGTCCACGCGGTGTCGCCGTCGACGTTGAGCGCGTAGCAATCGGAGAGGTGCCCCCACACCTCCTCGGCCAGCTCGGGATACTGCCACTCCAAGGCCAGCCCGGCGGAAAACCGGAGCAGCCCTCGCTCGCCGATCGGCGGCGCGCTGTCCTCCTCGCCCCAGCCGTAGGCGCCGAAGATTCCTTCGTCGAAGTAGCCGACCCAGATCTCTCCGTTCCGGGTGGTCTGCACGTGCCCGATCGCGTCCCCGAAGGTCTGTTCGGCCAGTACCTCGCCCGTGGAGCTGTAGACGATCGCGTTGCGGTCCGCCCCTTCCGGACGCCATTCGCACCGGGCTCCGACGGCGAGCACGCGGCCGTCCGGCAACGGCTGCACCGTCGGATGCGCGAGCCGGAGATGCGGAATCCACGCGACGACCGCCATCTCCGGCGAGTGCACAGTCACCCGCGCCGCCGTCGGACGCGACGCTCGCGCATCCGGGAAACTCGCCCCCTGCGCGCTCGTGACCGGCGTCAGGGCCCGCTGGTCCGCCTCGGCCGACCACAACGTCATCAGCTCACCGGACGGGCCGATCGACGCGGAAACCCACACATCCCCCTGCTGCGGCGGCACGATCCGCGCGTGATGGCGCACGGGAACAGCCGGCAGTGCCAGGACTGTCTCCCGCCGTGCCTCGTTCTTCAGTTCCCACTCGTCCACCCGGATATCGCACCACGCCGGCATCCGCCGGCTCCACTGGATTTCCGCACACCACCACCATCGAGGCCCGCCGCTCGTCCAGCACGACCGAACCGGCCGAACCCGCCACGCGCACCCCGCGATCCGCCTCCTCCGCCAGCCGCACCTCCGTCCCCGGCAGCACCCCAGCGTCCCGCAACTCCCGGAGAAACCCGACGTCGTCCTGAATCCGCTCGCTGATCCGGTACAGCCGGGCCGAACGGCGCCCCGCCCGGACCGCCTCGGTCAGCGTCCGCGTCCCGCGCGGAACCGGCGCGGGCGCGGCGGCGATCCCGAATTCGGCGAGGCCGGGGATCGGAGTCCCGTGTGGACACTGACGAGGACCGCCGCACACCTCGAAAATCCGGCGTGCCACGGCGGCCGACATGACGTGCTCCCACCGGCAGGCCTCGACGTGCAGCTCCTCCCACTCCAGCCCGATCACCTGGTACAGCAGCACTTCCGCCAGCCGGTGCTTGGCCATCACCCGCACCGCGAGCCGCCGTCCTTCCGGGGACAGCGCCAGCTGGCGGTCCGCGTCGAGTTCGAGGAGCCCGTCCCGTTCCAGCCGGGCGACCGTCTGGCTCACCGTGGGCGCGCTTTGCCCGAGCCGGTCCGCGATCCGCGCCCGCCGCGCGACGACGCCGTCCTCCTCCAGCTCGTACGCCGCTTTGAGGTACATCTCGGTGGTGTTGATCAGGCCGTGCGCGGTCACGAAAACCAGGCTGGCAGCTCAACTCGGGTTGAGGTCAAGGCGAAACTACAACGACCGGAGATCGTCCCGGACGGAATCCGCTTCCCAGGACCCGATCCGGTCGAAAATCTCCAGCGCGGCACGCAAAAACTCGCGCGCAGCATCCCGATCGCCGCGGGAAACCGCGCACCGGCCGAGCCCGGCCAAGGCCTGCGCCTCGCCCAGCGGGCTCTTCACCTCGCGGGCCAGCGGCAGCGCGCTCCGGTACCGCGCGTCCGCCTCCTCCGCTTGCCCGGTCTCCAGCAGCAACGCGCCCATGTTGTTCAGCGTCTCGGCTTTGCCGAGCTGGTTGCCCAGCTCCGCGAAGATGTCCAAAGCCTGGGCGTGGCACTTCTCCGCGGCTTCGAGTTCCCCGAGAAGCCGCAGCGCCGCACCGAGTTCGTTGAGCCCGACCCCTTCGCCCAGCCGGTCGCGCAGCGCGCGGGAAATGGCCAGTGCCTCGTTGTGCGCCTCGACCGCTTTCCGGTACTCGCCGGTCATCCGCCAGGCCACGGCGAGACTGTTCAGCGCGAACGATTCGTGGAAACCGTCGCCGAGCCTGCGGAAACCGCCGACCGCGCGGGTGTTCGCGTCGACCGCGCCCGGGAAATCGCCGATCGCCCGCCGCGCGACGCCCAGCTCGTTCCAGGCGTCCGCCTGCCCGAGCGGATCGTCCAGCTCCTCGTAAATGCTCAGCGCGTGCTCGTGCGAATCGACCGCGGCCCGGTAGTCGCCGTCGACCAGGTACAGAATGCCGAGTTCGTTGCGGACGTGCGCTTCCCCGCTGCGGTCCCCGAGTTTCATCGCCATCGCGAGCGCGCGCTGGAAGGCGTCGGCGGCGCCGGGATAGTCGTCGAGACACCGCCGGGCCGAACCGAGCCGGGCGAGCGCGGCCGCCTGCCCGGCCTCGTCCCGGAGCGCGGTGTAGCTCTCCAGCGCGGCGGTGTGCGACGAGGTGGCGGACGCGTAGTCGCCCATGCGCAGCTGCACGTTCCCCAAGTGGTTCAAGGCATGCGCCCGCGCCGCCTCGTCGCTGGTGTGCTCCGCCGCCCGCACCGCGGACTGATGCAGCCGCAGCGCCCGGTCCCACGGCCCGGCGATGTAGAGGAATTTGGCCAGGCACGCGGAAAGGTCGACGACCTGCTGATGCCAGCCGTGCCGGACGGCGTGGTCGGCGCAGGCGAGCAGGTTCACCGTCTCGACGCGCATCCACCGCCACGCCTCGATGCTGCTCGCCACCCGGGTGCCCGCTGCCGGGCGACGGAGCGGGTGGGTTTCGCGGAGCCCGTCGGTGGTGACGTCCTTGGCGATGTGCAAGGCCGCGTCGGCGGCGGTGGCGCAGTAGTAGTCGAACAGCCTGCCGACCGCCCGTTCGGCCTCCCGCTGGTCGTCGTCGTGGCTGAGGTTGCGGGAGAACTCGCGGATCAGGTCGTGCATCCGGTACCGGTCGAACGCCGGTTCTTCGAGCATGTGGTCGTCGTAGAGCGCGCCGAGGTGCGCACCGGCCTCGGCCACCGGGATGTCCGCCATCGCCGCGGTCGCGTGCGCGTCCAGTTCCGGGCCGGGGTGCAGGCCGATGCGGCGGAAGAACCGCTGCTGGCCGGGGCCGAGCTCGCGATAGGACAGATCGAAGGCGGCGGCCACCTCGATGTCCTCCGCGCGCAGCCGGCCGAGCCGGTCGTGCGTCGAGCCCAGTTCGTCCGCCAGGTCCTTCACCGTCCACTGTGGACGGCTGCGGAGCCGCCCCGCCAGCAGGGTCACCGCCAGCGGCAGCCAGCCGCACAGACGCACCACCCGATCGACCGCCTCGCCCTCCTCCGGCCGGATCGGCCGCCCGGACAGCCGCACGAACAGCGCCGCCGCCTCCTCGGCGGGCAGCACGTCCAGCGCCAGCGAAACCGCCCCGTCGAGCGCGGAAAGCCGGCGGCGGCTGGTGATGATCACCAGCGAGCCGTTCGCCGCCGGAAGCAGCGGTTCGACCTGCTGGTGGCTCAACGCGTCGTCCAGGATCAGCAGCGTCCGCTTGTCCGCCAGCCAGTCCCGCCACAGCGCGGCCCGGGCGTCGAGACCGGCCGGCATCTGCTGTGCGGTCACGCCGATCATCGCCAGCAGCGACGCGAGCGCGTCCGCCGGTTCCACCGACCGTTCTCCCGGGGTGTGCCCGTGCAGGCGGAGGAACAGCTGTGCGTCGGGGAACCGTTCGGCGAGCAGGTGGCCCGCGTGCACGGCGAGCGCGGTTTTCCCGACTCCGGCCATGCCGTCGATCGCGTGGATGGCGACCATGCGGCCGGTGTGCACCGCGTCGGTGATCTCCCGGAGCACGTTCTCCAGTTCCGCGGTCCGGCCGGTGAACGCGGGAGCGTCGCGCGGCAGCGTGCGTTTCGCCGGGCGGCCGTCCCGGTCGGCGCGCGGCGAGGCGTAAGCGACGGCCCGCTCGGCGGGGGAATCGGCGACGGCGGGAGCTTCGCGGTAGCCGCGCGAGTAGGCCGGGTCGGCGGGCCAGGGATCTCCGGGCAGGCTCGCCCAGCCGGTCGTGTGGCTTCCCTTGAGCGACACCGGGAAAGGACGGCAGGTCTCCGGGCGGCTGGCCTGGCTGTGCCGCACGACCTCGTCGAAGAACCACGTCGAGACCATCATCGCGAGCACACTGGACGACGCGGCCAGCGCGGCCTTCAGCCCCGGCGTATCGACCAGCCGGAACGCCAGCACCACCGCGTTCGACGTCACGCCGTGCTTGTCGTAGTGGACCTCGCCTGCGTGCACGGCCAGCCGCAGCCGGATCCGCTCCGCCTCGGCGGCGACCCGGTTGTGCACCTCCAGCGTCTCGACGATCGCGCCGGGCAGCGATTCGGTGAACACCGCCTTCGGCACCTCCGGCGGGGCGAGCACCAGCACCCCGTCGCCGCGGTCCTCGTGGTAGCAGGCCTCCCACGGGATGCCCGCTTCCCGGAACGCCCGCCGCAGCGTCTGGTACATCGCGTCCCGGACGGACAGCTGGTGCCGGTTCGTCCGGCTCCGGTCGCTGAACCCTTCGACATCGGCGACCAGAATCGTCCGGTGCACCGCGGCCTGCGCGCGCGGTTCGCCGTTGCCCGGCCCGGGCAGCAGGCCGAGGATGAACCGCTTGACCTGCCCGTAGACGACCGAACCGCGGTTCTCCGGTTTGCCGAGGCCGACGTGGTCGGCCTCCGCCGGAACCGGCCGGACGCCCGGCAGCCCCGGATCGGCCGCGGTCTCGTCCACCACCCGGACCCGGCGGGTCAGGCGGGTTTCGAAGAACGCCTGGGCGGCGATCCCGGACTCGTCCGCCCAATCCCGGTAGCGGCCGGTGAGCTGCCGCAGGTGGTCGAGGTCGCGCCGCAGGTCCTCGACCGCCGGAGTGCCCCGGTACAGCACGCCCAGCGCGTCCACCGCCCGCGCAAGCCCGGCGCCGGTGTGCGGCGTGCCCAGGAAGACGACGCCTTTCGCGGCCTCCGCGAAACACGCGAAATCGGCTCGGCTTTCGGCGGCGTGCACCAGGATTTCCTTCACCAGCAGGCCGCCCACGCTGTGCGCGACGAAGCACATCGGACGCTCGCCGAGGCCGGCGTTCCGCAGCTGGGCCATGAGGTCGACCGCGTGGTCCGGCATCGCTTTCGACGGGCCGCGCCATCCGCTGGACCACGCCTCGCACCCGACGGTCCAGACCGCCACGCCAGCCAGGTCAGCGGCCAGCCACCGCGGCCAGAAGGTGCCGTCGCCGCCGGAGCGCCACGACGCGCGGGCATCGCCGTCCAGCCCGTGGACGAAAACGACGTCCAGAGCCGTCCGGCGCGGGACATGCACTGCCACGACCGCCGTCACTGCCGATCTCCCCTGCGCGTCCGCCTTCCCCGCCCCCAGCGCCCGCCGCCGGCCCGCCGCCTCGAACGACCGGCGGATCGTTCCGTCCGTTCAACGGTCGCACGGTTCGGGGCCGATGTCCAAGAGCGCGAAGCCCGCCGCCAGGACCGCGCGAACGCCCCCGAACCGCGGAAACAGCAGCCCCGCCCCCGGATTCGTCGCGATCATGCCGGAAAACCCCGCCGCCAGTGCGTTTCCCCCGCTGCGACACCCGGATATCGTCCGTGTATCGGAAACCGCATACGCGCTGGCAACATCGCACTGCCTTGACTGGCGGCCATGACCTACCGCGAACCGGCACGCGCCGCGGACCGGCGCGCCGGATCGCTGGCGTCCTCCACCGGGATCACGTTCTACGGCTGCGAGCCCGGCGAAGCCGCCCTGATCCGGGAGGCGGTGTCCCGTTTGGGGGTGACACCGACTGTCACCTCGGCGGCGTTGTCCGAAGCCACCGCCGAACTCGCCGCGGGCAACCGGTGCGTCAGCGTCGGCCACAAAACCCGGATCGCCAACGCCGCCCTGCACGCGCTCAGCCGGGCCGGCGTCCGGTATTTGTCCACCAGGAGCATCGGCTGCAACCATCTCGATCTCGCCTACGCCGAGAAAGTCGGGATTTCGGTGGAAAACGTCGCGTACTCGCCGGACAGCGTGGCCGATTACACCGTCATGCTGATGCTGATGGCGATCCGCAACGCGAAATCGCTCATCCGGCGGACGGACGCGCACGATTACCGGTTGAGCGAGCTGCCGGGGAAAGAATTGCGCGACCTGACCGTGGGCGTCATCGGCACCGGGCGGATCGGCGCGGCGGTCATCGACCGGCTGTGGGGGTTCGGCGGCCAGAAACTGGCATACGACATTCATCCCCGGACGTCGGCCGATTACGTTCCGCTCGACGCTCTGCTGCAGCAAAGCGACATCGTCACCCTGCACACCCCGCTCACCCCGGAAACCCGGCATCTTCTGGACCGGGACCGGATCGAGCAGCTGAAACCCGGCGCGATCGTCGTCAACACCGGCCGCGGCGGGCTGATCGACACCGAGGCTCTCCTGTCCGCTTTGGAAAGCGGCAGGCTGAGCGGCGCGGCACTGGACGTCCTCGAAGGGGAGGAAGGGATGTTCTACGCCGACTGCCGCGGAAAACCGATCGAGCACACGCAGCTGGCGCGGCTGCAGAAACTGCCGAATGTGCTGATCAGCCCGCACACCGCGTACTACACCGACCATGCCCTGCGCGACGCGGTGGAAAACAGCATCCTCAACTGCCTGAACTTCGAAAGCTGGACTACCCATGGCTAAGCTCAAGGTCGGCGTCATTTTCGGCGGGATCTCCGAGGAACACCCGATCTCCGTCAAATCCGCGCGGGAAGTCGCGAAGAACCTCGACCTCGAAAAGTACGAACCGTACTGGATCGGGATCACCGGAAACGGCTCCTGGAAACTGTGCGACGGCCCCGGCGAGGGATGGGAGGACCGGGGCCGCCCGGCGATGCTGTCGCCGGACCGGAGCGTCCACGGCCTCCTCGTGGCGGAGCAGGGCGAGTACGAGCCGGTCCGGCTGGACGTCGTGCTGCCGGTGCTGCACGGCAAGCTCGGCGAGGACGGCGCGATGCAGGGCCTGCTGGAGCTGTCCGGCATCCCGTACGCGGGCTGCGACGTGCAAAGTTCCGCGCTGTGCATGGACAAATCCCTCGCCTACCTGGTCGTGCAGAGCGCGGGCGTGCCGACGCCGGGCTTCTGGGCGGGCACCGTGGACGACGACGTCGACGCGAGCCAGTTCACCTACCCGGTCTTCGTGAAACCGGCCCGGTCCGGTTCGTCGTTCGGCGTCACGAAGGTCTCCCGCGCCGAGGAGCTGCCGGGCGCGATCGCCGTCGCGGGGGAATTCGACGCGAAAATCCTGATCGAGGAAGCGATCACGGGCAGCGAGGTGGGCTGCGCGGTGCTGGGCAACGGCTCGGAGCTGATCGTCGGCGAACCGGACCAGATCCGCCTGTCGCACGGTTTCTTCAAGATCCACCAGGAAGACAGCCCCGAGACCGGCTCCGAAAACTCGACCATCGTCGTCCCCGCGGACATCCCGGCCGAGTCCCGCGACCGCGTCCAGGAGACCGCCCGGACCATCTACCGCGCGCTGGGCTGCGCCGGACTCGCCCGCGTCGACCTGTTCCTGCGGGAGGACGGCTCCACCATGCTGAACGAGGTCAACACCTTCCCCGGCCTGACCTCCTACAGCCGCTACCCGCGGATGATGGCGGCGGCCGGCCTGCCGTTCTCCGAGGTGCTCGACCGGCTGGTGTCGCTGGCGCTGACCGGGAAGCTCCGATGAAGCCCGATTTCGCCTTCCTGGACGAGGCCGCGCCCGGGATCCGATGGGACGCCAAGTACGCCACCTGGGACAATTTCACCGGCAAACCCGTCGACGGCTATGTGGCGAACCGGATCGTCGGCACCCACGCGTTGTGCGCCGCGCTGCAGAGCGCGCAGGAGAAAGCCGCGACACTCGGCTTCGGCCTGCTGATCTGGGACGGCTACCGCCCGCAGCGCGCGGTCGACTGCTTCCTGCGCTGGGCGAAACAGCCCGAAGACGGCCGGAAGAAGCGGCAGCACTACCCGAACCTCAGCCGGACGGAGATGTTCGAAAACGGTTACGTGGCCGCCAAATCCGGCCACACCCGGGGCAGCACGGCCGACTTGACGCTGTATCGCCTGGACACCGGCGAACTCCTCCCGATGGGCGGCGGCTTCGACCTGATGGACACCGTGTCGCACCACGGCGCACCAGGCCTCACCCCGGCCGAGGCGGCGAACCGGCGGCACCTCCGGTCGGTGATGGAGGATTGCGGGTTCGCCGCTTACGAGGCTGAGTGGTGGCATTACACGTTGAGGGACGAGCCTTACCCGGACACGTACTTCGACTTCCTCGTCGCGTAGCGGCACGTCCCCCATGCCGGAGACTTAAGGCGGCGCGGCCCCATGCCTGCCGACTGTCCATAAAGGACTTCAGTGCGACCGGGGTTTGCAGGTCCGTGAGGGCCTCCCTGAGGGAATCTGATTCCCTCAGGGTGCCCCTCACGGACAACAACCCGGCTCTGCCACCGCCAGCCTTCGACCAGGGCAGGCGCGCGGCAACCCGCACGCATAACACCGCCTCAAGCCCCTGAGTACCGGGAATCAGAGTCCGTGAAGGACTCCTTGAGGGAATCTGATTCCCGGAAGGAGTTCTTCACGGACAACAAGCCGGCCCACGACAACAGGATCGCGAAACACCAGATGGACGACAAAGGACCCCGCGTAGTGGTAGCCGGAGGCCACTCCGCCGGGCACATCGAACCCGCCATGAACTTCGCCGACGCCCTGCGGCAGCTGGCCCCCGCCGCCGAGGTCACCGCGCTCGGCACCGTCCGCGGCCTGGACACGACGCTCATCCCCGCCCGCGGCTACCCGCTGGAACTCATCCCGCCCGCCCCGCTGCCGCGCAAAATCACCCGCGCCCTCCTGCACACCCCGTCCCGGCTGCGCGATTCGATCCGCGCCGCCGGGACGGTGCTCGACCAGGTCCGGGCAGACGTCGTCGTCGGCTTCGGCGGTTACGTCGCCGCCCCGGCCTACCTAGCCGCCCGCCGACGAGGGCTGCCGATCGTCATCCACGAGGCGAACGTCCGCCCCGGCGCGGCCAACCGCCTGGCCGCCCGCCTGACGTCGCATGTGTACACCGCCTCGCCGACCGTCCGGCTGAAACACGGCACCCCGATCGGAATCCCGCTGCGCCCGGCCATCACCGGCCTAGACCGCGCCCAGGCCCGCGACGCAGCGCGACAGCGATTCGGCCTCCACACCGATGCCCCCGTACTGCTGGTCACCGGCGGTTCGCAAGGCGCCACCGCGATCAACGCCGCAGCATCCGGTGCCGCCACAGCACTCCGCGCGGCCGGGGTGCAAGTCCTGCACATCACCGGGCCGCAACACTCTGCCGAGATCGAGACACCCGAGGGCGATCCGCCGTACGTGGTCCTGCCGTATGTCGACGAAATGCAGCACGCCTACGCCGCCGCCGACTTCGCGATCTGCCGCTCCGGCGCGATGACCTGCGCCGAACTGGCCGCAGTCGGCCTGCCCGCCGCGTTCGTCCCGCTGCCGGACCGCGGCGGCGAACAGCGGCTCAACGCCGGACCGATCGTGGCGGCCGGCGGGGCCTTGCTGGTCAACGAACTCACCCCGGCCTGGATCGAAGCCACCCTGCTCCCCATCCTCGCCGACCCGGCCCGCATCGCCGCGATGTCCGCCCGCGCGTCCGCCGCCGGAGCCCCCGGCGCCGACACCGTCCTGGCCCGCCACGTCCTAGCCATCGCCGAACGACATCGGCCCGCCAGGTAGCCGCACCGTCACGCAAAGCCCGCCCGAGGAACCCGGCGCGAGTGCCAAAACGCCGTCGTGCGCCTGGGCGATGCTCTTCACGATCGCCAGCCCCAGCCCGACCCCGGCATGATCGCGCCGGATCCGTTCGGTCCCCCGCTGGAACGGCTCGGTGAACGTCCACACCAGCTGCGGATCGACGGCCTCCCCGGTGTTCTCCACGGTGAGCGTGCTCCACGTCGGGGAGGCGGTCGTGCGAACCCGCACGGTGCCACCCTCCGGAAGATTGTGGACGATCGCGTTGTGCAGCAGGTTCGTCGTCAGCTGCAGCAGCAGCGCACGAGACCCGCGAACGGCCGTGATGTCCCCCGAAGTCTCAATGGCCACCCCGTTTTTCTCGGCGAGCGGCAGCAGCGTTTCGGCGGCTTCCTCGGCCAGCAGCGACAAATCGACCGGTTCCCGGGTGAACGACCGCTGGTCCGCGCGGCTGAGCAGCAGCAGGGCTTCGGTGAGTTCGATCGCCCGCGCGTTGACGACGCGGAGGCGTTCGTCGAGTTCGCCGCTGTCGCGGTCCGGGTCGTTGCGGGCGACCTCGAGCAGGCTCTGCGTGATCGCCAGCGGGGTGCGCAGTTCGTGGGAGGCGTTGGCGGCGAACCTCCGCTGTTCGGCGACGTGCGCGTCGAGGCGCGCGAGCATGGCGTCGAAGCTGTCGGCGAGTTCGCGGAACTCGTCGTCGCGGCCTTCCATCTCGATCCGGTGCGCGAGCGATCCGGTCGAGGCCCGCCGGGTCGCGGCGGTGATCCGGGTCAGCGGGGCGAGCATGCGCCCGGCCAGCACCCAGCCGCCCAGCAGGCCGAACACCAGCAGGAGCAGCATCACCACGGCCGCGTCCGGCGCGAAGTCCTTGATCAGGTCCCGGCCGGACGGCGCCATCACCACCGGCATGACCTCCAGCGCCCGGTCCTGGTAGTTCAGCAGGAACAGGCCGACCGCGCCGAGCAGCAGCGCCCCGGCCAGCATGAGGAATCCGGCGTAGCTCAGGGTCAGCTTGAGCCGGACGCTCATCCCGGGCTTGCGGATCATCCGCGGCCGGTTCCGTCGTCGATCCGGTAGCCGACGCCGGGGACGGTGGCGACCAGCCACGGTTCGCCGAGCCGTTTGCGCAGCGCCGAAACCGTGATGCGCACGGCGTTGGTGAACGGGTCCGCGTTCTCGTCCCAGGCCCGTTCGAGGAGTTCCTCGGCGCTGACCACGCCGCCCTCGGCGGCGACGAGCACCTCGAGGACGGCGAACTGCTTCCGGGTGACCGCGACGTACCGGCCGTCCCGGTAGACCTCGCGGCGGAACGGGTCCACCCGCAGGCCCGCGATCTCCCGCACCGGCGGCCGGTTGTGCGCGCGCCTGCGGTCGAGCGCGCGCAGCCGGAGCACGAGTTCCCGCAGCTCGAACGGTTTGGTGAGGTAGTCGTCGGCGCCGAGTTCGAACCCGGAGACCTTGTCGTCGAGCCGGTCGGCGGCGGTGAGCATCAGGATCGGCATGCCACTGCCGGACGCGACGACGCGCTTGGCGATCTCGTCGCCCGAGGGGCCGGGGATGTCCCGGTCGAGGACCGCGATGTCGTAGGCGTTGACGCTCAGCAGTTCCAGCGCGGTGTCCCCGTCGCCGGCCAGGTCGGCCGCGATCGCCTCCAGGCGCAACCCGTCCCGGATGGCCTCGGCCAGGTAGGGCTCGTCCTCGACGATCAGCACACGCATGCTCCCGATGCTACGAGCAGGCACGTATCGCTGGCATATCCGAAACCGCGTACGCGACGGCAACACCGTTTCGCCTTGGCTGAACGCTATGACCCGCAGTGAATCAGCACGCGTACTCGCGGCACCGGCTGTCGCCGTTTTCCGGCGCACTGTCCGCCGGGTGCTTCGCCGTCGTGGCGCGATCCGCGAGGCCGACGGAGCCGTCCCGCACGGCACGACGGTGTTCGCCGAGATTCCCGCCGTGGCCAATCTCGACCCGGTTTTCCTCTCCGCGCTGCGCCGGGCGGCGAAGGACGCGGCGAACGACGGCGTCGAGTTCCGCGTCAATAGCGGCTGGCGTTCGCCGGCGTACCAGAACCAGCTCCGGCACAAGGCGATCCTCAAATACGGCTCGGAACAGGAAGCCGCCCGCTGGGTCGCCACCGCCGACCGGTCCGCGCACGTCCTGGGGAACGCGATCGACCTCGGACCGTTCGCGGCCACCGCCTGGCTGTCGGAACACGGTGCCGCGTATGGACTGTGCCAGATCTACCGCAACGAACCGTGGCATTACGAACTGCGCCCCGAGGCCGTCGACCACGGCTGTCCGCCGATGTACGCCGATCCTTCCCAGGACCCGCGGCTGCAGCGGTGAAAATCCGGCGACAGCGGAGATGATCTTCGCGACAATCGCCGTCATGGAGGAAGTCGAAGTCGTCGTCGCCCACCACGAACGCGCCACCCTGCGCGTCGGCGACGTGTTCCTGAAGGTCGACACCGACCAGGCGCGCGCCGACGCCGAAGTCGCCGCGATGGCGCTGGCCCCGATCCCGACCCCGGAGATCCTCTGGCGGAAACCGCCGGTGCTCGCGCTCTCCGCGCTGCCCGGACGGGAACTCGGCCGCCCCGGCAAACCGTCGACCGCCTCCTCCGCGGCGTGGGCCGCCGCCGGAGCCGCCGCGCGGAAGCTGCACGAAGCACCGCTGCCGCCCGCGCCCGGCTGGAGCCCCGGCCAGCTCACCGAAGACCTCGACCGCGAATGCGCGTGGCTGATCGCGAACGACGTCCTCCCCGCCGAACTGGTCACCCGCAACCGCCGGATCGCCGACGCGGCGCTCCAGCCGTGGACCCCGGTCTTCACCCACGGGGATCTGCAGGTCGCGCACATCTTCGTCGAGGGCGACGAGGTGACCGGCGTGCTCGACTGGTCCGAAGCGGCCCAGGGCGACGCCCTGTTCGACCTCGCCGCGCTGACCCTCGCCCACCAGGAGCACCTCGCCGACGTCGTGGCCGGTTACGGGGGCGACGTCGACCTCGACCGGCTTCGCGCGTGGTGGTCGCTGCGCAGCCTCCGGGTGGTCCGCTGGCTGGTCGACCACGGCTTCGACCCGAAACCGGAGGTCGAGGTCCTGGAGGCACAGCTATTCTAGCGCTAGAATAGTGGAGTGCCCGCCCTCACCGACGCCGAACTGACCGTCCTCGGCCTGCTCGTCGAGCAGCCCCGGCACGGCTACGACCTGGAGCGGGTGATCGAGGAACGCGGCGTCCGCGCCTGGACCGCGCTCGGCTTCTCGTCCATCTACTACGTCCTCGACAAACTGGCCAAGCGCGGCTTGATCGAGGCCACCGGCGCGCCCCGCTCCGGGAAATCGCGCGCGACCTTCCAAGCCACGCAGTCCGGCATCGAAGCCTGCGCGGACGCCACCCGGGAAGCGCTCACCACCCTGACCCCGGTCCACGCGCGCGTCCTCATCGCCATGGCCAACAGCCCGGTCCTGCCGGACGCCGAAGTGCTTTCCGGGCTGACCGCGCGGCGCACCGCGTTACGCGACCAGCTCGCCGAAGTCCGGGCGACGCGAGCCCGCCAAGAACCGCTTCCCTCAGCCGCGTCGGCGATCTTCGACTACAGCGAAGCGATGCTCACGGCCGACCTCACCTGGACCGAGAGCGTCCTCAGCAAGGAGACAGCGATGGACAAGTACGACGTCAAGAAGGCCCACCGCGCGCTGTATTCGCCGTCGTCGAAGGACTTCGCCGTCGTGGACGTGCCCGCGCTCCGCTACCTCGCCGCCGACGGCCACGGCGACCCGAACACCGCGCCGGAGTACACGAACGCCGTCGAAGCGCTGTACGGAATCGCGTACGCGGTGAAGTTCGCCAGCAAGGCTCTCGGCCGGGACTTCGTCGTCGGCCCGCTGGAAGGCCTGTGGCGCGCGGACGACCCAGCCGTCTTTCTCACTCGGGAAAAAGAAAAGTGGGACTGGACGATGCTGATCAGCCAGCCGGACTGGGTCACCGAGGAAATGGTCCAGGACGCCGCCGCGCGCGTCGCGAAGAAGAAGGACAACCCCGCTCTCGCGAATGTTCAGCTGCGCACCTTGCATGAAGGAACGAGCGTCCAGATCCTGCACCTAGGCTCGTACGACGACGAAACGCCCACGCTGAATCGGCTCCACCACGAATACCTGCCCGAGCACGGCCTGACCTTCAACGGCGACCACCACGAGATCTACCTGAGCGACCCGCGGCGCACCGCGCCCGAGAAACTCAAAACGGTCCTGCGGCAGCCGGTCAAGCCTCTTGGAAAACGATCTGCTCCGGCGGAGTCGTAAGCTTCAACGTCTGCCGCCGGACCGACAGCAGCGTGTGCAGCTCCGTCGCGTGCCCGTCAGGAATGGTGAACAGCCGGTCGTTGCGAGTATCGACGTAATGCGCGAACCCGGCGAGCGAGACGCCGTCGGATTCGTCCAGGCTCAAGTAATCGACCAAGCGGCGGAACAGTTTCGGCAGCAGCACGACCTTGTCGCGCAGCTGGGCTCGGCTGGTCAGCTTGAACCCGCTGTTGGTGACGTCGTGCTCCCACACGCCCTTGCCCGCGGTGCGTGCCGCCACCGACGCGTCGGCCATCGCCTGCCGGAGATCCGGGTAAAGCTTGGAGTAGAACGTCGGATACGCCAGCCCGGTTTCGAGGAGATGGAAATTCCCCGACGCCTTCAGCGCCTTCGGATCGAGATGCACGTCGCCGCCGTCGGTGGAACGCCCCGCGCGCTGCCCGGGAAACGCGAACGCGACCGCGCGGCCGTATTTGTCGGCGAACCGGGTCAGGATGTGCCCGGGCGTCGCCCCCGGCGTACTGGTGGAAACGCGACCGCCTTCGTCGCGCTCGACCTTCGTGAACCCGAGGTGCCGCAACAGTTCGTCCCCGGCGGCATTCGCCAGTTCGACCGGCTGCCGCCACAATTCGGCACCGGCGACGCGGGGCCGGTAGTGCGTTTCGAGCGCGTCGATCCCGTCGAGGCGCAACTGCACCCCGCCGCGGGAATTGGTCCGCACTTTGAGGCCCGCGGCGGAAAACGCGTCGGCCCGGTCGGGATAGAACCGGACCGAATCCCCGTCCGGCGAAGCCCCGACGACCCGGAACTGACCTTTGATCAATGTCAACGGCACGAGAACGACGGTAACTGCCGGAGCGGCCGGCAGTTACCGTGTTTCCCGAGCCGTCACCGAGCGGTCACTCGGGCCGTTACCAGTTGTCACGCAACGGATTCCTCCGTGCGTGCAGGGTGACTTACTGGCAGGCTTCGCAATCCGGGTCGTCGATGCGGCAGGCGGCGCCGTCGACGAGCGGAAAGTCGAAATCGTCCAGCACGGGGACGACCGGGGCGGCTTCTTCTGGCGTGGCGGGAGCAGACATATCCGTTGTAGCGCTCAAGATCGCCGAACATTCCGTGACGCCCGCCACAGCACTAGGCGACCCAGTCCGGAAGGATCTTGTCCCCGTCCGCCGTCGCACACGCCGGCACCACTCCGGCCCGGTACACCCGCGTGCTGCCCGGCGCACAGACAATCGCCGCCATCCCCCGCTCCGCGTCCGCCCGCACCTGCCGCTCGACGTCGGCGGGCAGGACCACCGTCTCGCCCTTGCCAGCGCTCTCGACGACCCCGTCCAGCGCGACCTCCGCCCCGCCGTCGAGAATCGTCCACACCTGCTCCGTGTCGAACGCGTGCACCGGCCCGACCGCGCCAGGGGCCATCTCCACTCTCCACACCGCCAGCTGCGCGCCGCCTTGCGTAGGCGACGCCAGCGTCGTCATGACCGCGTTCGGCGTTTCCGTCCGGCGGCTCTCCCGAATGACTGTCACGTGCGCTCCCCGGTAAAGTAGACAACAAGGTTGTCCATATAGTCAACGAGGTTGTCTACTCATGTCAAGCGATCCGCCCGGCTACGAGCTGCCGCTGCGCCTGCTGTTCGGCTTCCGCAGCCTGATCGACGACCTGCACGCCGAACTGGCGAAGCAGGGCCACCCCGGCGTACGGCCGATGCACGGCTTCGTTTTTCAGGCGATCGGCCCGCAGGGGACCACCGCCGTCGAACTGGGCCGCACGCTCGGCGTGACCAAACAGGCCGCGGGCAAGACGATCGACGCACTGGAACGGCTGGGCTACGTCCACCGGGAACGCGACCCCGCCGACGGCCGCCGGATGCTGGTGCGGCTGACCGATCAGGGTCTCGACTGCCTGGCCAAGTCCGCGCGGATCTTCGACCGGCTGCGCGCGGAATGGGCGGAAACGCTGGGCGCCGAGCGGCTCCGGGCACTGGAGGAAGACCTGCGGAAGGTCGCCTCGCCGGGGGCCGCGCGGCTGGACCTGCCGGGCTGGCTCGCCGGGTCGTGAGTGGCAATCACGGTTCTAACCGCGATCGCCACTCACGACCCCTCACCCGCGCAAACTGATCGGCGGCACCGTCCCCCCACGCAACGCCGCCTCGTCCACCGTCACCGGCCGGTACCGCAGCCCCGCCAGCCGCTCCGCCATCGTCTCCACCGGCACTTCCTCCTCCGTGCCGAACAAAAACGCCCACTCGTGCTCAGCCGACCCGTAATACACCGGTGCCGGGAACGTCTCCTCGAACCGCCGCCAGCACTTCACCAGCGTCGAATTCCGCCACAACGTCGGGCACCCGCCCTGGTACGCCACCACCCCGCCCGGCGTCAGCAACGACCGGCACCGCGCCAGGAATTCCGTGCCGTACAACCGGTTGTGCTGAGCGTCGGCGCCGTCCTGCTCGTCCGGCAGATCCACCAGCACCACGTCGTACTTCTCCGCGCAGTTGTGGACGAACTCCCAGCCGTCGGCGTAATGCACCCGGACCGGCCCCTCGCCCCGCTCCGCCCGCGCCAGCTCAGCCGGCGAATACCCGTACGGAAGATGCTCCGCGCACAGCCGGACCGCCTCGGCGTCGATGTCCACGTGATCGACCGAAGCCCCCGCCTCGGCCACGATCCGGCACACCACGCCCTCGCTCGACCCGACCACCAGCACCCGGTCCACAGTGGACGCCAGCAGCAGCGCCGGAACCAGCAGCGCCTCGTGGTACACCAGCTGGCTGAACTCGGTGCTCTGCCGTTCGTCGTCGCAGAACAGCGAAATCCCCTGCGCCGTCTTGCCGATCACCAGATGCTGGTAGGCAGTCCGCGTGTCGACCAGCACGTCCGAAACGTGCCACTGCCGGATCAGCCCCGCGCCGACGGGTTCCTCGATGTTCAACTGTCTTCCTGTCCTCTGTGGATAGTGATGACCCGCGAAACGCTCGCCCCGAGCGAATCCCGCAGCAACTGCACCGCCAGCTCCGGATCCGCTTTCCGCCCGCACGTGAACACGTCCACGAACGCCGACCCGCGTTCCGGATAGGTGTGAATCGAAGCGTGCGACTCCGACAGCAACGCCATCGCCGTCACCCCGTACGGCTCGAACTGCTTGTGCGTCAGCTCGCACACCGTCGCCCCGGCTTTCTCCAGCGCGCGTTCCAAGCTCTCGCACAGGAACACCGGATCGTCCAGCACCTCCGCGGACACCCCGGAAAACTCCGCCAGCACGTGCCGTCCGGCGAACTCCCCCACCCCGCCGGAATCCCCGCCGACGAAGTAGGACCGCAAGGGCGGAAACCCGTTGAACGCCACCGAAGAGTAGCTTTGCGTGTACGCTCCGGCATCCGGAATGTCGACGTAATCCCCCGCCCGCAACGCCAACGGCAGCCGATACGGGGTGCGCTGGTAAAGCACGTCGTCGCCGTCGCAGGTCGGCCCCGCGAGCACGACCGGCCCGTCCGGACCGCCGTCGTGCTCAGTGCGCAGCCGGTACGCGATGGCCTCGTTCTCCGTCTCGGCCAGCCCGCCGTACCGGCCGATATCCAGGTACACCCACCGTTTCTCGTCCGCCGCGGACTTGCGCGACACCAGCACGACCTCGCTGCGAATCATCCCTGCCGACGCCACCACCGCCCGCCCCGGCTCGAACGACAACGCGGGCGCGACCGGGAAATGCCGCGCCACCGCCGCGCGGATCACCGCCGCGTAATCCTCCAGCGGCGGCACGTCGGTCAGATACCCGACCGGAAACCCGCCGCCGATATTCAACCCCCGCAACGAAAGCCCGTGAACGGCCACCGCACGAGTCACCTCGCCCGCCGCCGCGATCCCGGCCTCCCAAGCTTGCGGATCAAGATGCTGCGACCCGACGTGAAACGCGACCCCCTCCGCGTCCAGCCCCAGCTCCGCCGCCCGAACGAGCAGCTCGGCCGCCATCTCCGGCACACACCCGAACTTCCGCCCGAACGGAGTCTGCGCCCCCGGACTGTCCACCAGAATCCGGCACGAAACCGTCGCCCCCGGCGCGAACTCCGCGAGATTCTCCAGGTCGGCAAGACTGTCGAAGGTGAACCGCCGCACCCCCACGCGATACGCGAACGCGATGTCCCGCGCCTTCTTCACCGTGTTGCCATAGGACAGAGACTCCGGCCGAACCCCTTGCGCGAGACACAATTCGATCTCCTCGCGCCCGGCCACGTCGAACCCGGCCCCCGCCTGCCGTACAACCCGCACGACCTCCGGCGCCGGATTCGCTTTGACCGCGTAGTACATCCGAGCTTCCGGAAGCACCCGCTGGAGCCGCTCGCAGTTGCCCCGCACCGCGTCCAGGTCCATCACCAGACACGGCGCGGGCGGCCGCCGTTCCTCCAGGAACGCCCGGCAACGCTCCAGTACCTGCGAGAACCCTTCAGTCACGACGCCCGAGTATAGGTGCCGGGTTCACCGCAGCAGCTCCGCCAGCCGCCGCCGCGCGAAACCTACGAACGGTACACAGTCGATCACTTCGCAGTCCGCCTCGCCGATCTTCCCCCGCCGCGCGCCGCCCGCCGCCCCGAATTCGGCCCCCACCTGAGGGAAGAACCGCCCGTTGTCGTCCCCGACGTCGTCCGTCCGCACCCACACCCGCTCACCGTCCACCAGGTACGGAAACCGCCGCACCTTCCGCCGGTGGTGCGGCACCAGCGATTCGGCATAGTGCAGGAACGAGTTGCGGTTGTGTCCGACTCCGAGCAGCAGGATCCGCGCGCGCTCCCGATACAGCCACTCGAACGGCGACCCGCGTCCCACCGCATAAGCGAGCGGCTGCCGCGCCGTGACCTCAGCCGCCCGCGCCCCCACCGCGGCCACCGAAGCCTGCGGATGCCGGCTGCGGCACCGTCCGGACCACCCCAGCACCGCGTTGGGGATCGCCCCCATCGGCGTCGCGAGGTCCGCGTGAAACAACGGCACCCGCGCCCGCTCCTCGTCGACCGCAGCATCCCCCACGTGCTCCGGAAACGGATCCGCCACCTGCGGCGTGAACGCGGGCACCGCCACCGTCCCCTCCGGACCGACCGCCCGCAGCACCCCGGCCACCACCGCGTCCGCCCCGCCGTCCACCGCCCCCAGCGCGGACAGCGACGAATGCACGATCACCGCGCTGCCCTCCGCCACGCCCAGCTCCCGAACCCCCGCGCACACCGCATCAGCGTCCACCAAAACCGCCCTACCCCCTAGGCCGCAACGGGCACCGGCCCGGCGCTGACGAACACGCCGGGCCGATGCCGCTTCAGGAACTACTTCACCACACGACAGGCAGCTTCAAGACCCCGTAGATGTTCTGCACCTCAGGCCGCAGCGGCACTTCCCCCTCCGCCAGCCGCAGCGTGGGGAACCGCCGCATCAGCGCGGGCAGCGCGACCGTCATCTCCACCCGGGCCAACTGCTGCCCAAGACACTGGTGAATCCCGTGCCCGAACCCCAGATGCCCGCCGGACGGGCGCCGCACGTCCAGTTCGTCCGGCCGTTCGAACCGCACCGGGTCCCGGTTGGCGGCCTGGATGGACACCACCACCGAGTCCCCCGCCTTGATCACCTGCCCGCCGACCTCGACGTCCTCCAGCGCGGCCCGCACCCCCGTGTGCGCGATGGACAGATACCGCATCAGCTCTTCGACCGCCGCGCCGGCGGCCTCCGGCTCGTCCCGGACCACCGCCAGCTGGTCCGGATTGCTCAGCAGCGCATACGTCCCCAGCGCCAGCATGTTGGCCGTCGTGTCCAGCCCGGCGGCCAGCAGGAACGTCCCCAGCCCGGCGAGTTCCTCGTCGGTCAGGTCGCTGGTGGTCAAATCGCTGAACACGTCGTCGGTCGGCGCCGCCCGCTTCATCGGCACCAGCGAAGCCACGTATTCCTGCAACCCGCCGTAAGCGGCCATCCGCTCCTCGTCGGAGAGATCGGCGTTGTTGAGCGTCGCGGAATACCCCAGGAAAGAATCCCGGTCCGCGAAAGGCACCCCCAGCAGTTCGCAGATCATCACCGCGGGAACCGGATGCGCGTAAGCCTCCACCAAGTCCACTCCAGGACCGGCCTTCTCCATCGCGTCCAGGTACTCCGCGGCGACCTCGGCCATCCGGTCGGTGAGCAGCCGCATCCGCCGGACGGTGAACTTCCCGGTCAGCAGCTTGCGAAAGCGGGTGTGCTCCGGAGCGTCGATCCCGGTCAGGTCCCCCACCGGAGCCGGCGGCAGGCCTTCCTCCATCCCGGGAAGCGGGTAGTGCCACAGTTCGTACCGGTTGCTGAACCGCTGGTCCCCCAGGATCGCCCGGACCTCCGCGTGCCCGGTGGCCAGCCAGCCGACGTGCCCGTCCGGGAACAGCATCCGCGTCAGCGGAGCCTCGTCCCGCACCTCGGTCAGCGACGGCGGCGGATCGAACGGGCACCCCTCCGCCCGTCCCATCGGAACCCCTTGCACGATCGCTTCGCCAGTCATCCCCCGTACCCCTTTCAGTGTGCGTATTCGCGATTGAAAAGCTTCTTGGACCAGAGATAACCGCCGACGCCCATGACGGCGCACCAGCCGAGCGCGAACCAGAGGTGGTTGCCGAGCGGCTTGTCGAGCAGCAGCGCGCGCAGGGTCTCGATGATCGGCGTGAACGGCTGGTATTCGGCGAACCACCGCAGCGCGCCCGGCATCGAGTCGGCGGGCACGAACCCGCTGCCGAGGAAAGGCAGCAGCAGCAACGGCATCGGCGTGTTGCTGGCCGATTCGACGCTCTTGCTCACCTGGCCGAGCGCGACGCACAGCCACACCAGTGCGAGCGCCACCACCACGAGGAACCCGACCGCGGCGAACCACGAACCGACCCCGGCGGCGGGCCGGAAGCCGACCAGCAGCGCGACCCCAGTGACCACCACGAGCCCGAACAGCGCTTGCAGCACACTGCCGAGCACGTGCCCGGTCAGCACCGAAACCCGGGCGATGTGCATGGTCCGGAACCGGGCGATGACGCCTTCGGTCAGGTCCATCGCCACCGAAATCGCCGTGCCCTGCACGGTCGCGGTGATGGTCATCAGCAGAATCGTCGGCGCGACGAAGTTGGCGTATTCGGCTCGGCCGCCCCCGGGTCCGCCGAGCCCGGCGCCGAGCGTGCCGCCGAAAACGTAGACGAACAGCAGCAGGAACACCACCGGCATTCCGACCAGCATGATCGTCAGCGACGGATAGCGGAGCATGTGCTTGAGATTCCGCCGCAGCATGGTCATCGAATCGCGCACCGGATGGAACCGCAGGTCCGGTCCGGCGAGAGCGGGCGTGGTCATCGGGAAGTCACCTTTTCGTCGGAAGAATTGCCGGTGAGGGCGAGGAATACGTCGTCGAGATCAGGGGTGTGCACGGAAAGCTCGTCGACCTTCACCGACATCGAGTCCAGCCGGTCGATCAGCGATTTGAGCGACTGCAGGCTGCCGTCGCTCGGCACGCGCAGCACGAGCGCGTCGTTCTGCCGCGACGCGTCGCTCAGCGCGCGCTGCGCGTGGTCGAGGTCGCGTTCTTCTTCGAAGCGAAGCTGGACGTGCCCGCCGGGGATCTGCCGCTTCAGCTCGTCCGCGGTGCCCTCGGCGACGATCCGCCCGTGGTCGAGCACCGCGATCCGGTCGGCCAGTTCGTCGGCCTCGTCGAGGTATTGCGTGGTCAGGAAAATCGTGACCCCGCCCGCCACCAGCTTGCGCACGATCTGCCACATGGCCCGGCGGCTGCGCGGGTCCAGCCCGGTGGTCGGCTCGTCGAGGAAGATCACCTGCGGGCGGCCGACGAGCGTCATCGCCAGGTCGAGCCTGCGGCGCATCCCGCCGGAGTAGGTCGAAACCGGCTTCTTCGCCGCCTCGACGAGATCGAACTGGCCGAGCAGTTCCGCCGTCCGGTCCCGCCGCGCGGTCCGGTCGAGGTGGTGCAGATCCGCCATCAGCAGCAGGTTTTCCTCGCCGCTCAGCAGATTGTCGACGGCGGAGAACTGCCCGGTGACGCCGATCGAGGCCCGCACGCCGTCGGCTTCCGAGGCGACGTCGTATCCGGCGACCTGCGCCGCGCCGCCGTCGGCGTTGATCAAAGTGGACAGGATCTTCACCGTGGTGGTCTTGCCCGCGCCGTTCGCGCCGAGCAGCGAGAAGACCGTGCCGCGCGGAACCGTGAGGTCGATGCCGTCGAGCACGACGTGGTCGCCGAAGGACTTGCGCAGTCCGGCGGCGGCGATCGCCGGCCGGGAATGGTTGCTGGACATAGGAGTTTCTCCAAAAACTGGGGTCAGGAGCGGTGGATGACGATTTCGCCGAACGCGGTGTGGCCGCGGACCTCGACGGTCTCCTTGGACTCGCCGGGGCTGGCCGAGGTCTCCAGCTGGTTGCGCACGTGGCCGAAGTTGGTCTTCACGTCGAGCCAGGCCGCGGTGCCCTCGGCGATGCCGATCCGCAGGTCGCCGATCGCGCTTTCGAGCACGACCGAACCGCGCACGACCTCGCCGAGCTGAATGGCGCCGTTGGACGTCTTCGCGTCCACCCCGGAGCCGGCGTGCCCGACGGTGATGTCGCCGTTGGCGGAGCGCGCCTGGACGTCGCCGCTCGCGGACTCGATCGTGGTGTCGCCGTTGGAGTTCTTGGCCGTCACGGCCCCGTCGACCGGGCCGAGCCGGATCCGGCCGGACGCGGTGGTCACGTCGGCGTCGCCCGCGACCTCCTCGGCGGTGACGTGCCCGACCGAGGTGTTGACGCGCAGCGGGCCGGTGCGGTCGAGGCTGACGTTCCCGGCGGCGGTCTTGAACCGGGCCTGCCCGAGCTGCCCGATGCTCTGGAAGGCGCCGGCCTGCACCTCGGCGGAAACCCGCGAGCCGGCGGGAAGTTCGACGGTCACGTCGACCGAACGGGTCTTGCGGGAGAAGTCGAACGCCCGCATCTTCGGTCCGGCGATGGTCAGCGTGCCGTTGCTGTAGTCGACGCGGACCTGCTTCGCGGCCTTGACGTCGGACTCGTCCAGGTCGTCGGTCGGCCGGACGTCGACGACCGTGTCGGCGCGGTCGCTCGCGGCGAAGCGGACCTGTCCGGTGCCGAGGTCGAGAGTGACGGAAATCGGTTCGGGCGTAGCGAATTTAGGCATGGTTGTCCCCACGTGTCGGATCGGTGTGCCGTCTCCGCAGGTCAGAGACGGGTGAAGGGTGTGGTGAAGAAGAGAGCTAGCGGACCCAGCCGGTGAAGCTCTGCTTGGAGAAACTGCCGCCGGGCGGCTCGAACCGCGGCTCGCGCTCGGGGCGCTGCTGCAGGGCGGCGGTGGCGGCCCGGACGAGCCAGGCGTTCACCGAACGGCCCTCCTTGGCGGCGGCCTCCTCGACCGCGGCCTTGAGCTGTTCGGGCAGCCGCACGTTGATCCGCGCGGACGGCCCGTCCTCGGCGAACAGCGGTTCCTGGGCCTCCGGAGCCGGCTCGGCCGCGGGCGCGGCGGACGGAGCGGCTTCGGCGGGCGGCGTGGTCACGACGAAGTTCGGGTCGCGGCCGCGCAGGCGCAGCTCGACCGAGCCGGGCGCGAGGTCCCGGGTGATCTCGTCGGCGGCGCCGGACAGCGTGTCCAGCAGGGTCATCCGGATCGCCGATTCGAGCGATCCGGTCAAGCGCTCGACCAGCGCGCGCCCCTCCTCGCCGCTGGCCTCGGCCAGCGTCGCGAACTCCCGCCCGAGGTTGCTTACGTACGTGGTCAAGTCCATGGCACCACTATGGCACACGCGTGGCACCACCACAAGCCATCTTGGCTCAGTTTGGCACCACTATGGCTCTAGTGGTGCCATATCCCCAGGTCAACGCGTGGTGCCACGCGAAAAATCAAGCCGGCTTAGCCGCCTTCGCGACCGGCAGTTCGATCCCGGCACGGAACCAAGGGCACTCGTCCAGAGCGCCGTCGTGCCGGCACGTCATGAGGTGATGCAGGTACGTTTGCGCGTCGAGCAGCCGCGTCACCTGCTCCTGGATCGCGTCGATCCGGGCGGTGACCGTGCTCCGCCAGCCGTCGTCCTGCCCGCGGCTGCTGAGCAGCACCGCGATGTCGTCCAGGCTCAGCTGCCCGGCCTCCCGCCAGGTGCGGATCAGCGCGATCCGGTAGAGCTGGTCGCGGTCGTAGTACCGCCAGCCGGAGCGGCGGTGCGGCTGGATCAGGCCGCAGCTCTCCCAGTAGTGCAGCGTCGACACCGGCACGTCGAAGCGCGCCGACACCTCGCCGATCGAGTACAGGTCCATACCACATTGCACCGCACCTCGACGACCGAAAGCAAGGTTAGGCTAAGCAAACCTTCTCTCTATTCGGCAGCCACAATCCGCTCGACCGCGTCGGTGATCAGTTGCTCCCGCTCCGCTTCGGAGAAGACGTCCGGCAACGTGAGCTGCTCGACGATCAACCAGTTCAGCGCGAGGATGAGCAGCTTGACCGCGGTGGCGTCGCCGGGAAGCCCGGACACCTCGTGGTACGCGACATTCGCCTCGACATCCGCGCGAACCCGCTCCGTGAGCACCCGGCGCAACTCCGGCCGCCGGGTCGCTTCCAGCCGCAACTCCAGCAACGCGAGATAGCCGGTGCGGAACGCCGCGATCCGGCTGACCAGCTCACGCATCAACTGCGCATACGCGGCCCGGTCCCCGTTTCCCGGCGGAATCGAGTCGTCGTCCGGCTGCAGCCGCTCGTACACCCGCGCCCCCGCCTGCGTGAACAACTCGTCCCGATTGGCGAAGTAGTTCGACGCGGTCCCCGCCGGCACCCCCGCCTCCCCGTCGACCGCCCGGAACGTAAGCCCTCGCGCCCCCTCGCGCGCCAGCACCTCGATCGCCGCGTCGACGAGCGCCGCCCGCCGCTGGTCGTTCCTCCGCACCATTTGACACCACTCCAGCTGTAGTTGTACGGTTCAAACCACTTCATCCATAGTACTACAGACGGAGTTACCAGATGCGAAAGCTCGTGTACTACATCGCAGTCACCCTCGACGGCCGCATCGCCGGCCCCGCGGGCCAGTTCGACTTCTTCCCGCAGGGCGATGCCCAGCAGACCGCCGCCTACATGGGATTCATGAACTCGCTGTATCCGGAAACAGTCCCGACCGCCTTCCGCGCCATGGCCGGCGTCGAAGACGCCCCCAACCGCCGCTTCGACACCGTCCTGATGGGCCGAGCGACGCACCAACTCGACCCGGCCATGCCCAGCCCGTACGCGCACCTACGGCAGTACGTCGTGTCAAGCACCCTGAAACCGGACGCCGCCCCCGACGTAACCGTCGTCCCCGGCGACCCGATCGGCCTGGTGCGCGACCTGAAGAGAGAGGAAACCGGCCTGGACATCTGGCTCTGCGGCGGCGGTACCCTGGCGGGCGCACTGATGCCGGAGGTCGACGAGATCGTGCTGAAGAGCTACCCGGTAGTGGCAGGCGCGGGCATCCCGATGGTGGACGGCGAGTTCGACCCGACGGTGTTCTCGGTCGCCGAACGGACGGCGTTTCCGAACGGGGTTACGGCTACCCGCCTTGTCCGGAACTGAGCAGTGCCGTTCTTGGGGGCTGGGGCGGTTGTACGAGTGCCCTGGACACTCGCCCCAGGCAGCCGATGAACAGCTGCCGTTGTCCGCGCCGGAGCTGGGGTGAGTTCGCCGGGCGCGGCGAAAAAGCTGTGGTCGGCGGCTCCGCCGTGGCCCCAATGTGACCATTGGGTGCGTTGAGCGAGTCTGCGGCGCGCAGCGCCTCCGTTGAGGGTGGTGGCGGGGGCATGGATGGAGCAACGAACGCCACATTGGGTGCGTCAGATGCACCCAATGCGGCATTGGGGCGCTCCTCGGCCGGAGCCGTCGCAGCCAGGCGAGAAATCTCGCGAGCCCTGACGCCGCACCATCGCTCGGCCAGCGACGAGCCTGATCACCCAGCGACCGCCCCGGCTTCGCGAACCTCGATCAGGCCAGCCACAGCGGATTACCCACCCGGCCCAACACCAGCTGGGGCAGAGCTGGACCAGACCCCGCACCAACCCACGCCACCTCAAGCAGGCCAGCCACCCCAGCCTCAGCTCCAATGCCAGGAATTTAAGGCTGCGTCATGTGTGCGGCGTGAGGCGCGTCCGCCCAGGCCAAAGGGGCGGTGGGCTCTTGCCACGCCCAGCACGAGCGGCAAGAGCAGGATCATCGTCTGTGAGGGCCTCCCTGAGGGAATCAGATTCCCTCAGGGAGGCCCTCACCGCCCTGCACACCCGGTCACATGGGTATCAATCAGGCATTTCGCCACTACTGGCGTCCTTTGTGGACGGTTGATAGGCACGGCGTCACGCAGCTGAAGTTCCTGGAATTGAGCCTCAGCGCTGCCGCGCGACCCACCCGAGCCAGAACTAAGCCAGATCCCGCACCAACCGCGCCACCTCCGGGAACTCCTCAGCCGGACCAGCCGCCGCGATGTAAGCATCCGGACGCAACAGCACGAACCCCTCCCGCGACCCGCCAGCACTGAAGTGCGCCACCATGCCCGGCATCCGCGTCGCCAGTGCGGCCGCGTGGGTTGCCAGATCGCTGCTCGGCGAGCCGAACGTCACGAGCTGGAACTGCCCCGCCAGGTCCCGGTCCATTTTCGGCAGCCATCGCGGGTCCCGGGTGCCCGGGCGCGGCCACGAGCGGGACGTGGCCGGTTTTCCGTTGCCCGGCAACGGGTTCGGGCATTCCGCGCGCCATCCGGCCAGGGTCGGGGCGAATTTCCGTTCCAGCACTCCGCTCGACTGCGCCAGCCGCCAGGTCAGGTTGCGCACCCGGCGCGCGATCGGGCCCGCCACCGATTGCCGGGCCATCATGCCGGTCGCGCGGAGGGTTTGCTGGATCGCGGCGCGGCGCTCGGGGTCGTAGGTGTCCAGGATCGCCGGGGCGAGGCGGCCGTGGTGCACGCCGGCCAGTTTCCACGCGAGGTTGCGGCCGTCGGGGATGCCGAGGTTCAGTCCTTGCCCGCCGATCGGGCTGTGCACGTGCGCGGCGTCGCCGACCAGGAAGACGCGGTCCGCGCGGAGCTTCGCGGCGATGCGTTCGTCGCTGGAGAACGTGGTAATCGTGCGCAGGCTCGTGACTTTCAGCCCGCCGGGACCCCGTTCGTCCAGGAGGCGTTGCACCTGGCGTTCGTCTGGTTTTTCGCCAGGCGGGAACGCGCCGGAGATCCGGAACTCGCCGCCGGGGAGCGGGGCCAGCAGCAGGACGCCGGAGTCGCTGAGGAAGTAGTGCACCTCGTCGCGGCGGATGTCCCCTTCGAGATTTCCTTCGGCCAGCAGGAAGGAGACCGGGATGTGCTCGCCGTCGAACGCGATGCCGAGCTGGGTGCGCACTTCGCTGCGGTGGCCGTCGGCGCCGATGACCCAGTCGGCCTCGAACTCGCGGGCGGTTCCGTCGGCGGTGGTGGCCGCGACGAGCACGGATTCCCCGCCGGGCACGACTTTCGTCACGCGCACCCCGCGTTCGACGGTCCCGCCGAGATCGTGCACCGCCTGTTCCAGCAGCACCGTCGTCTTCTCCTGCGGCAGCACGAGCGGCCGGTTGTCGTCGTTGAGCGCGACGCGCGCGCCCACCCCGGACGGCAGGTGGTAGTGCAGCGCCGCCGGCCCCAGCCCCTGTTCGCGCGCCCGGTCGGCAACGCCGAGTTCGGCCAGCACCTCCAGCACCGGCGGCCACAACAGGATCGCGCGGGACCCGGTACCCGGTTCGGGCTCGGCGTCCACGACGGTCACCGGCACGTCGAGCCGCGCCAGCTCGGCCGCGACCGCGAGCCCGCACGGCCCTGCTCCGATGACCAGGACTGTCGTTCGCTCAGTCATGACTTCTCCACCGCCAGCTTCTCCAACCATTCGTGTACCGCCTTCGCGGCGTCGTCGGCCTCGTCCTCGAGGATCGTGAAGTGATCCCCCGCCAGGTCCGTCGTGTCGTGCGGGCCCGGCCAGTGCGCGCGGGGTCCCGCGGTGGCTCTGGCCAGGAGCACCGGGGTGTCGATCTCCGCCGGGGCGAACGTGTGCAAAAGGCCTAAGTACGCACCCATCGCGGACAGCCGGGCGTCGTCGGCCAATCCGGTCTCGGCCAACCGGCTGGCCAGGCCCTCCAGGACACCAGACCACGATGCCCGGCCCAGGACGAACGTGTCGAGTAAGACCACTGCGGATGGAGTAGTACCCGTTCGCTCCAGCGCGGCGGTCACGGCGTTCGCGAGGAGGCCGCCGGACGAGTAGCCGACCAGCACGAAGGGTCCCTCGGTCTTCTTCACTTCGGCGACGAGGGTGTCGACCAGAGCTTCGAGGCTGTCCGGAAGTGCTTCTCCGCTCTGGAACCCCGGCAGGGAAAGCGCGGACACCGGCCGCTCGTCGCGCAGGGCCGCGGCGAACCGGGCGAACTGGTGCGGACCCGACGTGGCCAGCACCGACGGCAGACAAACCAGCCTTGTCGCGGTCCCCGTCGTGGTCAGCGGAACCGTCGCCGGCCGCGTCTCCGCGCCGGACGGCCGAAGTTTGGCCGCCGCCGCGAGGACGTCGAGAAACTCGGGCAGCTTGCCGGACTCCCGGGCTTGCGTCAGGAGAGTAGCCAGCGGACTGTATACAATCTCCTGTCCACCTAATTCATCATTCAGGTAAACAGTCAACGCTTCCGGCGTGGAGTGCTCGAGGAACGCGGAGACCGGCACTCGCAGCCCGGTCGCGGCGTTGAGCCGGTTGCGCAGGTCCACTGTGGTCAGTGAGTCGAAGCCGTGTTCCAGGAAGCGGCGGCGCGGGTCCACCGAGGTCGCCGAGGGATGGCCCAGCACGGCGGCGGCTTGGCTTCGGACCAGGTCGAGCAGGACCTCGTATCGCTCTTCGGCGGACAGTCCGGTGAGGCGATCGGGCTCAGCGGCCGCCGACACCGCACGGGCGGGTGCCAGGTCGGCGATCAGCGGCCGGTCGCCGGTGGCGCGGTAGGTGTCGGCGAACGTCGGCCAGTCGAGGTCGGCGAGCATGATCTGGGACTCGCCAAGGGACAGCGCGGACATTGCCCGGTCTGGGTCGAGCAGGCGGATTCCCCTGCTGCCCAGGCGTTCCCGACGTGCGTCGTCGCCGGTCTCCCATGGGCCCCAGGCGACGGAGAAGGTTCCGTCTTGCTCGGCCAGAGCGTCCAAAGTGGCGGTGACACCGGCGTAGACACCCTGGCCGACGCCGCCGAACGTGCCGGAGATCGAGGAGAACAGGACCAACGGGACATCGGCCAGGTCCTGGAGGTTCCGAGCACCGGACACTCCGGACTCGAACATCTCCGGCGTCAGGTTGTCCAGCGCGCCTTCCTCCAGGGGGACATCCGCGTGCACGATCGCGGAGAATTCTTTCGCGGCCAGCAGATCCACGACTGCGGCACGGTCGGTGAGGTCGCATTCGACGACGCGCTCGTCCAGCGGTTCAGCGTGTCCTGGTTGGACAGTCAGGACCAGCTCCGCGTCGGTGTTCTCGGCGAGCCACCGGGCGGTGTGGGCACCCACTGGAGTGTCGGCACCGGTCACGAGGACGGTTCCTTGCCACGACCAGGTTCCGGCGCGAGGTGTCGCGCGGACCAGGCGGCGGGCGAACAAACCGGTGTCCCGCACCGCGATCTGGTCCTCGCCGGTGTCGCCGGACAGCGCGGCTGACCACAGGGCGGCGGTCGGCCCGTCGAGTGCTTCCGGCAGGTCGATCACACCGCCCCATAGGCCCGGACGCTCCACTGCGACAGCGGCGGCGAGGCCCCAGATCGCGGCTTGGTCCGGATCGGGAGTGGTGCCGTCGGCTGTGACTGCGCTGCAGGTGGTCAGCCACAACGGGACGTCGGTGTCGAGGGTCTGAACCAGCGCGAGGGTGTCCGCGAAGTCGAGCAGCGAGATGATGCCCCGGGTGCCGGTCAGGAGGTCTCGGTCGAGTTTGGTGGTCCAGGTCAAGTTCACGCCGTGTCGGGTCAGGGCGTCGAGGCAGTGGTTGGCCCAGGTGCTGTCCGCTGGCACGACGGCGAGCCAGTTGCCGGAAAGTGTTGCTGTCGACGGTTCGGGCATTGGCTGCCACGCGATCCGGTACCGCCAGGAGTCCTCAATGGACTTCTCCTGCCGACGCCGGTGCCACGCGGTGAGCGCGGGCAGCACCTCGGACAACGGCTCTTCGTCAACATCCAGCGCCCGCGACAGCTCCCCCGTGTCGGAACGGTCCACGGCGTCCCAGAAACTGGCTTCGACCGGGTCCGCAGTGGACTGTTTGCGCGCTTCCGGCCAGTACGTTTCGTGCTGGAAAGCGTACGTGGGCAAGGTAACGCGTTGTGGTTCCGCGCCCTCGAACGCCGGGGTGAAGTCCACCGGCAAACCGTGCACTTGTGCGTCCGCGGCGGAAAGGAGGAACCGCGCCAAGCTGCCTTCGTCGCGACGGAGCGAGCCGATCGTCACTGCCTCGACGCCGGCGTCTTCACCGGTTTCCGTGATCGACGACGTCAGCACCGGATGCGGGCTGACCTCAATGAAGAACCGATGCCCGGCTGCGATCAGCGCACGGATACCGCCGTCGAAGTTGACCATTTCGCGGACGTTGTCGTACCAGTACTCGGCGGTGAGGGATTCGGTCGGGACGAACTCGCCGGTTACCGTTGAGCAGAAAGGAATTCCGCCCGGGCGCGGGGTGATGTCGACGACCATCTTCAGGAACCGCTCACGCAGCGGTTCGAGCTTCGGCGAGTGCGAAGCCACTGTGGACACTGCGCGAGTGCGGATTCCGTCCGCCGTGCAGTCCGCGACGAACTTCTCCAGCGGAGCGAGTTCCCCGACTACCGTTACCGCGCTCGGACTGTTGATCCCGCCGATCGTCAGCTGACCGCCGAAGGCAGCGAGGCGTTGTTCCACCAGAGCGGCCGGGGCGCCGACTGCGACTACGGCACCGCGGCCTTCCAGCTCCTCGGCGAACAACCGGCTGCGGAGGACGACGATCTTCGCAGCATCCTCAAGGGACAGTGCACCGGCGACACAAGCCGCAGCGACCTCCCCTTGGCTGCTGCCGACGACGGCGGCCGGGGAAACTCCGTAGGACTTCCAGAGCGCCGCCAGCGAGACCATCACCGAGAACAGCGCTGGCTGCACGACGTCGATCCGCTTCAGCAGCTCCGCGTCACGGATGGCGTCGTACAGCGACCAGTCGACCAGTCCGGAAAGGACAGACTCACACTCCGCCATGGAGCGAGCGAAGGCCGGAGCGGACTCCCACAGTTCGACGGCCATTTCGGTCCACTCGGAACCTTGGCCGGGAAAGACGAAAACCGCCTGCTCCACCGGATTCGCCAGCCCGCGCACCGCTGCTGCGTCTTCGTCGCCGGCGGCCAGCGCTCGCAGAGTCCGGCTCGCGGCAGCCCGGGTGTCGGCCACGACCGCTGCTCGATACTCGAACTCCGGCGAACGCAGCAGCGACCAGCCGAGGTCGGCAAGCCGCGCCGGTCCGTCGACGAACGGCAGCAAACGTTCAGCCTGGGCGCGCACCGCGGTTTCGCTCCGGCCAGAAAGCAGCAGCGGGACCGGCGCAGTGAACTCCGGAGGCACGACGTCGGGCTCGGGCTCGTGTTCCAGGATCACGTGCGCGTTGGTTCCGCTGATGCCGAAGGCGGATACCCCGGCCCGGCGCGGACGGTCGGACGCGGGCCACGGCTTCGGTTCGGTGAGCAGAGCGACGCCGCCTTGTGCGAAGTCGATCTTCGGCGACGGTTCGTCCACATGCAACGTTTTGGGCAGAGTTCCCGCGCGGAGCGCCATGACCATTTTGATCACGCTGGCCACTCCGGCGGCTGCCCCGGCGTGGCCGAGGTTGGACTTCAGCGATCCCAGCCACAATGGACGGCCGGCCGGCCGGTTCCGTCCGTAGGTGGCGAGCAGGGCGTTGGCCTCGATGGGGTCGCCGAGTTCGGTGCCGGTGCCGTGGGCCTCGACGGCGTCCACATCGGCAGCCGGGACGCCAGCGTCGGCGAGGGCTTGGCGGATCACGCGTTCCTGTGAAGGACCATTCGGTGCGGTGAGGCCGTTGCTGGCACCGTCGGAGTTGATCGCGGTTCCTCGCACGACCGCCAGCACCGTGTGTCCGTGTCGCTGTGCGTCGGAAAGTCTTTCCAGGACAAGGAGGCCAGCCCCTTCGGACCATGCGGTGCCGTCTGCAGCTGCGGCGAAGGCCTTGATCCGGCCGTCTGGAGCCATGCCGCGCTGACGGCTCATCTCGACGTATCCAGCGGGCGTGCTCAGCACGGAAACCCCGCCCGCCAGCGCCAGCGAACACTCATCGCGGCGCAGCGCGCGGCACGCCAAGTGCAGTGCCACCAACGATGATGAGCACGCGGTGTCCACTGTGAGCGATGGACCTTCGAAGCCATAGGTATAGGAAAGCCGCCCGGACAGCACGCTGCCCGCGTTGCCGGTCATCAGGTATCCGCCGAGGTCTTCGGCCGCCTGTGAGACGACCATGCTGTAGTCCGGCGCGCCGCTGCCGACGAAGACTCCGGTGGCGCTGCCGCGCAAGGCCGCGAGGTCGAGGCCGGTCCGTTCGAGCGCTTCCCACGAAACTTCCAGCAGCAGACGTTGCTGCGGGTCCATCGCTTGCGCCTCGCGCGGCGAGATTCCGAAGAACCCGGCGTCGAAACCGCCTACTCCGGAAAGGAATCCGCCCTCGCGCACGTAGGTCGTGCCGATGTGGTCCGGGTCCGGATGGAACAGCTCGTCAAGGTCCCAGCCGCGGTCGGCAGGGAACCCGGAGATCGCGTCGCGGCCCTCGTCGACCAGGTCCCACAGGTCTTCCGGCGACCGCACGCGGCCCGGATAGCGGCAGGCCATCGCGACGACCGCGATCGGTTCCGCGGCGCGGTCCTGGATTTCCTTCAGCCGCTTCCGGGTTTCGTGCAGGTCGACAGTGACCTTGCGCAGGTATTCGCGAAGCCGTTCTGCGTCGCTCATGTCAGGTCAACTCCATGTCGATGAACCGGAAGATCTCCTCGTCGGAGGCCGCCCCGAGCCGGTCCGCGACCGGTTCGTCCTTGGCTTCCGGCGTCAGCTCGGCGACGAGTGCCGCCAGTCGTTCCCGTACGCGGCGACGAGTGTCCTCATCGGACTCCGCGGTCAGCATCCCGTGCAGCCGGTCGAGTTCCTCGTCCACCGAACCCGCTGGCGCGCCGGGCGATTGCGCCGCGGTGAGCTGAGTGCGCAGGTGCCGGGCGAGGTCGGCGGGGGTCGGATAGTCGAAGACGACGGTAGCCGCGAGCCGGACACCGGTGGCCGCACCGAGCCGGTTCCGGAGGTCGACCGCGGCGAGCGAGTCGAAGCCGAGTTCGCGGAACGCCCGTCCGGACGGCAAGGTCGCCGGGTCCGGATGGGACAGCACGGCCGCGACCGCGCCGCGGACCAGGTCGGTCAGCTCGCGCAGCTGGTCCTCTTCGGACAGTCCGGCGAGCTTGGCCAGGAGCGTCGGCTCGGCGGCGCCGTCGTTCTCCGGGGCCGTCTCCAACTCCTCGAACAGTGCGCTCGGGCGGACCGCGGTGAACGCGGGGAGGAACCGAGCCCAGTCGATATCCGCGAGGACGACGGCGGGGTCGCCGTTGGCCACCGCATCGGCCATGGCAGGCAGAGCGCGTTCGGCGGGCAAGGCGAACACGCCGCGTCGCCGCAGTTGTTCCCGGCGGTCGCGTTCCGTTTCCTCGTCAGCTCCGCCGAGGCCCGCATCAGCCCACGGGCCCCAGGCTACGGACGTCGCGGGCAATCCCCGCTGACGCCGGTGCTCAGCCAACGCGTCCAGGAAGGCGTTGGCCGCCCCGAACGCGCCCTGTTCGGCCGCGCCCCACACGCCCGAAACCGAGGAGTAGAGCACGAAGGCGTCCACATCGGACACCAGCTCGTGCAGGTTGATCGCGCCGAGCACCTTCGTCCGCACAGCGGCGGCAAAGGCATCCGGCGTGGTGTCGGCCAGCGCGCCGGAAGTGACTTCGCCCGCTCCGTGGATGACGGCAGTCGGCTGATACTGGGCGAGCACCCGGGAAAGCGCCTCCCGGTCAGTCACGTCGCACACCTCCCGGATGACCGGCACGCCGAGGTCTTCTGGGAAGGGATTCCCGTCGCCGACCAGGACCAGTCGTTCCGCGCCGTTCTCCGCCAGCCAGCGGGCGGTCGGCTCGGTGAACTGGCCCTCGGTGAGCAGCACTGTGCCGCGCGGCTGCCAGCGGTCGTCTGTCCGCAATGGGGCGGGGACGAGCCGACGCGCGAGCACAGTGGACTCACGGATCGCCACCTGGTCCTCGTTCCCGTTCAGCACCACGGGAAGCAAGGCAGGGTCGGTGAGGTCCACGACGCCACCGCGGCGGCGCGGGTATTCGAGAGCGGCGGCCCGGGCCAGCCCCCACACCATGGCTTGCCGGGGCGTAGTGACCTGGTCGCCGACCGCACCCGAGGTGACCAGCCACAGTGGAGTGTCCCCAGCGGACTTGATCAGGTCGAGGGTGGCTTCGAGCCCGTCCTCGCCGAGCGCGAGCAGGGAGACAATGCCGTCCACCGCACCGATCGGCTCACCCGGCCGGACGGTGACCACCGAAGCGCCGGCGTTCTCCAGCGCCTGGACGTAGGCCTGGTTCTCCTCGCGGGAAACCACTGCCCAATGACCGGTGAGTCGGGCGTCGGCGGCGGGTTGCGGTCGCCATACCGTCCGGTATCGCCAGGAGTCCACATCGGAACGCTGCTGGCTCTTCTTGCGCCAAGCGGACAAGGCGGGAAGGACAGGGGCGAGCGTGTCCTCCTCAACCCCGAGCAACGTGGCCAGCGAGTCGCCTTCGACCGCCGCCCAGAAGCTCGCGTCCTCGGCATCGGCGCTGGTCGCGGGCGCGTCGAGCCAGTATCGCTGGCGCTGGAAGGCGTACGTCGGCGGCTCGGCGGGCTGGATCCCGGCGGGGAACGCCGCCGCCCAGTCGACCTTGACACCTTGCACGTAGGCCTCGGCTATCGACTCATGGAACCGGTCGAGCCCGCCCTCGTCGCGGCGGAGCGAGCCGGCCGTGATCGCGTCCGGCACGCTTTCGGCGATCGTCGGGACCAGCACCGGGTGGGGGCTGACCTCGATGAACGTCCAGTACCCGGCCGCGTACAGCGCGCGCACCGACTGATCGAATTGGACGGTCTGGCGGAGGTTCCGGTACCAGTAGTCGGCGTCGAGGCCGTCGGTGTCGAGCCAGTCGCCGGTGACCGTCGAATAGAACGGCACCGCGGCCGGTCCGGCGCTGCTCCCGGCGAGGTCCGTGGCCAGCTGGTCCTGAATGGACTCCACCTGGGTGGAGTGCGAGGCGTAGTCCACCGCGATCCGGCGGGCCCGGATGTCCCGGGATTCGCACACCTCCAGGAGCTTGTCGACGGCCGCCGGACTGCCCGAGACCACTGTGGACGACGGGCCGTTGACCGCCGCGACTTCGAGGTCCACGAGCAGGTCGGCCAGGTCGTCGACCGGCAGGGCGACCGAGACCATGCCGCCTTGTCCGGCCAGCACCTGCCCGATCAGCCGACTCCGCAACGCGACGATCCGCGCACCGTCCGTTAAGGACAGTGCGCCAGCGACGCACGCGGCGGCGATCTCCCCTTGGCTGTGACCGACGACGGCGGCCGGCTCGACGCCGTAGGAACGCCACAGTTCGGCCAGCGAGACCATCACCGCCCACGACACCGGCTGCACGACGTCCACCCGCTCCAGCAGCGCACTGTCGGTCAGCGCGTCCTCCAGCGACCAGTCCACGAACTCACTGAGCGCCGTGGCGCACTCCGCCAGCCGCGACGCGAACACCTCCGAGCCTGCCGCCAGCTCGCGGGCCATCCCGACCCACTGCGAGCCCTGGCCCGGGAAGACGAACGCCACCTGACCGGCGGCCCGGACCGTCCCCTCAACCAGCCCAGAAGTCGAGTTTCCGCTGGTCAGCGCATCAAGACCGGCAGCGAGCCCGACCCGGTCGCCCGCGAGCAGGACCGCGCGGTTCTCGAAGGCAGTCCGCGCGGTGGCCAGCGTGTAGGCGGCACCGGACCAGTCGGCGTCATCATCGAGCCAAGCGCGCAGTCGTGCGGCTTGGGCGCGCAACGCGGGTTCGCCCCGGCCGGACAGCACCACCGGCACCGGGCGTTCCGGCTGCTCCGGCAGTGCGGCGACCGGCGGCTGCTCCACGATCACGTGCGCGTTCGTGCCGCTGATGCCGAACGACGACACCGCCGCCCGGCGCGGGCGATCCACCTGCGGCCACTCCACCGGCTCGGTGAGCAGCTGGACCGCGCCGCTCTCCCAGTCCACATGCGACGTCGGCTCGTCCACGTGCAGCGTGCGAGGCAGCCGGCCGTCGCGCATCGCGAGCACCATCTTGATCACACCCGCGACCCCGGCGGCGGCCTGGGTGTGACCGATGTTCGACTTGATCGAACCCAGCCACAGTGGACGGTCCCGATCCTGTCCGTAAGTCGCGAGCAATGCCTGCGCTTCGATCGGGTCGCCGAGCGCGGTCCCGGTGCCGTGCGCTTCCACCGCGTCGATGTCCTGAGTGGACAGGCCTGCCGACTGCAAGGCGGTCCGGATGACGCGTTCCTGCGACGGACCGTTCGGTGCGGTCAGGCCGTTGGACGCGCCGTCCTGGTTCACCGCGGAGCCACGCACGACGCCGAGGATCCGGCGGCCGTTGCGTTTGGCATCCGACAGGCGTTCCAGCAACAGGATTCCCGCGCCTTCACCCCACACGGTCCCGTCCGCCGCCGACGAGAACGCCTTGCACCGGCCGTCCGGGGCGAGGCCGCGCTGACGGCTGAACTCGGTGAACAACCCGGGTGTCGCGAGCACCGTGACACCGCCGGCCAACGCGAGCGTGCATTCCCCAGCACGCAGCGACTGGGCCGCCAAGTGCATTGCCACCAACGACGACGAGCACGCAGTGTCCACAGTGACCGCTGGTCCTTCAAGACCGAACGAATACGAAACCCGGCCCGACGCCACGCTTCCGGCGGTGCCCGCGCCGAGGTAGCCCTCCGCTTCTTCTGGCAGGACTGGCATCCGGCTGGCGTAGTCGTGATGCATGACGCCAGCGAACACTCCGGTCCGGCTGCCGCGGACGGATGTCGGATTGAGCCCGGCGCGCTCGAAGGCCTCCCAGGACACTTCCAGCAGCAACCGTTGCTGCGGGTCCATCGCGACTGCCTCGCGCGGGCTGATGCCGAAGAACTCCGCATCGAACTTCGCCGCGTCAGCGAGGAAGCCGCCCTCGGTGACGTAGCTGGTGCCGGGATGATCGGGGTCCGGGTGGTAGAGCCGGTCGAGGTCCCAGCCGCGATCAGACGGGAACGCCGAGATGCCGTCTCCGTCGCGGGAGACCAGCTGCCACAGGTCTTCCGGGGTCTCGACACCGCCGGGATACCGGCAGGCCATGCCGACGATCGCGATCGGCTCGTCCGACGGAGCGGTCACCACGGTGCGCCGGGTGGTCGCCTGCTCGGTCAGCCTCGTCAGCAGGTAGTCCACAACGGACTCGGTGGTCGGATGGTCGAACACCAGCGTCGTCGGCAGGCGCAGCCCGCTCACTGTGGACAGTCGGTTGCGCAGTTCGACCGAGGTCAGCGAGTCGAAGCCGAGGTCGTTGAACGCACGGTGTTCATCGGCGGGTTCGTCGTGCCCGAGAGTCGCGGCGACCGCGGAGCGGACGGTGTTCAGCAGCAAGCGTCGACGGCTGGCTTCGTCGAGCGCGGCCAGCTCGGCACCCAGGCCGGATGTACTGACCACAGTGGACTTGGCGGGAACGCGGACCAGGCTGCGCAGCAGCACCGGGTTCTCCCCCGCCCTGGCGCGTTCGCGCAGCGCGGGGAAATTCAGCCGGAGTGGCAACGAAAGCGGTGGTCCAGCAACAGCGGCGTCGAACAGACGCAGACCTTCGTCCGGAGTGAGCGGGGTTAGGCCGAGGCGTTCGATCCGGCGGCGGGAAGCCTCGTCCAGCGCGCCCGCCATGCCGGAGGCCCACGGGCCCCAGGCCAGCGACACCGCGGAAAGCCCATCGGCGACGCGGCGGTGCGCTATCGCGTCGAGGAACGCGTTGGCCGCCGCGTAGTTGCCCTGACCGGGGCTGCCCAGGATGCCTGCGGCCGAGGAGAACAGCACGAAGCGCGGCACGTCCGGAGTCAGCTCGTGGAGGTTCCAGGCCGCGGTGGCCTTGGCACGGAAGACGTGCTCAAGGCGTTCCGGCGTCAGGGATTCCACGACGCCGTCGTCCAGCACGCCCGCTGCGTGGACGACCGCGCCGAGGTGGTCGATCGAGGCGAGCAAGGCAGCGGTCGCCTCGCGGTCGGCGACATCGCAGGCTTCAATCTGGACGGTCGCGCCGAGTTCCGACAGCTCGGCTTCGAGTTCCGCCGCTCCGGCTGCCGCGCGGCCGCGACGGCTGACCAGCACCAGGTCGCGCACGCCGCGTTCGGCAACCACGTGCCGGGCCAGCAGCGAGCCGAGGCCGCCCGTTCCACCGGTGATCAGGACAGTTCCGGTCCATTCGCCGTCCACAGTAGACGGGGCGCGGATGAGGCGCGGAACAAAGGCTTTTCCGTCCCGCAAGGAGATCTGCGGTTCGCCGGAGGCCAGTGCGCCAGCGAGGTCGGGCGAGTCGGTGTCGGCGTCCACCAGGACGAACCGGCCGGGGTTCTCCGCTTGGGCGGAGCGGACCAGACCGTGCACTGCGGAGGCAGCCGGGTTCTCAGTTGCGTTCTTCGTGAGCACGACCAGCCGGGACTGCCCGTCTTCCAGCCAGTTCTGGAGAATAGGCAACACCCGGTGCAGCTCGGTCAGCGCGTCCTCGGACGAACTCCGCAGCACGACGAACTCCGACGAGGGATCGGCGGCGGGAAGTTCGACCGGCTGCCAGTCCACAGTGAACAGTGCGTCGTCGACCTGCTGGTGCAGCGCTATCGGCCGCAGTGCCAGCGATTCCACTGACAGAACCGGTCGGCCGTGCTGGTCGGTCGCGGTCAGCGAATAGCCGCCGGGGGCCGGGCTCAGCCTAACCTGCAGCGCGCGAGCGCCCGTCGCGTGCAGCGTCACGCCGCTCCAGGAGAACGGAAGCGACGCGGTGCCCGATTCGTCCCGAGCAGCCAAGGCGTGCAGGGCCGCGTCTAGCAACGCCGGGTGCAGGCCGAATGCCTCCTGCTCGGTTTCGTCCGGGACCGTGACCAGGCCGATGAGGTCGCCGTCCGGAAGCCACACCCTCCGCAGGCCGCGGAACACCGGACCGTACTCGAGTCCGCGGTCCGCCATCGTCGCGTAGAGATCGTCTACGTCCACTTCGGACTCGCCGTCCGGAAGCGTCGGCCATTCCGCCTCGACCGGCTCAGCGGGAGCCAGGACCCCGCGCGCGTGCCGGGTCCACGGCAGCGCTGGGTCCGATCGCGAGTAGCAGGTCAGTTCACGGCGGCCGGACTCGTCCGGTTCACCCGCTGCCAGCTGGACCGTCACGCTGCCGTCCGCCGGAAGCACCAGCGGCGTGTCCAGGATCAGCTCGGCGACCGCCCCGCAGCCCAGTTCGGCACCGGCGCGAAGAGCCAGTTCCAGCAGCGAAGTCCCGGACACCACGATCTGCCCGGACACCACGTGGTCGGCCAGCCACGGTTGCGCGGAAACGGAAAGCCGGCCGGTGAAGATCGCCCGGTCGCCGTCGGCCAGCGCGACGCTCGCGCCGAGCAGCGGGTGTTCGATCGGAGCGAGACCGGCGGCAGCCGCGTCCCGTTCCGGCGTCGCGAGCCAGAAGTGCCGGTGCTGGAAGGCATACGTCGGCAGATCCACGACCGCGGCCTCGCGACCGGCGAACACCGCAGCCCAGTCCGGAGAGAAACCGTGCACGTGGAGCCGGGCCACAGTGTCCAGGAGTGCCGGAACTTCCGGGCGGTCCTTGCGCATCGACGGCACCAGCAACGCGGCCATCGATTCCGGCAGACAGTCCACAGTGGTCGCAGTCAGCACGCTGGCCGGGCCGACCTCCACAAAGGCCGTTACGCCCAGCTCCGCCAAACACTGCACAGCAGGGAAGAAACGGACACCCTGCCGCAAATGCCGCACCCAGTAGTCCGGAGTGCACATTTCGTCCGGAGCGACGAGCTGTCCGGTGACCGTCGAGACGATCGGGATCTCCGGTGCACCGAAGGTCACCGTGGCGACAGCTTCCCGGAATTCGCCGAGAATCTCGTCCATCTGCGGAGAATGCGCGGCGACACTGACTTCAAGCCGGCGCGTCCGGCGGCCCCGGGCACGCCATTGCGCGGCAATCTCCGTGACGACGGAATCGTCCCCGGACAGCACCAGCGACGTCGGCCCGTTGACCGCGGCGATTCCGACCTCATGGTCGCGGCTGACAAGAGTCGGGGCCATTTCGTCTTCGGTGGCCTCGATGGCGAACATCGCGCCGTTTCCGGACGTCTGGTCCATCAACCGGGCCCGCGCGCCGACCACCGCGGCAGCGTCGGCCAGACTCAACACCCCCGAAACGTGCGCGCAAGCCAGCTCGCCCGCCGAGTGTCCGGCGAGGTAGTCCGGGCGCAGTCCCCAGTATTCGAGCAGCCGGTACAGCGCGATTTCGGTGGCGAACAACGCGGCCTGGGTATAGCCGGTGCGTTCCAGCAATGCCGCCTCGGGCGTGCCTTCTTCGGCGAAGACGATCCCGCGAATTCCGCGCGGGAGGTGCGGGTCCAGCGCCTGGCATGCCTCGTCGAAAGCGGCCGCGAAGACCGGGAATTCCGCGCTGAGTTCGCGGCCTGCGCCGAGTCGTTGCGATCCTTGGCCGGAGAAGGTGAAGGCGAGTTTTCCGGCCTCGGCTCGCCCGGTGACCACATTCGGTGCGTCCACACCTTCGGCGAGCGCCGCGAGACCGGCACGGAAATCGGTGAGCACTGCCGCGCGATGCGGATGCGCCGTCCGTGTCGTGGCGAGCGCCCGGGCAAGGTCTGGCTCGTCCACAACGGACAGCAGGCGTGCGGCCTGGTCGGCGAGTGAGCGCGGGTTGCGCGCGGACAGCACCAGCGGCGCGTCGAGCGGCTCGCCGGACGGAACCGTCGCGGCTGGCGCCTGCTCAAGAATGATGTGTGCGTTCGTGCCGCTCACACCGAAAGACGAGACAGCGGACCGGCGCGGGCGATCCGTCTCCGGCCAGTCCGTCGGTTCGGTCAGCAGTTGCACCGCGCCGGAACGCCAGTCGACGTGCGGCGACGGTTCATCGACGTGCAGGGTGCGCGGCAGCAGGCCGTCCCGCATGGCCAGCACCATTTTGATCACGCCGGCCACCCCGGACGCCGCCTGGGTGTGACCGATGTTGGACTTGACCGAGCCGAGCCACAGTGGACGGTCGCGGTCCCTGCCGTAAGTCGCGAGCAGCGCTCCGGCCTCGATCGGGTCGCCCAGGGAAGTTCCGGTGCCGTGTCCTTCCACCGCGTCGATGTCCGTTGTGGACAGACCGGCGGACGCCAATGCCGCCCGGATCACCCGTTCCTGCGAAGGACCGTTCGGCGCGGTCAGGCCGTTCGACGCACCATCCTGGTTCACCGCCGAGCCCCGCACCACCGCCAAAACGCGGTGGCCGTTGCGTTCGGCGTCGGAAAGGCGTTCCAGCAACAGCATTCCCGCGCCTTCGGCCCACGCGGTACCGTCGGCGGCTCCGGCAAACGCCTTGCACCGGCCGTCCGGGGCCAGCCCGCGCTGACGGCTGAACTCGGTGAACAGACCTGGCGTGGCCATCACGGTCGCGCCGCCGGCGAGAGCGAGATCGCATTCGCCGCGGCGAAGGGCGTGCCCGGCAAGGTGCATCGCGACCAGCGACGACGAGCACGCCGTGTCGACCGTCATCGCCGGGCCCTCGAAGCCGAAGGTGTAGGACACCCGGCCGGACGCGACGCTCGCCGCGCTGCCGGTCAGCCGATGGCCTTCGCCGCCGGGAACCGGTTGGTGCAGCATCGGGCCGTAGTCCTGGCGCATCGCGCCGACGAACACACCGGTCTGGCTGCCGCGCACCGACGCCGGATCGATGCCAGCGCGTTCCAGCGCTTCCCACGACGTTTCCAGCAACAGCCGCTGCTGCGGATCCATCGCGCGAGCTTCGCGGGGGCTAATGCCGAAGAAGTCCGCGTCGAATTCGGCGGCTGACGCCAGGAATCCGCCCTGGGTGACGTAACTGGTGCCGGAGCGGTCGGGGTCGTCGTCGAACAAGGTGCCGAGATTCCAGCCGCGATCGCGCGGGAAATCGGTGACGCCGTCCCCGTCGGCCAGGAGGAATTGCCAGAATTGTTCGGGCGAACAGGTATCTCCGGGGAATCGGCAGGCCATGCCGATGATCGCGATGGGCTCGTCGTCGGCGACGGCTTGCTGCACCGGGATAACGGGTTCGGGTTCCGCGGAACGGCCGAGATGCGCGGCGAGCGCGGCCGGGGTCGGATAGTCGAACACCAGCGTCGCGGGCAGTGCCGTGGCGGTGGCGGCGGAGAGCCGGTTGCGCAATTCCACTGCGGACAGTGAGTCGAAACCGAGATCGGTGAACGCGCGTTGCGGGTCGATCGCGGAAGCTCCCGGATACCCGAGAACCGCGGCGACTTCCGCACACACGAGTTCCTCGAAATTGTCCACCCGTTGCGGAGCGGGGTCCGCGGTCTTCGCGGCGGCTCGACGGACCGGGGCTTTGATCAGGCCGCGCAATGCCCACGGCACCGTTTCCGCGCGTTCCGGGCGGAGCTTCAGCGGGACCAGCACCGGTTCATCCACCGCCATTGCGGCGTCGAGGAGTGCTAATCCTTCCTCGGCCGACAATGCTCCGACACCAGACCGGGCGATACGCGCCAGATCCGCTTCGGTCAGTTCACCAGTGAGCGTGCTGCTCGGTGCCCACAAGCCCCATGCCAGGGATTGCGCTGGAAGACCGGCCGCGCGCCGGTGCTGCGCGAGTGCGTCCAAGGCGGCATTCGCGGCGGCATAGTTCGCCTGCCCCGGTCCACCTAGGACACCTGTGGCGGACGAGAAAAGGACAAACGCGGCCAGGTCCAGGTCTTGGGTGGCGGTATGCAATTGCCACGCCGCATCGATCTTCGGCCGCAGTACGGCGTCGATTCGCTCCGGGGTGAGCGATTCGACCGTTCCGTCGTCGGTGATTCCGGCCGCGTGGAAGACCGCGGTGAGCGGATGGGCGGCCGGGATCTCGCTGAGCACAGTGGACAGTGCGGCCGGGTCGGTGACGTCGCAGGCCGCGACCGTGACCGTCGCGTCCAGGTCGGCCAGGTCCTCGGCCGTACCGCGACGGCTGAGCAGCAGCAGATGCCGGACGCCGTGTTCGGCGACCAGATGGCGGGCGACCAGGCGGCCGAGCGTGCCGGTGCCGCCGGTGATCAGGACGGTGCCGTCCGGGTCGAGCCGACGGGGCAGGGTCAGCACGACTTTGCCGGTGTGTTTCGCCTGGCTGAGGAACCGGAACGCGTCCCGCGCGCCCGAGATCGGCCAACTGGTGACCGGCGGCAGCCGCAACGCTCCCCGCGCGAACAGCGCGAGCACGTCGGCGAGCATCTGCTGGATCTCGTCCGGCGGAACGCGCATCAGGTCGAACGGCTCATAACGCAGTTCGGGATATGCGGCCGGGTCGCGCAGGTCGGTCTTGCCCATCTCCAGGAATCGCCCGCCGGGGCGCAGCAGGCGCAGCGAGGCGTCGGCGAAATCGCCGGTCAGGGAATTGAGGACGACGTCGATCTCGCTGAACTTGTCCGCGAATTCAAGAGTGCGGGACGACGCGATGTGCTCGTCGTCGAGGCCGAGTTCGCGCAGCGTGTCCCATTTGCCGGGGCTGGCGGTGCCGAATACCTCCGCGCCGAGGTGCCGGGCGAGCTGCACCGCCGCGACGCCGACGCCGCCCGCCGCGGAATGGATCAGCACCGATTCCCCGGCGGTGAGCCCGCCCAGTTTGACCAGGCCCAGGTACGCGGTGAGATAGGCGATCGGGACGGCGGCGGCCTGTTCGAAGGACCACCTGTCCGGAATGGACGCCACCAGCCGGTGGTCGGCGATGGCGGCCGGGCCGAAGGACCCGCCGAACATTCCGGTGACACGGTCGCCGACGGTCAGGCCCGAGACGCCGGGTCCGACCTCGGTGATCACGCCCGCGCCTTCGCCGCCGAGCGCGACCTCGTCCGGGTACATGCCGAGGGCTAGCAGGACGTCGCGGAAGTTCACGCCAGCCGCGCGGACGGCGATCCGGACCTGCCCCTCGGTCAGTGGTTCTCCGGCCTCCGGGCACGGGATGAGGGCGAGGTTGTCGAGCGTGCCGCGCGTGGTGACGTCCAGCCGCCAGTGTCCGTCGGGCGGGGTCAGCTCTGGACGGGCTAGCCGGGGAACGCGGACTTCCCCGTCGAGGAAGGAGAATTGCGGTTCGCCGGTGGCGAGTGCGGCTCCCAGCAAGGGCGGCGCGACGTTCGGGTCTTCCAGTTCCGCGATGACGATTCGTCCGGCGTGTTCGGCCTGCGCGGACCGGAGAAGGCCCTGTACCGCGGCGGCGGCGAGTCCTCCGGCGGTCACCACGACCAGCCGGCGGAACCTGTCCGTGACAAGGAATTCCTGGACGGCCCGCAGCATTTCGTGCGTGGCTGGGCCGATTTCCGCTGTCTCCGCGCGGACGACCACGGTGTCAAAGCCGTCCGGAACCGCGGCTAGGTCTACAAAGGATTCCGCGTTCAGGCAGTGCATCGGTGCGCCTACGATGGCCCAGCGTCCGTCGATTGAGGACGGTTCCAGCGGCAGCACTTCCCAGTCCATTCGGAACAGTGAGTCCTGCGCCGTACGTCGGACGGGGGCACCGATCGGCCGCAACGCCAGCGCGCCGATCGACGCGACGGGCGCGCCGGTGTCGTCGGCGAGGTCGATCGCCACCGCGCCGTTGTTCGGGGTGAGCCGGACGCGCAGCGAACGCGCGCCGGTGGCGTGCACCCGGATGTCCTGCCAGGAGAACGGAAGTTGCGCGGTTTCGCCGGTGAACGCCAGTGCGTGCAGAGAGGCGTCGAGGAGCGCGGGGTGCAGGTCGAAGCGTTGCGCGGCTGGGGTTCCGGTGGGCGCGATGTGGGCGTAGAGGGTGTCGCCGTCGCGCCAGGCCGCGCGAAGGTTGCGGAAGGCGGGGCCGTAGCTGAGGCCGGAGTTTTCCAGGCGTTCGTAGAGCCCGTCGAGGTCGACCGGGGTCGCGTTGGGCGGCCATTCCAGCAGGCTCTCCGCCGCCGGGGCGGGCTGTTCGCTGAGGAGGCCGGTCGCGTGCTGGGTCCACTCCTGGTCGCCGGCGGTCTCCGGGCGCGAGTGGATTTCCAGGGTCCAGCGGCCGGGCACGGTGTCCGGTCGCGCCCATACCCGCAGGTCAGCGGCTTCGCCGTCCGGCAGGACCAACGGGGCGTGCAGGGTCAGCTCGTCGACGGTCGCGCAGCCGGTGTGATTGCCCGCCTGCACGGCCAGCTCGACAAACGCCGCGCCCGGGAACACGACCGCGCCGGAGACCTGGTGGTCGGCCAGCCACGGCTGGGCGGCGACGGACAACCGTCCAGTTAGGAGCGTTCCGGCCGAGCCGGGCAGCGTGACGACCGCACGCACCAACGGATGTCCGGCGTCGCGGGCACCGGCCGCGGCCAGTTGCCCGCGTCGGGGCTGGGGTTCAAGCCAGTATTGGTCGTGCTGGAACGGATACGTCGGCAGGTCGATCCGGCGGGCACCGGTACCCGTGAAGACCGCGGCCCAGTCGACCTCGACACCTGCGGCGTGCAGGCGGCCAAGCGTGGTGAGCAGCGTGGCTGGTTCGGGGCGACCCTTGCGAGTGGCCGCACCGGCGACCGACTCAGCAGGCGCGAGCGCGGTCAGGACACCGTCCGGACCCAGTTCCAGGTACCGCGTGACGCCGTGGCCAGCCAGCGTGGTGAGTCCATTGTGGAACTTCACGGCTTCGCGGACGTGCCGTACCCAATAGGACGGTTCGTGCAGTTCGGTGCCGATTTCTCCGGTCAGGTTGGAGATCACCGGAACAGCCGGGGCGGTGTAGCCGATGCTTGCGGCGATTTCGCCGAACTCGTCCAGCATCGCCGTCATCCGGTGCGAATGGAATGCGTGCGACACCGTCAGTCGCTTCGTCTTGCGGCCTTCGGCTTGCCAAGCCTCGGCGACGCGCAGTACGGCGTCCTCGTCACCGGAGACCACGACCGAGCGCGGACCGTTGACCGCGGCGAGGTCCACCCCGTCGGCCAAACTCGGGACGATCTCGTCCTCGGTCGCTTCGATCGCCACCATCGCCCCGCCGCGCGGCAGCGCCTGCATCAACCGGCCGCGCGCGGCGACCAGTTTCGCCGCGTCCGCAAGAGAAAACACTCCGGCGATTTGTGCGGCGGCGAGTTCGCCGATCGAATGGCCGATCAGGTAGTCGGGCTTCACGCCCCACGACGACACCAGGCGGAACAGCGAGACCTCGACGGCGAACAGCCCGGCCTGCGTGTACTGCGTCTCGTGCACCAGGTCGCTGTCACCGAAGACGACGTCCTTTAACGGCTGGTCCAGCAACGAGTCCAGGTGTGCGCAGATCTCGTCGAAGGCTTCGGCGAAGACGCTGAACGTCGCGTACAGTTCCCGGCCCATGCCTGGCCGTTGCGCACCCTGACCGGAGAATGAGAACGCGAGGCGACCGGTGGCGGCGGGCGTCGAGGTCAGGTCGGCGAGGGCGGCTCGGAGTTCTTCCCGGTCAGCGCCGAGCACCACGACCCGGTGGTCGAGAGTGGCGCGGGTAGCGGCGAGCGAGTACCCGATGTCCATCGGGTCGGCGTCCACTTCGGCCAGTTGCCGCGCTTGTTCCTGCAGGGCTGCTTCGGTTTTGCCGGAGAGCACCCACGGGATGGCCGGAAGTGTCCGCCGTGGACTGTCCTCAGTCGCGGCTTCCGGTGCCTGCTCGATGATCGTGTGCGCGTTTGTCCCCGAGATGCCGAACGACGAGACGGCCGCGCGACGCGGGTGTCCGGTCTCCGGCCACGGCTGCGCTTCGGTGAGCAGTTCGACCGCGCCGCTGTTCCAGTCGACGTGCGGCGAAGGTTCGTCCACATGCAACGTCTTCGGCAGCGTGCCCGCGCGGATCGCTTGCACCATCTTGATGACACCCGCGACGCCGGAAGCGGCTTGCGTGTGGCCGAGGTTCGACTTCAGCGAACCAAGCCACAGTGGACGTTCACGCCCTTGGCCGTAGGTCGCGAGCAGCGCACCAGCCTCGATCGGGTCGCCCAGCGCGGTACCGGTGCCGTGCGCTTCCACGACGTCGATCTCGGCCGGGGTCAGCGCGGCGTTCGTGAGGGCCTGGACGATCACGCGTTCCTGCGACGGGCCGTTCGGCGCGGTCAGGCCATTGGACGCACCGTCCTGGTTCACCGCGGAACCACGGAGGACCGCCAGCACCTGGTGCCCGTTGCGCTCGGCATCGGACAACCGTTCCAGCACGAGCAGGCCGACGCCTTCCGACCAGCCGGTGCCGTCCGCGCTGGCGGAGAACGACTTGCACCGGCCGTCCGCGGCCAACCCGCCAAGTTTGCTGAATTCCACGAACGTGCCCGGATTCGGCATCACCGTGACGCCGCCGGCGAGCGCGAGCGAACACTCCCCCGACCGCAGCGACTGAGCCGCCAAATGCAGTGCCACCAACGAAGACGAGCACGCCGTGTCCACAGTGACCGCTGGGCCTTCAAGGCCGAAAGTGTAGGAAATACGCCCGGTGAGAATGCTGGCCGCGTTGCCGTGACCGACGAAACCGGCCAGCTCTTCCGGAACTGCGTCCATCAGGGTCGCGTAGTCGTAGTACATGACACCGGAAAACACCCCGGTTTGACTGCCACGCAAGGAAAGCGGATCTATGCCCGCGCGTTCGAAAGCCTCCCACGCGACTTCCAGCAACAGCCGCTGTTGCGGGTCCATCGCGAGCGCGGCACGCGGGCTGATGCCGAAAAGCGTCGGGTCGAAGTCGCCCGCATTGGCCAGAAAGCCGCCCTCTCCAACGGGAACGTCGCGGGTGTCCCAGCCGCGGTCGGCCGGGAACGGCGAGATCGCGTCGCGCCCCTCGGCGACCAAATTCCACAGATCCTCCGGAGTGGACACTCCACCCGGGTAACGGCACGCCATGCCGACGATCGCCAACGGTTCCCGACGCGCGTTTTCGACCTCACGCAGCCGTTGCTGCGCCTGCTGGGCTTCCGCGAGCGCGCGTTTCAGATATTCGCGGAGTTTGTCCTCACCGGCCATGCGTGTGTGTCCCCCTAGCTCAGTTCGCGCCGAGGCCGTCGACGAGGTCGAACAACTCGTCGTCGCTGGCGGAAGAAAGGTCTTGCTCGCCGGGCGAAGCCGGTTCGGTGCCGGTCCATTTCGCCATCAGCGCGGACAGGCGCATCGCGATCTTCGGCCGGTCGAGCGCGTCGGCGGTTTCCAGCGCCGCTTCGAGCCGGTCGAACTCCGCGCCGAGCGCCGGATCAGCGGTTCCCTCGGCCGACGGCAGGCAACGGTGCAGGTGTTCGGCGAGAGCGGCGGGCGTCGGGTGGTCGAAAACCACTGTCGGCGGCAGGGAAACGCCGGTGGCGGCACCGAGCCGGTTACGCAGTTCCACGACGGCCAGCGAGTCGAACCCGAGGTCGGCGAACGCGCGGTCGGGGCCGATCGCGTCCGGTGCGCCGTAGCCGAGGACGGTGGCGGCCTCGGCTCGGACCAGGTCGGCGAGCGCCTGCTGACGCTCCATTCCGGACAGTGCCGAGACGTCCAGGCGCACAGATCGCTTCGCAGTCCGCGTTTCTCCGGCCGGAACCAGTCGGCGCAGCATCGCCGGGACCGGTCCGGCCGCCCGCACCGCCGCCGGGTCCAGACCAATCGCGACCGGTGCCGCTTCGCCCGAGGCGAGGGCGGCGTCGAACAGGCCGAGCGCTGTTTCGGTCGGCAGCGGGGTCAGGCCGGCGCGGCTGATCCGCGCGCGGTCGGCGTCGCTGAGCTTGCCGGTAATGCCGCTGCTCTGTTCCCACAGCCCCCAGACGATCGACGTCGCGGGCTGACCAGCTTCCCGCCTGCGCCGGGCGAGCGCGTCGAGGGCCGCATTGGCGGCGGAGTACGCGCTCTGGCCGGGGTTGCCCAGCGTGCCCGAAGCCGAGGAGAACAGGACGAAGGCGTCGAGGTCTTCGGTCAGCTCGTCGAGGATGAGCGCGCCCTCGACCTTCGGGCGCGCGACGGCGGCCAGCCGCTCGTCAGTGAGCGAGGTGACGACGCCGTCGTCGGTCACTCCGGCCGTGTGGATTACCGCGGTGACCTGGTGTTCCTTCAGTACGCCAGCGACGGCTTCGCGGTCGGTGAGGTCGCAGGCGACGACGGTGACGTCGGCGTCCAGGCTCTCGACCTCCCCACCACTGCGGCTGAGCAGGACGAGCCGCCGGACCCCGTGTTCGGCGACCAGATGCCGGGCGACGAGCCGGCCGAGCGTGCCAGTGCCGCCGGTGATCAGCACGGTTCCGTCCGGGTTCCAGGCGAATCGCTCGTCCGCGGCGGGCAGGCGCACCAGCCGCGGTGCGGACACCCGGCCGTCCCGGACCTTGACCTGCGGTTCGCCCAGTTCGGCGAGACCGGCGGGCGGCGTGTCGGTGTCGAGGTCGGCCAGGACGAACTGGCCGGGGTGCTCGGTTTGCACCGACCGGACGAGGCCGGACACCGCCGCGGCGGCCGGGTCGGTGTCGGCGTTCCGGGTGCACACTACGAGCGGAGTGGTTCGCGGTTCGGCCACCCAGTCCTGCACCTTGGTGAGCACTTCAGCCGCAGTGGTCCCCGGAGCGAGCACGGCTTGCTCGCCGGCCGTTTCCGTGAACGGCACGTCGAACCACTCGACGCCGAACAGGGACTCGTGGTTTCCCAGCTGCCCGGCGGACACCGGACGGACGGCGAGGGATTCGATGGACAGCACCGGCGAGCCGTGGACGTCGGTCATCTCGACCGCCACTGTGTCCGTTCCGGTCTCGGTGAGCCGCACCCGCACGGACGACGCCCCGCTCGCGTGCAGGGTCAGGCCGCGCCAGGCGAACGGCAGCATCAACCGCGAGCCGAAGAAGTGCCGGACCGCGTGCAGGGCGGAGTCCAGCAATGCCGGATGGACGCCGTACCGCTCGGTGTCCGCCTGGTCCGCTTCGGTGAGGTCGACCTCGGCGAAGATCTCGGTGCCGGAACGCCAGGCGGCGCGCAATCCCTGGAAGGACGGCCCGTAGCCGAGGCCAACACCGGCGAGGTCCGCGTAGGTGGCGGAGACGTCGATCGGAGCGCCTTCCACAGACCACGACACCTGCAGTGGTGTGGTTTCCGCGGGTGACAGGGTGGCCCGCGCGTGACACGTCCAGTCGCCGCCGACGGGACGGGCGTGGACGGTCAGTTCGCGACGGCCGGTCTCGCCGGGTTCGCCGACCTTCACCTGCAGCTCCGCCGGGCCGTCGAGGACGAGCGGGGTTTCCAGGAGGAGTTCCTCGACTGTCGCACTGCCCACCTCGGCGGCGGCGTGCAAAGCCAGCTCGGCGATCGCGCTGCCGGGGACGACGGTCGCGCCCAGCACGACGTGCTCGGCCAGCCACGGTTGATCGCCGGTCGACAGCCGCCCGGTCAGCAGCAGACCGCCCCCGGCCACCTCCACCGTCTCGCCGACCAGGGGATGACCCGCGCTGATGCCGTCCAGCCAGTAACGGTCGCGCTGGAATGGGTAAGTCGGCAAGTCGACAAGATTGGCTTCGAACGACCGCCAGACGGGCGGAGTGCCGTGGAGGTACAGCTGCGCGGCGGTGGTGGTGATGGTGCGGGCCTCGGGCTGGTCGCGGCGCATCATCGGGAGGAAGGTCGCCTCGCTCAGGCATTCCGTGCCGGCGGCGGAGAGCGCGCGGTCGGGGCCGAGTTCGAGGAAGGTCCGAGCGTCCACAGTGGTGTTCGCCTTGCCGACCGCGTCGGCGAATCGCACCGTGTCGGCGATGTTGCGCACCCAGTAGTCGGGCGTCGTGGGGTCCGCACCGGAGATGAATGGGATACGCGGGCGGCGGTACTCCACCGACTCGGCGACCCGGCGGAATTCCTCGAGGATCGGCTGCATCCGCGGCGAGTGGAAGGCGTGGCTGACCCGCAGCCGCCGCGTCCGATGTCCTTCGGCGGCAAGGGTTTCCGCGAGCTTTTCGACCGCGTCCTCGTCGCCGGACAGCACCACCGACTCCGGGCCGTTGACCGCCGCCAGCGCCACGGCCGGGGTAAGCCTCGGCCGCACCGCGTCTTCCGAAGCCGACACCGCCACCATCGCGCCGCCCTCGGGCAGCGCGTCCATCAACCGGCCGCGCGCGGACACGAGCCGAGCCGCGTCGGACAGCGAGAAAATGCCCGCCGCGCAGGCCGCGGTGATCTCACCGACGGAATGTCCGAGCACGCAGGCAGACTCAATGCCCCACGACTCCACCAGCCGCCACAGTCCCATGCCGACTACGAACAGTCCACTTTGGGCATACTGCGTGCGCTCCAGCAGCTTTTCGTCATTGCCCCACAGGACTTCGCGCAGGTCTTGTCCGACCGCGGCGCATGCTTCGTCGAAGGCTTCCGCGAAGACCGGGAAGCGGTCGTAGGCGTCGCGGCCCATGCCCAGCCGCTGGGAGCCCTGGCCGGGGAACATGCAGGCGACTCCCCCGGGCGTGCGGCTCGCGTTGCCGTAGCGAACGTCGGGAAGGTCCTGGCCGGTGGCGAGGGCGTCGAGTTTGTCCAGCAGATCGGCGCGGTCGTCCGCGATCACGAAGCCTCGGTCCGGCAACGCCGCGCGGGTCACTGCGGAGGAGTAGCCGAGGTCGGCGAGGTCGACCTCGGGATGTATGGTCGCGTAGTCCCGCAGCTGGGCGGCCTGCGCCTGCATCGCTGGCACGCCACGGCCGGAGACCACCACGGGACCGGGCCCGGCGGCGGTGCGGGCCGGGATTTCTGCCGCCGGAGCTTGTTCCAGGATCACGTGCGCGTTGGTGCCGCTGATCCCGAACGACGACACCCCGGCCCGGCGCGGGCGGTCCACTTCCGGCCACGCCATCGGCTCGGCCACCAGCCGGACCGATCCGCTGTCCCAGTCCACATGCGACGACGGGCGGTCCACATGCAACGTCTTGGGCAGCGAACCATGGCGGATCGCCTGCACCATCTTGATCACCCCGGCCACGCCCGAAGCCGCGAGCGTGTGGCCGATGTTGGACTTCAGCGCGCCCAGCCATAGCGGACGGTCGCGGTCCTGCCCGTAAGTCGCCAGGAGCGCTTGCGCTTCGATCGGGTCGCCGAGCGCCGTTCCCGTGCCATGCGCTTCGACGGCATCGACGTCCTGTGTGGACAATCCCGCCGAGGCAAGCGCAGCCCGGATCACTCGTTCCTGCGAAGGGCCGTTTGGTGCTGTCAGCCCGTTCGAAGCACCGTCCTGGTTCACCGCCGAGCCGCGCACGACCGCCAGCACCCGGTGTCCGTTGCGCTCGGCGTCGGAAAGCCGTTCCAGCACCAGAAGGCCGACGCCCTCGGCCATGCCCATCCCGTTCGCGCCAGCGGAGAACGCCTTGCACCGGCCGTCTGGCGCGAGCACCCGCTGGCGGCTGAACTCCACAAAGGTGCCCGGGGTCGCGAGCACCGTCACCCCGCCGGCCAACGCGAGCGTGCATTCCCCGGCGCGCAACGACTGTGTCGCCAAATGCAGCGCGACCAAGGACGTCGAACAGGCAGTGTCCACAGTGACCGCTGGGCCCTCGAAGCCGAAGCTGTACGAGACACGTCCAGAAGCGACACTCGGCACGACGCCGGTGACGAGATTGCCTTCCACCCGTTGCGGTGCGACGGCCAGGCCTGGCCCGTACTCCTGGTAGTTCTGCCCGACGAACACCCCGGTCCGGCTGCCCCGCAAGGACAACGGATCGATCCGGCCGTGTTCCAGGGATTCCCACGCGGTTTCCAGCAGGAGCCGCTGCTGCGGGTCCATCGCCAGCGCCTCGCGCGGGCTGATCCCGAACAGCGCGGCGTCGAACGAACCGGGATCGTCGAGGAAGCCGCCCGCCCGGACGTACGACCGGCCGGAACGCGCCGGATCGGGGTCGTACAAGGCTTCGACGTCCCAGCCCCGGTCGTCCGGGAACGGCGAGATCGCGTCGCGGCCCTCGGCCACCAGCTGCCACAGGTCCTCGGGCGAGCGCACGCCGCCGGGGTAACGGCAGGCCATCCCGACGATCGCGATCGGCTCGCGCCGCGCGTCCTCCAGGTCCCGCACGCGCTGCTTCGCCTTGCGAAGGTCGGCAGTCACCCGCTTGAGATAGTCGCGCAGCCGGTCCTCGTCCGCCATCCGATTCCCCTTAGTCCAGGCCCAGTTCGCGGTCGATGAGGTCGAACATCTCGTCGTCGCTCACCGCGCCGAGGTCGTCGTCCGGTTCGTCCCGAACCGCCGCGAGCATCGTCCGCAACCGGTCCGCCACGTCCACTCGCTCGCTTTCGTCCACTTCGGACAGCCGGGCGGCGAGCCGGTCCAGCTCGGCCCCGATCGGCGGGGCCGCCGGGGCGATCCGCGCCCGCAGGTGCTCGGCGACCGCGGCCGGGGTCGGATGGTCGAACACCAGCGTCGCGGGCAGGCGCAGTCCGACGCGCTCGCCCAGCCGGCCGCGCAGCTCCATCGCGGTCAGCGAGTCGTAGCCGAGGTCGCGGAAGGGCTGGTCGTCACCGATCGCCTCAGGACTGCTGTGCCCCAGGACAAGCGCCGCCTGTTCGCGGACCAGCCGCAGCAGCGTCGCTCGTTGTTCCACTTCGGACAGTTCGGCCAGCCGACCGGCCAAAGCGGACTCTTCCTGCCGCACCGGCTCGCTCATCGCCTGCACGGCTTCCGGGACGCCAGTCAGCAGCGGCCGCGAACGCGCGGAGGTGAACAGCGGGACAAACCGGGTCCAGTCGACGTCGGCCACCGCGACCATCGCCTGCTCCTGTCCGAGAATCCGGCGCAAAGCCGCGAGCGCGGGCCGGGTACCGATCAACGGCAAACCCTGCCGCCGCAACTGATCCGGGTCGACTCCGTCGGGGAACCGGGCACCATCCCAGACGCCCCAGGCCACCGAGGTCACCGGGCAGCCCGCCGCGCGCAGCCGTACTGCCAGCGTGTCGAGGTAGGCGTTTCCGGCGGCGTAGGCACCGTGGTCGCCACTGCCCCAGACGCCCGCGATGGACGAGAAGAACACCAGCGCGTCGAGTTCGTCGTAGTCGAGCAGCCGGGCGAGGTTCTCCGCACCGGCGATCTTCGCCTCCACGACGGCGGCGAATTCGTCCAGGTCGATGTCCCGCACCGCACCAAGTTTCATCAACGCGGCGGCGTGGAATACCGAGCGCACCACGCATCCGCGCTCGCGGAGGCTGTCGAGCAGCTTCGCGACCGCGTCCGGGTCTGCGATGTCGCAGGCCGCGATGGTGACTTCAGCGCCCAGTTCGGTGAGTTCGGCTTCGAGGTCCGCAACGCCGTCGGCGGCCGGTCCGCTGCGGCTGACGAGGACGACGTGGTCCGCGCCTTCCCGAACCAGCCAGCGCGCGATGTCCGGGCCGAGCGCGCCGGTGCCGCCGGTGATGATCGCGGTGTCCCGGGCCTGCCAGTTCCCGCCCGCAGCGGCCGGGGCACGGACGAGGCGTGCGACCCGGACGCCGTCGCGACCGATCGAGAACTGGTCCTCGTCGCCCCAGCCGCCGGTGATGGCGTGCTTGACGGCCGTCAGCTCGGCCGGGCCGATCTCGTCCGGCAGGTCGATCAAGCCGCCCCAGGTCTTCGGGTGCTCCAGCGCGACAACCCGGCCCAGGCCCCAGATCTGCGCCTGCATCGGGTCGCTGACCGCTTTGCGGGTCAGTGTCCACAGCGGAATGTCGAGGTCGAGCAAGGCTTTCGACAACGCGAGGCTTCCGGCGACACCTCGCGACAGCAAGGGGTAGTCCGGATGCGGCCGGTCGTCCGCCGCGAGGAGGGACACCAGCGCGGCCGGGTGGCCGATTTGCTCCAGGACCGCACGGTCCGGGTCGAACTCGACCACTCGCGCGGAGAGTCCTTCCAGGACGGTCGCCGCCCACCCCTGGCAACCAGCTGGGACAAGCGCCACCAACGGGCCGGGTTCCGTTGGAGTCGGAGCACCGGCCGGTTGCCATTCGACCGAATACCGCCACTTGTCCACTGGGGACTGTCCAGAACCGACCGGCCAGAACCGCTGGTGCTGGAACGCGTAGCTAGGCAGCTCGACCGGCGTCGCTGGTGCGGCCGGTCGAGCCCAGTCGACCGCTATCCCGCGCACGTGCGCTTCGGCCGTGGAGGACAGGAACCGGTCGAGGCCACCGTCGTCGCGACGAAGCGTGGTGAGCACGATCGCCGGGCTTTCGGCGGCGTCGAGGGTTTCCTGGATCCCTTGCGCGGCCACCGGATGCGGGCTGACTTCGATAAAGGTGCCGAAGCGGTCCCACAGCGCCGCACGGATCGCCTCCTCGAAACGCACGGTTTGGCGGAGGTTCGTGTACCAGTAATCCCCGTCGAGGCCGTGGGTATCGATCACCGCACCGTGCACAGTGGAATAGAAGGCGACCTCTGCGCTGCGCGGCGAGATCTCGGCGAGCTGTTCGACCAGACGGTCCCGAATGGACTCGACCTGCGTGGAGTGCGACGCGTAATCCACCGCGATCCGCCGTGCCCGGATCTCGCGTGATTCGCACACCTCCAGCAGCTTCTCGACCGCATCCGGGCTGCCGGAGACCACTGTGGACGACGGCCCGTTCACCGCCGCTACTTCCAGCTCCCCCAGCAGATCCGCCAGGTCGCCGACCGGCAGCGCCACCGAGACCATGCCGCCCTGACCAGCCAGCACCTCACTGATGAGCTGACTCCGCAACGCCACCACCCGCGCACCGTCCCGCAGCGACAACGCACCCGCCACGCACGCGGCGGCGATCTCGCCTTGGCTGTGACCGACCACGGCAGCCGGTTCCACTCCGTACGACCGCCACAATCCCGCCAGCGCCACCATCACGGCCCACGAAGCTGGCTGCACGACGTCGACGCGTTCCAGCAATGCACTGTCCGCCAACGCTTCGTCCAGCGACCAGTCCACGAATTCGGCCAGGGCCGCCGCACATTCCGCCAGCCGTGCCGCGAACTCTTCCGACGCCGCAGCCAGTTCCCGCGCCATCCCCACCCATTGGGAACCCTGACCGGGGAACACGAACACCACTCGGCCCGGCGTGACAGCGGCGGTACCGCGGAGCACTCCCGGCACCTCACGGCCAGCGGCGAGAGCGTCGAGCTTCCGCATCAGATCGTCCCGAGTGGACGCTACGACGACGCCCCGGTCCGGCAGCACCGCTCGGGTTGCTGCGGATGCGTAGCCGAGGTCGGCCACGGTCAAGTCCGGTCGCGCATTCACGAACTCCCGCAAGCGCGCGGCCTGCGCACTCAACGCCGCTTCGCCGCGCCCGGACACCAGCACTGGAACCGGCCCAGTGGAAGGGATCTCCGTGCGTTCAACGATCGGCCCTTGTTCAAGGATGACGTGCGCGTTGGTCCCGCTGATCCCGAACGACGACACCCCAGCCCGCCGCGGCCGATCCACCTCGGGCCAGTCCACGTTGCCAGTCAGCAATTCCACCGCACCGGCCGACCAGTCGACGTGCGGTGAAGGTTCGTCCACATGCAACGTTCGCGGCAGCAGGCCGTCCCGCATCGCCTGCACCATCTTGATGACACCGGCCACGCCGGACGCCGCCTGCGTGTGCCCGAGGTTCGACTTCAGCGAACCCAGCCACAGTGGACGTTCCCGGTCTTGGCCGTAGGTGGACAGCAGCGCTTGCGCTTCAATCGGGTCGCCCAGCGCCGTGCCGGTGCCGTGCGCCTCGACGGCGTCAACGTCCTGAGTGGACAACCCAGCCGAAGCCAGCGCGGCTCGGATCACTCGCTCCTGCGACGGGCCGTTCGGTGCCGTCAGTCCGTTGGACGCACCGTCCTGATTCACCGCTGAGCCACGCACGACCGCCAGCACCCGGTGTCCGTTGCGCTCCGCGTCCGAAAGCCGTTCCAGCACCAGCATTCCGACGCCCTCGGACCAGCCGGTGCCGTCCGCCGCTGCCGCGAACGGCTTGCACCGGCCGTCCGGCGCGAGTCCGCGCTGACGGCTGAATTCGGTGAACGTCGTCGGTGTCGCCATTACCGCGACCCCGCCGGCCAACGCGAGCGAACATTCCCCGGACCGCAGCGACTGCGCGGCCAAATGCAATGCCACCAACGACGAGGAACATGCGGTGTCGACGGTCATCGCGGGTCCTTCGAGACCGAACGAATACGACACCCGGCCGGAGACGACACTGCCGCTCGTGCCGGTCAGCACCTGGCCTTCCAGCTCGTCCGGAATCTCGCCGAAGGCCGCACTGTAATCGTGGTACATGACGCCCGCGAATACCCCGGCGCGGCTGCCGCGCAACGACAACGGGTCGATCCCGGCCCGCTCGAACGCTTCCCACGAGGTCTCCAGCAGCAACCGCTGCTGCGGATCCATCGCCAATGCCTCACGCGGCGAAATCCCGAACAAGGCAGCGTCGAATTCCGCCGCGCCGGAAAGGAAGCCGCCCTGCCGGACGTAACTGGTGCCGGGGTGGTCGGGGTCGGCGTTGAAAAGCGCGTCGACGTCCCAGCCGCGGTCGGCCGGGAATTCGCCGATCGCGTCCCCGCCTTCGGCCACGAACTGCCACAACTGCTCGGGCGAGTCGATCCCGCCCGGGTACCGGCAGGCCATGCCGACGATCGCGATCGGCTCGTCCGCGGCGGCTGCCGGCGCAGTCGCAAGTGGACGTTCCTCTCCCGTCGACCGGCTGCGCAGGTAGTCCGCGAGCGCGGCCGGGGTCGGGTGGTCGAAGACGGCGGTCGCCGGGAGCCGCAGGCCGGTCAGCCGGCTCAGCCGGTTGCGCAGTTCGACCCCGGTCAGCGAGTCGAAGCCGAAGTCCTTGAACGGCCGGTCCGGGGACAGTCCCGCCGGGTCGGAATGCCCGAGCACCACCGCGGCCTGCGCCAGCACCAGGTCCAGCGCGTGCTGCTCGTCGGCGAGCCGGGTCAGCGGTGCACCGTCGGAGCTGGTCCGGGGCACCAAGCCGCGCAAAACCGCAGGTAGGAGACCGTCCCGTTCCTGGGCGCGCAACGCGGCGAGGTCGAGCCGGGCCGGGACGAGCACGGGCTCGTCGAGCGCGGTGGCGACGTCGAAGAGCGCCAGCCCCTCGGCCGCGGACAGCGGGATCACCCCGGCGCGCGCCATCCGGGACACGTCGACGTCGCTGAGGTGCTCGGTCATCTCGCTGCGGTCCGCCCAGAAACCCCAGGCCAGCGACGAGGCAGGCAAGCCGCGCGCATGGCGGTCCGCGGCCAGTGCGTCGAGAGCCGCGTTCGCCGCCGCGTACGCCGCTTGGCCGGGGCTGCCGAACGTTCCGGCGATCGAGGAGAACAGGACGAACGCGTCAAGGTCGCTGGTCAGCTCGTTCAGGTGGCGCGCGCCGTCGACCTTGGCGCGCATGACGTGCTCGATGCGTTCCGCGGTCAGCGATTCGATCACCGCGTCGTCCAGCACTCCGGCCGCGTGCACGACGGCGGTGACCGGATGATCCGCGAGCAACGCTGCGACCGCGTCCCGATTGGACACATCGCACGCGGCCACAGTGACCGCGCAGTCCAGTTCGGTACGCAGTTCCGCCATACCCGGTGTCGCGGCGCCACGGCGGCCGACCAGTACCAGTCGCCGGACGCCGTGCTCTGCCACCAGGTGCCGTGCGACTAGTCGGCCGAGGGTCCCGCCCGCACCGGTGATCAGCACTGTCGAATGTGGACCCCATGGGGGTTGGGCCGTGGTGCCGGTCATTCTGGTCAGCCGCGGCACGAGCACCCGGCCAGCCCGGATCGCGAGCTGCGGTTCGCCGGTGGCCACCGCCCGGCCCAGCAGCCGCTCGTCGCCGCCCTCGACCAGGACGAATCGGCCGGGATGCTCGGACTGTGCCGAACGCACCAGCCCCCACACGGCCGCCTCGCTGCTCACCACCGCCAGCCGGGATTGGCTGAACCGTTCTTCCGCGAGCCATTGCTGCACCAAGGCGAGGGCCCGGTCCGGCGCGTCCGCGCGGACCCCGACCACCGCCGGTACATCCTCCACTTCGGACAACTCGGTCACCAGGCGCAAAGAGCCCACGGCCGGAAGGGAAACCGGCGTCCACTCCACGCGGTAGAGCGATTCGTGCTGGCCGGTGCCGAGCTGGTTCAACGTCACCGGGCGGAGTGCCACTGAGTCCACAGTGGCCACCGGGCGGCCGTGCTCGTCGGTGAGATCGATGGTTCCAGTGGGGGTCACGCGGGCGCGCAGTGTCGTCGCGCTGGTCGGATACAGCCGTACACCGCTGAACGTGAACGGCAGCATCGTGTCGCCCTGGGAAGGGAGGATCGCGTGCAAAGCGGCGTCCAGCAACGCGGGATGCACGAGGTGGCCGCCCGGTACCTCCGGCAAGCCAATCTCGGCGAACGTCTCGTCGCCGCGACGCCACATCTTCCGCAAGCCTTGGAAGACCGGGCCGTAGCCGTACCCCCGATCGGCCAGCTCTTCGTACCTTGTGGACACTTCGACCGCATCGGCAGGCGGCCAGGCGCTGAGGTCGGACACCGGACGGCTGCCCGCGCCGAGGACGCCGGTCGCGTGCCGGGTCCATTCGGCACTCGCGTCGGTCCGGGAGTAGATCTCGACTGTCCGGCGGCCGTCGTCACCGGCGAGCCCGACGGTCAGCTGGATCGGGACGCCGCCCCGGTCCGGCACGACCAGCGGTGCCTGCAGGGTGAGTTCTTCGACGTACGGGCAGCCGAGCTGTTCCCCGGCCCAGGCCGCCTGCTCGACGAACGCGGTGCCCGGCAGCACGACGGTGCCCAACACAGCGTGATCAGCCAGCCAGGAATGCTGACGGACCGTCACTTTTCCGGTGGCCAGCAGGGAATACGACCCCGCTACCGACGTGAACGCGCCCAACAGCGGATGCGTGGCCGGCTGCAGTCCGAACGCTGCGGGGTCTGCGGAACCGGCTGGGGTTTCGAGCCAGAAGTGCTGGTGCTGGAACGCGTAGGTAGGCAGCTCGATCGCGGGCCCGGTGCCAGTGATCGGCCACTCCACGGCGACGCCGCGCACGTAGGCTTCGGCGAGCGAGGTCAGGAACCGTTCGGAACCTCCTTCGTCGCGGCGCAGCGACCCGACCGCCACCGCGCCGGGGACGGTGTCCTCCACATTGGCCACCAGCAGCGGATGCGGGCTGGCCTCGACGAAGAACCGGTTCCCCACCTCAGCCGCCGCCCGCAGCGCCTGGTCAAAGTGGACAGTCTCGCGAAGATTCCGGTACCAGTACTCCGCGTCCAGTTCGGTGGTGTCGATCCGGGCACCTGTGACGGTGGAGTAGAACGGGATGTCCGACGAACGCGGCACGATCCCGGACAGCAGTTCCACCAGCTGTGCACGAAGCGGTTCGACCTGCGCGGAATGGGCGGCATAGTCCACCGGGATCAGCCGGGCCCGCACGCCTTCCGCGGTGAATTCCGCCAGCAACTCCGTCAGCTCGGCCGGATCACCGGACAGCACGACCGCCGACGGGCCGTTCACCGCCGCGATCGAAACCTTCGGCGTCAGCCGGGGTTCCACTGAGGACTCGGGCAGCAGCACCGACAGCATTCCGCCAGGCTCGGACAACGTCGTGAGCACCTTGCCCCGCAACGCGACGACCGCCGCCGCGTCCTCCAGCGACAACGCGCCCGCGACACAAGCCGCAGCGATCTCTCCCTGTGAGTGCCCGATGACCGCCGACGGTTCGACGCCATAAGGACGCCACAGTTCAGCCAGCGACACCATCACCGCGAACAGTGCGGGCTGCACGACATCGACTCGTTCGAGCGCGGCCGGATCGCCGAGTACTTCGAGCAGCTTCCAGTCCACATGCGACTGCAAGGCATCCGCGCAGGCATTCAACCGCGCAGCGAACACCGGCGACTCGGCGAGCAACCGTTGTGCCATTCCCGCCCATTGCCCGCCCTGGCCGGGGAAGACGAACGTGATGCCGCCGGTGACGTCCGCGGTGCCTTGGACGATGCCCGGTAGTTCGCGACCGTCCGCCAGCGCGTGCAGCTGCTGCACCAGCTCGGCACGGTCTTCCGCCAGCACGGCCGCCCGGTGTTCCAGCGCGGCGCGGGTCGTCACGGTGGCATATGCGAGATCGGCGACTGTCGCTTCGGGACGGTCCGCCACGAAGTCCCGCAGCCGCGCGGCCTGCGCTTTTACTGCAGTCGGGTTCGGCCCGGAGAGCAGTACTGGTGCCGATCCCTCGACCGTCGCGCTCTTCGCCATCGGAGCCTGCTCGACGATGACGTGCGCGTTGGTCCCGCTGATCCCGAACGACGACACCCCAGCCCGGCGCGGCCGGTCCACCGCAGGCCAGTCCACGGACTCGGTCAGCAGCTCTACCGCACCAGCGGACCAATCCACCTGCGGCGACGGTCTGTCCACATGCAACGTCCGAGGCAGCACACCGTCGCGCATGGCCAGGACCATCTTGATCACTCCGGCCACGCCGGCCGCCGCCTGCATGTGCCCGACATTGGACTTGACCGAGCCCAGCCACAGTGGACGCTCCCGGTCCTGCCCGTAAGTGGCCAGCAACGCTTGCGCCTCAATCGGATCGCCCAGCTCCGTACCAGTACCGTGCGCCTCAACCGCGTCAACGTCCTGAGTAGACAAACCAGCCGAAGCCAGCGCCGCCCGGATCACCCGCTCCTGCGAAGGACCATTCGGTGCCGTCAGCCCGTTCGACGCGCCATCCTGGTTGATCGCGGACCCGCGCAGCACGCCGAGAATCCGCCGCCCGTTGCGTTGCGCCAGCGAAAGCGGCTCCAGCACCAGCATTCCGACGCCCTCGGCCCAGGCAGTGCCGTCCGCGTCCGAAGAGAAAGCCTTGCACCGGCCGTCCGGTGCCAGCCCACGCTGCCGGCTGAACTCGGTGAACATCCCCGGCGACGCCAGCACCGTCACGCCGCCCGCCAGCGCCAGCGCACACTCCCCGGACCGCAGCGACTGCCCCGCCAAATGCAGCGCCACCAGCGACGACGAGCACGCGGTGTCTACTGTCATCGCCGGTCCTTCAAGACCGAACGAATACGACACCCGGCCCGACGCGACGCTCGGCGTGGTCCCGGTCAGCACGTAACCGTCCCCTTCGGACGATTCATGCATCCGCGCGCCGTAATCCTGCGCTGTCGCGCCGACAAACACGCCCGTCCGGCTGCCGCGCAATGACTGCGGGGCAATTCCGGCGCGCTCGAACGCTTCCCACGAGGTCTCCAGCAGCAACCGCTGCTGCGGATCCATCGCCAACGCCTCACGCGGCGAAATCCCGAACAGCTCAGCGTCGAACTCCGCCGCACCGGACAGGAACCCGCCCTGCCGGACGTAGCTCGTTCCCGATTCCTCGGCACCGAACAACCGACTGAGGTCCCAGCCTCGATCATCCGGGAAGTCGCCGATCGCGTCGCCTTCCGCGCGGACGAACTGCCAGAATTGCTCCGGCCCGTCCAGGCCGCCCGGGAACCGGCACGCCATCCCGACAATCGCGACCGGCTCGTCGATCGGCTTCGCGACTTCCTCCGGTGCGGCCGCCGAAGTCCCGGCCAGCGCCGCGGCGACCGCGACCGGAGTCGGGTGATCGAACAGCACCGAGGGCGGGACCCGACGCCCCAGCGCCTCCGTCAGCCGGTCGCTCAGTTCGACCAGCATCAACGAGCCGAACCCCAGGTCCTTGAACGGCCGTCGCACGTCGACCGCATCCGGTGCCCCATACTCCAGCACCGCGGCCACCTGCCGCCGGACCAGCTCCAGCGTCGCGCCCTCTTGCTCCACAGCGGACTTCACCGGAGCCGGAGGCTGCTCGACCACAGCACCCGGCCAGTACCGCTGCCGCTGGAACGGATACGTCGGCAGCTTCACCCGGTGCGCACCGTGCGCGGCGTAGAACGACTGCCAGTCAACCGAAACTCCGCGAACGTGCGCCCGCGCCACCGCTTCGAGCAGTGCGCGGACCTCGTCCCGGTCCCGTCCCCGCAGCACCGGCAGGAACGCACCCTCGACGGAATCGCGGCCCAGCACGGACAGCGTCCCGTCCGGTCCCAGCTCCACAAAGGTCGTCACGCCGCGTTCAGCGCATCGCCGGATCCCGTCGGCGAACCGCACCGCCTCGCGCGCGTGCCGAGCCCAGTACTCCGGCGACCGGATCTCGTCGGCGGTCAGCTCCCGACCGGTCACATTGGACACCACCGGCAGCCGCGGCTCTCGCCACGTCACCGCTTCCGCGACGGCACGGAACTCCGCCAGCATCGGGTCCATCGACGGCGAGTGGAAGGCGTGGCTGACCCGCAGCCGCCGCGTCTTCCGGCCCTGCGCGGCCCACCGCTGCGCGATCTCCAGCACCGCTGATTCCGCCCCGGACAACACCGTCGCCGACGGCCCGTTGACCGCAGCGATCGAGACCGCGGGATGACCGTCCACATCAGACTGCAGCTCGGCTTCGCTGGCCCGCACGGACACCATCGCGCCGCCCGGCAACGCCTGCATCAACCGTCCCCGCGCAGCCACCAGCGCACACGCGTCCGACAGTGATAAGGCACCGGCGGCGTACACCGCAGCCAGTTCGCCGATGGAGTGTCCAAGAAGGACATCCGCTGTCAGGCCCCATTCCGTCAGCAGACGGAACAACGCCACCTCGATCGCGAACAGCGCAGGCTGTGTATACGCGGTCTCATCGAGAGTCGGTCCGGCAAAGAACATCACCTCGCGCAACGGGCGATCGAGATGCGCGTCGAACTCAGCACACACCTCGTCCAGCGCCGTCGCGAAGACCTCAAACCGTTCGTACAGTGCCCGGCCCATCCCGGCCCACTGGCTGCCCTGCCCAGTGAACAGGAACGCCACTTCCCCCGGCACCGGGGAACCCTGGATCGCCCCCGCGCCGGACGCGAGCGCCGCCAACCCGGAGTCAGCTTCGGCCGCGCCTGCCGCCACCACGACCGCCCGACGCTCCAGCGCAGCCCGGGTCGTCGCCAGCGAGTAGCCGAGGTCAGCCGGATCCGCCGCAACACCATGTACCGCGGCAGCCAACTCGCCGAGCGCCGCGTCGCTGCGCGCGGACAACGGGAGCAGTACCGGCAGGTCAGACTCGGTCTGCGCGGTGTCGGAGGCCCATCCCGACAGCACCAGGTGGCAGTTCGTCCCGCCCATCCCGAACGAACTCACCCCTACCCGCGCGGAGTCCGGCAGCGGCTCCGCCGAGGTGACGACGCGCAGGCGCAGCTCGTCCAGCGGAATGGCGGGATTGGGCGTCTCGAAGTTCCGGCTCGGCGGCACCGACTGATGCGCGACGCACAGCACCGCCTTGAGCAGACCGGCGATCCCGGCCGCGCCTTCGAGATGCCCGATGTTCGTCTTGACCGAACCGACCAGCAGCTCCCGTTCCGCCGAATACACCCGCCCGAGCGCGGCCGCCTCGATCGGATCGCCGAGCGGCGTACCGGTCCCATGAAGTTCCACATAGGACACTTCGGCCGGGTTGACCCCCGCGCGTTGGCAAGCGAGCCGCAGTACGTCCTCTTGCGACTCTTGGCTCGGCGCAGTCAAACCCGCGCCTCCGCCGTCGTTGTTGACCGCGCTCCCCTGAATCACCGCGTAGATCGAATCACCGTCCGCGATGGCTCGGGTCAGCGTCTTCAGCACGACGACACCGCCGCCTTCGCCACGCGCATAACCGTTGGCGCGCGCGTCAAAGGTGTAGCTGCGACCGTCGGGCGACAACGCGCCGAACGCCTCGATGACGTCGTGCGCACCTTGAGTGAGGTTGAGGTTCACCCCGCCGGCGAGCGCGATCTCGCACTCGCCGTCCCGCAAACTGCGGCAAGCCAAGTGCACCGCGAGCAGCGACGACGACTGTGCACTGTCGACAGTGAGGCTCGGCCCGCGCAGCCCGAGCGCATAGGAAACCCGGTTGGCGATGAGACCCCGGCTCAGCCCAGTGGCGGTGTGCTGCGAGACCGTGTCCGCGATCGACCCGAAATCCCCTGCGACAGCACCGAAAAACACCCCGACCGGGCCAGCGCCGGGCACTGCGCCCGCGTCCTCCAGCGCTTCCCAGGACAGCTCCAGCATCAGCCGCTGCTGCGGGTCGGTGACCGCCGCCTCGCGCGGGGAGATGCCGAAGAACTGCGCGTCGAAGGTGTCGACCTGGTCCAGGAAACCGGCTCGCAGCGGCCGGCCGTCCGGGGTGTGCAGCGGCTCGGGGCCGCCGGGGACGAAGCGGGTCGCGGGTGCTTCCCCGACCGCCTCCGTCCCGTCCGCCAGCAGCTTCCAGAACTCCGCCGGGTTCGCCGCCCCCGGCAGCCGGCAGGACATCCCGACGACCGCGACCGGGTCGTCTTCTCTCGCCGAACTCACTGGACGCACCACCCCCGGGTGTCGGTCAGGCCGCGTTGAGCAGGACCGGAAGATCCGCGTATCCGCGCAGCACGAGGTTGTCGATGCGGGTCGCGCCGGCGTCCGCGCGCTCGATCCGGTACCGCGTGACCAGTTCGGTGAGCGCGACCTGGGTGGACAGCCTGGCCAGCGGAGCACCGACGCAGAAGTGCGCGCCGACGCCGAAGCCGAGGTTGCGCTCGGGCTTGCGGCTGACGTCCAGGGTGTCCGCGTTCTCGAAGGCGCGCGGGTCGTGGTTCGCCGCGCCGACCATGATCGTGACCGCCTCGCCCGCGGCGACCGGCTGGCCGGCGATCTCGGTGTCCTCCAGCGCGAGCCGCATCCCGGCGACCTGCACCGGCGAGTCGAAGCGCAGCAGCTCCTCGACCACGCCGACAGCCTCGCCCGGGTTCGCGCGGAACCACTCCAGCTGTTCCGGATGACGCAGCAGCGCGGCGACGCCGTTGCCGATCAGGTGCGCGGTGGACAGGTAGCCCGCCGACAGCAGCAGGCGGCAGGTGCTGACCAGCTCGGTCTGGCTGAGCCGGTCCCCGTCCTCGGCGACCGCGACCAGCGCGCTCACCAGGTCGGCCGCCGGTTCCGTCTGGCGACGGCGGGCCAGTTCGGCGAAGTACTCGTCGAATTCGGCGCGGGCGCGGTTGCGCTGCTCGGCTTCTTCCGGGGTCAGCATGAAGTCCGGGTCGAGCCCGCGGCCGAGCGCGGCAGACCACTGCTCGAACAGTGGTTTGTCTTCGGCGGGCACGCCGAGCAGTTCGGAGATCAGCTGGGACGGCATCGCCAGCGCGAGCGAGGTCATCAGGTTCACCGGCTCGCCGGTCGCGGCCTTCGCGAGCAGCCCGCTGGCCAGTTCCTCGGCCCGCGAGCGCAGCTTCTCGATCATCGACGCGGAGAACGCCTTCGTGACCAGGCGGCGGATCCGGGTGTGGTCCGGCGGGTCGAGGAAGACGAACGGCCGGACCTCTTCGCCGTCGGCGTTCGTGGTGATCTGCGACGCGACCAGGCTGCCGTCGCCGTGCCCGAAGCTGCGGTTGCGCAGCACGTCGGAACACTCCGGGAACCCGGTCACCACCCACATCCCCGGCGCGGTCCGCAGCGCGGGGGCCTGCTCGCGCATCGAGCGGAACACCGGGTACGGGTCGGCGCGGAACCCGGGATCGGACGGGTCGAACGGGAAAAGATTCGCCAGCTCAGCGGTTTCGGACATGACGGGACACCAATCGGTTCGGCGGTGCGTCGGCCGGGTTCGGGAGGCCCGGCCGCGGGCAGGGGCGGCCGGGCGAGGCGCGTCAGGCGGGGACGAACTCCACCGGCATCTCGAGCGCGACCGTGTGCTTGTTGTTGCGGGCCCACGGAACCGGCCCGGTCAGCCGCACTTCGGCGACCTGGTCGAGCAGCTCCGTGAACAGCGCGCGCAGTTCGGACCGGGCGAGCGTGAGCCCGAGGCAGGTGTGCGTGCCGTGGCCGAACGCGAGATGCGGGTTCGGGTCGCGGCGGATGTCGAAGGTGTCCGGGTTCGCGAAGACCTCCGGGTCGCGGTTGGCCGACGCCCACCAGAGCGTGACCTTGTCGCCCTCCCGGATCTGCTGGCCGCCGAACCGGATGTCCGCGTTGGCCGTCCGCCGGTTGTACGGCGTCGGGCTCGACCAGCGCAGCATCTCCTCGATCGCACCGTCCAGCAGGGACCGGTCCGCGCGCAGGTCGCGCCACTGGTCGGGACGTTCGGCCAGCGCGAGCATGCCGATCGCGATCGCGTTGCGGGTCGGTTCGGTGCCGGCCAGCGAAAGCAGGTTGAAGAACACCTCGCGTTCGTAGTCCGACAGCGGGGCCACCCCGTCGACCGGCGGCAGGTCGGCGTGGATGATGCCGGACAGGAAATCGTCGCCGGGGTCCGCGCGTTTGGCCGCGACGAGTTCGCGGCTGTAGTTGTACATGTCGAGCAGCACCGACTGGCTGCGGTCGCTCGACTCGCCCGAATCGCGGTCCTCGTAGCCCATCGCGACGTCGGTCCAGCCGACCAGCCGGTCCCAGTCGCCCGCCGGGACTCCCAGCAGCGCGGCCATGATCTCGACCGAGAACCGGCCGGCCACCGCGGTCTGGAAATCGCCGGTGCCGCGCTCGACCGCTTTGGCCACCACGGCCGCGGCGCGGTCGCGGACCACCGGTTCCAGCTTGCCGAGCCCGGCGCCGGTGACCATCGGCGCGACGAGGTCCTTGAGCAGCCGGTGCCGCGGATCGTCCATCATGTTCAGCATTCCGCCGGAGTACGTCCCGGCGGGCAGGTCGTCGAGGTGCGTGCCGCCGCCCTCGCGGGAACCGCCGCCCTGGGAGGAAAACACCGGGTTCTGCGCCGCTTCGACGATGTCGTGGTAGCGGCTGAGCACCCAGAAGTTCTCGCCGTCGCGGGTGCGCCCCGGCGGATGCAGCAGCACCGGCGCGGACTCCCGGAGCCGGGCGAAAACGTCGTACGGGAAACCGGCGGCGAACCGGTCCTGATCGGATAAGTCGAAACCTCCGAGGACCTCGGGAAGATCCTGACCGGCGACTTCGGCAGCCCCGCGTGAAGTGGACAGGGCGGGTTGTTGTGCCACTCTTGCGACCCCCAGCGCATTCTGTGATTGAGCCCGACATTGCCGCACGGATCCGAACTTCGTCAAGACTCCGGTTGGGCCTATCCGGCCAGTACCGTTTCGGTCGCGCCGCGTGTTCGTCCCAACCGCAAGGCTGCGACCTGCGCAGATGCCGCGTCTCTCGTGGTCGGGTGACCACAAAGGACTACTGCGCGCACGCGTTCGATCACTTCCCGAAGCCGAGCGAAACCGCGCCCGGCTCCATTTCGTCACACGAATTCCGCCCTGCTCCATTCTCGACAGAGCCGTGCTACCGGAAACGTCAGCCATTTCCGCTGCACGCCGCAGCTTGCCCGGTCGGCAACTAGTGCGGATGGCCGCGAGAATTACGTTAAATGCTTCGCGAATCCAGGACGTAATGCGGTTGCGGAACTGCGCGCGGACGCGGTACGGCGGACCTTCGAGCCGTTTTCGAGCCAGCGTTCAGCGGCTCGTGCCCAGCCGCTTGTGGTCAGCCGCCGATCTCCACCGGCAGTTCGGCGAGCCCGCGCATCACGACGTTCGGCACCCGGCCCGGTTCCCCGGCGAGCGCCAGGTCGTGGTCGAGCAGCGCGGTCACCGCGGCCTGCGCGGCGAGGCGCGCGACCGGCGCGCCGACGCAGAAGTGGATGCCGAGCCCGAACGCGATATTGCGGCTCGCCGGCCGCGCGACCCGCAGCTCCTCCGGGTTCTCGAACAGCGCGGGGTCGCGGTTGGCCGCGCCGAGCAGCAGCATCAGCTGCTCCCCCGGCTGGAAGGTGGTCCCGCCGATCTCCGCCTCCGCGAGCGCGGTCCGGGAAACCACCTGGACCGGAGCGTCGAACCGCATCATTTCCTCGACCGCGCCAGGGATCGCGTCCCGGTTGGCGCGCAGCCATTCCAGCTGATCGGGCGCTCGCAGCAGCGCGAGCATGCCGTTGCCGATCAGGTTGACCGTGGTCGCGTAGCCGGCGCCGAGCAGCAGCGTGCAGGTGACCAGGATTTCGAACTCGGTGAGCCGGTCGCCCGCTTCCTCGGCCGCGACCAGGCTGCTGACGAGGTCGTCGCCCGGCTTGCCGCGCCGGGCTTCGACGAGCGTCGCGAAGTACTCGCGCAGCTCGCGGCGGCCGTTGTCGCGTTTGGCGATTTCCTCTGGCGTAAGGAAGAAACTCGGGTCGAGCCCGCGGGCGATGTCGCTGGTCAGCTGCCGGAACCGCGGCTCGTGCTCGGGTTCGACGGCCATCAGCTCGCCCAGCAGCAGCGCCGGGAGCGGGTGCGCGACCGCCGTCATCAGGTCCGCGGTCCCGCCCGCGGCCGCGCCGACCAGCTCGTGCGCCAGTTCGAGCGCGCGGTCGCGCATCCGGTCGACGCGCCGCGCGGCGAACGCTTTGCTGACCAGGGTGCGGATCCGGGTGTGCTCGGGCGGGTCGGCGAAGATGAACGGCCGTACGACGGACCCGTCCTCGGCCGTGTTGAAGTGATCGGCGACCGTGGCGCCGTCGCCCCAGCCGAAACGGGGGTCGCGCAGCACGGCGGAGCAGTCCTCGAAACCGGTGAGCGCCCAGAGCCCCGCCGGAGTCCGCAGGATCGGGCTCTCCTCGCGCAGCTTGCGGTAGGTCGGGTACGGATCGCTGATGAAGGCGGGATCGAACGGGTCGTAGGGCAGCAACTGGGCGAGCAGCCCGGCATCGGCGGTCATCGGCGTCCTCCTCGATGGACGGGGAGGCCCGGTGAGAAATCATTGCAGCACAAGGAGACGGATCAGCCTGCTGGCTCCCCCGAGTCCTCGTCGAACATCCCCAGTGCGGTGACCGACCTCGTCACCTGCGGCCACCTTTGCAGGCGGTCGCGCGGGTTGTCAACCGAATGCCGCACCGGCCGCCGGGAACCGCGAAGGCTCCCGGCGGCCGGGTTTTCGTTACTCTGTAACGAACCGTCAGTTCAGCTCGTCGGGATCCGGGCCGGTGCGCAGGCCGCGGTCGGACCCGGCGATCGCGGCGAGGTCCCTTTCGGTCAGTTCGAAGCCGAACACGTCGAGGTTCTGCCGGATCCGGGCGGGCGTGACCGACTTCGGGATCACGACGTTGCCCAGCTGCAGGTGCCAGCGCAGCACCACCTGCGCGGCGGATTTCCCGGTGCGCGCGGCGATCTCGGCGACGGCCGGGTCGGTCAGGACCGCGCCCTGGGCCAGCGGGCTCCATGCCTCGGTCGCGATGCCGTGTTCGGCGTGGAAGGCGCGCAGCTCGTTCTGCTGCAGGCCGGGGTGCAGCTCGATCTGGTTGACCGCGGGCACGAGTCCGCTGTGGTCAAGCAGCCGGCGCAGGTGCGCGGGCTGGAAGTTGGACACCCCGGCGGCGCGGATGCGACCGTCCTTGGCGAGCTGTTCCAGCGCGCGCCAGGTGTCGAGGTAGCGGTCGCGGGCGGGCGTCGGCCAGTGGATCAGGTACAGGTCGGCGTAGTCGAGACCGAGCTTGGCGAGGCTGGCGTCGAAGGCGCGCAGGGTGGCGTCGTAGCCCTGGTCGTCGTTCCACAGCTTGGTGGTGACGAAGAGGTCCTCGCGCGCGATCCCGGACTCGGCGATCGCGCGGCCGACGCCGGCTTCGTTGCCGTAGATCGCGGCGGTGTCGATGCTGCGGTAACCGGCTTCGAGCGCGCTGGCCACCGCGGCGGTGGTCTCGTCGTCCGGTACCTGGAACACGCCGAAGCCGAGCTGCGGGATTTCGACGCCGTTGTTGAGACGGACATTGGGGACAGTCATGCGAATTGCCTTTCTCAGTGCTGGACAAGGGGTTCGGCCACCGCGACCCGCGGCCTGCGCTCGAGCGCGGCCGACCAGACCGCGAGCCCGAGCGCGGAACCGGCGAGCGCGGCCCCGACCCAGTTCGGCGCGGTGTAGCCGAATCCGGCGGAAATCACGACGCCGCCGAGCCACGCGGACAGTGCGTTGCCGAGGTTGAACGCGCCGATGTTGACGACGGACGCGAGCGTCGGCGCGCCGTGCGCCTGGTCGAGAACGCGCTTCTGCAGCGGCGGCACGGTGGCGAAGCCGAGCGCGCCGATCAGCAGAATCGTTGCCGCGGCGAGGATTTTGCTGTGCGCGGTGAGGGTGAACAGCGCCAGGACGATCGCGAGCCCGCCGAGGCTGACGTACAGCAGCGGCATGAGCTTGCGGTCGGCGAACCGGCCGCCGGTGAGGTTGCCGAGGAACATGCCGATGCCGAACAGCACCAGCAGCCAGGTCACCGCGCCCGCCGAGTACCCGGCGACCTCGGTCATCATCGGGGCGATGTAGGTGATCGCCGCGAAAACGCCGCCGAAGCCGAGCACCGTCATCGCCATCGCGAGGACAACCTGGATATTCCGGAACGCGGCCAGCTCCTTGCGGAGATGCGCGCCCTCCGGCCGAGGCAGATCCGGCACCAGCTTCGCGACCCCCGCCAGCCCGACGACACCGAGCGCCGCGACGATCCCGAAAGTGACCCGCCAGCCGACGGCCTGCCCGACAAACGTGCCAAGCGGCACGCCGACGATGTTGGCGACGGTCAGCCCGGTGAACATGATCGCGATCGCGCCGGCCCGTTTGTCCGGCGCGACCAGCTCAGCCGCGACGACGGAGCCGATCCCGAAAAACGCCCCGTGCGCGAGCGACGCGACGATCCGCCCGGCGAGCATGACCCCGAACGCGGGCGCGACGGCCGACAGCAGGTTCCCGGCGATGAACAGGCCCATGAGCAGCATGAGCATGGTTTTGCGGTTGATCTTCGTGCCGAGGATCGTCATCACCGGGGCGCCGGCGACGACGCCCAGCGCGTACCCGGTCACCAGGAGGCCCGCGGACGGGATGGAGACGCTGAATTCCGCGGCGATCTCCGGAAGCAGGCCCATGATGACGAATTCGGTGGTTCCGATGCCGAAGGCCCCGATGGCCAGGGCTACCAGTGCTAGTGGCATGAGCCCGCATCTCCTTGGTCTGTGGCCGGGTCTGTGGTTGCCGGGTCTGTGGTGGACGCTGTTTGTCGGCCTTCGCAATAGTTGCATACGCGGTATGTTGTTGGCGCGTGTTGTTGATGAGGGTCACAGTGGGCGGAGTGGCGGGGCGGGCGGGGCGACGGTCCGAGCAGCGAGCCGGCGGCCGCGGGCAACGGGGAGGGGACTGCAGTGGCCGGAGATCGCAGCAACGAGTCAGCGGGCACGGGCTCCGAGCACTGGGCGGCACGGCGACAAGAGTGCAGCGACGACGGCAGCGACGACGGCAGCGGCAGCGACGGCGGCAGCGACCGGCGGGCGGCAGCCCGGGGCAGCAAGCGGCGAGTCGAAGGTCGTGGGCAACGGACACGGGCAGCGAGTCGGCGGGCAGCAGGCAGCGGGCAGCGAGCAGCGAGTCGACGGTATGCAATCGCCCGGGATCCATGCGGCTGGTATCCGAGCCGACGGAATACCGCCGCCTGAATCCACGCGGAACGTCCACCGGATTCAGTCGCCGGAATCCCGGCCGACTCCATCCGTGCAGCAGGCCCGCAGAATATCGGCCGACTGTATACAAAAGACAGCATCCGGGACGTTCATCTGCCACATCCAGGCGACGACATTCAGGAGACGACATTCAGACGGCAGAATCCCGGCGACTGAATCCAGCCGCCGCCGGGATACAGGCGACGAGATACAGGCGACGAGATACAGCAGGCGAGATACAGCAGACGGGATGCAAGCGACCGGATTCACCGGACTGTCTTCCGGATTCAGGTCCGTCACAGGGGAACCCGCCTCTAGGATAGAAAGCGCTTACTATCCCCGGAGGTGTCCATGACGCAGCGGCCCCGCGCGATGTTCGCGATGGCGTCCCGCTATGTGCCCGGTCTGTTTCCCGCTGCGGTGCTCGACCGGGTGCGCGCGGTGGCGGATCTCGATCCCGACGTGGTGGTCGAGGACTTCGCGGAGGCCCGGCTCGCGGAGGTCGACGTGCTGATCACCGGGTGGGGATGTCCGCCGATCACCGCTGAGGTGCTTGCGCGGGCGCCTCGGCTGCGGGCGGCGTTTCACGCGGCAGGCGGGGTGAAAGTGCACGTCACCGAGGCGTGCTGGGACCGCGGGCTGCGCATTACCTCCGCGGCGGACGCCAACGCGCTGCCGGTCGCCGAGTTTTCGCTGGCGGCGATTTTGTTCGCGGGCAAGGACGCGTTTCGGGAGCGCGAGAGTTACCGCGGCCATCGGACGCCTGGGGATCCGGCGTCGGGTGGGGAGCCGGGCAATTACGGTGCGCGCGTCGGCGTGATCGGGGCGTCGCGGACTGGGCGACGGCTCATCGAATTGCTGCGGCCGTTCGATCTTCGGGTTGCGGTGACTGATCCGTTCCTGGACCGGGACGGGGCGGCGGCGCTCGGGGTCGAGCTTCTTGAGCTGCCGGAATTGCTGGCGGTCAGCGACATTGTCACGGTGCAGGCACCGGATCTGCCGGAGACTCGGAATCTGCTGAACACCGCGGAGCTGGCACTCCTGCGGGACGGCGCGACGCTGGTCAACACCGCCCGGGGCGCGCTCGTCAACACTGCGGCGTTGACCCGGGAACTCGTGAAGGGGCGGATCAGCGCGGTATTGGACGTTACCGAGCCGGAAGTCCCGCCTGTGGATTCTCCACTGTGGACATTGCCGAACGTTTTCCTCACCCCGCATCTGGCCGGGTCACGGGGCAATGAGCTGGCCCGGCTCGGCGCGAGTGCGGTCCGGGAGCTGGAGTTGTTCGTGGCGGGCCGGCCGGCCGCGTATCCGGTGCATCGCGCTGAGTTGGCGCGGCTCGCTTAGAAGGGGGCGACGGATCCTCGGACCACCACCGAGGTTTCGAGGATCTCGTGTTCCGTGCCGCCGGACAGAGCTAAGTGGACGGCCGCGCGGCCTAGTTCCTCGTACGGCACTCGGACGGTGGTCAGGTTTAAGTCTTCGGCTAGGGCTAGGTCGTCGTAGCCGACCAGGGAAACGTCTTCGGGCACGCGCAGGCCGTGTGCGCGTAGAGCGGCTCGGGCACCGGCGGCGACTAGGTCGGTTGCGGCGAAGACGGCGGTGAAGTCTTCTGGCAGGCGTGCGCAAAGCTGCTGGTAGCCGGATTCCCGGGTGAATTCGGCTGGTTGCGTCCAGCCTGGGTGACCCAGTGCACGACGGTAGCCAGCCAGTCGATCGGCGACGGTCGTGGTCGCTGGGCCGGAGAGCGGGCCGCCCAGGAAGAGGATTCGTTGGTGGCCTGCGGAAAGCAGGTGCTGGGTTACCGCATGGGCACCGGCTTCGTTGGCGTATTCGACCGCGGGGACTTGGCCGACTGGTGGACGTCCACACAGGACTAGTCGTGATCCTTGGGCGAGGTCGATGATTCGGGCGCGGTATTCGGCGTCGTCGATTACGCCGCCGATCAGGATGACCGCGCTGGCTCGTTGTTCGCGCAGCAGCTGGAATACGGCGCGTTCTCGTTCCGGGTCGCCTTGGGTGGTGCAGATCAGGCAGAGCGCACCGTGCTCGGCGCTGGCTTCCTCGACCCCTTGCGCGGCATGGGCGAAAGCTGGTGCGCGGACGTCCGGCAGTACAAACGCGACTGTTCGAGGCGCGACGCCAGCCAATGCTCGGGCGTGCACGTTGGCCACGTAGTCGAGCGCTTGGATCGACTGCTCGACGCGGCGGCGGGTTTCGGCCGCGACCGGGTAGTTTCCGGCCAGTACTCGGGAAACGGTCGCCACGGATACCTTTGCGTGGTCGGCGACTTCACGCAGCGTCACCCGGTTCGCGCCTTGTCTGCCCGGCATGCCGGAACAGTACTCGGGGTCAAGCCGGCAGCAGCTCCGGCGGTACGAAACCCTCAGCGGCGAGCCGTTTCCACAGCTCACCCGGTATCGGTGCGCGAAAGTCCGCCGCGTTGCGCGTGACCTCGGCGGCGGACCGGCAGCCGACGACCACCGACCGTACCGCGGGATGCAGGAAGGGGAATTGAATCGCAGCCGCAGTCAGCGGCACGTCGAATTCCGCGCACAGTTCCGCACAGCGACGAGCCCTAGCCAGCGGTTCGGCGGGCACCGGGCGGTAGTTGAACATCGCCGCCGCGTTCGGGTCGGCCAGCAGGCCGGTGTTGAACACGCCGCCGACGACTACCTCGGTGCCGCGTTCGGCGCACAACGGCAACAAAGTCCGCAGGGCCTCATGGTCAAGCAGGGAGAAGCGGCCGGCGATGAGCACGACGTCCACTTCGTACTCGGCGGCGTACGCGGCCAGCTTCTCGGCGTGGTTCATGCCGAAGCCGATCGCGCGGACCAAACCCTCGTCGCGGAGCCTCCGTACGGCTGGGTATGCCGAAGCTCTGACCTCGTCGGGGAATTCGTCCGGGTCGTGCAGGTAAAGAATGTCCACTGAGGACCGACGAAGCCGGGCGAGACTGGACTCCAGGGACTCCCGGATCCCGCGTTCAGTCCACACGGGTTCGACCTTGGCTCCGGGACGCAGCAGCCAGCCGGTCTTGGTGGAAATGACCGGCTGAGCGATTCCAGCGCCGGGAAGGAGGCAGCCGAGTCGTTCCTCCGCCTGGCCGTGGCCATAGCGTGGCGCGGTGTCGAAGTAGGTGATCCCGGCATCGGCGGCGGCGCGAATAGTCGCTGCCGCGTCCTCTTCGGACACTTCCTCGAACAGCCCGCCCAGCGGTGCCGTGCCGATGCCGAGACGGGGCAGGTCGACGTTCACTGTTCGTTCTCCCAGGGTGCGCGCATGGTCGGCTTCTCGGCCCGCAAGGTCAGCGACAAAGTCAGCTGGATCGCGCTCGACGGGGGCAGTTCCACGCGCAAGTATCGGCCGTCAACAGGAAGGAGTTGACCGTCCGCTTGCACCGAGTCAAGCCGGTGTTCGGCGAAAGTGCCGGACTGCAGGACGAGATTCCGGGTAGTGGCACCGAGATTCACCAGGTCGACCACGGTGTGGTCGGTCGCGATGTCGGACACGAGCGCGGCGACATCCTCGGGCAGGCCAGCGCGCCGCAGGTCCGCGTCGAAGTACCGCAGGTGCAGCTGTGCCAGGCCGCCGTTGTACAGGATCTGCGGCGACCCGGTGGTCAGCTGCAGCAACGCCTCGGTGACGACGGGGTTGTGGTCCTGCCAGTGGTGGATGTCCAGCGCGCTGGGGATCGCCGACGAATCCCGCTCGATGGCGGCCAGCTTCGCCGCGCTGCTGTCCAGTGCGCTGCGCAGCATCCGTTCCGGGAAGTCCGGATTGCGGCCGTGCAGATACTCGAACCACGGTTCCTCGTGCCCGGCTTCGTCCTTCAGCCGTTGAGTGTGGACGGTTGTCCAGTCCCAAGTGGACTCGGCCCGCAACTGCTCGATCCGCTCGAAGTCCGCGGCGGCACGGCTGAACTGCCACAGCGAAACGGGCAACTGAGTCGGCATGATGTTGTAGTCGAACCAGCCGGAATCGTCGTGCCGTTGCGGGACCATCAGGGTCGGGCCGCCGTCCAGCTCGCGCAGGTGCGGCTGCCAGCGCTTCTTCAGCGTGCCCATCTGCGCGCCGGTGCGCGGTTCCGCTTGTTTCAGCACAACGTCTTGCGGATTGCGCGCCAAGTCCAAAAAGGACTCATTGCCGGTCAGGAGTACGGCGTTCATCGCCCCGACCAGAGTGGCGGTGCCGACGGGGTTGAGGCCGTGCGGCCACGCCCAGCCGTAATGCCCGCCGTACCAGCGGCCGTCCAGGTGCTCGCCGACCTCGCCGTGCAGGCCCGCGTTGTCCGGCAGCACTTCGCGACCGGCCAGCCGATCGCGCCACCCGCCGACGTATTCCGCGACCCAGTCCGCGTACCGCTGTTCGCCAGTGAGCAGGAACGCGATAGTGACGAGGCTGGTGACGGCCAGGTTCACCACGACGTCGCCGCGGCCCATCCGCTCCCACATTTCGCGGCCGTACGCGCGGGCTTTCTCCGGGTCCTTGAGGTCGTCGAACTCCGTGATGCCCAGCCAATCCAGCGGGAGGCCGTACGGACGCAGCGCTTCGCTCCACGGGAAGTACTCCTCGTGGTCGCTGAATCCCCAGCGCGGACCCGCCGCGCCGGTGTGCGGGGCGCGGATCACGCGGTGCTCGGCGGAGTAGTTCGGCCCGCCGGGCAGGTACAGGTCGGCGAACCGGACGGCCAGGTCGCGCAGTTCGGCGTCATCCGGGCGCGCCAGGCACAGCGCGTAATAGAGCAGCAGGCCTTCGCCCTGGTGGAACCAGTCGTAGCCGCGCTCGATGCCGTCGACGACCATGCCCATTTCGGCCAGTTGCGTGGTCACGCCGCGCCAATGCCGGTGCGCGGCGTCGAGCACCTCCGTGCTGCCACCGAGGAGGTACAGCGTCGGCCAGTTGAAGAACGGTTCGTAAAAGTCGTCGACGCCGTCGCGGTCGTCGTGGCCCTCGCCGAGCTTGTCGCGGAAGACCAGCCGGCCGTCGCCTTCGGTGTAGCGCGCGGAAAACACCGGCCACGCGCGGTCCAGCGCGGCGAACAGCTCGCGCTCCAGCCGCGCCCATTCCGGTGCCGCCGCCAGCTCGCGACCGGCCCGCACCCCAGGCACGTCCTGCACCGCCGCCACCCGCTCTCTATTGCTGATCGATAACCGATGGCTATCATCGAGACCGGGATTCCCCGTGTCAATACTCCCGGAGGCCGCGAGATGTTCGACTGCCACGCGCACCTGTGGGACCCGGCCGCCGGGTTTCCCTGGATCAAGCCCGGATCGCCGCACTGCCGCGCCTTTGGCCCGGGCGATCTGGCGGCCGCCGGAGCCGGACTGGGACTCAGCGGAACCGTGCTGGTCGAGGCGTCGCGCGGGGACGCTGGCGAGACACTCGCGTTACGGGATTTACGGCGTCGCCAGCCGGAACTGGTCGCGGGATATGTCGGGAACCTGCACGTCAGCGAAGCTGCCGCGTTGCGGACGCTGCTGACCGAACCGGACCCGCCGAACGGGATGCGGATCGGCGGCGCGGAGTGGGCCGCCACCCCTGCCGAAGCTCGCGCACTCGTGCCGATGCTGGCCGGCGCGGGGCTGGTCCTCGAACTCAACCTCCACCGGCACGCTCTGCGGACCGCGGCCGAGACGGCAGCCGAATATCCGGAGCTGACCGTGGTCGTCGATCACCTCGGCAACCCGGCTGACCTCGACGAATGGCGGCAAGAACTCCAGGACGCGGCGACGGTGCCGAACGTCGTCGTGAAGCTGTCCGGCTTGCTGACCCAGCCGCACGGCACTCCGGCGATCGTCCGGGAGGTGCTCGACGCAGTCGGCACGGACCGGTGCGTCGCCGGCTCCGACTGGCCGATCTGCCTGCCCCGTGGTTCTCGCGCGGACTCGCTGACCCGCGCGACCGACGCCCTCACCCCGGCTGAACGGGACCAAGTCCTGGTCGGCACACCGCGCCGGGTCTACCGGCTGGCTGGTTGACAACGTTCCCGCACGGCTGGTTCGATTCAATGATCGATAGGCGATGGTTGACCGTCGCCCCGGGAGTCCTGGAGATCCGACGCATGGCCTTCTTCGACCTGCCCCTCGACGAGCTGGAGCGCTACCTGCCGGCGCTCCCCGAACCGGCCGACTTCGACGAGTTCTGGGCGAAAACGCTCGCCGAGCAGCGGGCCGCCGACGTCGAGGCGACCTTCGAGCCGACGCCGAACGGCCTCGCCACGATCGACACCTTCGACGTCACCTTCCGCGGTTACGGCGGCGCCCCGATCCGCGGCTGGCTGCAGCTGCCGGTCACGCGCACCGGCCCGCTGCCCGCGGTCGTGGAATACCTCGGCTACGGCAGCGGGCGCGGGGTGCCGCACGAGAAGACGTTGTGGGCCAGCGCCGGATACGCGCACTTCATCATGGACACCCGCGGCCAGGGCGCGGAAACGCCCGACCCCGACCCGTCGACCGGCGACATCGCCGCCCCGGGCTTCCTCACCCGCGGCATCCTCGACCCGCACCGCCACTTCTACCGCCGGGTCTACACCGACGCCGTCCGCGCGGTCGACGCGGTGCGCACGCATCCGGAGGTCGACCCGGCCCGCGTCGTGGTGACTGGCACCAGCCAGGGCGGCGGCATCGCGCTGGCCGCGGCGGGCCTCGTGCCGGACCTCGTCGCGGCGATGCCGGACGTGCCGTTCCTGTGCCATTTCCCGCGCGCCACCACGATCACCGACAAACCGCCGTACGTCGAGGTGCAGCAGTTCGTGAAGCTGCGCCGGCAGCACGCGGAAACGGTGAACCGCACGCTCGCCTATCTCGACGGCGCGAGCCACGCCCGGCGAGCGAACGCGCCGGCGCTGTTTTCCACCGCGTTAATGGATCACATTTGCCCGCCCTCGACGGTGTTCGCCGCTTTCAATCACTACGGCGCGCTGAACGGGCTCGCGCCGGAACGCAAGAGCATCCGCAGCTATCCGTTCAACGACCACGAAGGCGGCGCGGCCCCGCACGAAACGGTGAAACTGGCCTGGCTGGCCGGACTGCTCGGAACCTGACCCGGTCCATCGATACCTGTTAGGCGATCCCGCCTATCATGGCAGGACGGTTCCGGCAGCCGCACGATGGGAATCTCATGGCACCGACACGGCAAACCGACAACGCACCGGCGGGTTTCGCCTCCACGCTGGCCACGAACAAGGACCAGTTCCGCAACCCGCTGATCTCCGACCGGGTGTACGCGCTGCTGCGCCAGGCCATCGTGGACGGCGAACTCGAGCCGAACGAACGCGTCGTCGAATCGGAAATCGCGCGCCGGCTCGGGGTGAGCCAGGCCCCGGTCCGCGAGGCGGTCAAGCAGCTCGCCCGCGAAGGCCTGCTGACGCACATCCCGCGGCGCGGCAATTTCGTCGTCGAGATCTCCGAACAGGACGCCGAACACGCCCGGCAGGTGCGCGAACCGCTCGAACGGCTCGCCGCGCGGCTGGCCGCCGAGCACATCACCGACGAGCATCTCGCCGCGCTCGACGAACTGGTCGAAGACATGCACCGCGCGGTGGCGCTCAACGACGTCGGCAAGTTCCGGGACGCCGACATCGCGTTCCACACGCTGGTCAGCCAGATCCCGGGGAACCCGTTCCTCACCCGGATGTGGGAGGTGCTGGAGCCGAGCCTGCGCGCGCTGCGGGCGATCGCGGACCCGCTGTTCGACGGTGATTGGCACGCGATGGCGGACGAGCACAGCCGGCTGGTGTCGCTGCTGCGCGAGCGGGACGGGGAGGCCGCGGCGGAGGCTTTCGCGGCGCATGCGGCGGGGTTGTCGCCGGTGCCGGATCCTCGGGCGCAGAAGAAGCGGGCTGCTCGTGGGGGTGCTGGGCGGAAGAAGTGAGGGGTCGTGAGTGGCTATGCCGGTTCTAACCGGGATTGCCGCTCACGACGTTCCTTTGGCGGGCTCCGGGTGCGGTGGGCGCGTCGCTTGCGGGCGGTCGGCAGGTGGGTGCGGCTGGTGCGTTGCTCGCGGGGCGGCGGGCAGGTGGACGGCCGGGTGCGGCGGGTGCAGCGCTCGCGGGCGGGTCGGGTGAGCGGACGGGTGCGGTCGGGTCTCCGGCAGCGCACCAATGTGGCATTGGGTGCATGCGACGCACCGAACGCCACATTGGGCGCATGCGACGCACCCAACGCCACATTGGGCGCATCTGACGCACCCAATGCCGCATTGGGGCGGTGAGGCGGGGGCAGGTCTGGGGGCGGTTTCGGCGGCGGGGTTGGTCGCGGACGTTCGGGGAGGCGGCGTTGGCGGCCTGCCGGGGTCGCGCATCCTGCCGCTGTCCGAGACACGGCCGCGTTCGGGAACCCGGGGGTTCTCGCACCGCTCCATCGTTCGATGGCTCAGCCGCACCCACCAGGTTCGCGCAAAGTCCGCGGGTCAGCTGCGTTCGTGGTCGGTTAGCACTCGTCCCAGCAGCCGCACCAACGTCTCCCGCTCCTCTGCCGACAGATCCCCCAGCAGCTCGTCCTGCACGCCGTCCAGGATTTTGTCCATCCGGCGCAGCTGCCGGGCCCCGGGCTTGGTGAGGTGCACGATGTTGCGCCGCCCGTGGGCCGGGTCGGGGGTGCGGTCCGCGTAGCCCAGGTCGGTCAGCTGGTTGACCGCCGCCACGACGTCGCTGCGGTCTACCCGGCAGCGGCGGCCCAGGTCGGCCTGGCTGGACGGGCCGAACTCGTCCAGTGCGGCCAGGATCCGGTAGTGGTAGCCGCGCGCTCCGGCCTCCGCGAAGCCCTCCGAGACCAGCCGGCGGGCGTGCACGGTCAGCTGGGTGAGCAGCCAGCTCGGCTTCTCCTTCAGGCGGCGCGGGATCTCGTCCATGCGGATCAGGCTAGCAGTGTTGGCGCGACCAACAAACCTTCGCTAGTGTTGGTCTCACCAACATTGGAGGTTCCCATGTCCGCTGCCGACCGTCTCGATGTCGCTGACCTGTTCGCCCGGCTGGCCCGGATGCTGGACGAGCGGCGGCACGACGAGATCGACCGCGTTTACCATCCGGACATCGCGGTGCATTCCCCGCGCGGCGAGTTGCGCGGGCTGGCCGAGGTGACCGCGTTTCTCGCCAAAGAACCCAGCGAACTCGCCCAGCATGTGCACGGCGACATCCTCGTGGACCTCGACGGCGACCGGGCCACGGCGACTGCCAACCAGCTCGTCTACTTCTACCGCGAAGGCCAGCCGCCCCACCGCCGCAGTGGGTTGCGGGTGGCCACTGCGGCGGTCAGGACTCCGGAAGGGTGGCGGTTTACCGAGATGAGCATCCGTCCGGTGTGGATTCAGGAGGACTGAAGAAACGGTGCCCCGGACTGTCCGGGGCACCGTGGGTATTACCGGGTCGCGCCTGCGGTCCACTGAGGAGCGCCGTATTGGTAAGCGCCTAAGCTTGGTGTCGCATCCGTTGAGCCGTCGTTGATGCCGGGTAGCGGGATTGCTGCGTTGCGGGCTGGGGAATCAGCGTTCAAGCGGTAGTCGTGCTTCGCCGCGTCGACGAACTTCGGGTCGGTGCCTGCGGGGAGGTTGTTCGAGATCAGCATTCCGCCGTCCGTCGCGCCGTCCAGGCCGACGATCTCGCCGATGTTGTTGTACAGCTTGGTTCCGGTCGACTGCCCGGGTCCCTTGACATAGAACAACGTCGCGCCGCCAGTGTTGTTGTAGACGAGGTTGTTGCGCGAGCCGGAGCCGAGGCCGTTGAGCATCACGGTTTTCTCCAGGTTGTTCCAGCCGACGTTGTTCGCGATGGTGATATTGCTCTGGCCGTTGTCGGCGTAGATTCCGGCTACCGCGAACGGGTTCACGCCGGGGGTCGGGGTGCCGTCGTGCAGGACGTTGTGGTCGATCGACGTTTTCAGCATGTCGGAGGCGCAGCAGGTGTAGATCGCCGCGGTGTCCAGGCTGAGCCGGGCGTACTGGGAGATGTCGTTGTACGCGATACGGTCTGGTCCGGGTGTCGTGCCGGGTGCGACGTCCCATTGCAGGTTGATGCCGCTGCGGCCGACGCGGTAGATCGTGTTGTGCTGCACGGTTTGGCTGTTTCCCGCGACGGCGATGCCTGCGGCGTAGGTGCCGAGGTAGTCAGCGTCGTGGATGACGTTGTTGGAAGCGGTATTGTGCTGGCCGCGCAAGGCAATCGCGTTGCCTGCGCTATAGGCCAGGTTGCTGTTGATGACCTGGTTGTTGGTCCCGTTGATGACGAGACCGGTGTCGGCGACGCCGCGGGTTACGGTGGAACCGCAGTCTGTCGCGCCCTGGGTGATGTCGGTGTAGTGCGACAGGTAGTGGGCATTGATCTTGTCCAGCACCACATTTGTGCTGGACGAACCAGTCTGCACTGAAGCGCCGAACAAGGTGAGGCCGGTCAGGTTGGTGTAGCTGGCGTTGGTGAGGTCGAAGGCGAGTTTGCGCCGTTTGGCTTCGACGTTGTGTGCGGCTGGGTTATCCGTGCTGTAAACGTAAAGCCGTTTGGCGGAGGTGTCGTAGAACCACTCCCCCGGATTCGCCAGTTCGCCGATTTTGCCGAACAGCGAGTATCGCGTGTCCTTCGGCACGACCTTGTGCACGCACGGCGGGGCGGCGGCCAGCGTCACCGAGCCGGCTGCGGAACTGGTCACTGTGGACGTTGCCGACACATACCAGTAGCCGGTCAGCGCGCGAGCGCCGTTCCAGTATCCGGCGGGACGGGTCATTGCCGGGTCGACGATGGTGGCGTCGGCGCTGCCTGCGCCGGCGTAGGCCAGTTTCGGGGTGACCAGGTCTAGGCCGGGGTAAGGCCATTGTGCTTCGACGCCCATGGTTCCGTCGGTGAACACCTGCACGGTGGTCACATCGGTGCCGAGGTCCACTGCGGTGCTGTAGACGTTGCCCGCCGAAACAGCTTGGCTGAACGGTGAGTTCGCGGCGAACGGGTCTTTTTTGGCGATCGCCGCGACGTCGGCCGCGGACACTTTCGCCCAGCCGCGCACCGGTTCCGCACCGCTCAGTGTCACCTTCTCGCCGGGCGCGGTGCGGTAGGTGATCGGCTCTCCGGCGGTACCGGAATTGGCTGGCTTCACCGTTTCCCGGTAGGTGCCGCCGGCGATGACGCACGTGTCACCGGCGACCATTACGTCCGCGCAGCGTTGGACGTGCTGGAACGCCGTGGTCGGGGCTTGTCCGTTCGCGCTGTCGTGACCGGTGGTGGCCACGTAGAACGTGCGTCCGGCCGCGGAAGCGGCGGGGGCGACGGCGAGCGTCGTGGCGAAGGCGGCCGCCAGGACCGCGACTTTCCTCAGCACTGCATTGTCCTTACTCCTTTTGAGAGAGACTCAGCCCTTCACGGCCCCGACGGTGAGGCCGCTGATGATGTGCCGTTGCATGTAAATGAAGAAAATGATCACCGGCGCGATCGCCAGCAGCAGGTTCGGGAAGACCTTCGTCAGGTCGGTCGAGTACTGGCTGATCCCGGCGTAGATCGCGGTGGTCACGGTGTAGTGGCCGGAACCGGGGCTCAGCAGGATCTGCGGGCTGACGAAGTCGTTCCAGATGCCGATCGAATTCAGGATCAGCACGGTGACCACGGCGGGGCGCATGAGCGGGAAAATGATCAGCCAGAACGTCCGGTACCGGCCGGCGCCGTCGATCGTCGCCGCGTGGTCGATGTCGACCGGAATGGTGCGGATGAAGCCGACGAACAGGAAAATGCTCACCGGCAGCGTCGAGGCCACGTCGTGCGCGATCAGGCCGGTGACGGTGTTCGCCAGGCCGACTGAACGCAGGACATAGATCACCGGGATCACCAGCGCCGCGCCCGGAATGAACGTGCCCGCCAGGAAATACAGCAGCAACAGCTGCGTGCGTTTCTTCAGGCTGCGCGCGATCACGTACGCCGCAGGTCCGGCGAGCGCGATGCAGAAGATGTCCACCATGACGACGAGGAACAGGGTGAATCCGTAGCCCTGCAGGACATTGAAGTCCGGGCTCGTCGCCGCGGCCTTGATGAAATCGAAGGTGAAGTTCCCGACCGGAAGCCCGAACGGGTTGTCGACGATGTCTTCCTGCGGTTTGAAACTGTTGACCAGCAACAGGTAAACCGGCACCACCATGACCACAAGGAGCCCGGCGAGCAGCACGAACCGGACGACGCCGCCCTCGCGATCCGAGACCCGCTTGGGAACAGCCCGCGGCTCCGCTTGTACCACCACTGCTTGCCCCCTTATCCCGACGCGGCTTGGTCTTGCCGGTTGCGCAACGCCGTCACCAGCAGCGCGAGTGCGGCCGAGACCACCATCAGGAACACGGCCTGCGCGGTCGCGTAGCCGATTTTGGTGCCCTCGAACGATTTGGCGAGGATGAGATACCCGTACGTCTGGGTCGATCCGGCCGGTCCGCCGCCGGTGAGGCTCACGACGAGGTCGTAGGCGCGGATCAGGCCGACCAGGTTCAGCACGGTCGCGACGGTGACCACCGGGGCGATCATCGGGATCACGATCCGCCGGTTGATCTGCCCCTTCGACGCGCCGTCGATCGCCGCCGCCTCAAGCAGTTCCGCGGGAACCGTTTGCAGCGCGGCGACGAAAAGCACCACGTTGAAGCCGAATCCGGCCCATACGATGACCCAGATCAACGCGATCAGCGCGAGCTTCTCGTCGAACAGAAACCCGATCGGGCCGAGCCCGAATTTCTGCAGCGTGCTGTTGATCGCCCCGTTGGTGCCGAGGATCGCCGCCCACAGATAGCCGAGGATCAGCGCGCTGATCACGTGCGGGTAATAGGCCAGTGCGCGAAAGAAGGAGTTCCATTTGGACCGGCCGCGCAACGCCAGCGCGTACACCAGCCCGCCGCCGACCATCAGCACCGTGCCCGCCACCGAAATGATGCCGGTGACGTACCACGCGCGGCCCGATGCCGGGTCGGAGAACAGCTTCGCGTAGTTCTTCAGCCCGACGAACACCGCCTTGGAAAAGCCGTTCCAGTCGGTGAAGCTGAGATAGATCGCGACGCCGACGGGAACGACGGTGAGCACGGTGTACAGCAGCACGGCCGGGCCGCTCATGCCCAGCGAAACGGCGGCCGCGCGGAGCCGGACGCCGCGCGGCCGGGTGTTCCGCCGTGGCGGCGCGGGCGGGGCCGCGACCGGCTTCGTCAGCTCTGCGAGTTCCACCACTTGTCCAAACCCTCCGCGACCTGCTGCGCCGACGAGCCGGTGTACAAGGACTGCACCTGGGTGTTCAGTTCGGTGGTGTAGCCGTCGATCGGCTGCCGCTCGCCCGCCTTCACGAGGACCGACGGCGCGGCTTCGAGGATCTGCTGCACCTGCTTGCCGAGGCTCGACATCTCGTAGGCGAAGCCCTTGCGCAGGTTGCCGTCCGCGGCGAGCTGGCTGCGCACGGCTTCCTTGTCGGTGACCAGCCAGCGCACCAGCTCGGTCGCCTCCTGCGGATGCGGCGAGGCCGCGGCGACCACGTACGGGTCCGCGACGTTGCCGAACTGGCCGGACGGGTACGCGCCGTCGGTCGGCATGCTGAACACGCCGATCTCGTCGCTCTTCTTCGCCTTGTCCGCGGCGGGGACGAAGTACGAGCCCATCACGTACATCGCCGACTTGCCGGCGAGGAACGCGGCCTGCCCGTCGGTGTAGGTGAGGCCGAGCGCGCTCTTCTGGAGATAGCCCTGCTGGATCCAGCTCTGGTAGCGCTGCAAATAATTCACATAGCCGCTGCCGGCGAAGCTGACCTTCTTGTCCGTGCGTTTCACTGTCCACTCCGGATCGGCGGTGAGCACGCCCGCGTCGGCCATCATGGAGAACTGCGACCCCGGCACCCATTGCCCCGCAGTCTGCAGCGGCTGGTAGCCCGCCGCCTTAAGCTTGCCCATCGCCTCGGTGAACTGGTCGAGAGTCTTGATCGCCGCCGCGTCGACGCCGGCCTTCGCGAAGGCGGCCTTGTTGTAGAACACCAGCGACTGGATCTGCTCGCCGACGCCGACCAGGTAACGCTTGCCCTCGATCTCGTGCTGCTGCGCGAGCGGGGTGTCCTTCGTCCACTCCTGGTCGCTGAGATCCGTGAACAGCTGCGCGTTCTCCTTGGTCGGGACGATCTGCTGGGCGATGTCCGGCGGATCGCCCGCGGCGAGGTCCTGGTTGAGCTTCGCGCCCGCCGAGATCGTCCCGGTCAGCTCCAGTTTCACGTGCACGCCCGGATGCTTCTGCTCGTACTGGGCGAACAGGCCCTTCCAGTACTCCTGGGTGAGGTTCGGGGTGATGTTCACGATCACCCGCAGCGTCGTCTCCCCGGACGCGTCCGGCGACCCGCCGGCACACGCCGCGCTCGAACCCAGCACGATCGTCGCCGCAACGGCAGCGGTGCCTCGGCGCCAGTGTTTTCTCATGTCAGCCCCACGCTCCATTGCGTTCTCACGAGTAATCGATAGTCGAGATGAAACCATGCGGCCCAGGCGCGGTCAATAACGAATCGGAAGCGAAAAGCCTGTGCTGCAACGGAATTCGCGCGCATCAAGACCGGCGGCGACGCCTTCGGCAGCGACAGGCGTCCGCGCGACCGGGAGCCGGACCGGGGGCAGTGCCATCGTCTATCGATAACTGATCGTAAGCCAAGCCCCTCGCCTGTCAAGACCGGATTTTCACCGCCGCCAGCGCACCGCGACCCGGCGCACGGCCGGATCGGTGACCCGCAGAGTGAACCGGGTGAGGACGTTTCCCCAGCTCAGCCGCAGGAGCGGATCGTCGAGCGGCTGCTCCCGCACCTCCACGGCCGCTACCTCGGCGTCCCACGCCAGCCGCAGCGTCCGGCCGTCCGCGGAGACCTCCGCCCAGCCCTCCCCGCACTCGACTGAACCGGCGAGGAGATGGTGCAGCAGAACGGGATTCAAAGCTCCGTCCCACTCGTCCTCGACCACCACCTCGCGCTCCGCCCGGCGCAACCGGACCGTCCGCTGCCAGCGCGACACGGCACCGTCCGGATACGCCCCGCTCAGTTCCGCACGCAGGCTCGGCACGCTGAGATCGGCTAACACTTCGCGAGCACCGTGTTGTGAACCAGTCACTTGCTCCGCGCCGGGTTCTGGGACGTTGTGCCAAGCGCTGCGGAACGGCCACGCGTCGTACCGGTTCGGGCCGAAGGTCGCGGCGGTGTACGTCGGGCGGCCAGCGTCTACGACCATCGGACGGCCGTCGAGCGCGACCCAGTACGTGCCGACGTCCAGGTGGTTGTGGTGCTCCCCGTTGTGCCCGGCCTTCGCCGCCACCGCGAGCCCATCGGATCGGCCGTTTTCCTCGCGGGCCACCAAAATCTGCACGCGCGGAAACCACGCTTCGCGCGCCAGCCACGGCGTATCCGGACGGCCTTCAAGGGCGGCTCGGCACCAATCCGGGTCCCGCAACGCGGCGAGCGCGCGCCCGAGCCCGGCCGCCGGATGCACTGCGCGGCCGGACAACCGCGCACCGGCCGCCGCGTGCGCCGCCGTTTCCGGCTGGCCCAGCCGCAGACCCCACTGATACGGCACATGCCAGGGCTGAGTCAGCAGCAACCGCGCGGAAGCGTCCCCGACGTTGACGTACCAGTCCTCGCCGAGATGCATCCGCTGGGGATAGCGCAGCAGCTCTGTGAACCGTTCACACCTGTCCGGACCACCGCCGTTCTCCGATACCAGGTCCAGCAGGTCCAGCGCCTCCAGCAACCGGCACGGGCCCTGCCACCAGTACGCGATGCCCTCGTCGATCGCCCCGTCGTCGGGCAGCACGGCGAGGTAGTGCTCGAGTCCTTCGCACACGAGCCGCACCAACCGGTCGCGCCGAGTGTGATCGGTGCACAGGAACACCGCGGCGGCGAGAACCGCGCCGTGAATCCACGGATTCCAGTTGTTCGCCGTGCCGTCCGCGCCGATCCACGCCCAGTCCCGGATCCGCTCGAACGGACCGAGCACGCGCCGGTCCGCCTCGCGCCGGAGACGGCGGCGCAAGCCCGGGGCCCGCAGGTCCAGGTGCGGGCCGAGCACCTGGTCCGCCCAGGCGAAGAGGGACACGACGTCGGCCGCGCCGAGGTCGAGGAACGGTTCGTCCGGGTCCGGGAGGACGTCGCCGCGGGCCGCGGTGAACCGGTCGTGCGGGGCCCAGCACCAGGTGGTCGCCTCGGCGAGCGCGACCAGGCCGTCGATCGCCGCGTCGAGGTGCGGGCACTCCCCCGGCGGCGCGGTCGCCGGGGCGGCTTCGCCGGTCAGCACGGCGGCCAGGACCAGCACCGTGACGCGTTCCTTCAGCAGCCGGACCTGCGTTTCGTACGCGCCGCGGTTGCCGTCGCGGAACGGACGGGCCCAGTCTCCGGCCAGCAGCTGCGGGGCCGGACGGTCGAGTTCGCGCGCGGCCTCGGCGAGAATGTCCTGCCGCGCTGAGGGTTCTGCCGCGTCCCAGGTCGCGCGATCGGTGACGTCCGGCAGCTTCAAGTCCACTTCGGACAGTCGCTCAAGCATCGGCTTCGAGGAACAGTTCGAGCACCGGAAGCAGCACGTCCGGCGCGATGATCGGCAGGGTCAGGGTGAGCGTGCCCGCGTCCTGACGAGGCGGCGCGAGGTTGTTGTGCTCGTGGTTTTCCCCGTTCAGCTGGTGAAACCGCACCTCCGAACCGTCGTGCAGCAGCTGCGCGTACCGGACTCGCCCGGCCAGCCCCGGCAGGTGGAGGTGTTTGAGCGGCCAGAACAGCAGATGCACGTACAACCGGTCGCCGACCTGCGTGTACAGGACGTTCGACGGCGGCGTGAACTCCGCCGGGCCGGCGTTGTGCACCGAGCGTTCGTGCAGCTGCATCCACTCGCCGATGGCGGCGAGCGTCTCGCGGGCGCGCGGGTCGAGCGCGCCGCGACCGGTCGGGCCGACGTTCAGCAGCAGGTTTCCGCCGCAGGCCACCGATTGGACCAGCATCCGCACCAGCAGGGCCGGGTCTTTGTACTCGTGGTTGTCGCGGTCGTAGCCCCAGGATCCGTTGAGCGTGTGGCAGGCTTCCCAGCGCACCGGCACGCCGTCGCGTTCCAGCGGACGGTCGGGCTGGTACTGCTCCGGCGTCACGTAATCGCCGGGGATGCCGAGGCGGTCGTTGACCAGAATTCCCGGGCGCAGCTCGCGGACGAGGGCCAGCAGCTCCTCCGCGCCCCAGTCCTCGGGGCCTTTCGCCGGGTACGTGAAGTCGAAGAACAGCAGGTCGATGTCGCCGTACTCGGTGAGCAGCTCGGTGACCTGGCCGCGCAGGAACTCCCGGTAGCGGGCCATGTCGCGCGGTTGTTCCAGCGCGGCGGCGTCGGCGTGCAGCGGGTGGTAGCGGTCGATCTCGAAATCCGGGTGATGCCAGTCGAGCAGCGAGTAGTACAGCCCGACGCGGATGCCCTCGGCGCGCATCGCGTCGGCGAACTCGGCGACCAGGTCGCGGCCGGTGACGCGGACCGAGTGGTAGTCGGTCAGTTTCGAGCCGAAGAGGCAGAAGCCGTCGTGGTGCTTGGCGGTCAGCACGGCGTAGCGCATCCCGGCCGCGCGGGCGGCTTGGGCCAGCGCCGGGGCGTCGAACCGGTCGGGATCGAATCGTTCGAGGTAGCGGTCGTATTCGGCGTCCGGGATCGCCTCGCGGCTGCGGACCCATTCGTGCCGCGCGGCCAGGCTGTAGAGGCCGAAGTGGACGAACAATCCGAACCGGGCCGGCTCGAACCAATCCGGGGATGCGGGCACAGCGGTCTCCCTTCTGCCGGGGCCTCGGGGGCCCGAGGTTGACAGCTCTCGGCCGTCGGCGGTTACATCTACCATCGATAGACGATAATGTCACCGTCACTCGGACGGCGACGCGCGGAGAGGCACGCCATGGACGCGAACGGCCGGCAGGCTGTCCCAGCAGGGAAAACCGACACGTACGACTCGAAGCTGGCACCGGTGCAGACCGCGACCTTCACCCGGCCGACCGCGCGGATGGTCGAGGCATTGGACGACGTGAGCGCGGCGACGGCGTGCGCGAAGCTGCACCAGATGGGCATCACGCGGACCTTCCTCGACGGCCCGGTCCCGCTGCACCGCACACCGGACGTCAAGGTGGTCGGCGGCGCGGTGACGCTGCAGTTCCTGCCGCAGCGCGAGGACGTTTTCTCCGGCACCGCGCAGGAGGACGCCGAGCGCAAGACCGCGTTGTGGCAGGTGCTGGAGTCGATCCAGCCGGGTGACGTGCTGGTCGTTTCCGCGTTCGGCAGTCACTTCACCGGCTGTCTCGGCGACATGCTCGTGCGCTACTTCAAGCTGCGCGGCGGGGCCGGAATCGTGGTGGACGGCCGGGTTCGCGACGCCGCGCGGATCCGTGCGCTGGGCGTTCCGGTGTGGTGCACCGGGGTGACGCCGCATTACGCGTCGCAGACAGAGCTGTTCCCGGCGGCGTTCAACGTCCCGATCGGCGCGGGCGGCGCGCTGGTGACGCCCGGCGATTTGATCGTGGCCGACGAGGACGGCGCGGTCGTGGTGCCGCAGCAGAAAGCGCTGGCGATCGCGGAGGATTCCCTTGCGCACCAAGACAAGGAAGCATTTGCGCGACAAAGGCTCGACGAGGGCGGCCGGTTGTCGGACTACTATCCGCTGACCGGGCGCGGGCTGGATGAGTACGTGGCGGCGCAGACCTTCGCCGACTGATCAGCCGCGCCAGCGCGCCAGCCACTCCGCCGCCGCGCGCAGCGGGACGTCGACCGGCGCGATCCCCGGATGCCAGGCGCGTTCCCATTCCAGGGAAATCCAGCCGGACCACGGCCGCAGCAGCCGTCCGCATTCCGCGAGCGGAACCCTCCCCTCGCCCGGCGGGACGGGCGTCAGGTCGGCGGTCGTGTCTTTCAGCTGGAAGTACCCGAGGTACTCGCCGAGCAGTGCCCGGGTCCGCGCCGGAGGTTCGCCGGCCCGCCACGGATGCAGCGCGTCCCACAGGACCGCCACCCGTGCCGGGTCGGCGAACGGCGTGACCAAGCGGAGCACGGATTCGGCGGTCAGATGGGAATCGTGGGTCTCGACGAGCAGCCGGATGCCCGCCGCGGTCAGGTCCGGCAGTACCGCGGCGATCCGTTCCACCGCACGGCCATCGCTTCCGTCGCCACCGGGGAAGACCCGGATCGCCGGGGCGTTCAGTTGCACGGCCAGGTCAATAAGTGCGCGGAGTTCGCCCACCGGGCCAGGTGCGCAGACCTGGACATAGCTGGCCAGCGCGGAAATCTCTAGCCCCGCTTCGGTGATCTGTTCGCGAATGGTCGCGGCGTTGGTGAGTCCTAAATGGACTTCTTCGTCCGCGTGCACTCGCAGTTCCAGCCCGGCGCATCCGTGCGCGGCGGCGATCGCGGCCGATTCCCGCACCGGAATTCCGGGCATCCCCAGCGTGCTCACGGCGAATTTCCATTCCGTCACAACAGGAATCTTACCCGGCTGCTGTCCCGCCGGTAGCCGGAGTTCGTCCGTGTCGCATCACGAAAGTCAGCACGAGCGCGAGCACGCCGACACCGAGCAGAACGAAGTACGCCGCCTGATATCCGGTATCGCTGGTAATCGAGGCACCGGGGAGCCGGACTTGATGAGCGGAAGTGACTGCGCCGACAATCGCCGTGCCGAGCGTATTCATCACGCCGAGCGCGGTGTACAGCAACGAAGTCGTGACCCCCTGCGCTTCCGCGGGCACCGCCTCGATGACGAGATTATTGGCCCCCGCATAGAGAAACCCGAGCCCGATCCCCATGAGCCCGGCGATCACCACGATCAGCACCGGCCCGCTCAACTGTCCGAAAAGGATCAGCACCACTCCCCCGAGAGTGCCGATAATCGAGGTGAGCAAAGCGGTTCTCGGCGCGAACCTCCGGCACACCCACCCTGCCGCGTACCCCGCCGCTGCGCCGACGAGCCCGAAAGGAAGACCGTAACTCACCCCGTATTCCAGCGCGGTCATGCCGAGACCGCGCTCCGCGACCCCGGGAACGTGCGGAGTCCGCAGCAGTTGCGGGATAAGCACGGAACTGTTGGCCGTGGTGACGAAAATGGCGGTCCCGGAAGCCAGCAGAGTCAGCCACACCTTCGGTTCCGACACCAGCGCGAGATCGATCAACGGTTCGGCCCGGCGGCGCTCGACAAGCACGAAAAGCACCAGCAGCACAACGGAAAGCACCAGCAGATACCCGAGATACTGCTTCTCGACCAGCCCGAGCACGAGCACCGCCATTCCCGCTCCGAGCAGAAGACCGCCGGCGACGTCGATCCGGCGTTTGATCCGCACCCGGGTTTCCGGCACGACAAGCAGCACGAGCGTCGAGACGACGACGTCGTAGCCGAGCGTGAACCAAAAGGCGCTGCGAAAGCCGAAGGCATCGACCAAATACCCGCCGAGCAGCGGACCGCCGAACGCGGCCACCCCAGTGCCGACCCCGAGCGCACCGACGCCGAGCGGCACCAGTCGCGGCGGAAAGAGGTCCCGGATCAGGCCGTAACCGGCGACGTACGCGACGACGAAAGCGGACTGCAGCACGCGTCCGGTCAGGAAAAGCCAATACACCGGTGCCAGCGCGCAGATCAGCGAACCAGCACCGAACATGACGGCCGCGGCCATCAGGACTTTTTTCTTGCCGTGCGCGTCGGCGAGTTTCCCGGCGATCGGGAGGAAGACCAGCGACGCGACGAAGACGACGGTCATCACCAGCGCCACCTGGTGGGTGCCGAAGGCGGCGGCGATGTCGGGCAGGCCCACCCCGACAAGGGTGAACTCGAAGTTGGCGTTCTCGGTCAGGAGCGCGATCGCCACCACGATCAGCACGTAATACCAGGTCGGCCGCTCTGCGGTGCGCGGTTCCTCAGCCATGCGCACCGATGTAACCGGCGGCCCGCCCGGGGCGGAAAGATCAGTCCCGCTGTCCGGGACTCACTCCGCCAACCGGTCGAGCGCTTGCTTGAGCTGCGGAACCCAGGCCTCGTGCTCCGGCTTCATCAGCACCGACCGGAGGATCGTGACCGTCTCGGCGTCGCGTTCGACCTCCGGGTGCAGCGTGGCGAATGCGTCCGCTTCGACGCGCAAAGTGGACAGATACAGCGGGTTTTCCGCGTCCGCCATGCCTTTCTGCAGCATGGTGTTGGCCGCTTCGGAAATCTCGCTCATCCGGGACCGCCGGGGCCAGTAAGCGACAATGTCCAAAGTGGGCTCAAGATGCAACGCGAACCGGTCGGATTCCTTGATCCGGGCGGCGAAATCGTTCGCTGCCCGGCGGCAGGCGGCGAGCAGCTTCCCGAGTCCGCGGTCGCGCTCCAGCGGAAATGCTTGCAGGGTAAGCCACAGCGCTCCGGCCGCGGCGCCCGCGCGGGAGCATTCCAGGGAGATCTCGCCGAGGTGCAGCTCGTCGGAAGTGAAGTAGGTATAGGGCGAGTCATGTTTATAAAACCGGCCGACCGCCGGATCGGCGAACAGCACCGCGCCGCAGCCGTACGGCTGAAGCCCGTGCTTGTGCGGATCGACGACGATCGAATCGCATCCGCCGATCGCACGATAGGCCTCGTATTCGTCCAGCAGGGCGTAAAACCCGCCGTACGCCCCATCGACGTGCAGGCGGACGCCGTACCGTTCCTTCAGCGCGAGGGCCTGCCGGATGTCGTCGACCGCGCCGAGCCCGGTCGTCCCCGGCGTCAGCACCACCGTGCCCACCCCGCCGCCGCGGACTTCGGCTTCGACGGCCTCCAGGTCGACGCGACCGTCCGGAAGCGCCCGCACCGCACGGGATTCCACGCCGAGCACCTGGCACATCCGGCCGTGCGTGTAGTGCGCGTCCCGCGAATGGACGACCGCCTTGCCCGGGGCCAGCTCGCGGGCGACCCAGAGGGCTTCGAGATTCGCGATGGTCCCGCTGGAGGTGAGATGCCCGAGCGACGGTTCGGCGAACCCGAACATCCGCGCCAGGTCCGCGACGACCTCGACCTCCATCGGCGAGGTGGCCTGCGACGCGTCGAGCGCGTGGTTGTTCGGGTTGACCACCATCGCGGCGAGATAGGCGGCGACCGCGACCGGATGCGGCGGTTTGAGCATCTGGCCCGCGTAGCGCGGGTGGAAGAACGGGAAGGACGCGTCCATCCGGGCGGCATAGGTTTCGAGGAGTGCGGGGAGGTCGACGTCCGGGCTGCTCGCCGGGGACGGGGCGAACGGGCCCCATTTGCGTTCCCACGCCTCGACGCCGCGGAGAGCCTGATCGATCAGTTCACGCCGGTCCATGGCAGGCACCCTACCGATCAACGGGCATTCTTCGGACTTTTCGCGGACGGCGTTCTAAGGTGTGCGGCACTGGTTCTCCCGCGGCAAGGAGCTTTCGATGACTGCTGGCCCGCCTGAACAACAACCGCCGCAATGGCCTGCCCAGCCGCCGATGCCCCCGCAATACCCGGGCTACGCGCCCTATCCGCCCGTTTACCCGCCCGCGCCGGCCCCGGCGAACGGCGTCTGGCTGGGAACAGCGGCCCTGGTACTGGGCCTCCTCGGCTGCGTGGTCCCGCTGCTGCCGATCGACCTGACCGGCATCCGGGCCTACCTCGCGCTCCCCTTCGGACTGGCCGGGCTGGCCTGCGGGATCGCCGGTCTCGTCGGACGGCGCACCGGCAAGCCGCTGTCCGCGACCGGTGTAGCGGTGTCGGCGATCGCGCTGGTGCTCGGCGTGGTCATGCTCGGCAACCTGGTCGCGGGCTGAGGAACCGTTCTGCCGTGAGCGGAACGGCTGTCCCCGGGGCCCGGTCTGATGCCAGGCTGGGCCTATGGCGGACATCCTTCCTTTCCACCAGCGCCGCGCCCCCGCCCGGGACGACGAGGCCGAACCGCTGTGGCGCGAGGCACTGGGCCGCAGCCTGCGGTCGGCCAGGGAAACCCAGGGCGAGCGGCTCGTCGACGTCGCCGAGCGGGCCGGGATCTCGCCGCAGTACCTGTCCGAGATCGAACGCGGCCGGAAGGAACCGTCGAGCGAGATGATCGCCGCGGTGACCGGTGCGCTCGGCGTGGATCTCGCCGGTCTGCTGAGCGGGATCGCCCTGGACATCCGGCAGGTCAGCGTGGTCGGGCCGAGGCCGGCGCGCCGTCCGGCCGGGCCCGTGCTGATGGCCGCCTGAACCGCGGGCCGGACCCCCAGCCCGACCCGCGACCCGGCAGCAGCGTCACGGACGGTCCGCGATCACCTGGTCCGCCAGCCCGTACTCCACCGCCCCGGCCGCGTCGAACACCCGGTCGCGGTCGGTGTCGTGCCGCAGTTCCGCGACGTCGTGCCCGGTGTGGCTCGACACGATCTCCTCCAGCTGCGTCCGGACCCGCACCACCTCGTCGGCCTGCAGGATGAGGTCCGGGATCGTCCCCCGTCCCTGCGCGGCGGGCTGGTGCAGCACCACCCGCGCGTGCGGCAGCACCGAACGCCGCCCCGCCGCGCCCGCCGCGAGCAGCACCGCGCCGGTCGCGACCGCCTGGCCGACACACGTCGTCGCCACCGGGGCCTTGATGAAGCGCATCGTGTCGTAGAGCGCCAGCATCGCGGACGGGTCGCCGCCCTCGGAGTTGATGTAGAGGTTGATTTCCTGCTCCGGGTTGTCCGACTCCAGGAACAGCAGCTGCGCGATCAGCGCGTTCGCGACGCCCGAGTCGATCGCCGTGCCCAGGTAGACGATCCGTTCGGACAGCAGGTGCGAGTAGACGTCCATGATCCGCTCGCCGCCCTGGCTGCGGGTGATCACGTTCGGGATGGTGTAGGTGCTCATGCGCGTACCCCCAGGCCCATCGCGTGCGTGCGCACCGGCACGACCTGCTCCAGGCGGTCGACGATCTGGTCGATGAAGCCGTAGTCCCGTGCTTCGGACGCGGTGTACCACCGGTCGTGCAGGGAATCGGCGAAAATCCGGTCGAAGGGCTGTCCGGTGTCCTGCGCGGTGAGGCCCAGCACGGTGTCCCGGGTGTAGCGGAGGTCGTCGGCCTGCACCTCGACCTCCACGGCCGAACCGCCGATCCCCGCCGAACCCTGGTGCATCAGGATCCGCGCGTGCGGCAGCGCGAACCGCTTCCCGGGAGTGCCCGCCGACAGCAGGAACTGCCCGGCGCTGCAGGCCAGCCCGAGGGCGAGCGTCGAGACGTCGCACGGCACCAGCCGCATGACGTCGCGGATCGCGAGCATCGACGGGACCGAACCGCCGGGCGAGTGGATCCACAACGCGATGTCCTTGACCGGGTCTTCCCCGGCCAGTGACAGCATCTGGGTCGCGAGGACCGTCCCGTTGTCGTCGTCGAGCACGCCGTCCAGGACGAGGACCCGCTGGCTCAGGAACCGTTCCCGGAGCCGCTGGTCGAACATCGGCGGAGTCGATTCGTTGGTCATGCCCCGACTGTGCCGCCGCGGACCCCGCCGCGTCCGCTCGCGCTGCTCCCAGCGGATCTGCTGTGAGCAGCGCGGAAACTCAGGCGGTTTTGCGGACCAGGTTCGTGTACCCGGCCAGCGCCAGCGTCGCCAGTCCCCACACCGCGACCTGCACGCCCCAGATCGCCGCGGTGAACACCTGCCCGGCGGCGCTGGCGGTGTCGAGGTCGCAGCGGCTGCGCAGGCCGGTCGGCGCGATCGGCAGCCCCCGGTCGAGGCCGAGGCCGATCAGTTCGACCGGGGAGCACGACGTCCCGGTCGCGACGCGTTCGGCGGCGTGGTGTCCCGGCCGGGTTTCCGTTGCCCCGGCCCACAATCCGAGCGCTCCGGCGGCGACGAGCGCGAGCAGCAGCGCGGCCGCGGTGCGCCGGGCGCGGTAGCCGTAACCGGCCAGCACGCCCCAGATCCAGTGGAACAGCCGCGACATCGGCCCGCCGAGCGCGTCCGGCGAACGGCGGCGCAGGTCGTCCTGCTGGGCGATCAGGATGGCACGCGCGTTGCCGTCGTGGCCCGCGGTGCGTTCGACCGCCGCCAGCTTCTGGTACCCGGAGGCGTCGTAGTACTCGGTGTGCCTGCGGAGCAGGTGCAGCCAGCGCCGCCAGCCGAACGCCGGATCGATCGCGGCGTACGTGAACCCGTCCAGCCACACCAGTTCGGGACGAGAGCACTCGGCACTCGTGCTGCCGTCCGGGCACACCAGGCCGTCCGGCATGAACACCGTGGTGGCCTTCGCGTCGGAGAGGCTGAGCAGCCGGTTGTCGGGCGAGGTGATGCGGGTGGTCGCGGAAAACTCAAGCTGCCCGCCGATCTGCGCGCCCTGCAAGCGCACCGCGCCGATCTCCCCGGTGCCGGTCAGTTCGGTGTCCCGGATCAGCATGCTGCGGCCGACCGTCAGAGTGTCCGCTTCGATGGCCGGTCCGCGGTCGTTGGCGATCTTGACGCTCTGGCATTCCAGCGGACCGCCGATGCGCGCGCCGTTGAGATGCAGCGCGCCGTCCGCCGACGAGCCGCTGATCAGGGTCCCCCGGTGCAGGTACAGGCCGCTGCCGAGGTCCGCCGAACTCGCCTCCAGCGCGAGCCCGTCCGGATTCGTGATTTCGGCGTCCCGGCACAGCAGGCTCCCGCCGATGCGCGCGCCGATCAGCCGGATCGCGCCTTCCGGGGTGCCGCCGGTGATCCGCACGCCGTCGGACAGGTGGAGGTCGCCCTCGATCCGCACTCGCGAGGCCTGCAGGCTCGGCACCAGGCCGCCGATCAGGTACAGATGCGGCAGCGTCGCCTGGCGCGCGAGCACCGGCTGGTCGAAGACGCAGTTGAGCAGCATCAGCCCGGCCATGGCGGTGGCGCCGTCGAGGATCAGCGCGCCGGTGATGCGGACGCGGGCCAGCACGACCCCGCGCGGGTCGAGGTCGCCGTGCCTGCCGAGCAGCAGGTCCCGGAGCACCTCCGCGCGCAGGAGATGGTCCGGGTCGTCGGTTTCGGCCAGGTCGGCGACCTCGATCTGCTCGGCGCCGAGCAGATCGCCTTCCCGGGCCGCCTCGACCACACGGCGTTCGAAGTCGCTGAGATCAGTCACCCGGGGCGCAGTCACGCCCGAGATCATGCCGGGTCCGGCGCTCCGCCGCGACGAGGCACGCGCTAGCTGGTCCGCGGATGGAGCAGCGTTCGCAGTGCTTCACGCAGCCAGGGCCCGTACTCCGCGGCGGACCAGCCGTTGGCCCGGCGCAGGTGCACCATCGTGTCGGCACACAGCAACGCGTCCGTGGTGACCGCGAGCTGCTCTATGTCCACAGTGGACTCCAGCAATCCGTCTTCGGCCGCACGGGACCAGAATTCCTTGCACAGCAGCGCTGTCTCCCGTCGCCCGGACTGTGCGGCTTCGGCGATTTCCGGCTCCGCGCCCTCGGCTTGCGCCGCCACCTCCAGCAAAGCCCCGGCACGATCGGCGATTCCGGCCGTGACGTCGACCAGCGCGTCCAGCCGTTCCCGCAAGGTCCCGGCAGTCATCGCGTCCTGCGCCCGAGGCCGGTGCGCGACCTCGATCGGCTCCGCGTCGCCCACGAGCGCTTCGTCGATGACTCGCCGGAACAGCGCGGCCTTGGTACCGAAGCGGACGTACACAGTCCTCGGCGCTACCCCGGCCCGCCGGGCGACCTGCGTGAGCGCGGTGGCCGCATAGCCGTGCTCCAGGAACAGCTCCCGCGCCGCAGCGACGACGAGCGCCTCGGTCCGCGCGATCCGGGCCGCGCCGAACTCGGCTCGCGCATCGGCCTTGACCTGGTCTTTCATCAGATGCATCATAACTGCATTGCAGTCTTACTGCACCAGTGGAGGTCACCGATGATTCCCACCCTCGACGGAGTGCATCACCTGAAGCTGCCGGTGACCGATCTGGAGCGGTCGTCCGCCTGGTACGCCGACCGGCTCGGTTACGCGATCGCGCTCGAATTCCGTCAGCACGGCCGCCGGACCGGGGTCACCATGACGCATCCGCGCGGCGGGCCGGACCTCGGCCTCGTGCTCGACCCGGAGCTGGCCCGCGCGGCGGCCGGGTTCGACTACTTCTCCATCGGCGTCCCGGACCGGGCGAGCATCACCGCCCTCGCCGACGACCTCACCAGCCGCGGCGAACAGCACGCGGGCGTCCATTTCGCGACCGTCGGCTGGATCCTGCCCGGCCTGCACGACCCGGACGGGCACGAAGTCCGCTTCTACACCACCGAATCGCACACCCCGCTCGACCCGGCGACCCCGTTGGTGGTCGAGGACGCGATCACCTCCGCCCGAGCCGCCGAACAGGTCTGGCTGCGCACGCACTAATCCACTGTGGAGGCTTTCCGCAGCGCGAAGAACGCCGCCGCCACGACCGCCAGCCCGATCACATACCCGAGCACCAGCAACCCGACCCGCCCGCTGAAGTTGCCGCCCACCGGCGGCAGCACCACGGAAAACACCGCGACGAGCGCGATCACCACGGACCGCACGCGTCCGGCAGACAGCGACGCGGCCAGCGGAACCGCCGCCCACAGCAGGTACCACGGCTGCACGACGGGCCCGAAAATCACCACGACGCTCAGCATCAGCCCGAGCGAGCGGACCGGGTCGATCCGGCCGGTCCACTGCCGTTGCAGCACCACGACGATCCCGGTCGCGGTGAGCACGTACCCGATGATCTTGCCGACGCCGATCATCGTCTGTGTGATGTGCGCACCGAACAGCGAGCCGACGCCGCCGACGAGGAAGCCGAACCAGTTCGTCGGCGCCATCCAGCTGTTGACCTCCCCCGAGGTGGTCAGCGCGGACACCCAGCTGAACCCGATCCCCGACGCCAGCGAAACCGCCGCGGACACCGCCACGAAGACCACGACCATCGCCGCACCGGCGAGCAGGAACTCGCCGACCCGCCCGCGCCGGCGGGCGATCGCCGTCCCGACCGCGGCCAGCGCGACCAGCGCCGGCACCTTCACCTCCGCGCCGAGCGCGATGAGCAGCACCCCGCCCGCGAGCGGCCACCAGCGGATCCGGTCGCCCACCGCGTCCAGCGCGACCGCCGTGCCCGCGACCATCAGGCCGAGCATGAGCGAATCGTTGTGCATTCCGGCGACGACGTGCCACAGCACCAGCGGGTTCAGCACGCCCAGCCACAACGCGACCCGCGGCGACGCCCCCGCCTTGGCGGCCAGCCGGGGCACCGCCCACGCGATCAGCACGAGCCCGGCCACTTCGACGAGCCGATGCAGCGCGACACCGACGATCGGATTCCCGCCGGACACCTGCGCGATGACCCGCTCCACCACACCGAACAACGGCCCGTACGGCGACGGCGTCTCACGCCAGTAAACGCTGACCCGGCCGACGATGTCCGACGCCGGACCCAGCGCCTGCTGCGGGCCGACGACGTTGAGGTCGAACCCGTGCGCGGCCACCGCGCCCTGCGCGAGATAGCTGAACACGTCCCCGCTGAACAACGGCGGCACGACGAGCAGCGGCCCGCACCACAACGCGAGCGTCCGCTTCAGCCAGCTCGCGCCGGGCGAGTCCGCGGCGAGCACGCGTCCGCCGAGCAGCGCCCACGCGAGCACCACCAGCCCGACCCCGGCGATCCCGCCCGCGAACGGCGCCACGCCGGACATCCCGGCGGCCCCGGCGTACACGGCGACGGCCAGCAGCAGGACCCCGCCGAAGCCGGTCCAGCGCAGGCTCGCCGCGGACGCGAACCCGAAGAACCGCACGGGGCGCGAGAGCGTGCCCGGCTGACTAGACGACATGCGGCAATCGTAGTAGCCGCCCGCCCCGCACCCCGGCTACCGGTCCGTGAGGGGAACCCTGAGGGAATCAGATTCCCTCAGGGTTCCCTTCACGGACAGTCTACAAAGGACACTCGGGTCAGTTCTTGTCGCGGGTGATCACGCCGCAGGCGAACCGGGTTCCCGCGTCGCCGGTCGCCAGCGTCTTCTCGTCCGGGACCGGAGCGTCCGGCTTGCCGCGGACGCTGTAGCGGTCGGCGGGGATGTTGGCGAAATTGTCGGACTTCGAGTGCACGATCAGCGCGGTCCCGTCCGGGCCGAAGAGCTGGTCGAGGGTGAAGGTGTCCAGCACGAACTTCGTGTACCCGCGATTGTTGGACTGCACGAGCACCGGCGGCAGCTGTCCGATCGGCAGTCCGGTGTGGTGGTCCATCGGCATCAGGTGGGCGCCCGCGGCGGTGAACGGGTTTTTCGGGTCGCCGACCGTGCAATTGCCTTTCTCGTGGACGTGCATGCCGTGGAAACCGGGGGCGAACTGACTGGTCAGGTAGACCTCGACCCAGACCTTGTGCGAGCGCCGGTCCGCGGTGAACCACGCGGAGCCGACCTCCTTGCCGTTGACGTCCTTCAAGGTGGTGGACGCGGAGTCGCCGTCGCGGGCGGCCGAGCCGGCTGGCTGCCGAGCGGTGTCGGGCAGCTGCTGGCCGGTTTGGCTGACCGCCGCTGGCGCGACGCCAACGACCAGTGCGCAAGCGCCGAGCGTGCCTGCGACAAACTTCTTTCTGCGCACGGTATCTCCCTGAGGGCACTGGTGATCTCTGACCGCTCCAGAATCAGCCCTCGCCTTCCCGGTGGCCAGGGGCCAGATGGAAGTAAAGAGTCCGGCACGCGGCGGAATGTCCAGGTTTCGCGGTCAGGCGGCATATTCGGCGATCAGCCGCTTAACCGTCTCATAAGCGGGTTTGGCGGAATAATCATCGCGCAGCAGACCGAACCGGTTCTCCCGGGGTCCGCTCGACAATCCGTCCCGCAGCCCGAAAATCTCGTACGTGTCCACCCCGGCTTCCGGCAGCCCGAAAACCGTGCGCGCGACGGATTCCATCACGCGAGCCTGCTGTTCCTCCGAATTCTCCGGTCCGGTCGGCCACCCGGTCTCGGTGATGTGCAGCGGCACCGAACCCGGTATCCCGATCTCCGACGCGGACTCGCGAAATGACCGGACAACATACGTCACCGCGCCGGGCAACGCATCGGCGGGCACCGGCCGGAAAACGTCCGGAAAGAAATCCAGCCCGAGGAAATCCACGCGAGTCAATACTTCCGGGTCTACCGCCGAACGCACCTCGTCCCAAAACGGATCCCCGGGCAACGCGACCGCCGCGTTGAATCCGATCGCCACGTCGACCCCCAGTCGCGTCCGCTCGTCCAGCGCCGCCGCGAGACCGGCACCGAGCGCGTCGTAGCAACCGGGGCTGCCGCCATCCAGCGGCGCGGCGACGTTGACCTCCTCGCAGACCTGCAGTTTCCCGCCGCCCAGTTCGGCGACCTCCCGAACCGCTCTCCGCACCGCATCGGCGAACCCGCCCGGATCGACCTCCGGACTGCTGTAGCCGAGCACGTAGTCCACCACCCGTCCGTCGCCGAGGTACGGAACGGGATCCGGCGGCGTCGGCTCGTGCGTGCCCCGGTAGTGGCGATAGCAGCGCACGTAGAACCGTTCCGCGCCCTTCGCGAGGTCCCGCAACGCTTCCGCGGTCCGCTCGACGTCTTCCGGCGGCGCGTCGATGAACGTTTCCAGCCGCACCAGATCCGTGCTGACCACACCGGGCCACACGCCGAAGGTGATCATGACCGTCCCCTCTCCAGTAGTCGTATACGAGCAATGTACTCGTATACGACTAACGTGCGCTACCCTGGCCCGGTGCCGACGAACGCTCTCGACAACCCGCTCGTGCTGCCGATGCTCGGCCTGCTCGTGGAAACCCCGCGCCACCAGTACGCGCTGCTGCGCGAGCTCCGCACCCGCTACCCGTTCCTGAACCCGAAGACCTCGACGGTGTACACGCTGGTCAGCACGCTGACCCGGCACGGACTCGTCGAACCGGACGGCGACGGCGACCCTCAGCCGGTCCGGCTCACCGAAGCCGGCCTCGCCGACTTCCGCGAACGGATCGAACGGCAGCTGCGCGACGCCGACCCGAACCTCGACTCGCGGTTCCTGATCGCGCTGGCCTACCTCGGCGCGCTCCCGCCAGCGCGCGCGGTGACCCTGCTGCGCGACCGCGCGGACCGCGTCCGCGACCAGCACCGCGAGCTGTCCGCGACGCTCGACCGCGCCGATCTGCCGGAAATGCAGATGATCGAGGTGCATTTCCTGGTTTCGCGGCTCCGGCACGACGCCGCGTGGCTCGCCCGCACGGCGGCCCGGATCGAGAGCGGGGACCTCGTCCCGCCCCGGTGATCACAGCTTTCATCGTGATTTCATCGCCGCCCCTTACCGTGCGCGAGTGCCCGGCGACAGCTGGCCGGGCAGAGGCGAAGGTGGGGGTATGACCGGCGAATCCGGATCAGTGGTCGACGCCGCGTCGGCCGGGGTGGAGAACCTGGCGGACTCGGCGCTCGCGGGACTCGACAAGGCGGGGCCGGTCGGCGACCTGGCCCGCCCGGTGGTGTCCGCGCTGCGCAACGTGTGGGAGGGCTACTTCGGCGCGCCGGTCCCGCCCGGCGGCACCAACTGGAACGCCTACACCCACCAGCAGCTGTACCAGATGCTGTGGGAGAAGGCCGACGTCGGCGACGTCAGCACGGTCGCCGCGGAATGGCAGCGGCACGGTTCGGCCATGCAGTCGCACGCCGATTCGCTCAAATCGCAGCGGGGGACGCTGCACGAGAACTGGAGCGGGGAGGCGGCCGAACGCGCGTCCGGACGGCTGGGCTCGCTCGGCGACCGCGCGTCCGGGATCGGCGACCGCGCCGGAACCGTCGGCGGCGCCGCCCAGGACGCCGGCGACTCGCTCGCCGTCGCGCGCAACACCATGCCGAAGCCGCCGGGCGACCCGACTGGGGGCGCAGTCGCCGCGGCGGCGGCCGGAGCGGGTGCGGGCGCGGTCATCGGCGGGATCCTCGGCGCCGGGGCGGGCGGGATCGGGGCCGGCCCGGGTGCGCTGATGGGCGCGGCGATCGGAGCCGTCGCGGGCGGCGGGGCCAGCCTGTTCGTCGCGAACGTCGCGGCGGCCGAGCAGAAAGCCCAGGCGGTGCACGTGATGCAGCGCTACGAAGCCAGCCTGCACAAGAGTTCGCGCGCCATCAATCCGCCGCCCGCCGGGTCGACGACCGCGGATTCCTACGGCGCGGACGAGTCGACCAGCGCGTCGAGCTACGCCGGTCCGCTCGGCGGAGCCGGGTCCGGCGTCGGCGGCGGCATGCCGTGGGGCGCGCTGACCACGGCGGCCCCGATCGAATCTGGTCTGTCCGCCGGATTCCGCTCCGCGCTCGGCATGGAAAGCGCGCTGCTCGCCCGCAACGCCGCGATGGCGGAGATGGCCGCTGCCCGCGCGGCCAATGGCAACGGCATGATGCCCGGCCGCGGCGCGGGCGCCTCGCAGGAGGAGGAAGAGGAGCACAAGAACAAGATGCCGGTGCTCGACCAGCCGCTCCTGCACCCCGAGGACAAGACCATCAGCCCGGTGATCGGGCTGTGACCAGCGAGAACGACAGGAGCACCCGATGACCGGCCACGAGGTCGCCCCGAACGCGCTGGACCGGCAGGTCGCCGCGCTCGGCAGACTCGGCGAGCAGACCGGGGAACTCGTCGGTTCGGCGGGACGGCTCGCCGACCGGCTCCCGCAGCTCGGCACCGCGCCGCCCGCGCTGCACCTGGCGCAGCGGCTGCGCGAGGCCGCCGGGCACGCCGGGCTCACCGGCGAACTGGGCGCCGCGGACACCGAGCTGACCGGGTTCCACGAAGCGCTGCAGGCAGGCATCCGGCGCTACCAGGACCACGAATCCGGGGTACAGGAAGCGTTCCAGCGGCTCGAACGGCAAGCCGAATGACCGCCGTGCTGCCACGCACCGGCGACGAGACCGTCCACATCGGACTCGTCGAGGCCGACCTGCTGGCCGCGCACGCCGGGGCGAGCTGGCCGTTTCCGTTGCAGGTGCCGTCTTACGGCCGGATCGACGGCGAGCGCGAGATCCTGTTCGCCACCGCCGGGCAGACGCTGCTGGCCCGCGGTCTCGCCGACGAATCCGGGCCGGACGGTCTCGCCGCGGAAGCGGTGACCGCACTGCGCGAACGCCGCGGCGTCGTCGATTTGGTGGTGGCGGACGCCGAGGGGGCGACCGCCGTCACCGCACTCGTCTACCAGTCGTCAGCGCTGATCTGCCGCCAGCGGCTCGACGCCGACACGCTGTCTGTGCGCCGGGTCGACGAAACCGCGCTGGTCGACGCCGTGTTCGCGGAAATCCCGAAGCTGGAGGCGGCGCGCACGATGCCGGTCACGCTGCCCGCGCACGCGGTGAAGGAGGCGATGGCGCTCACCGACGACGAGGACGACGTCTCCCGCGCGCACCGGCTGCGCGACCTGGTCCGCGACTCCGGCGGCGACCCGGCGGCGCTCGAAAGCCTCGCCGGCCTGGTCGTCCCGTTGACCGGCCGCGGCCAGCTCGGCGCGACCCGCGACGGGCGCACCCGGGAAGGCCGCGAACTGTCGTGGCTGGACGGGCCGCGCGGCCGCGTCCGGGTCAATCCCGCGCGCAACGGCTGGCTGAGCGTGAACTCGCTGCGCCCGGCCGACCTGCGCTTCGCCCTCGGCGAGATGGCCACCGCCGCGCGGCGGCCGTGATGACCGCACCGAAAACGACCGGAGGATCTTCCGTGCCGATCCAAGACTCGGCGGCCTGGCTCGCCGACTACCAGAAAAACCTGTCCCGGATGCAAGCGAACGCCGAAGCCGCGAGCGCGAGCCTCAGCCGCGTCGGCGGACGGGCCGCGTCGCCGCGCGGCGAGGTCGAGGTCGAGGTGGGCCCGAGCGGCGCGCTGACCGACTTGCGGCTGAGCCCCGCCGCCCGCACCCTCGAAGCCGACGCGCTCGCCCGGCTCATCCTCGCGACGGTGCACGACGCGCACCGCCAAGCGGGCGCACAGGTCGTGGACATCATGACCGACTACGTCGGCGACGGCCCCGCACTTCAGATGGTCCGCGACAACCTCCCGGTCGAGGCGGCCCCCGCCGCCCCGCGCCAGGAGGACGACTACTTCGCGCACCCGGGGATCATCTCGTGACCGCCGGCTTCGAGGTCGACCCCGCGCAGCTGCGCCGGCACGCGGCCACCGTCGGCGACCTGGCCGACCGGCTCGGCAATACCGCACGCAGCGCCCCGTCCGGACTCGGCGACCAGGCACTCGGCGTCTTCGTGCAGTTCCTCACCGCGGGCCTGCAGTCGGCGGTCGGCAAGACGACGGACGCGGTCTCGCACGCTTCGTCCACTGTGGACAAAGTGAGCGCGAACCTCACCCAGGCCGCGGAAAGCTACGAACGCCGCGACCAGGGCAATGCCGCGTCGCTGCCCGGAAAGGACCTGCCGTGACCGATTCAGGCCAGATTCTGGCAGACCTCAAGAGCACCACCCAGGCAGTCGAGAACCACGACTGGGTGTCCGCGGGCCTCGGCGGCGCCAGCACCGCACTCGACCTGCTTGGCGCGACGCAGGACCCGCTCGCCGCACTGACCTCGGCCGGGTTCGGCATGATCACCGAACTGGTGCGGTTCCTGGAAGAGCCGCTGAAACAGTTGCAGGGCAACCCGGATTCGGTTTCCTCGCACTCGCAGGGCATGGAGGGCGGCGGCCAGCAGGTATCGTCCGTCGCGGACGACTACCGGCAGTCGGCGGGCCCGGAAACGTCGGGCTGGAGCGGTTCTTCGGCGTCGAGCTACCGCGACAACAGCTCGCAGCACGCGGACTGCGTCGAAGCGGTCGGCCAAGCCGGCATCGCGATGGCGAAGGCGGCCACCGGAGCGGGGAAGGTGGTCGCGAAGGCGCAGCAGGAGGTCGGCGGGCTCATTTCGGAGGCTGTCGGCCAGATTATCCAGCTGATGACGCAGGCGTTCGCGGCCGCGCAGGCAACGTTCGGCGCGAGCATCGCGGCGGCGATCCCGCAGGCGGTGGCGATCGCCACCCAGTACGGCGGGCAGATCGCGCAGAAGCTCGGGGTGTTGCTGTCGGATTCGGACAATCTGCTGCAGCTGATCACCTCGGTGACACAGGGGCTTGAGGCGGCTACGCAGCTGATGACGAAGCTCAGCGAGGCTTCGAAGAGCGGCTCTGACGGCGAGACCAGCTCTTCGGACTCTTCGCAGACTTCGTCGCGGTATCCGTCCTCTTCGGACTCTTCGGCAAGTTCGCGGTATCCGTCGTCTTCGGAGTCGCAGTACTCCAGTTCGCCGGAGGACTCGCAGTACCCGGATTCCTCGGACTCCTCGGATTCTCAGTACCCGGAGCAGCACCGCCCGCGCACTCCGGTCAGCACGGCCCGGCAGAGCTGACGAGTTCGACCTCGAAACCGTCGTCGTTCTCCAGGTACGCGGCATAGTGCTCCGCGCCCCCGGCATGGGGATGCTTCTCCGGAAACATCAGCCGCCACCCATGCCGGGCGGCGTCGGCGGTCAACTGGTCGACCGTCGCCGCGTCCTCGACGTGAAAAGCCAGGTGGTTCAGTCCAGGACGACAGCGGTCGTGCCGGTCCGCGGTCAGCGCCGGGGACTGCTCGACCACGAGATACGTCGGCCCGAGCCGCCAGCTTCGGCCCGCGTCCCAGGTCTGGAACCGCTGATAGCCCAGCGTTTCCAGCAGCCAGCCGAGCGACGCGGCCGCGCGGGCGAGGTCCGGCACCCACAACTCGACATGGTGCAGGGTCCCGTGTCCGCTCACGAGGGACCCCGATCCGAGCTGAGCACCACCCGCAGCTCCCGGTCCAGCTCCGCCCCCGGCTCGACGTCCAGATCCGTCCGCAGCCGCTCCCGCGTCCGCCGGTGCACCGCCAGCGCGTCCGCCCGGCGGCCGCCGCCGTGCAGCGCCCGCATCAGCAGCACCGCCAGCGGTTCCCGATGCGGATGCACCGCCAGCAGTGCCGTCAGCTCGTGCACCACGTCGTCCGTCCGCCCCAGTTTCAGTTGCAGCACGGCCTTTTCCTGCACCAGCGTCAGCCGCCGTTCGGTCAGCCGCAGTCGCTCGCCCTCGACGAACGGGCCCGGCAATCCGGCCAGCGGCTCGCCGTGGAACAAGGCCAGCGCGCCGGCGTAGGCGTCGACCGCGGCCGCCGGATCGCCGCTGTGCGTGGCGGTCGCGGCTTCGGAGATCCGGTCGGTCAGCTCGGTGACGTCCAGCCGCACTCGTTCCCCGGCGAAGCGGTATCCGCCGCGATCACTGCCGATGACCGAGTCTTCCGTCCGTTCGCCCGCTCCGCGCAGGCATTTCCGCAGCCGATGCACGTACACCGGGACCACCCGGCCACCGGTGCCCGGCGGTTCCAGCCCCCACACGCCGTCGAGCAGCTCGCCCGGACTGACCGTCTCGCCCGGCCGCAGCACCAGCGCCGCCAGCAGCGCCTGCTGCCGGACCGGGCCCAGGTCCAGCGGGTTCGGCCCGCGCCACGCCTGCAACGGGCCGAGCACGCTGAACCGCAGCGAGTCCGGGCCGGCCGGGGCCGGTGCCGTGCCCGGCGTGACCAGGCCGTGGTCGAAGGCGTACACGATGGCCGCCGCACGGTCGCGGAGGCGGAGTTTCGCGCGCACCCGCTCGAAATGCGCCTCGACGGTACTCGCGGAAACCGCCAGTGTGCCAGCGATTTCCGCGTCCGTCAGGCCCCGCGCCACCGCGGTGAGCACGTCCAGTTCGCGCGGCGTCAACAGCCCGGACGGCACCACCGGACGGTCGGCGGCTGCCTCGCGGTAGGTCGTGAGCACCCGTCCGGTGACCGCCGGATCGAGCCACGCTTCGCCCATCGCGACCGCTCGCACCGCGCGGATCAGGTCCTCCGCCGGGGAATCCTTCAGCACGTACCCGACCGCGCCCGCGCGCAGCACCCCGGCGAGCAGTTCGTCGTCGTCGAACGTGGTCAGCGCGAGCACCGGCGGACACGGTCCGGACGCCCGCAGCCGCCGCGTCGCCTCGATGCCGTCGACGCGCTTCATCCTCAGGTCCATCACCACGACGTCGACCCCGCCGGCCGCCTCAAGCGCCGCCGGGACCTCATCGCCGTCGGAACACTCCCCCGCCACCACGAACCCGTCGCGGCGGCGCAGGATCAACCGCAGCCCCGACCGCACCAGTTCCTGGTCGTCAACGAGCAAGACCCGCATTTCCCCCGAGGCAGCGGTCACGACACGACCTCGCGCGCCAGCGGCACCGTCACGTCGACCACCCACTCGTCACCCTCGGGCCCCGCGCTCAACTGCGCGCCAAGCTGACCCGCGCGCGCCGCCATGCCCGCCAGCCCCGATCCTCCCGGCTTCCGTGCCGCGCCGGTGTGTCCATTGCGGACAGTCAATCTGGCTTCCGCGGTGCCGATCTCCAGTCTTACCAAGGCTTTCTCGGCCGGTTCGTGCTTGACCACGTTCGCCAGCGACTCCTGGACGATCCGGTAGAGCCCCAGCCCCACCGCATTGCCGACCGCGGTCACGTCGCCCTCCAGTTCGTAGTCCGCGACCAGCCCGGCCGCGCACGTTTCCGCCACCAGGTCCGCGATGTCGCCCGCGCCGGGCAGCGGCCGCGTTCCCGAAGACTCCTGCGCGAGCAATCCCACCGTACGGCGGATGTCGGCCATCGCCGCCCGCCCGATCCGCTCCGCCTCGGTGAGCGCGGCGACGGCTTCGTCGATGTCGCGATCCGTGCGCAACCCGTGCCGCGCGCCCGTGACGTGCAGCAACGTGATGCTCAGCGAATGCGCCACGACGTCGTGCACCTCGCGCGCGATTCGCTGCCGCTCGCCGAGCATCGCCTGCTCGCGCACCGCCTCCTGCTTGCCGCGCTCGGCGTCCAGCGCGCGCACGTACCAGCGCAGCATGAACCCGGCGGCCATCCCGACGATCACCGCGAGCATGTACACCGGAAACCCGACGAGCCCGACCGTCAGCGCCGCCGCCCCGAGCACCGCGACCGCCCCGCCGGTCGCCGCGAACGCGACCCGCGCCGACGCGATGGACCCGAGTTCGCCGGTCAGCACGACCAGCGGCATCGGCGCGAAGTCCGGCACCACCGGAAAGGCCAGCAGCAGCCCGGTCCCGGCGAGCATCCCGGCCGCCTTCACCCACGACGGCGCGAGCCGCCCGGTGCAGACCCACAGCAGCGTCGACGACGTGGCCAGCAGAAACCCCGCGATCGCCGCCGGCAGCGCGGGCCCGGCCCGCTGCGCCACCGCGACGATCAGCCCGATCACCGTGAAGGCGGTCGTGCCCATCGGAACCCACCAGGGCAGCGTGAGCCCGGACCGGGCCAAGCCGTCGGCCAGCCTGCCCCGCAACCGGTCCCGCGCTGTCTCCCACACGAGGTCCAGCCTAGAAAACCGCGACGGCGGCCGCCCAGCGGGAAGAACGGGGAACTCCCGGTGCCCGATCGGGCGCCGCCGGATGCACGGAAGATCAACGGTGGGTTACCGTCCGGGCAGGGGAAACGCTGGGGGAGGGGACAGTTGTGAGCAACCCGCTGGTCGCGCCGGTCAAGGACTCGACGACGGCGATGTCCGGGGTGCCGCTGCTCGAGGACGCGGAAACCCTGAAGCAGGGCATCGAGAGCAAGAACTGGGCGTCGGTGGCGATCGGCGCGGTGGGGACCGCGCTGGATGTGCTGACCGCGGTGATGGACCCGTTCGGCGCGATCTTCGCGGCCGGGGTCGGCTGGCTGATGGAGCACGTCGGCCCGCTGAAGGAAGCCCTCGACGCGCTCACCGGCAATGCGGACGAGATCAAGTCGCAGGCGGAGACCTGGACGAACGTCGCCAAGGAGCTCGAGGGCGTCTCGGCGGAGCTGACCGAGCTGATCAAGAAGGACCTGGAGAGCTGGCAGGGCGAGGCTGCCGACGCCTATCGCAAACGCGCCGCGGACACCGCCGCGCTGATCGGCAGCGCGCAGAAAGGCAGCGAGGGCGCGGCCAGCGGCGTCAAGACCGCCGGAGAGATTGTCGCGGCCGTGCGGTCGCTGGTGCGGGACACGATCGCGGACCTGGTCGGGCACCTGATTTCCTGGGCGCTGCAGGTGCTGTTCACGGCTGGGATCGGGATGGCGTGGGTGGTGCCGCAGGTCGTCACCGCCGTCGCGAAGACCGCCTCGACCATCGCGAAGGTGACCTCGAAGCTGGTCAAGGCCCTCAAGGCGCTGATCCCGCTGCTGAAGAAGGCCGGCGTGCTGTTCAAGGACGCCGCGAAGTCCTTGAAAGGGCTCAAGGGCGGCAAGGGCGCCCCGGCGCCGAAGCCCAAGGACATCAACGTCAAATCCGACAAGCCCAGGTCCAATCCCAAGGAGGACGAGAGCGTCTCGACCTCCGGCGACCACAGCGGCGGGGGCGGGAACACCCACAGCTCCGGCGACCGCGGCGGCAACCACCAGCCGGGCAGCGAGGGCACCCGGGGCGAGCCCGGCGGCTCGGGCGGCTCAGGCGGCCGGGAGACCGGCGGCGACCGGGTCGACCCGCAGGGCGCCCGGGAGACCCGCGGCGACGGCGGACGCGGGGCCGATCCGGCGAAAACCAAGGATTCGGAAGGGAAGTGCACCGGGCTCGACCCGGTCGACCTCGCCACCGGCGACCTCCTGTTCAGCGAGATCGACCTCTTCGTCCCCGGCGACCTCGGCGCGCTGGTCGTCCGCGAGCACGTGTCGTCCTACCGCGACGGGCAGTGGTTCGGGCCGTCGTGGACGTCGGTGTTCGACGAACGGCTCGAACTCGCCGACGGCGTGGTCAAGTACTTCTCTGCCGACGCGATGGTGCTGTCGTTCCCGTACCCCCGCCCGGGAACAACCGGGACCGTCCCCGAGCACGGCCCGCTGCGCCGGCTCAGCGTCGACGCGGACGCGTACCTGCTCGACGATCCCGGCCGCGAGCAGACCCGCCGGTTCCTTCCGCATCCGCAGCGGCCGGATGTCTTGCTGCTGAACGAGATCTACACCTACGACGGCGAAACGGTCACCGTCGGCTACGACGAGAACGGCGTCCCGGCGGAACTCGCCCATTCCGCGGGAGCCCGGCTCCGCGTCGACGCCGCCGACGGACGGATCCGCGCGGTGCACGCGGCGGGCCCGGCCGCACCGGTGCTGGTCGCCCGGTACGGATACGACGAACGCGGGCACCTTTCCGTGCGGCACAACTCCTCCCCCGTGCCCGCGCGCTACACGCACGACGCGGAAGGCCGGCTGGTGAGCTGGACCGACCACGCCGGGCACTGGTACCGGCAGGTGTACGACGCGCGGGGCCGGGTCGTGCAGGCGGTCGGCGAGGGCGGCTACCTCTCCGGCTCGGTCTCCTACGCCGGGAACCGCACCGTGCTGACCGATTCGCTGGGCCACCGCAAGACTTTCGAGTTCGACCCGGACGGCGACCTGCTGTCGGAAACCGACCGGACCGGCGGCGTCACCCGGTTCGAATGGGGCCGGTACAACAAGCTTTCGGCACGCACCGACCCGCTCGGCAGGCGCACCGAGTTCGAGCACGACGAGACCGGCAGGCTCGCCGCGGTGAAGCGGCCGGACGGCAGCCGTGTCGAGATCCTGGTGCACACCAGCGCCGAACTGGTGATCGGCGTCCGCGAGGGAGAGCGGCTGCTGCGCCGCACCTACCGGGCCCCGCTGCCGGACCCCTACACCGACGCCCTCGGCTCGTCGGCCGACCAGGACCGCTCGGCCGCCGAAGCTCCCTCGCCGCTCTCCGCGCCCGCCGAGAACCGCGACCGGGACCTGTTCGGCAGGCCGCGCGTCGTCCGGAACGCCGCGGGCGGGCGCGAGACCCGGTCGTGGTCGGTCGAGGGCACGCTGCGGTCGCTGGTCCAGCCGGACGGCGCGCGGTACGAGTGGGTCCTGGACGGCGAAGGCGCCCCGGTGCGGAGCATCGACCCGCTGAACCGGGCGTCGATCACCGAATACGGCCCGTTCCGCATCGTCACCGCCACCGTCGACCCGGCGGGCGCCCGCACCGTCCGGCGCTACGACACCGAACTGCGCCAGGTCGCGGTCGTCAACCCGGCGGGACAGACCTGGGAGTTCAGCTACGACGCCGAGGGCCGGATGATCGCGCAGTCCGACTTCGGCGGCCGGGTCAGCCAGTACGAATACGACGCCGCGGGCCAGCAGACCCGCGCCGCCAACGCGGCCGGGGAAACGGTCGCCTGCACCTACGACCTGCTCGGCAACCTGGTCCGCCGCGAGTCCGCGGCACGGGTCGACGAGTACCGCTACGACGCGGTCGGGAACGTGGTGCACGCCGCGGGACCGGACGCGGAAACGACGATCGAGTACGACGAGATCGGGCGCGCGGTCCGGCAGGTCTCGGGCGGGCGCACCACCACTTTCGCCTACGACGGCGAGTCGGGCGTCACCCGCCGGACCCCGTCCGGAGCCGAAGTCGCCTGGGCACGCGGCGCGGACGGCGTCGACACGCTCTCCGTCACCGGCGTGGAACTGACCCTCAAGCACGACGCGGCCGGACGGCTCGCCTCGGTGCGCGACAGCGAGAAAACCTTGCTGCAGCAGCACTTCGACCTCAGCGGACAGCTCATCGGGCAGCAGACGCCCGCCGGGGCCCGCCAGTACCACCGCCGGCCGGACGGCAGCGTCTCGTCGCGCGACGACGCCGCCGGGCACGTGCGCTACGACCACGACCAGGTCGGCCGGGTCACCGCCGTGCACTCCCCGCGCGGCGCCGAGCAATACCGGTACGACGTGCTCGGCGACCTCGTCTCGTCGTCGCCGGGGACCGGGGCGGAAGCCGGCCCGCGCCGCTACGACGGCGGCCTGCCGGAAACCGCGGGCGCGGTGAGCTACACGCACGACGCGCAGGGCCGGATGACCTCCCGCACGGTCGCCGTCCCCGGCGGGCCCGCGCGGACCTGGGCCTTCGCCTGGGATCCCGGGGACCAGCTCGTCGGCGTGCGGACCCCGGACGGCGACCGCTGGCGCTACCGCTACGACTCCCTCGACCGCCGGGTGGCCAAGCAGCGCCTCGACGCGGCGGGCCGGGTCGCCGAACAGGTCGAGTTCGTCTGGGACGGCACCCAGCTGATCGAAACCCTGCACACCGTCGGGGACTCGCCCGCGACCGTGCTCACCTGGGCGCACCACCCGGACGACGACCGCCCGGTGGCACAGGTGCCGACCGGCGCGGACGGGGCGGCCCAGCCGGTCGCCGTGCTCGTGACCGACGCGGTCGGCACCCCGGTCGAGACGGTCGGCTCCGGCGGCGGCGAAATCCTGCGCACCAGCCTGTGGGGCCTGTCCACCGGCGGCGAGCCGACGCCGCTGCGCTTCCCCGGCCAGTACTACGACGCGGAAACCGGGCTGCACTTCAACGTCTTCCGCTACTACGACCCCGGCAACGCGCGCTATCTCAACCCGGACCCGCTCGGCCTCGAACCTTCCCCCAACCCGCTGGCCTACGTCAGCGACCCGCTGCGGTACGCCGACCCGCTCGGCCTGACCGGCATCGGCGACGACCTCGGGAACTACGCCCCGGACCGCACCGGCCTCAAGCGCAAATGCAAGGGCAACCAGTCCGGGAATTCCGGGCAGCCCGCGCAGAACGGCCAAGGCTCGTCCGCTCCGCCCGCCAAGAAACCGCGCACGCCGAAACCCGGCGGGTCCGGCAAGCCAGCGAGGACCGGGCCCAACGAATGGGACCAGACGCCGCACGGGCCGATCAACGGCAAGCGGCACGAATCCCAGGGCGGCGGCACCGGCACCGGCGAACTGCACCTCGACGGGTCGAAGAACCACTCGACCAAGTCGGGCGGGGCCTGGGACAACCACTGCACGGACGTCCCGCAGATCAACGACGCGGCCCGCAACGGCAAGCTCACCCCGGAGTTCAAGCAGCTGCTCGGCAACAGCGAGATGATCAAGGGGCACATGCACACCGAGGGGCTCGGCGGGGCGGGCGACTCCGCGAACCTCACCCCGCTCAGCAAGAAGGCGAACTCGACGATGTCCGGCAACTTCGAGAAGCCGCTCGCGAACGCCGAAGACAAGCTCCACCTGATGAAGGGGCACGGCAGGGTCTCCGACGCCACCCTGACCACCCGCGGCTACAGCCCGCAGGAGATCGCCCGGCTCAACAAGAAGCTGGACGACCTGCAGATCGATTTTTCGGTGACCCCGAGCAAAGACCTGAAGCTGCCGAATTCCACGAACGCCTTCGAACAATCAGTCCACGACAAGATCGAGCTGCGTTCGAACCTGAACGTCGATCCCGAGCTGGACCGGTTCCTGTCCAAGGAATACGGGAGAAGCTACGCCGAGCTGAAGAACCACATGCCGGGCAACCTGGACGTCGACACGATGAGCGGCCGCATCACCAGGCGGTAGCCGGAGCCGGTATCGATACGATGCCCGGGTGCTCTCCCGACGCGGCGACGGCCGCCGGCGGCCCCGTTTCCTCCTGCTGGCGGCACTGCTGGCCCTGACCGGCTGCGCGACCGGCAAGGACGCGGGCGGCCGGGCGGACACCTTCGAATTCGTGTCCCCCGGCGGCCAGACGGCCATCCACTACCCCGTGGCGCAGCGCCAAAAAATCGCGAACCTCAAGGGCCAGAGCCTCCGCGAGCCCGGCAAGGACATCTCGCTCGCCGACTACTCCGGCAAGGTCGTCCTGCTCAACCTCTGGGGCGCCTGGTGCGGACCGTGCCGCGCGGAGTCGGGCACGCTGAAGACCATCGCGGACTCCGGCCGGGACCGCGGGATCCGGGTGCTCGGCATCAACGTCCGCGACAACCCGAAGTACGCCGCCGATTTCGTGAAGGACCTCGGGCTCGGCTACGAGTCGATCTTCGACCCGTCCGGCCGGGTCGCCCTGCAACTGCGCGGCATCCCGCTGGCCGCGGTGCCGGTCTCGCTGATCGTCGACAAGCGGCAACGGGTCGCGGCCGTCTACCTCGGCGCGGTCCTGAAGACCGACGTCCAGCCCACCCTCGACAGCGTGCTCGCCGAGTGACCCCGGTCCGCGGTCCGTCCACAAAGGACACCAGAACCGGCGATGTGCCCGTTTTATGCCCGAAGGTCCGTGAGGGGAACCCTCAGGGAATCAGAGTCCCTCAGGGTTCCCCTCACGACCCGCACGCACCCCCGCCGCTGCCCGTGAAGGACTCCTTGAAGGAATCAGATTCCCTCAAGGAGTCCCTCACGGATGACACGCCCAACTCCCGCCCTCGCGCGCAACGACTCCTTGAGCCCCGGGCATCCCCAGCCAAGGTCCAGACCTACCCGGCCCCCTGCGCCTACCATGGACCGATGACCGCGAGTGGCCACAACCGCCGGGAGCGGCCCGCCAAGCCCGCGCTCAGCCGCGAAGGCATTGTCGCGGCCGCAGTCGACGTCGTGCGCCGCGAAGGGGCCGAGCGCGTCACCATGCGGCGGCTCGCGAAGGAACTGGACACCGGTCCGGCCTCGCTCTACGTCTATATCCGCGACACCGACGAACTCCACGCCGCCGTGCTCGACGAACTCCTCGGCGAGGTGCCCACCAGCGCCTCCGAGGGCGACTGGCGGAGTCGCTTGTGGACAGTCATGTCCGCCTACCGCGACGTCCTCTACACCCACCCCGGCCTCGCCCGCGTCGCGCTCGTGACCCCGTTGAACGGGCCGAATTACCTCACCGTCGTCGACACCGTGCTCGGCCTGCTCGCCGAAGCCGGGGTGCCGTCCGGGCCCGCCGCCTGGACGGTCGACCTGTTGCTGCTCGTCGCCACCGCCAGCGCGGTCGAGCACAGCACCCGCAACACCCGCCCGGAAGCGGAACGGCAGCACGACGCGCTCGCCGAAATCCTCCGCGGCCTCTCCGCTAAAACGCACCCGAACATCGCCGCTGCGGGGCAAAACCTGTTCTCCGGAAACAAAAACTCCCGTTCCCGCTGGGCGATCGACGTCCTCCTCAACGGCGCGCGCACCACTCCGCTGCCGGACTGAATCAGCGTCCAAAAAGGACCACTACGCCGGAATAGCGGCGATAACGGGCACAATGTCCGCTTGATCGATTCGCTTGAAAAGCACAGTTGACGCGCTCCCTCCTTTCGTAGGTTCCCGGAAAATTTCCGCCCATCTACCTTTGCAGTGTTCCGCTTCACTCCTCCCCGCCCTTTCCGGGTTCTTTTTCTGCGTATCCAAAGGAGCATCAGGATGCAGATCAGAAAAACGTCCGCGCTCGTTTCCCTGCTCGCCGCGGCCGGTCTGGCCGCGACGATGGGCGCGACCCCCGCGTCCGCCGTTCAGCACCACCCGGCCCCGCTGAAGCACGGCCTCGGGCTGAACGTCGCCGGGCTGAAGGCCGCGCAGTCGGGCAAGCGCGCCCACGCGCATTCCGCGCTCCCGGTGCACCCGCGCACCACCGCGGCCGTGCCGTCCAGCGCCGATCTCACCCAGTACGCCAACGAACCCGGCGACCAGGGCCAGGTCGGCTCGTGCGTCACCTGGGCGACCGGCTACACCGGCTACGGGGTGCTGATGAACGAGCAGGGCATCACCGGCGGCCCGATGGCCCCGATGTTCATCTACAGCCAGATCGCCAAGGGAAACGACCAGGGCACCTGGGCGAGCGTCGCGCTGCCGATGGAACAGAAACAGGGCATCGACACCAAATCCGACTACTGGCAGGGCGATTTCGACTACACCACTCAGCCCGACCAGAACGAACGGGCGAATGCGGCGCACTACAAACTGTCCGGCTACACCGAATTGCCGACCAGCGGCGCCGCGGCGAAGTCCGGCATCGAGAACGCCATTTCCCAGGGCGAACCGGTCGCGATCGGCTTCACCGTGCACCAGAGCTTCATGGACCTGAACTCCTCGACCGCGAGCGACTACTCGTACCTGCCCGGCGATTCGGGCAGCGACCCGGTCGTCGGCGGGCACGAGGTGACCGTCGTCGCCTACAACGAGCAGGGCGTGAAGATCGAGAACAGCTGGGGATCCGGCTGGGGCGCAAGCGGTTTCGTCACCGTGCCGTGGTCGTTCTTCAGCACCGGCGACGTCGACGAGGTCAACGCGATGGGCAAGCTCGTCCAGAGCTGACCCCGCGCGGCCTGCCGAAAAGCCGTGAGGGGAACCCTGAGGGAATCAGATTCCCTCAGGGTTCCCCTCACAGGCTTCAAGCGTTCAGGCGGAACTCAGACCAGGTCGTACCGGTCGTTGTCCATCACCTTGTGCCACGCGGCGACGAAGTCGCGGACGAACTTCTCCTTGGCGTCGTCGCTGCCGTAGACCTCGGCGACGGCGCGCAGTTCGGAGTTCGAGCCGAACACCAGGTCGTTGCGGGTGCCGGTCCACTTGACCTCGCCGGTGGCGAGATCGCGGCCCTCGAAGGACTCCGCGTGCGGGCCCTCGCCGTCGGCGGGCTTCCACTCGGTGCCCATGTCGAGCAGGTTGACGAAGAAGTCGTTCGTCAGCGTGCCCGGCCGGTTGGTGAAGACGCCGTGCGCCGAGTTCTGGTAGTTCGCGCCCAGCACGCGCAGTCCGCCGACCAGCACGGTCATCTCCGGCGCGCTCAGGTTGAGCAGATTCGCCTTGTCCACCAGCAGGTACTCCGACGGCAGCGGGTTGGCCTTGCCGCGGTAGTTGCGGAACCCGTCGGCCTTCGGCTCGAGCGGCGCGAACGAGTCCGCGTCGGTCTGCTCCTGCGACGCGTCGGCGCGGCCCGGCGTGAACGGAACGGTGACGTCGACGCCGCCGTCCTTCGCCGCCTTCTCCACGCCCGCCGCGCCGGCCAGCACGATCACGTCGGCGAGCGAGATCTTCTTCCCGCCGCTCTGCGCGCTGTTGAACGCCTCCTGGACACCCTCCAGCGTGCGCAGCACCTGAGCCAGCTCGTCCGGCTCGTTGACCTCCCAGCCGCGCTGCGGCTCGAGGCGGATGCGGGCGCCGTTCGCGCCGCCGCGCTTGTCGCTGTGCCGGTAGGTCGACGCCGACGCCCACGCGGTGGACACCAGCTGCGCGACCGAAAGACCCGACTCGAGGATCTTCGCCTTGAGGTCCGCCACGTCCGCGTCGGAGACCAGCTCGTGGTCGACGGCCGGGATCGGGTCCTGCCAGATCAGCTCTTCCTGCGGCACGAGCGGGCCGAGGTAGCGCTGGATCGGGCCCATGTCGCGGTGGGTGAGCTTGTACCAGGCGCGGGCGAAGGCGTCCGCGAACTGGTCCGGGTTCTCGTAGAACCGGCGCGAAATGGGCTCGTAGACCGGGTCGAAGCGCAGCGCGAGGTCCGAGGTCAGCATGCTCGGCGCGCGGTTCAGCTCACCGCTCTCCGGGTCCGGCACGGTGCCCTGCGCCGCGTTGTTCTTCGGCTTCCACTGGTGCGCGCCCGCCGGGCTCTTGGTCAGCTCCCATTCGTAGGTGAACAGGTTGTGGAAGAACCAGTTGCTCCACTGCGTCGGGGTGGGGGTCCAGGTGACCTCCAGCCCGCTGCCGATCTGGTCGCGGCCCTTGCCGCTGCCGAAGCTGTTCTTCCAGCCGAGGCCCATCTGCTCGATCGGGGCGGCCTCCGGCACCGGGCCGACGTTCGCGTCCGCGTCGCCCGCGCCGTGCGTCTTGCCGAAGGTGTGGCCGCCGGCGATGAGGGCGACGGTCTCCTCGTCGTTCATCGCCATCCGGGCGAACGTCTCGCGGATGTCGCGCGCCGAGGCGATCGGGTCCGGGTTGCCGTTCGGGCCTTCCGGGTTCACGTAGATGAGGCCCATCTGGACCGCGGCGAGCGGGTTGTCCAGCTCGCGGTCGCCCTTGTAGCGCTCGTCGCCGAGCCAGGTGCGCTCCGGGCCCCAGTAGATGTCCTCGTCCGGCTCCCACACGTCGGCGCGGCCGCCGGCGAAGCCGAAGGTCTTGAAGCCCATGGTCTCGAGCGCGCGGTTGCCCGCGAAGACCATCAGGTCCGCCCACGAGATCTTCTTGCCGTACTTCTTCTTGACCGGCCACAGCAGGCGGCGCGCCTTGTCCAGGCCGACGTTGTCCGGCCAGCTGTTCAGCGGCGCGAACCGCTGCTGGCCGCCGCCCGCCCCGCCGCGGCCGTCGTCGATCCGGTAGGTGCCGGCGCTGTGCCAGGCCATCCGGATGAACAGCGGGCCGTAGTTGCCGAAGTCGGCCGGCCAGAACTCCTGGCGCGTGGTCAGCAGCGCGTCGACGTCGCGGGTCAGCGCGTCGAAGTCGAGGCTCTTGAATTCCTCGGAGTAGTCGAAGTTCCCGCCCATCGGGTCCGCCGCGGGGGCGTGCTTCCGGAGGATCTTCAGGTTGAGCTGGTTCGGCCACCAGTCACGGTTCGCGGCGCCCTCGGAGGGGTACCCCATGCGGCCGCCCGTGACCGGGCACCCCGCGTTCGTCTCGCCGGCAGCGGCGTCAGGCGTTTCGGACAACAGAAATCCTTCCGGGAATCATGGTCTTGCTCAGGAACTCAATGCGGCGGAACAGCTGGGACAGCGGCCCCAGTAGACGACCTCGGCCTCTTCGATGACGAAACCGTGCGTCTGCGAGGCGGTCAGGCACGGAGCCTCGCCGACCGCGCAGTCGACGTCCTCGATGGCACCGCACGAACGGCACACGACGTGGTGGTGGTTGTCCCCTACCCGGGCCTCGTACCGCGCGACCGAACCGGGCGGCTGGATGCGCCGCAGCAACCCCGCCTCGGTCAGCGCGCGCAGCACGTCGTAGACGGCCTGGTGGGAAACCTCGCCGAGATCCGCGCGCACCATGCCGATGACGGATTCGGTGTCCGCGTGCGCGTTGGCGTGCACGGCGGAGAGCACGGCCACCCGAGGGCGCGTGATCCGCAACTGCACTCCGCGCAGCAGCTGCTCGAAGTCCGCGGTCGTCGGCATGCCCCGGAGTCTGCCCCATTTTCTGGAATGAATCAAGAATCTGTCACCCACTCCGGTTGTCCTCCTCCTGGCGGTCGCTTGACAGCCCGGAAGGTCTACGGTGAGTAGACCGAAGAGACGTCTGACACATCCGAGGTGACGCCAGAAATGACCGAGGCCGTCGAATCGCCCAGTTCGCATCCGGTCGGGGTCGACATCACGCGAGCGAGCATCGCCCGGGTGTACGACGCCGCGCTGAACGGCACGAACAACTACGAGATCGACCGCAGGGTGCTCGCCCAGGTGGCGACCGTGGCCCCCGAGGTCAACGACCTCGCCTGGGCCAACCGCAACTTCCTCATCCGCGCCTGCCGGTTCCTCGCCACCCAGGGCCAGGTCACGCAGTACCTCGACTGCGGCTCCGGCCTGCCCACCGCGGAGAACACCCACCAGGTCGTGCAGCGGATCATCCCGGAAGCCCGCGTGCTGTACGTGGACAACGACCCGGTGGTGCTCGCGCACGGGCGCGCGCTGCTCGAAGAGAACGAGAACACCAAGTTCATCGACGAGGACATCTTCAAGCCCGAGCACATCCTGCGGAACGAGACCGCGCGCGAGTTCCTCGACTGGACCAAGCCGATCGCGTTGCTGCACAACGGAACCCTGCACCACTACCTCGGCGACGACTACGAGGAGATGATGCGGACCTACGTGGACGCGCTGCCGTCCGGCTCGTTCGTCGTGGTCGCGCACTTCCTCGACCCGCAGACGCCGGAGCACAGCGAGATCGCCCGCCGGATGGAGGACAAGTTCACGCACAGCCCGATGGGCAGCGGCCTCTTCCGCAAGTGGGACGAGATCGCGCGGATGTTCGGCGGCGCCGAACTGGTCGACCCCGGCCTGGTGCTGTGCGAGGACTGGTGGCCGGACGGCCCGCGCTACCAGCCGCTGAACCAGGTCCAGGAGTGCATCGCGGGCGGAGTGGGCCGGAAGGCCTGAGTCCCTGTTTTCGCCGAAGGGCCCCTCGCGGGAGTTCCGCGAGGGGCCCTTCGCCGTCAGTCGAGGGTGCGGAAGTCCAGCGCGGACAACGGCGAATCCGGATTGAGCGCCACGCCGACCGTGCGCAGGGTGTCGTCGAGGATCGACCAGACCCAGCGGGCGAGCAGTTCGCGCAGCTCCTCGCGGCCGATGCCGCGCGGGACGTCGAGCCAGTGCGCGGTGCTCGATTCGACCAGCCCGACCAGCCCGTACGCGATGGTCTCGCCGACCTTCTGGTCCGCGCCGAACAGCCCGAGGTAGTACTCGAACAGCACGGTCAACTGCCGGGCGATCGCGGTCTTCACGTCCGCGACGACATCGCGCGGGCCGGTCACCGACTGCCGCATCAGGTATTGGTAAAGCGCGCGGTGCTCGGAAAGCCATTCGATGTGCGCGCCGATCGTCGCGTGCACCATATCGCGCGGCGTCCCGGAAACTCCCCACAGCGGGGAGAATTGCGCGCCGATCATTTCCGCCGCCCGCAACGCGATAGCGCGCTGCAGATCGGCGGTGTCGGAGAAATGCTTGTAAATGCGCGTGCGGGCGACGCCGGCCTCGTCGGCGATCTGCTCGGTGGACACCTCCGGGCCGTATCGGGCGATCGCGCGCATCCCGGCTTCCACGAATTCCCGGCGCCGGCGTTCCCGCTGCCCTGCCCACCGGGCGGCCCGCCCGTCGGGCGGCGTACCTGAGGACGTCATCCGCGCGAGTGTATCGCCGGGTCACATATCGGATACGGCGCTGTACCTGTTACTTTGGGTATAGAGGGATGACTGTCAGTGTCCGGGATTGCTTCGATGGGACCAGTCGCTTCACGGCGGCGGTTGCTTCGCTGTGACTCAGATCACGGGCAGGGAGTGCGTCATCGGCACGCGGGGAGCGAGTCGCGTCGGTGAAGCGAGCGCCGCCCGCACGGGCGGCGTGCAGGGAGGAACACATGGACGGCGAACAGCACCGGCCGGAACTGTCCACCGGCCACCGGGTCACCTACGTGGTCGGCCAGCGCACCGGCAGGCGGCAGCTGTGCCGGCGCGGGGTGGTCACCGGATCCCCGGTCACCGACGACGCCACCGCGGTCACCTGGGTCCCGGTCCAGGTCGACGGCCAGGCGAGAGACGCGGACCCGCAGTGGGTCGCGGCCGACGCGATCATCGACGTGGTGAGCGCGTCATGAGCGCCGAACAGGCCGTGGCCACCCCGATTTTCGACGGCGTGGTCGCCGAGGCCGGGGTCGACTGGTCCGAAGAGGACATTCCGGCGGGCGGCAAGGCCGGGACGGACGACGGCAAGAAGGCCGGGCCGGGGAAGTAGCCGCCTCGCGCGGGCCGGGCAGCCGGGCAGCGACGGGGTTCAGCGGGCAACGGCCCGGGCACGCAGCCGTCTCGCGCGGGCCGAGGAGCCGGGCAGCGACGGGCTGTTCGGCGGGCAGCCGTCCGGGCACGGCGCAGCAGCGGGCTCTTCGGCGGCCAGCCACGGCACCCTTCCCCCGGCCGCAGCACCAATGCCAGGGACTTAAGCCGCGTGGCCGCACGCGGCTGGACCATCCGCAAAGGACGCCAGAACCCCCGAGTTGCCCGTTTTATGCCCGCATGACGATATCCGGAGGTCTGTGAGGGGAACCCCGAGGGAATCAGAGTCCGTCAGGGTTCCCCTCACGGACGACCACACCCCGCGCCAGCCGGACCCGGCAAGGGCGGCGCCGGCCCTGGCCAGCCCCTTCGACCTGGGCAAGGCGAGCCTTCAACGGCACCCGCAGCGCCCGCCTTCAGTCACTGGCACTGGGCCGCAGCACGGCGATGGCGCCCCCGGGGTGCGGGACTCGCACTCCGCACGGCTGCGGTGCCTCGGGCGCGGGATTCGCACTCCGCCCGCTGACGCCCGCACCGGTTCGCCCCGGTGCGGTTTTCGCGCGCCCGCGGCCGGGCTAGACCAGTTGGGTATCGCCGGTTTACTGCACTCGTCCGGGTGAACCGCATGCCGCCGAATCCCGGCTCAGCGCACTCGCCGCACCTCATTCCGGCGGAGATTCCGGCCGACCCGGAGCCCAATCGACCGGTGCCACTTCCCCCTGCCTTGATCACCACGCGCCACCCGTCGGCAATTATCAACCGGTCAGCCAAGAACCGCGTAAACGATCAACCAGAGCCCTCGATAACCCGATCACCGCCGAGCTTCCTCCAAATACCGCAACACCGCAGTAACCCGCCGATCCGCACTATCGTCCGGAGCCAAATCCAGTTTCGCGAAAATGCTGCGAATATGCTTATGCACCGCGCCGTCCGTCACCACCAGCCGTTCCGCGATCGCGCCGTTCCCCAATCCCTCGGCCATTAACGCCAGCACATCCCGTTCCCGGGGACTGAGCCGTTCCAGGCCGGAATCCGCGCGCGTCCGGGTCAGCAGCTGTGCCACTACCTCCGGATCGATCGCGGTCCCGCCACCGGCCACGCGGTTCAGCGCTTCCATGAACTCCGTAACCCGCCCGACGCGTTCCTTCAGCAGGTACCCGAGCCGCGCGCTGCCGCTGCCCAGCAGGTCCGTCGCGAACGCCTGCTCGACATACGCCGACAGCACCAGCACCGCCAGCCCAGGGCGACGGCGGCGGGCTTCGACGGCCGCGACGATGCCCTCGTCGGTGTGCGTCGGCGGCATCCGGACGTCCACGACCGCCGTGTCCGGTTCGTGTTCGTCCACCGCGGCGAGGAAATCGGCCGGGTTGTCGGTCGTCGCGACGACGTCCAGGCCTTCCGCGCGCAACAGCAGCGCGAGTCCTTCGCGCAGCAACGAGTCGTCCTCGGCGATCACAATCCGCATGGCAGGCTCACAGTCAGCATCGTCGGTCCGCCGGCGGGGCTCGCCAGCGCGAAAGTTCCGTCCAGCGCCTCGATCCGGCGGCGCATCCCGCCCAGCCCCGAGCCGCCGGTTTCCGCCGCGCCGCCGCGGCCGTCGTCAGTGATCCGGAGATGAAGCACGTCATCGCGCCGGCGCAGGACCACCTCGACGCTTCGGGCACCGCTGTGCTTGGCGACGTTCGTAAGCGCCTCCGCGACCACGAAATACACCGACGCCTCCACCGAAACGGCATACCGGCCAGGCAGATCCGCGTCGATGGTGCACGGCACCGGGCAGTCCGCGGCGAGCGCGGTCAACGCGTCGGCGAGGCTCCGGTCGGCCAGCACCGGCGGCAGGATGCTGCGCACCACCGCGCGCAGTTCGCCGAGCGCCGCCTCGGTGGCGTCCTGTGCGCGGCCGAGGATTTCGTCGACGTCCGCCGAACCCCGCGCGGCTGCCCGGCGGGCCGCGCCGACCAGGACGTTCACCGCGACCAGCCGGTTTTGCGTGCCGTCGTGCAGGGCGCGCTCGATGCGGCGCAGTTCGGCGGAATGCGCGTCGAGCGCGGCGGCCCGGGTGGCGGTCAGGTGGGCGATGCGCAGCGTGACGTCGGCGTCCGAGCCCGCGGGCAGCAGCCGACGGCCGGGCAGTGCCTGCAGCCGCGCCATCGCGGGCAGCAGCGCGACCGAAAGGAACGCCCACGCGACGCCGAGCAGCGAAACCGGGAGCGCTGCCGCGAAACTGTGCACCGGCCAGCCGAGTGACGCCGATGCCTCTTCGTCCGGCAGCAGGTACCAGTAGAGCGGGAAAAGCCCGTCCCGCGCGGTGTTGAGCACGATCGTCAGCCCGACGAAGCCGAGCAGGAAACCAGCCAGGCCGTGGACCGCGATCCACAGCAGTTCGCGTTGCACCGTCCGGTCGCGCAGGGCCGCGCCGAGCCGTTCGGGACCGGGGCCGGGGCTGATGACGTCCGGTTTTATCGCAGTGAGCCGGATCCGTTCCCGGTCGGCGACCGCGTGCGCGACGCGCAGCATCGGGCGCGCCAGCGGCAGCCCGGCCCCGATGAGGCACAGCAGCGCGACCGCGGCCACGCCGACCAGCACCAGCAACGCCAGCACCGAGGTGCCGATCCCGCCGACTAGGTGTTCCAGCGCGTCGAGGGCAGTCCGGACCCGCGCGGTCCACGGACGCGGACGGGGTTCGCCTGCGGTTGCCATCGCACCTCCTCCAACGCCGGACCCTAGCCGAGAAATCCGCCCCGGCACCGCCGCGGAGCGCGAAAGTACAGCCTGCTGTACCTCGATTCTCCCGCGCGCGGGATCGTCGCGGCGAGGCCCGGTTCGTAGCGTTCCCGGCATGACGAAACCACCTGCCCGAAAGGGCGCCCGGCCGTTGCTGTGGGGCGTGCTGGTGCTGAGCGCCGCGGCCAACGCGGTCACTTCGGCTCTCGGCGTCAACCTCGTGCTGAGCACCGTGTTCGGGGTCGTCACGCTCGCCGCCGGCATCGCGCTCGTCGCGAACTACCGCAGCCGCCGCTGAGCCCGACCGTCCACAACGGACCCAGAAGGACGATTGCCCATGACTGCCTTACTCCCGCTGCGCGCGTTCGTCGCACGCCGCCCGATCGCGACCTTCTTCACCCTGGCCATCGCGCTGAGCTGGCTCGCGTGGATCCCTTACGTGCTCTCGGACAACGGCCTCGGCGTCGTCCACTTCGGATTCCCGCCGGTACTCGGCACGACGCAGATCCTCGGCATGCTCCCCGGCGCTTACCTCGGCCCGATCTTCTCGGCGTTCCTGGTCACCGCACTCGCCGAAGGCCGCCCTGGGCTGCGCGCGTGGGTGGGCCGGTTGCTGCGCTGGCGGGTGAATTGGCGATGGTACGCGCTCGCGCTGTTCGCCGTACCGGTCGTGCTGACGCTGGCCAGCCTGCCGTTCGCCGGTGCGTTCCGGGTTCCGGCCGCGTCGCTGATCCTGGTGTGGGCCTTGGGTTTCGTGCTGCAGATAGTCACCACCGGACTCGCCGAGGAGCCGGGCTGGCGTGATTTCGCGCTGCCGCATTTGCAGCCGAAGTACGGCCCGTTGCGCGGGACGCTGATCCTCGGCCCGCTGTGGGGCGTCTGGCATTTGCCGTTGTTCTTCACCGAGTGGGGACACTGGCCGGACGTGACGGTCTGGTCGGTGCTGGAGTTCGTCGCGACCGCCATCGCGATCAGCTTCGTGATGACGTGGGTGTTCAACCGCAGCGGCGAAAGCCTGCCGATCGCACTGCTGCTGCACGCCGGGATCAACAACTACCTCTCCGTCGCGTGGGGCGAACTGTTCCCCAGCGCGGACCCGAAAGTCGCCGAACACCTGCTGTTCGCCGCCTTCGCCGCCGCCGCGCTGCTCGTGGTCGCCGCGACCAGGGGCCGGCTCGGCTATCCCCGCCCGGCGACGGAATCCCCGGGCGCGATCCAGCGCGTTCAGTAGTAGATCTGACCGGGGACGCCACCGCCGACCGCGACGGCGTCCCCGTTGATCGCGACGCTGCGCGCAGACGCCAGGAACGCCACCACGTCCGCCACCTCGGCAGCAGTCACCAACCGTCCGATACTCACCCCCGCGGCCAGGCCGCTTTCCAGCTCCGCCACCGAAACCCCACGCGCCCGCGCGATCTCGGCGAACTTCTCCGGCGTCCGCTCAGTGACCGTGTAACCCGGATGCACGACCGTGACGGTGATCCCCTGCGGGCCCAGTTCGTCGGCCAGGTTCTTGGTCATCGCCGCGACCGCGACGTTGCGGATCGAGCCGAACGTCGAACCCGCCAGCCGCGCGTTGAGCCCGCTGACGTTCACGATCCGGCCCCAGCCGCGCTCTCGCATCCCCGGCGCGAGCGCGCGGGCGCAGCGCAGGTAGCCGAGCACCTTGGTCTCGATCTCGGTGCGCAGGTCCTCGTCACGCAGGTCGTCGAGCGGCGTCCGGACCCCGGTGGACGCCGGGGCCGCGCAGTTGACCAGGACGTCCGCCGCGCCGAATTCCGTCCGCACCCGCTCGGCCATCGCCGCTACCGCAGCGTCGTCAGTGGTGTCCGTGGGTATCGCGACGACCTTCGTGCCGCGCCTGCCGACGCTTTCCACTGCTGCCGCAAGGGCTTCGACGTCCCGGGCGACGAGCGCGAGATCCGCGCCCTCCGCCGCGAGCACGTCGGCGACCGCCAGCCCGATGCCCCGGCTGGCCCCCGTGACGACCGCGCACTTGCCCTTCAGACCGAGATCCACGGCTTCTCCCTGAGCGTCAACGACGACGGCGGGGCTTGCCGCGCCCGCCAGGCTTGGGCGCGTTCCGGCGCCGGGCCGGCTCGCGCTGTGGCGGTTTTTTCTTCGCCGGGGCCGCTTTCCCGGTCTTCGCCTGCGTTTCCTGCTGGCCGCGAGTGCTGTTCACGGTGCGGCCGCGGACGATGCCGATGAACTGCTCCACCAGATCGCTGGTCTCGCCCTCCGGCCAGGACAACGCGACCCGCGACTGCGGCGCGTCCTCGACCGGCCGGTAGGTGAGGTCGCGGCGATGGTGCAGCCGGGCCAGCGACTGCGGCACCAGCAGCACGCCGACGCCCGCCGCCACCAGCTCGATCGCGTCGCCGGTCGTTTCCGGGCGCTCCAGCGCGGGGCGGCCGGGCAGCTCGTCCCAGCCGAGCGGATCGTCGAGCGGATGCAGCACGAGATCGTCCGACAGGTCCGTTATGGACACCTCGTCGGCCGCCGCGATCAGATGGTCCTTCGGGACGACTACCACGGTGGTCTCGGTGTAGAGCGGGATCGCGTGCAGGCCTTCGCGGTCTTCGGACAGCCGCAGCAGCGCCGCGTCCGCACCGCCCTCGCGGACCAGCGCGGCGGCCTCGGCCGCGGTGACCGCGACCAGGTCAAGCGGCACTTCGGGATTGCGTTCGCCCCAGATCCGGACCCACTTCGCGGGGGTCGCACCCGGGACGTAGGCGAGCCGGAACGCCGGGGGCTGCTCGGCTCCTGTCACGTGGCAAGGCTACCGGCGCGGACGTGCCGGTTACGCTGGTGGGCATGACGGCGCAGAAGACCCCCCAGACCATGAAGCCGGCGACGGCGGCGAAGAAGCTGGGTGTCTACCTCGAAGCCACCCCCGCCGAGTTCCGCGCGGGCGCCGTCTCGCGCGACGAGCTGAACGCCCTGCAGACCGACCCGCCCGAATGGCTGCGCGACCTGCGCCGCAACGGCCCGCACCCGCGTCCGGTGGTCGCGGCGAAGCTCGGCGTGTCCATCGGCGGCCTCGCCCGCGGCGGCGTCACCGAGGCGTTGACGACGGAGCAGATCGAGGCGCTGAAGACCGACAACCCGGCCTGGCTGCAGCGCGAACGCGACACCCAGGCCGAGGTCCGCCGCGAAGCCGCCCGGCTGCAGGCGGAAAAGACCGACTGACCGTCCACTGCGGACCACCGACGTCCGTGAAGGGAACCCTGAGGGACTCTGATTCCCTCAGGGTTCCCCTCACGGACATCTCCATCGCGCACCCGCTACTGAGCTAGCTTTTTGCGCTGATTGGCGTTGAAGCGCGCCTTCTTCTGGCGATTCCCGCACGTGTTCATGTCGCACCACCTGCGGGTGCGGCTCTGGCTGGTGTCGAAGAACGCGGCCTGACAGGTCGGCGACGCGCACAGGGCCATTCTTCCGTCTCGCTCGCCCGAGACGATGCTGACCGCGTCGGCGGCGATCACGCTGAGCGCGTCCTCCACACTGGCCGCCGGGCTGAGCTGCCATTGCCGCTTGCCCTCGGCCGTCAGCACTGCGGCAGCCCGGCCCTCGACGCTGCGGTCATTGATGATCTTGACCGCCGACGCGGGCAGCGCGTTCTGGGTGGCGGTCGCGGTCGCGGCGGCGTGGATCGCCTCCCGCAGTTCCCGCGCGAGGTCGAGCTGGGCAGGGGTGCAGGAGTCCACGGCGAGACCGCTCACTGCCAGCCAGTCGATAAGGCGCTGCGGCGTGGGGATGCGCTCCACCGGGTCGCCGCGGCGCTCGGTCAACGTCGCGGTGAAGCTCGTCGCCAGCACGCTACCGAGGCGGAAGTCAGGGAACCCAGCAGGCATGGAACCAGCTTAGCCGGTTGCGAGCCGTCCGGCCGCCGTGCTAGAACCGTCTTAGCCGGTTCCACGATGGCCGAGGAGGTCTCATGTCCCGTCCGACCAGCGACATCACCGCGTTCGAAGCCCGCGAACCCGAAGCCGAACTCGACGAACTGCGTGCGCGACTGGGCGCGGCGCGGCTGCCGGAGGCCGAGACGGTCCGCGGTGCCCGCCGATGGGACCAGGGCGTTCCGCTCGCCGACCTAGCCGAGGTCGTCGACTACTGGCGCACCGGATACGACTGGCGAGCGTTCGAAAAGCGCCTCAACGAGATCGGCCAGTTCCGCACCACCATCGACGGTCTGGGCATCCATTTCCTGCACCGCCGCTCCGCGCGGGCGGACGCCACTCCGCTGCTCGTGACGCACGGCTGGCCGGGCAGCATCGCCGAATTCGTCGATGTCGTCGACGAACTGGCGGATCCGCGAGACGCGAACGCACCGGCGTTCCACGTCGTGATTCCGTCGCTTCCCGGCTTCGGTTACAGCGACAAACCGGCCAGCACCGGATGGGGAACCGAAAAGATCGCCGCCGCCTGGGTGACCTTGATGGGAAAGCTCGGGTACTCCGAATTCGCCGCGCACGGCGGCGACTGGGGCGGCAATATCACCACGGTTCTCGGCGGCCGGTTCCCGGAGCACGTTCTCGGCATTCACACCACGTTCGCCCAGGGAATTCCCGGGCAGACCACGGACGGGCTGACGGCGATCGAGCGCGAATGGGCCGAGGAAACTCACCATTTCTGGCGGCACCGCGCGGCGTACGCGAAACAGCAGGCGACCCGGCCGCAGACCATCGGCTACGCGCTCGTCGACTCGCCGACCGGGCTGCTCGCCTGGATCCTGGACAAATTCGCCGAATGGTCCGACACCGAGGACAGCCCGTTCGAAACGATTTCCCGCGACCGGATCCTGGACAACGTCACCCTGTACTGGCTGACCCGGACCGGCGCCTCCGCGGCCCGCATTTACTACGAAAGCCACAACTCGCTCGACCCCGAACTCCGGGTCGACGTCCCGGCGGCGATCACCACTTATCCCCGCGACATCGAGAAGTATCCGCGTGCCTGGTCGCAGGAGCGCTACCGGCAGATCGTCCGGTGGAATTCGCCGGAGTCCGGCGGGCATTTCCCGTCGCTGGAGATGCCCGGGTATTTCGTCAAGGACCTGCGGGAAGGTCTCGCGGCGGTGCTGGCCGCGCGCGGCCGCTCATAGCCATCCCCTGTCGTCGGCGATCCGCAGTGCCGCCATGCGGTTCCGCGCCCCGGTCTTGGCGATCGCCCCGGACAGGTAGTTCCGGACCGTCCCCTCCGACAAGTACAAACTCCCGGCGATCTCCGCCACCGACGCCCCGGAGCGGGCCGCGATCAGCACGTCCCGCTCCCGGGCGGTCAACGGCGATTCCCCCGCCGCGAGCGTCGCCACCGCCAGCGCCGGATCCACCACCCGCTCGCCCCGCATCACCCGGCGGATCGCGTCCGCCAGCGCTTCGGCGGGCGCGTCCTTCACCACGAACCCGACCGCTCCCGCCTCCATCGCCCGCCGGAGATATCCCGCGCGGCCGAACGTCGTCAGCACCACCACCCGGCAGCCCGGCACCTGCTCGGCCAGCACCGCGGCCGCCGCGAGCCCGTCCAGCCCGGGCATCTCGATGTCCAGCAACGCGACATCGGGCTCGTGCTCCCGGGCCGCGGCCACCACCTCGTCGCCGCGGCCGACCTGGGCGACCACCGCGAAGTCGTCCTCCAGGTCGAGCAAGGTGCTCAACGCCTGCCGGACCAGCGCCTGGTCGTCGGCCAGCAACAACCGGATCGTCACGGCACCCTCACCCGCAACCGCCATCCCCTCGGCCGCACCGGGCCGGATTCCATCTGTCCCCCGGCTGCCGCCACCCGATCCCGCAATCCCGACAACCCGTTCCCGTCCGCCGCCGCGGCGCCGATGCCGTCGTCGCGGACTTCCACCGCGTCCGCCGAAACCGTCACCACGCACGAGGTCGCCCGCGAATGCCGGACCACATTCGTCAGCCCCTCCCGGACGACCCAGCCGAACAGTTCCTGCTGCGGCCCGTCCGCGGCGGTCGGCAGATCGGCGCTGATTCCCGCCGCCCGCAACAGTTCCCGGCCGCGCGCGAGTTCGCCGGCGAGCGTCACGTCCCGGTACCCGGACACCGCGGCCCGGACGTCCGCGAGCGCCTGCCGGGACAGCTGCTCGACCTCGCCAATCTCGTCGGCCGCCCGCTCGTCCCCCTTGGCCGCGAGCCGCCGGGCGAGATTGCTTTTCACCGTGATCGCGGTAAGCGAATGTCCCAGCAGATCGTGCAAATCCCGCGAGATCCGCGAACGCTCGGCGTCCGCGGCCAGCCGCTGCACCTCCGCGCGCGCCTGCACCAGTGCCCGGTTCGCCCGCAGCGCCTCCGCGAACGCGACGACCACCAGCACAGTGAACACCAGCGCGGCCGCCTGCGCCCACCCCGGGCCGGTGTCCCAGACCGCCCACGGCACCAGCACCGTCGCCGCCGCGGCGACCGGCACGATCAGCATTCCCTTGCGCGGCAACCGGGGAACGGCGAGCGAAACCACCACGGCGAGCAGGTAAAACGCGTTCTCGTGGGCGATCGGCAGCACGACGGCGAACAGCACCGTCAACGCACCGGTCAGGGTCCAGAAGAGCCCGCTCCGGAGCTCGTAAGCAGCGACGGCCGCCCCGATGTAGCACGCGCAGAACGCCAGCAGCGCCACCACCGCGGTCGGCCGATCCGCGGTCTGGGCCAGGACGATCAGCGGGTACACCAGGAGGCCGGCGTCCAGCACGAGCCGGCGCCAGCCCAATACCCAGCGCCGCGCGTCGGAATCGGGGCCGCGGTCCACGTCGGGCACGCTACCCGGCGAACAGCGAGCGCACGCGCCGTCCGTTGGCCAGTACGACCACCGCCAGCAGCAGCACCCCGCAGACGCCCTGCTCAAGCCGGACCCACAGCGGCAGGAAGCCCGGGATCGACACGATGACGACAATCGCGACCGTCATCACCGCCGACACGATCCGGAGCCGCAACAGCCCTCGTTTCGACCCGTTCGCCGCGCTCCGCGCGAAGAGAAAGGTGAGCAACGCACTGGCCGCCACGATCGTGGCGCGGACCCAGACGACGTCGGTGACCATCGCCGGGTCGGCGCGGAGAAGGAAGATCGCGCCGAGGGTGAGCACGCTCAGCGCCAGATAGGCCCCGGTGAGGACGCGGACCACCCGGAGCGCCGGGTCGGCAACGGAAACCGTTGCGGGACGGGAGTTCATGACTGTCCTTTCCGGACCTTTCCGGCCCGGTGGACCCGGCGCCGCTTGCCCGCCTCATGGTGAGCGGACGGGCAAGCGGGCCGTAGTGTCACCGCGCACCGATGCGCGGTGACATTTGTCAGAACCCGGTCATCCGCGGGCGGCGGTGAGCTTCGGCCCGATGGCCGCGCCGACGACCACGAGCACCCCGCCGGCCAGCAGCAGATACGCGCCGAGGCTGATCCTCGACAGGTCCTCGGAGAAGATCGTGACGATGCCGGCGATGTGGATGATCAGCATCACGGTCGCCCGTCCCGCGAAGACGGTGCGGTACCACCCGAGGCTCTGCGGCGTCAGTTCGCGGCTGCGGATCCCGCTCAGCCAGTAGGCGGATTTCTTGGTGCGCAGGGCGCCAAGCACCCACGGGAGGCTGGACAGCAGCGTCGCGGCGATCACGATGAAGGCGAGGAAGCGCACGTACATCGAGGCGAAGCCGTCGGAGCCGGACGGGAGGTTGCTGAAGATGTCGAAGAAGGTGAGCGACGCCGATTGCGAGCCCTTGGTGAAGGTGATCCAGGGGATGAAGAGGGCGACGATCTCGAGGATGCCGCCGAGGGCCGCCGGGATGGCGCCGAGGCCCGGGGTGGTGAGAGGCCGGTTGGCTTGCGGGTAGCCCTGGGGTGCGGGGTAGCCGGGGCCGGGCTGCTGCTGGGGCGGGTAGCCGGGCTGTTGTGCTGGATAACCCTGCTGAGCGGGGTAGGCGGGTTGGCCGGGGTACGGCTGGCCTGCCTGACCCGGCTGCTGGCCTGGCTGCGGCTGACCTGGCTGACCGGCTTGCGGCTGGCCCGGGTACTGACCGGCTTGCGGGCCCGGCTGCCCCGGGTACTGGCCGGGCTGCGGCTGGCCCGGCTGCCCGGGCTGGCCCGGGTAGTAGCCCGGCGCGGGCTGGGCGGGCTGGCCGTACTGCGGAGACTGCCCAGGCTGCTGCGGCGAGCCGGGCTGCCCCGGCTGTGCGGCGGGCTGCTGCGGATACCCGGCGCCCGGCGGGGGCGCCTGCCATCCCGGCGGGACCGCACCCGGCTCCTGCGGCGTGCCCGGCTGCTCTTGTGGACCCCCTGAGGTACTCATGGCCGCCGATGGTAACTGCCGCACCGGCGCGGCGAACGGCGAAAGCCTGGCTCGGCCATGAGAAGTCCGCACACCGGGACGGCCGGGGTCCGCAGCCGCCGCACAGCGGGGCCGATGACCTGGCCAAACCTGCCGATCTCGGGGGCGGATCGCCGCAGTCGGCTCGCCCCGGCCGAGCCGGAACCGGGCCGCCACACGAGCCGCAGGCCGCTCGTCCCGGACCTCGCGACCCAGCCGGGCCACCACGCCAGCCACGGTCGGCCAACCCCCGGCCGCGCGACGCAGCCGGGCCGAGCCGGTCCCGGATCGCGCCGCCAGGTCAGCCGCGGTCGGCCTGCCCCAGCCGCGCGATCCAGCCTCGCGGGAGAGAGCCGACCCCGGAGCCAACCGCACCTCCGGCTATCTCTCTCGAGCCCGGCCGCGCCGCCCAACCACCGCGGCGCGGACCGGACTCACTCAGCCAAGCTCACTTGGCCGCGCGCAGGATCAGCTCCGCGACCGCGTCCGGCCGCGAAACCAGCACCGCGTGCGAAGCGTCCGCCACCTCGACCACCTCCGCCTCCGCGCGTTCCGCCATGAACCGCTGCGCCTCGGCCGGGATGTTCTTGTCCGCGGTCGGGATCAGGCTGTACACCGGCAGGTCCTTCCACGCCGGCGCCGGCGACGCCTCGTCCAGGGCCGCCGCGGCGATCGGGCGCTGGCCGGCGGCCATCAGGCGGGCCTGTGCGTCCGGGACGTCCGCCGCGAACTGCTGGTGGAACAGGTCCTGCCGGACGTACAGGTCGACGCCGTTCGCCAGCGGCACCTGCTCCAGGGTCTCCCCCAGCGTCCCGCCCGGGAACTTCCCGGCCAGCTCACCGGCGCTTTCGCCCTCGTCCGGGAGGAAGCCGGCGATATAGACCAGCGCCCGCACCCCGGGGTGCCCGGCCGCGGCGGCCGAGATCACCGAGCCGCCATAAGAATGGCCGACCAGGACGATCGGGCCTTCGACACTGTCCAGCAGGGAACGCACGTACGCGGCGTCTTCGGCGACTCCGCGCAGCGGGTTCGCCGCCGCGATCACCCGGTGCCCGGCGGCTTGCAACCGCTCGATCTCCCCGTTCCAGCTGGACGAGTCAGCGAACGCGCCGTGCACCAGAACGACAGTGGCAGTCATGGGGTCCTCCTCAAGGGAAAGTTCCGAACGGGACCCACTGTACAACTCAGTTGTGCGCAATCAAGTTGTACTCAATGAGATGTGGGTCACTCGGCGGCCGGGTCGCGGTAGGACCGGGGCGGGGCGCCGAGGAGGCGGCTGAACATCGTGGTGAAGGCGGCCGGGCTTTCGTAGCCGAGGGTCACCGCGACCTCGGCTACCGGAAGGTCCGCGGCGAGCAGCGGGAGCGCGCGCAGCACACAGGCCCGCTCCCGCCAGCGGGCGAAGCTCAGGCCCGTTTCGGCGCGGAACAGCCGGTGCAGCGTCCGTTCGCTGACGTGCAGCTCCGCCGCCCAGCGCGACGGCGGGTCGTGCACGTCCGGAGCGTCCGAAAAGGACTGGCACAGGGCGCGCAGGCCTTCGTGGCGCGGCCACGGGAGTTCCAGCGGGAGCGGGACGCAGCGGGAAAGCTCGTGCAGCAGAAGGGAAATCAGCGTGGCGTCGCGGCCGCGGCGCGGGTATTCCGGGGCTACGTCCACGGCTTCCCGCAGCAATTCCCGCAGCAGCGGCGAGACGTCGACAGTCTGGCAGCGGCGCGGGAACCACGGCACCGCCGACGGTTCGAGGTAGAGGCTGCGCGTGGTCACGTTCATCATCACGACGCTGTGGTCGGTCTCCGGCGGGATCAGCACCGCGCGCCGGGTCGGGACGGTCCACGTGCCGTCGGCCGTTCCGACCCGCATCGCACCGGTGGCGCCGTAGAGGAACTGCGCGCGGCGGTGGCGGTGCGGCGGCAGGAAATGGTCCGGCGGGTAGTCGGTGCTGATCGCGAGCACGGCGCGCGGGAGGGCGTCGACCTCGTCCAGCGGAACGTTGCGCATGCCTCCAGGGTAGGTGTCCGATCCGCGAAAGAACCTGGCGAATCTTCGGATGCGCGCCGCGGCCTCGACGGCCTACCTTGAAGCCAGTGTTGACCTCGATCCTGATTCTTCTGCTCTTCGGCTGCCTCAGCGGCGTGACGACTGTCCTGTTCGGATTCGGCGGCGGATTCGTCACCGTGCCAGTGGTCGCGGCGGTCACGAGCCGCGGCGACGCGATGCATGTCGCCATCGCTACGTCCACCGCGGTGATGGTGGTGAACGCGGTCAGCGCGACCGTCGTGCAAGCGCGGGCCGGACGTCTCCGCCGCGACTACATCTGGCCGCTCGCCGCGTTCGTCGCCGTCGGCGCCGTGGTGGGTTCGGTGGCCGCGACCTACGCGGGCGACGGGCTGTTGCGGATCCTCTTCATCGTCTATCTCGCAGTGACCATTGTGGACAGCCTGGCGCGCGGCGGATTCCTTAAGCCGCAGGGCGAACCCAAGCCGCTGAGCACGTTCACCACGACCGCGGGCGGGGTCGGCATCGGCGCGGTCGCGAGTTTCCTCGGGGTGGGCGGCAGCGTGATGACGGTGCCGTTGTTGCGCCGCAAGGGACTTCCGATGGCGGACGCGGCCGCGATGGCGAACCCGCTGAGCGTGCCGGTCGCGGTCGTGGCGACCGCGGTCTACGCGACGGCGGGCGGCGGGCCGTCGGGCTACCTCGACCCGATCGCCGGCGTGGCGCTGCTGGCCGGTTCGCTGCCGACGATCGCCCTCGTCCGCCGGGTCGCCGACCGGTTGCCGGACAAGGTGCACGCCGTCGCGTACGTGCTCCTGCTGGCGGCGGCGCTGATCGCGGTGGCGGTCAGCTGAGCACCGAGCGGACGGTCTCCTCGTCGCGGGCGACCACCGTGGTGCCGTCGTCGGCGGTGATGATCGGGCGCTGGATCAATTCCGGATGCCCGGCGAGCGCGGCGATCCACCGTGGACGGTCCGCCGGGGTGCGGGACCAGGATTTCAGCTGGAGTTCACCGGCGATTTTCTCGCCGGTGCGGGTGATGTCCCACGGTTCGAGGCCGAGCCGGTCGAGCACCGCGGCGAGTTCGGCCTCGGTCGGCGGCTCCTCCAGATAGCGGCGCACGGTGTACTCCGCGCCCGCCTCGTCGAGCAGCGACACCGCCGAGCGGCACTTGGAACAGCGCGGGTTCACCCAGATCTCCACCCGCGCAGTCTAACCCGCTCCCCCGCCGGGCGGAGTCCTTGGCGGACAAGAGCCTTCGATGCGTCCTGGATCACCATCCCGGACCGGGTGGAACGGGCGTACCGTTTGTACATGACCCTGCCGCTGACCACCGACCGTCTCGTGATCCGGGACTGGACGGCCGACGACGCCGAAGCCGCGTACCAGATTTACGGCTCCTCCGATGTCACGCACTGGCTCACGCCCGCGATGGACCGGGTCGCCGATCCGGCCGCGATGCGGTCGGTGCTGCAGGCGTGGCAGGAGGCGCAGCCGAATCTGATCCCTCCCCGGGGGCGGTGGGCAGTGGAACTTCGGTCGGACGGGCGGGTCATCGGCGGGCTGGGGATCCGGTTGCTGCCGCCGTATCAGGAGGATCTGGAGCTGAGCTGGCAGTTGCGGCCCGAGGAGTGGGGGCACGGGTATGCGGCGGAGGCGGCCCGTGGGTTGATGGAGTGGGCGTTTCGGCAGGACGGGACTGACGAGTTGTTCGCGGTTGCCCGGCCTAGCAACTCGCGGGCTATTGCTACTGCGGAGCGGATTGGGATGCAGTGGGTGGGGGAGACTACCAAGTATTACGAATTGCGGTTGCAGGTTTATCGGGTTCGGCGGGGGGATGTTTGATCTCCCCCGGGTTTAGTGGTTGCGTGGGGCACCCCGAAGCCTGAGTGTGACGACGGTCTGGGGTGGCTTGTCAAGGCGGGAAAGATGCCTTGACAAGCCACCCCAGACCGCGTTTTGGCTTCGTATCGGGGTGCGGGGGTGGTGTGGGTGCCTCGCTGCTTTGGGTGCATCGGCGGCGGTTGGTGGCGGGGCGGTCCGTGAAGGACTCCTTGAGGGAAGCTAAGTCCGTGAAGGGGCCCCTCACAGACCGACCGGACCCACTGGACTCGCCGAACGGCCGTGAGGGGAACCCTGAGGGAATCTGGGGCCGTGAGGGTTCCCCTCACGGAACGAGAAGCGGGGGTCAGTGTGCGGCGGCGGGAGTCCACAGGGAGTCGATTTCCCGTTCCGCCGCGGCCAGGCTTTCCTCTGCGTGCGAACGAAATTCCGCCAGCGCGGGGTTGACGTCCGCCATGGTGAATTCCGCGGTGATGAAGCGTGGTTCCAGGCCGGTCAGGGAAAGGCCGTGCGGGAGCCAGCCTTCGGCGTGGTCCCAGCCTTGGCGAGGGGCACCTTCCCCGTACCCACCGCCGCGGCTGGCCAGCACTAGCAGTTCCCGGCCGGCGCCCAGTACTGACGGGTCGTCGCCAGCGGAGGCGATCAGGCGGTCTACCCAGGCTTTCACCGAGCTGGGCGCGCCGTAGTTGTAGAGCGGCAGGCCGAGCAGCACGGTGTCCGCGGCCAGGACTTCCGCGGCCAGTTCCTCGCCGATCCGGGCGGCTGCGAGCTGGTCTGGGGTGCGTTCGGCGGCGGGGGTGATCCGGGCTGCCCAGGCGAGCGGGTCCAGGTGCGGGATCGGGTTCGCGCCCAGGTCGCGGTAGGTGACCGTGCCGCCGGGGTGGGCGGTTTGCCAGGCCTTGGCGGCCCTGGCGCTGAGTTTGCGGCTCACCGAGCGGTCGCCGTTGATGCTGGAGTCGAGGTGCAGCAAGTGTGCCATGTCGATGACCGTCCGTAGATAGTTTGCGTTGGACAAACCATTTATAGCACGGCAGCGACCCGGCGCGTCTCGTAGACTGGACACATGGCTCCGCTGCCGCTCGTCGCCCAGGCTCCGCGCAGGTCTGGTGCGCTGCTCGAGCACTTCGCGCGCCGGATCCGGCTGCGTGCGGAAAGCGTGCTCGCTCCGTTCGGGCTGCGGCCGCGGCATTTGATCGCGCTCACCGTCCTGCAGACGCGCGGTTCCAGCACCCAGCAGTCCCTCGCGCGGATCCTCGAGATGGACAGCACCAACGTCGTCGGCCTGCTCAACGACCTCGAAGCCGACCAGCTGATCGAGCGGCGGCGGTCGCCGGAGGACCGCAGGCGGCACGTCGTCGAGCTGACCGAGCGCGGGGCGAGCGAGCTGGCGCGGGCGGAGGCGGCGCTCGCGGCGGTCGAGGACGAGGTCTTCGCCGCGCTCGATCCGGACCAGCGCGAGCAGCTCTACAACTTGCTGTTGCAGGCGGCTTCCGGAACGGTCGACAGCAGTTCCTGCACGGAGGAACCTCCGGCCTGCTGACGAGGAGGGGCGGCGAATGGACGGTGCCGCGGAGCGGCTCGCGAAGTACCGCGCGATGCGCAACTTCGCGAAGACCGACGAGCCGTCCGGCGCGAACGTCCCGAAGGAGCCTGGCTACCGCTTCGTCGTGCAGCGGCATCGGGCGCGGCGGCGGCATTACGACTTCCGGCTGGAGCTGGGCGGCGTGCTGGTCAGCTGGGCCGTGCCGAAGGGGCCGACGCTGGACCCGAAGGCGCGGCGGATGGCCGTGCACGTCGAGGATCATCCGCTGGAGTACGCCGATTTCGAGGGCGTGATCCCGCACGGCGAGTACGGCGGCGGCGACGTGATCGTGTGGGATCGCGGACGGTGGGAGCCGGTCGACACCGACGATCCCGAGCAGGCGCTGGCGGACGGGAACCTGCACTTCGATCTGTTCGGCGAGAAGCTGGCCGGGCGCTTCGTGCTGATCCATCCGAAGCGGGACGGCGACGGGAAGCAGTGGTTCCTGCTGCACAAGCAAGACGACCACGCTGCCTCCGGCTGGGACGCCGAGGACCATCCGAAGTCGGTGAAAAGCGGGCTCACCAACGACGAGATCGCCGCCGCGCCGCCCGCGTTGTGGCGGGGCGATCTGCCCGCGGCCGAGGCGGAAGTGCCGGTGCATCCGGTGTTCGCACCGGCGTCCGATGAGGAACTAGCCGAGCTGCGACAGCTCGGCAAGCAGGGTGCCTGGACGGTCGCCGGGCGGCAGCTGAAGGTCACCAACCTCGACAAGACGTTGATTCCCGGCCGCGAGGGCGAAGCGCCGATCACCAAGCGGGAACTGATCGAGTACTACACCCGGATCGCCCCGACGATGCTCCCCTACCTCGCCGGCCGCGCGCTCAACACCAACCGGTTCCCCGGCGGCGTCGGCAAACCCGGGTTCTGGCACAAGGAAGTCCCCGAGCACGCGCCGGAATGGCTGCACCGCTGGCATTACGAGGCGGCCGACCCCGGCGACGTGCAGCACTACCTCGTGCCCTCCGGCGTCGCGGATCTGGCCTGGCTGGCCAATTTCGCCGCGCTGGAACTGCACGCGTGGACGTCGCGCACGTCCGACGTCGAGCATCCGACCTGGCTGCTGTTCGACATCGACCCCGGTGGGGAGACGTCCTTCGACGACGTGCTCGCGCTCGCCCGGCTGCACCGCACCGCGCTCGACCACTTCGGGCTCGTCGGGCGGCCGAAGACCACCGGGCAGCGCGGCATTCAGATCTGGGTGCCGGTCGAGCCGCGGTATACGTACGCCGAGACCCGGGCGTGGGCGGAAACCGTGTCGAAGTCGATCGGCAAGACGGTGCCGGACCTGGTGAGCTGGGCGTGGCAGAAGGACCGGCGCGGCGGGCTGGCCCGGCTCGACTACACGCAGAACGTGCTGAACAAGACCCTCGTCGCGCCGTACAGCGTGCGGCCGAAGCCGGGGGCGCCGGTGTCCGTCCCGCTGGAGTGGGACGAACTCGACGACCCCGGCCTCACTCCGGATCGGTGGACGATCCGGACGGTGCTCGATCGCGTCGCGGCTGTGGGCGATCCGTTCGCGCAGCTGCTCGACGTGCACCAACGCCTGCCGCGGCTGTCGTGAAAATCCCTGCCGCGGCAACGAAAGCGAAACCGATCAGCAGATAGCGCGCGGACATCACCATCGACGGAGCGCCCAGGTTCACCAGCAGACCGGCGATCGAAGCGCCGAACGCGGTCGCCATCGTGAGCACCGTCGCGATCGCGGCCGCCGCTTGCTGACCGCTGGCCATCGCGGCGACCGACAGGTGCGGCATCGCGATGCCGATCCCCGTTCCCCCGGCCAGAAGCACGACCAGCCACGCCAGCACCGAAGCGTTTTCCCGCTGCAGCAAGGCAAGCACGACGAACGCGACCGCCAGCAGCGCCGGGCCGGCCAGGCAGAGCAGCCGGACCCGGCGGGCCGACGAGCTGACGATCTGCCCGGCGGACCAGCCGAACGACAGCGCGGCCGAGAAGAAACCCGCCGCGGCGGGCGGTAATCCGCCGAGATGCTGACCGAACAGAGGCAGGAACGCCTCCACCGAAACCCCGGCCGCGAGACACATGATCGTCAGGTAGATCCACCGCAGCGGCGAGCCGGAATCGTACGTCTCAGCGGGCAGCACCCGTACGGTTGCGCGCTTCTCGACGAGCAGAAACGCCAGCACGAAACCAAAGCCCAGCACGATAAACAACGCCATCGCGACGACGTTCGTCAAGATCCCGGCGACACTCACCGCCCCGACCGCGCCCACCACGGCCACCAGCGCGAAGGTCGGCACCGGAGCCGGCGCGCCGCCGCGCTCGCTGCGAGGAAGCGCCCGCGGCACCAAAGCGGCTATCACCACGGCCGCGACCGCGAGCACGACGAACGCCACCCGCCACGAACCGAATTGCGCGAACAGCCCGCCGAGCGCCGGGCCGACCAGGTTGCCGACGCCGAACATCGCCGAGATCACCGCACTCCCCCGCGCCCACAAGTGCTGCGGCAGCGCCGAATGAATCACCGCGAACCCGAGCCCGGTCAGCAGTCCCGCGCCCAATCCCTGCACCCCGCGCCCGGCCAGCAGCACCGGCATCGCTGGGCTCACCGCACACACCACCGAGCCCGCCGCGAAAACGCCGAACCCGAGGTAGTACGCCGCCGCGTTGCCGAGCCGCGCGAGCGCCCGGCTGACGAACATCGTCGCGACGACCTGCGCGACGAGGAACGCCGTCATGTTCCACGCGTAGAGCCGTTCCCCGCCGATGTCAGCGACCGCGGTCGGCAAAAGGCTTGCCGCCACATAGATGTTGACCGCGCCGACGAGCACCCCGCCGGCCAGCACGACCGTCGTGCTGAAATGCGCGCCCAATTCCCGCCACGAACCCACTCGTTTCTCCTCCCGGATGCCTTTGCGGTCGCATCATGTCCGGGCGGGAGACCCCGGTAATCAGACAAATCAGACGTGACCTGCGTCACGTCAGCGCTTGGTGAGCACCACCAGATAGCGGCACGGCTGGGTCCCGGGGTTCTCGTACGCGCAGTCGACCGGGCGGCCCAGCTGGAGGCAGTCGCCCTCGGCAAGCTCGTGCACCACGTCGCCCTCGTGGAACCGCAACTGGCCGGACAGCACCCAGACCTGATGGTCGGCGAAGGTGTAGGAGCTGGCCGGGAACCCGGCTTTCGCGCCGGGCGGCAGGTCGATCTCGACCAGCTCAGTGGCCCCGTGTCCCGGCGGCGAAACGGCGCGGCGCACGTAGCCGGTGACCGGGTCCTGCCAGGTCGACTGGTCCTCGCGACGGGCGAGGCGGCGGTCGTCGCCCTCCGCGCGGGCGATCAGCTCGGACAGAGTGAGGCCGAGCGCGGTGGCGAGCCGGCTCAGCAGCACGGCCGTCGGCTGTGCTTCGCCGCGTTCGATTTTCCCGATCATGGCACGGGAAACTCCGGAACGTTCGGCGAGCACACCCGCGGACAGCGCACGGTCCTGACGGGCTTCGCGCACCGCCGCGGCGAGCGAGGCGGAGAGGGGATCGGTCACAGAAGTCGACTATAGCAGCGGATCATGTCTACTATCGGGAACATGCTGATCCGACCTGCCGAAGACCGGGACGCCGAGGCGTGCGCGGCGATCTACGCGCCGTACGTCCGGGACACCACGATCTCCTTCGAGACCGAACCGCCGACCCCGGCGGAAATGGCCGCTCGCATCGCGAAGGCGACGAAGTCGCATGCGTGGCTGGTGCTGGAAATCGACGGCGAGGTCGTCGGATACGCCTACGGCAGCCCGTACAAGGAGCGTGCGGCCTACCGCTGGTCGTGCGAGGTGAGTGTGTACCTGGCGCAGGACCGTCGGCGCGCGGGCGGCGGAAAAGCCTTGTATGAAGCCCTTTTCGCCCGGCTGGCCGAGCGCGGCTTCCGGATGGCGGTGGCCGGGATGACACAGCCGAACGAGCCGAGCGTCGGGCTGCACCGGGCGATGGGGTTCGAGCTGGTCGGGACCTGGAAGCGGATCGGGTGGAAGCACGGGGCGTGGCGGGATGTGACGTGGATGCAGCGGGAACTGCTCGTGAGTGGCGATGCCGGTTAGAACCGGCATCGCCACTCACGAGCCCAGGTCGAGTTCCTCGATGTCGTGTTCGAGCCGGGCCCGCCACGACCACTTCGGTTCCGTCCAGTCGGTGTCCGAAGGCGGCGGCTCTCCCAGCGGCAGCGCCTGGTCGACCACGCCGTGCGTCACCCGGTACGCCAGCGCCGACGTCGCCGCGCGGATCCACTTGTCCCCCGCCGCGCCGGACGGCGGCGCGACCCCGAACGCGTGTGTGAACCACACCGGCAGCAGCGCACTGGACCCGATCGCGTCGGTGATCCGCTCGCGCAGCTGGGAATGCAGCTCCTCCCAGTCCCGTTCGCACTTCTCGATCTGCGGCAGCACCCGGGTCCGGGTCACCTCGTCTGCCGCCAGAACCTGGTGCGCCGCTTCGGCATCCTGCTGCGCGGCCGGCAGCTGACGATCCAGCACGCCGCGCCGCCCGGCGACCACTTCGGACAGTCGCGCCTCCGCGTCGTCGCGCTCCGGCGTGCCGCGCTCGGCTTTCGCCAGCACCTCCAGCACGGCGATCAACGCTTCTTCGCTGCGCGCCAACGCTTCCCGTGCCTGCGGCAACCGCGCGACGTCCTCTTCGTACGGCCGGCGCTGGGTCGGCGTGAGCAGCTGCGCGGCCAGGCTGTGCCGCCGTTCCGCCTCGGCGGCGAGCTGCCGGATCCGGGGGCCGACGTCGTCCAGGTCGACCACCGGGACCTTCTCCGACACCCGCACCGCGCGTTCGAGCACCAGCAGCCGCTGCCGGAGCCGTTCGAGCTGGCGGGCCGTGTGGTCCAGCCGGATTTCGTGCCGGGAATGCGTTTCGGTGAACGATTCGACCGTCTCGCGCAGCTCGGAAAGCTCGCGGCCGGTGCGGTTTTCCAGGTCGTCGAAGGTCTCCCGCATCCCGCCGACGGTGTCGGTGAGGGCGAGCAGTTCCGGGTCGTGCTCGACCTCCGGGACCTCGTCGGCCGGGTAGTACTCGGTGTCGCGGTAGTACTCGGTCATCGCGTCTCCTGCACGAGAAACGCCGCGGTCGCCGCCGTCGCGAGCGCGGCCAGGACCACCACGATCGGCTCCGCCGACGGCCCGGCCCCGATGAGCGCGACCGCGGTGAAGACGGCCGCCAGCGCTCCGGCGTACGCGGCGCGCTGCCGACGGGTGACCATCAGCGGCGTCGGCCCGAGCGGCCCGAACGCGATCCGCAGTCCGGCACCCAGCAGCGGCAGCGCGAGCAGCAGCCAGACCGCGTTGAGCGCGCCGAACAGCATCATCGCCCCGCTCACCATCCCGACCGCGACCGGCGCGACCGCCAGGTACAGCGTCGTCCGCTGCGCCTTGCCGCGCTTCGCTTCCAGCCGGGCGAGCCGTACCTGTTCGACGGCGGCGTCGACCTCCTGCTCGGTGTGCAGCAGTGCCTCCGCGCGCTCGACCAGGGAGTCGAGCATCTGCGTGCGTTCGTCCTCCGCCTGGTCCGGCAGCAGCGTCAGACCCGCGCGCAGCTCGCGGCGGAGCGCGGAGGCGCGCGCCATCGCGTGGTCGCGCTGGTCTTCTGCGGGCGTAGTCACCTCGCCACTGTAGGTACGAAACGCACCGAAAACGGGGAACGACGCGACTCAAAGCCGCAACAGGTCCCGGCCGACGACGACCTCGCCGCTGAATCCCTCGGCAGCGTGCTTGGCCCACACCTCGTCCGGAATGTCCGCATCGGTCGGCACGAAATGCGACAGCACAAGGGTCCCGACGCCTGCTTCCTCGGCGAGCGCCCCGACCCGTTCGACGCTCGTGTGGCTCGCGAGCAGGTGGTCGCGCAGCGTCGTGCCGTTGTACCGGCCCACCATCTCGTCCACTGCCGGGACGTACATGACCTCGTGCACCAGCACATCCGCACCGCGCGCGAGCCGGACGAGGTTCTCGCACGGCGCGGTGTCGCCGGAAATCACGATGGACCGGTCCGCGGTGTCGACGCGGTAGGCGAAGGCGTCCACGATCGGCGGGTGGTCCACGCGGGCCGCGGTGATCCGTACGTGCTCGTCCTCGAAAACCACGCCGTCCGCCGCGATTTCGCGTGGATCGAGCAGCTCGTCCAGCGGACGCAGGCCCTCGTCGCCGACCCGGGTGTCGATGTCGAAGCGGTTCATCGCCAGGAAATGCCGGGTCATGTCCGCGAGCGGCGGCGGACCGAACGCCGGGACCCGCCGTTCCAGATTGGCGGCCCAGGCCAGCAGGTAGAGATTGCCGTAGTCGGCGTTGTGGTCGGAATGGTGATGGGTGATGCCGACCGCGCGCAGCGAGTCCAGCAGGATCCCCGCGTGCACCAGCTGCCGGGCCACTCCGTTGCCGCAGTCGAGCACATACGTCGCCCCGTCCACGACGATCGCCTGCGCCGGAGCGCTCCGGGTGCGTTTCGGCGCGGGACCGCCCGCCGTGCCGAGGAGGATGAGCTGCGTGGTCATACGTACTCGCTTTCGAGGTTGAGGGAAGCAGTTCGCGACCGGCGCGCCAGCCATACGCCGAGACCCAGCACGCTCCAGGCGGCCAGCGCGAGCAGCGCGGACAGGGTGATTTGCTTGAGCAGCAGCCAAGTCTGCCCGGCGAGGATCGCGACGCCGAGCACGGACAGCACGACCTGCGTCGCCCGGCGCATCCGGAACGGGGCCGCCGCGTGCAGTTCCGGGCGCAGCCGGCGCAACCGCCACGACGCGATGATCATCAAGGTGAGCATGGGCCCGGTGACGATCGACGTCATGGCCGCGATGTTCGCGACGCTGAAGCCGGCCAGCACCGGGACCACGCCGATCAGGTAGAGCAGCACCAGCAGCCAGTGCGGGGTGCCGAACCTGCGGTTCACCGCGCCGAGCCGGGCGGGCAGCCAGCCGTCGCCGGTCGCGGCGAGCACGGGTTTCGTCGCGGCCAGCAGCAGCGAGTTGATGTGGCCGATCACCGACGCCATCGCCCCGCCGAGGATGAAGAACGCGAACCCGCCCGGGGACAGGATGTGCCGGGCGACGTCGGACATCGGCTTGCCCGCGGACGCCCCCGCGCCGAGCACTCCCACCGAAGGGATCGCCACGATCACGTAGATCACCGCCGCGACGAGCGTGCCGCCGACGACCGACAGCGGGATGTCGCGGCCGGGGCGTTTCATCTCGCCGCCGATGTCGGCGATGAGGAAGGCGCCGGTAGTGGCGAAGGTGAGCATGGCCGCCGCGTTGAGCAATCCGCTGACGCCGTGCGGGGTCAGGTTCCCGAACTCGCTCCACCGCACCTGTCCGATGCCCGCGATCCCGTACAGCAGGAAGGCGGCGAGCATGACGGCCGCGAGCACGATGCCGACTCGGCTGGAGAACGTCGCGCCGGCCAGGTTCGTCAGGAAGAACACCGTGATCAGCGCGATCGCCAGCGGCCGGACCGGAACGCCCGGCACGAGCGCGCTCACGTAATTCGCGCCGGCCAGCGCCATCAGGCTGAGCTGGATGACCGACACCGCGGACAGCCACATCGACGCGAATCCGGCCGCCGGGGAGATCAGCCGCGCGGCGTAGGTGTAGCGGCCGCCGGTCACCGGCATCGCGCTGCCGAGCGACGCGATCGGCAGCGAATAGACGATCACCGCGAGCGCCGCGGCCGCGAAGGCGATCGGCGCGCCTGCCCCGGTCAGCGCGATCGCGGTGCCCATCAACGCGACGACCCCGCCGCCGACGACTTGGTGGAACGAGACTCCGACGGCTTGGAACAGGGAGATGCTTCGCTTGAGGTTCGCGGGCTGAGGTTCGGTCGGCGTCATAAGCACTGCCTCCTGGCCGTTGTCGATCGGCTTGTCGGTCGGCACAGCGTGACCCAATCCGCGAAGGTTCGGAAATGCCGAATGCCCGCCGAGGCATAGCCGTCCGGGAATACCCCGGGATAGCCGGGCGGGCATGGGAACGAGCGAATCAGGCATTGGACGGGCATGTCGCCCGGCAAGAACGATGAGGTGCCCTGCTTCCTCCGACGATCTGGGAGTTCCCATGACGGCCCTCAGCGAGGCAGCCGCCCGCGATCTCGACGCCAAGGACCCGTTGCCGACGTCGCGGGCGCAGTTCCACCTCCCGCCCGCGAACGGCGGCGAGACGGCCTACTTCGCCGGGAACTCCCTTGGCCTGCAGCCGATCGCGACCCGCGCCGCGCTCGACACGGAACTCGCCGACTGGGCCCGGCTCGGCGTCGAAGGGCACAGCGAGGCCCAGCACCCGTGGGTCTCCTACCACGAACTGCTGCGCGATCCGGCGGCTCGGCTCGTCGGCGCACGCCCGGCCGAGGTCGTGATGATGAACTCGCTGACGGTCAACCTGCACCTGATGATGGTCAGCTTCTACCGGCCGACCGCAGAGCGGCACGCGATCCTCATCGAGGACACCGCATTCCCCTCCGACAGCTACGCGGTCCGCAGCCAGGTCGCGTTCCACGGGTACGACCCGGACGAAGCGGTCATCCGGCTTTCGCCGCGTCCCGGGGAATCGACGTTGCGCAGCGAGGACGTCGCCAGCTGGCTCGCCGAGCACGGGCACCGAGTCGCGCTCGTCCTGCTGGGCGGCGTCAATTACTACAGCGGCGAACTGCTCGACATCCCGGCGATCACCCGCGCCGGGCACGCGGCCGGGGCGATCGTGGGCTGGGACCTCGCGCACGCGGCGGGCAATGTGCCGCTGCGACTGCACGACTGGGGCGTCGACTGGGCTGCCTGGTGCACCTACAAGTACCTCAACAGCGGGCCGGGCGCGATCGCCGGCGCCTTCGTGCACGAACGGCATCTCGCGGACCGTTCGCGCCCGAAGCTGGCGGGCTGGTGGAGCACCGACCCGGCCGTCCGGTTCCGGATGCACCCGACCGTCAGCCCGGTCGACACCGCCGACTCCTGGCAGCTGTCGAACCCGCCGATCCTCGCCATGGCGCCGGTGCGAGCCTCGCTGGAAATGTTCGCTGCCGTGGGCATGGACGCCTTGCGCGCCAAGAGCATCCGGCTGACCGGCTACCTCGAAGCGCTGCTCGACGAGACCTGCGCCGGCCGTCCGATCGAGGTGCTCACGCCCCGCGACCCGGACCGCCGGGGAGCGCAGCTTTCCGTGCGGCTGCACGGGTTGGACGCCGACGCGGTCAGCAGCGCACTGCGAACCCGGCACGGCGTCATCGCGGACGCCCGCCGTCCCGACGTGATCCGGCTGGCCCCCGTGCCGATGTACTCGACCTTCCACGATTGCTGGCGCGCCGCGACCGCGCTAGCGGAGGTCACTGGCGCTTCTTCCGCCGGATCTTGATCGCCCGCAGGTCGGTGACCGCGTAGTTCAGGTCCCGGTACGGCAGGCCGTGTTCGGCCAGCGCGGCAGTCGCGCCGTCCTTGGCCGCGCGTTCGTCGTCGTCCGGGCCGGCCGGCACCTGGCAGCGGAAGGTGAACGCCGTCGCGTTGACGTCGTAGCTGAACGTGCCTTCCTCGGTGAACGCGACGTCGGTCTTGCTCGCCAGCGCCGCGCGGGCATTCTCGTCGAGGGCGTCGAACTTGCCGCGGATGATCACGCGGAACGCGTCCATGTCAGGTGTCCTTTCGGGTCGCATAGGTCAGTACTCGTTCGCTGAGCAGGCCTTCCACCGCGTCGAGGAGCGTCAAGGCCGCCTCCGCGATGTCGTCCGGCCGCTCGCCGGCGACGGTGCGTTTGCCGATCTCGCCGTACAGCAGGCTGTGCGCCCAGCCGATCTGCGCCGCGACCAGCCCGGGCACCGGATCCCCCTGCGCCGCACCGGTTTCCCCGGCCAGCAGGGCGGCGAGTTCGGTGACCATCTGCTCGCCGAGGTCTCGCAGCCGGGCCGAGAGCGTGGGCGCGGCCAGCATCATCGGCAGCACGCGGCCGAACCCCGGGCTGAGCCCGATCGTCCGCGCCCGCTGCCGGATCTCCTCACGCAACTGGTCCAGCACCGCGCGCGCCGCGGAGACCCCCAGGCCCCGCGCCCGCACGATCCCGGCCAGCCGATCCGCGGAGGCCTCGGACGGCGGCAGCACCAGGTCTTCCTTGACGCGGAAGTGGTTGTAGACCGTGTTGACCGCGACGTCGGCGGCCTCCGCCACCTCGGCGATCGTCACCGCGTCGAATCCGCGCTCGACGAACAGCCGCAGCGCGGTTTCCGCGATGCGCCGCACTGTCTCCTGCTTCTTCCGTTCCCGAAGTCCCACGTCGTTCAGTGAAGCAGACTCTAAATTTGGTGTCGACTCCATTTTTCTGCCCGGATATCCGGGACATCCCGGAGGCCGGGGCGCCCGCCGGCACGGCATCATCGACCAGTGCGGATCGGCTTGCTGGGCCCGCTTGAGGTCCGGAACGACGACGGTGCCGCAGTCGAGATCACGGGCGCCCGATTGCGGACGCTGCTGAGCGCCCTCGCGCTGGAGCCCGGCCGGGTGGTCTCGGCCGGGCGGCTGGTCGACGCCGTCTGGGGGACGAGCCCGCCGGCCACGGCCAATGCGTTGCAGGCGCTCGTCTCACGGCTGCGCCGGGCCGGTGCGCGGCTCGACTCCACCCCGTCCGGCTACCGGCTGCCCGAGGCGACCGTGGACGCGGCCCGGTTCGAGGAACTGGTCACCGTGGCCAGGACGGCACCCGACGAGAAGCGCGTCGTACTGCTGCGCGAGGCACTCAGCCTGTGGCGCGGCCCGGCGCTGGGCGACGTCTCCGACGCGCAGTTCTTCCAAGGCCCCATCGCGCGGCTGGACGAGCTGCGGCTTTCCGCCACCGAGGAGTACGCCGAAGCCGTGCTCCGGCTGGGGCACGGTGCGGATCTCGTCGGGGAACTGTCGAGGCTGCTGGCCGAACACCCGCTGCGCGAACGGCTCGCCGCGGCGTTGATGCTCTCGCTGCAGGCCGCTGGGCGGCCCGCCGAAGCCCTGCAGGTGTTCGCCCGGATCCGGATGGCGCTCGCCGACGAACTCGGCGCGGATCCAGCGCGCGAACTGTCCGCCGCGCACGCCAAGATCCTCCGCGAAACCGTGCCGGACCGAGACGAAGCCCGCACGAACCTCCGTGCCGGGCTGACCAGTTTCGTCGGCCGGAACGCCGAGGTCGCGTGCGTGGCCAAGCTGGTCGGCGAGTACCGGCTCACCACGCTCACCGGGCCCGGCGGTGCCGGAAAGACCCGGCTGGCTACGGAAACCGGACGGCAGCTGCTCACCGAAGGCGGCGGCGTGTGGTTCGCCGAACTGGCCCCGATCACCGACGGCGCGGACGTCCCGCAGGCCGTGCTCGACGCGTTGGGCCTGCGTGAGCAGGTGTACACCGGTTCGCTGAGCAGCGGCACTCCGCGCGAGCGGGCGGTGCGCGCGTTACGCGACCGGGACGCGGTGCTGGTGCTCGACAACTGCGAGCACGTCATCGAAGCCGCCGCGGAACTGGCCGAATACCTGCTCGGCGAATGCCCCCGGCTGCGCGTTCTCGCGACGAGCCGCGAACCGTTGGCGTTGACCGGCGAAGCACTCTGGCCGGTCGAGCCGTTGACACTGCCCGCGGAAGGCGCGACGCCCGTCGAAGCGCTGTCGTGTGCTTCGGTACGGCTGCTGGCCGATCGAGCCGCTGCGGTGCGTCCCGGCTTCACCGTTGACGAGTCCACTGTGGACGATGTGGTGCGGATCTGCCGGGCGCTCGACGGAATGCCGCTCGCGGTCGAGCTTGCCGCGGCCCGGCTGCGGTCGCTGACCGTGCCGCAGCTGGCGTCCCGGCTCGACGACCGGTTCCGGCTGCTCACCGCGGGCAGCCGGACCGCGCTGCCGAGGCATCGCACGCTGCGCGCGGTGGTCGACTGGAGCTGGGATCTGCTGGAGCCGGACGAACGGCAGCTGCTGCGCCGGTTGTCGGTGTTCTCCGGCGGCGCGACCGCGGACGCCGCGGAAGCGGTCTGCGGCGGTACTGCTGAGCCGCTCAGCGCGTTAGTCGACAAATCACTGCTGACGGTGTCCGAGGACGCCGAGCCGCGCTATCGGATGCTCGAAACGATCAAGGCGTACGGGCTGGAACAGCTCGCCGTGGCCGACGAACGCGAGGAACTGCGTCAAGCGCACGCCGAGTGGTTCGCCTCCTTCGCCGAAACCGGCGACAAATACCTGCGCCGCGCCGAGCAAATCGAATGGCTGGCCCGATTCGCCGCCGAGCACGGCAATCTGATCTCCGCCGTGCGCGGTGCGATCGCCGCCGGCGAGGCCACGACGTCACTGCGGCTGGCGACGTCGTGCGCGTGGTTCTGGATGCTCACCGCGCACAAAACCGAGGCACAGGAACTGATCGAGGCCGCGCTGGCGTTGCCCGGCGAGGTCGACCGCGAACTGCGCGCAATGGGGTACGCGATGGCCGCGCTGCTGCTGACCGTGGGGATGACCGACGAAACATCCGCCGACGCCCTGGGACGCAAGGCGCTCGAACTGAGCCGGGACAGCAAGAATTCCTTGCTGCGGTTCCTCGTCCCGGTGTACGCGCAGACCGGCGACAACGGGGTGCTCATGTCCGCTTTGGACGAACTTCTGTCCGAAGAGGACCCGTGGCTGCGCGCTCAGACGCTGCTGCGCCGGTCGCGCGTGCTGCTGAACGTCTGGCACGACGCGGCCGCACAGGAAGCCGACGTGCGCGAGGCGGTCCGGCTGTTCCGGCAGAGCGGGGAACGCTGGGGTATGTCGCTCGCGCTGAACAGCCTCGCCGAGGTACTCGGCCGTCGCGGCGAACTGGAAGAAGCCGTTTCGTGCTACGAAGAATCGATCCGGGTGGTCTCGGAAATCGGTTCGGCGGAAGACGTTCTCTTCGCCCGCGGACGGCAAGCGCACCTGTTCTGGCAACTCGGCGACGAATCAGCCGCGACGGCCGCGATAGCCGCAGCAGAACGCGACGCGCGGACTGTCTCGGTCCCGGATTCCCTCGCGTTTTTGGCGCAGACCAAGGCCGACCTCGCGCGCTGGCGCGGTGACCTGGCGGAAGCACGGCTGGAACTGAACCGCGCCGAAGCGTTGCTGAGCGAGGTGCCGCCGCATCCGTTGTTCCGCGCGATGATCCAGCATTCGCACGCCTACCTCGACGCCCAAGCGGGCGACCTGCCGTCCGCGCGAGACCGCCGTCGGAAAGCGCTGGCCATGGCCGCGGAATCGGGCGAGGCGACGTACCTGGCGACAGTCCTGGTGGGCGTCGCCGACCACGCCCTGCGCCTCGACCGCCCGGTCGCCGCCGCCGACCTGCTGTCCGCCGCCCGCACCCTCCGCGGCGGCCCCGACCTGGCCCTTCCCGACGCGACCGCCGCCGAAGCCGCGGTCCAAGCCGAACCGTCCGGCACGGTCGACGACCCCATCGCCCTCGCCTACGACGTCCTCACCTGACCCGGCAGCCACCGCAACGCCACCACCCCCAGCCCCGCACACAACACCGCCGCGACCCCCATCGCCACGTGCAACCCCGCCACCACCGTCCCGTCCATCCGCACGACGAACGCCGCCACCGAACCCAGCACCGCGATCCCCAGCGCGTTGCCGATCTCGTTCGAGGTCTCCGCGATCGCCCCCGCCGAGCCCGCGCGCTCGGCCGGCACCGCGCCGACCGCAGTGTCCGCGACGAGCGAGAACGAGATCCCATACCCCACACCGGCGACTACCGTCGAGGCCACGAACCAGCCCACTCCGCCGGTCGCCGTGGTCGCCAGCAGCAGCGCCAGGCCGAGCGCCATCGCGAAATGGCAGGTCACCAGTGTCGCCCGGCTCCCGATCCGCAGGGCGAACGCCGGGGTGAGGACGCACATCACGGTCAGCGCGGCAGCGCCCGGAAGCGCGAGCAGAGCGGCGGCGAGCACAGACCACCCGAGCACGGACTGCAGATAGATCCCGGTCAAGTACGCCGCCGCCGACCACGCGAACAGCGACAGCACCCCGGTGAGCACCGCGACGGTGAACACCTTCTCCCGGAACAAAGTCACGTCGAGAAGCGGATACGCCAGCTTCCGCTGCCGCAGCACAAACCGCGTCAGCACGCCTGCGCCGACCAGCCCGGCGAGCACCGTCGGCCAAGACAGGCCGTAGGCGGCAAGGTGCTTGACCGCGTAGACCGCCAGCAGCAAACCCCCGGCGGACAACACAATGCTGAGCACGTCGACCTTGCCCGGCCGCGCCGTCTTGACCTCCCGGAGCACGAAGGGTGCGGCAGCGAGGAAGACCGCGACGACCGGCAGATTGACCAGAAACACCGACCCCCAGCCGAACCGGCTCAGCAGCACCCCGCCGAGGATCGGGCCGATCGCGAACCCGGCGGCGAACGTCGCGGCGAAAATGCCGATCGCCCGGGACCGGTGCCGCGGCTCCGGGAACAGCTCGCTGAGCACCGCGAGCCCCGACGGCAACAGGGTCGCGCCGCCGAGCCCCATGAGCACGCGACAGCCGATCAGCCACTCCGGCGACGGCGCGAACGCGGCCCCGGCCGAGCCCGCCCCGAACACCGCGGCACCGATCATCAGCAGCTTCAGCCGCCCGTACCGGTCGCCGAGGCTGCCGAACGCGATGAGCAGAGAACCGACCGCGAAGCCGTAGCTGTCGAGGATCCAGAGGGCTTGGTCGGCGGTCGGGGCCAGGGCGCGGGTGATGGTCGGCATGGTCAGGAACAGGATCGAGCCGTCCATCGAGACCAGCAGGACCGGTCCGAGCACCACGAGCAGCCCGAGCGAGGCACGGCGGTTTTCAGTCATGCCCCCGATCCTCGGAACCCCGGCCCTCCGCAACCAGCACCGGCGATGAGTACCCCTCGCAGGTGCAGGCACCGCCTCCCGCGGGCGCTTACGATCGAGACCATGCGGACCGAAACCCTCGGCGGATTCCTCAAAACCCGCCGCGACCGCGTGACCCCGGACGCCGCCGGGCTCCGGACCTACGGCACGCTCCGCCGGGTTCCCGGTCTGCGCCGGGAGGAACTGGCCCAGCTCGCGGGCGTCAGCGTCGGCTACTACACGCGACTGGAGCAGGACCAGTCCGGCACCGCGTCGCCGCAGGTGCTCGACGCGCTGGCGCGGGTACTCAGCCTCGACGACGCCGAGTCGCGCCACCTGCACAACCTCGCGCAACGCTCCGGCGTCTCCCGCCTCGTACGCCCCGAGCCGGAAACCCTCGACCCGCAAGTCGCGACCCTGCTGCACGCGCTGAGCGACAGCGTGCCCGCGATCGTCCTCGGCCGGCGCGGCGACGTGCTCGGCTGGAACCGCACCGGTCACCTCCTCCTCGCCGAGCACCTCGACTACACCGCGCCGGACCTCCCCGAGACCCGGCCGTCGATCCCCCGGATGTTCTTCCTCGACCCGCTGCACCGCGACCTCTACCGCAACTGGGCCGGCCTCGCGCGCATCCACATCGGCTACCTGCGCCTGACGTCCGGCCGGCATCCGACCGACGCCCGGCTCGCCGAGCTGATCGGCGAACTCGTCATGGGCAGTCCCGAATTCGCCGCGCTGTGGGCGGCCGGCGACGTCGCGGACTGCACGAGCGGCCCGATGCACCTGCGCCATCCGACGCTCGGCGACATCGACGTCGACTACCAGGTCTGGCTCCAGCCCGACAGCCCCGACCACCGGCTGGAGGCCTACACCCCGCGCGACGACGCTTCCCGCGACGCGCTGCGGCTGTTGGAGGTCGCTTCGCGCTAAACCCGCCTGCCGCAACACTTCGTGTGGCATCATCCGCCGGTGACCGGTGAGCCGAGCGACCCGCACTCGATCGAGGAACGGGACCTCGACGACTTCGATTCCTGGACCGCGCAGGCCGCGCTGGCCTCCCTGATCGACGAAACGCTCGGCTCCCCCGAGGTCATCCGCCTCCTCGCCCGGGAATCGCTGCGCACCGAAGTCGTCCGCGAAAAGCTGGTCGCGAACGAGACGCTGCTCGCGAAGATCCGGACGCTGCAGGACCAGGTCATGGCCGAGGGCGACCGCGGTTTTCGCCCGCGAAACCGGGCGGTGTCGGCACGCGAGGTGCTCTGGCTGCTCGTCGCGGTGCTGCTCGGGCTCGCCTATCTCAGCCTGATGACCGCCGCGTGGGACCCGCTCCCGGTGTTCCTCCGGATCTTCGCCGGCCTGATGGTGCCGTGCGTCCTGTTCGCCACCGGCGCGCTCGCGGTCCGCAAAGTCACCGCCCTGCGCGAGTGGATCAACCCGGACTCCATGCAGTTCCACGAGGAGCAATTCGGCCTTGGCCCGCGCCGGTCCTTCGCCGCGCGCGAGATCATCCTGCCCGAGGTCCGCGACGTCATTTCCGCGCACCGGCAGCTGCATTTCGGCACGACACTGGTTTTCGAGCAGCAGTACGACCTCGGCGAGGAGGACAGCAGCCGGATCGTCCCGACCGCGGCGGCGAAACGGATCCGGCGCGTCCTCGAACGCGCGGGCTCCGGCGCGGTCGCGCTCGGCGGGCAACGCGGGTCGGGCAAAACCACCGCGATCCGTTCCATGCAACGCGGTCTGCTGCACGGCAGCGAAAACCCGGCACCGCTGGTGGTGGTCGCCTCCGCGCCAGCCACCTACGACGCCCGGGATTTCGTGCTGCACCTGCACAAACTGCTGTGCCAAGCCGTACTCGAACGGATCGGGCAAGTGCTGGGACCGGGCACGAGCTGGCGATGGCGGACCCACCAGGCCCTGCGTGGGCTGACCGACCTCGTCCTCTCGGCCGCACTCGGCTGGGCGATCGGCGGCGTGCTGTGGAACGGGAAATTCACCCAGTTCCCCGTCGAACTCTGGCAAACCCTCGCCAAGGTACAGTTCCCGGACCTCCTCGGTCCACTATGGACAAACCAGCCGGTCGGCAACCGGATCGCACTGGCCGCCGTCGCCGTCCTCGCCCTCCGCTGGGTGTGGAAACTCCTCGCCGCCGCGACCGGCGCACTGCTGATCCTCCTGCGCCGCAAGTCGTCAGAGATACCGCGCGCCCTGCAAGCCGAAGCCCGGCGGCAGCTGCTGCGGATCCAGTACCTGCTGACCTACACCACCGGCTGGTCGGGAAAACTCGCCGTCCCGGCCGGCGGCGAACTGGGCCGCACCCGCACCACGCAGCGGGCCGAACAGCAGCTGACCCACCCCGAGGTGGTCGACGAGTTCCGCGCGTTCGCCCAGCTGACCGCCGAGGTGCTGCGCGAGGAAGGGATCACCGACCGGGTCGTGGTCGCCATCGACGAGCTGGACAAGATCGGCGAGCAGGACAAGGCCCAGCAGCTGGTGAACGACATCAAGGGCATCTTCGGCGTGCCCGGCTGCCTGTATTTCGTCGCGGTGTCCGACGACGCGGTGCTCAGCTTCGAACAACGCGGCCTGGCCGTGCGCGACGCGTTCGACAGCGCGTTTTCCGAGGTAGTCCGCCTGGAATCGTTCACCCTCGACGAAAGCAGGCTGTGGCTCGCGCAACGGCTGCCCGGCGTCCCGGAACAGTTCTGCTACCTGGCCCACTGCCTCTCCGGCGGCCTGCCCCGCGACCTGCGCCGCACCACGATCGACATGGTGGACGTGACGATCGAGCACTACGAACCGTCCCTGTCGACCGTCACCGCCATCCTGGTCTGCACCGATCTGGGATTGAAAACGAGCGGCTTCACCGCGCAGGCCCGCGGACTCGCTCAAACGCCAGAACTGGCCGAACTGTGGCCGAAACTGCTGCGCATCCCCGACACCCGCGAAGCGTCCGCACTCGCCGAACTGGCCGCGGAACTGCACGAAGACGCGACTCCGGACCTGGCCGACCCGGTCAACCGGCTGTGCCTGCACAGCAGCGCGTTCGTCCTCTTCTGCGCCACCGTCCTGGACGTGTTCACCGACGCCCTCACCCAGGCCCGGCTGACGCCAAGCCTGCACGAACTGGCCGTCGCCCGACGGCGGCTCGCGCTGGACCCGCACCTGGCGTGGGCAACGCTGACCGACTTCCGCAAGGCGCACGACCTGCGACTGCCTGCCTCGTGAGTGCTAATCCCGGTTAGAACCGGGATTGCCACTCACGACCCCAGCGCAGGCACCCGCTCCCCCACCGGCGGCAGCCCAGGCGGCGTCCCGTCCCCGAACGGCCTCCCGCCCAGCTCCTCCCGCCCGTGCGGCGTCAACCACCCGCTCTCCGACGGCCCCACCGGCACAATCCCCGTCGGGTTCACATTCCGGTGCACCACGTAGTAATGCTCCTTGATCTGCCCGAAATCGATTGTGTCCCCGAACCCGGGCGTCTGGAACAGATCCCGCGCGTACGCCCACAGCACCGGCATCTCCGCGAGCTTCTCCCGGTTGCACTTGAAATGCCCGTGATACACCGCGTCGAACCGGACCAGCGTCGTGAACAGCCGCACGTCCGCCTCGGTGATCGTGTCCCCCACCAGATACCGCTGACCGGCCAAGCGTTCCGAAAGCCAATCCAGCCGGGCGAACAACGCGCGGTACGCCTCCTCGTAAGCCTCCTGAGAAGTGGCGAAACCCGCCTTGTACACCCCGTTGTTCACGTCCTGGAACACCTTCTCCGCGACGTCCTCGATCTCGTCGCGCAGCTTCTCCGGGTACAGCTCGGGCGCGCCGTCGCGGTGGTAGGCGCCCCACTCCAGCGACAGGTCCACGGTGATCTGCTTGAAATCGTTGGTCACCACCTGTCCACTCGGGACATCCACAATGGACGGAACGGTGATCCCGCGCGGATAGTCCGGGTACCGCGCGAAAAACGCCTCCTGCAGCCGTTCGATGCCGAGCACCGGATCGCGGCCGCCGGGATCGAGATCGAAGGTCCAGCTGCGCTCGTCGTGCGTCGGGCCGCACAGGCCCATCGACAGCACCTCTTCGAGACCCAGCAGCCGGCGCACGATCGACGCGCGGTTCGCCCACGGGCACGCGCGCGCGATCACCAGGCGGTAGCGGCCCGGCTCCACCGGCCAGCCGTCCCGGCCGTCGGCGGTGATCCGGTCGGAGATGTAGTTCGTGTCGCGCTTGAACTCACCCTGGTCGGGCATCGAAAGCCTTTCGTCGGCATGGACTGGCGGCAAGATCCAGCGTAACCCCGGCGCCAGAGCAAACGGCTATACCGGATCGCACGGATTGGCCTTGGACGCCGCGGCAGGCGCCGGGCGAGACTCGTCAGGTCCGGCTGAGGGGACGACGGGCGAACTCGACGCCCGCCCGGCAGCATCTTGTCTGGAAGGTTCTCGCTTGCACTTCGCGCGTCGGCGGCTGACCCTGTTCTTGTTGTGCACCACGCAGTTCGTCGCCATTCTCGATTTCTCCATCACCACCGTGCCGCTCCCGGAAATTCAGCGCGAGCTGGGTTTCAGCGCGGGCGGACTGCAATGGGTGGTCAACGCCTACGGCGTGGCCATCGCGGGCTTCCTGCTGCTGGGCGGCCGCGCGGCGGACCTCGCCGGCCGAAGGCGGATATTCGTGCTCGGTCTCGCCGTCTTCTCGATCGCGTCCCTCGCCGCCGGTTTCGCCGTCGATCCGATCATGCTGATCAGCGCGAGAGCCGTGCAGGGACTGGGCGCCGCGCTGTTCTCTCCCGCCGCCTTCTCGCTGTTGACGACCGCCTACCCACCGGGGAACGAGCGCAACCGCGCGCTCGGCGCCTGGGCCGCGGTCGCGGCGAGCGGACTGGCCGCCGGGGTCGTTCTCGGCGGCTTCATCACCGATCTGCTCGGCTGGCGGTGGGTGCTGTGGCTCAACGTCCCCATCGGACTGCTCGTGGTGGCCTTCGCTCACACCCTGCCGAAAGCCCGCCCCTCGGCGCGATCGGCCCGCCTGGACGTGGCTGGAGCGCTGCTGGTGGCAGGCGGCCTCGTCGTGCTGATCTACGCCTTCGCGAACAGTGAGCACATCGGGCTCGGCCATCCGCTCACCCTCGGGCTGATCGCGGGCGCGCTGGTGCTGCTGGCGGCCTTCGCCGTCGTCGAGACGCGGACGGCGGAACCCTTGCTGCCGCTGCGGATGTTCCGCTTGCGTTCGGTCGCCGGAGCGAACCTCGCCTCGCTGCTCGCCAACACCGGGCTGGGCCCGACCTTCATCATCGTCGCGCTGCACATGCAGCTCGTGCTCGGCTTCACCTCGATTCAGACCGGTCTCGGCCTGCTGCCGATGGCCGCCGCCTTCCTGGTGTTCAGCGCCTGGGCCGGACCGGCGATGGTCGCCCGGTTCGAGGCCAAACCGGTGGTCGTCGCGGGCCTGCTCCTCTTCACGGGTTCGCTGGCGCTGCTCGGATTCTCCCTGTCCCCCGACGGGTCGTGGGCGGCAACGGTCCTGCCGGGAGCGCTGCTCGCCGGGGTCGGGTACGGCATCGCCTTCCCGGCTTGGACGGTCGTGGGGGTCGAAGACGTGGCACCGCGCCACCACGGGCTGGCCGGCGGGATGCTGACCACCACTCAGGAGGTCGGGTCCGCGGTCGGGCTGGCGGTCGGCGTCGCCGTAGCCGCCGGTCCCTCCCCTGCCGAGGGATACCGCCGCGCGGTACTGCTGGCCGCCGTACTCGCCGCGGTCGGCTTCGTGGTGGCGGTGGCCGTGCTGCCCAACCGTCGCGCTGGCAAGGCTCCCGGCGATCTCCTCGGCTCCGAAGCCCGCTGACCGCCGCGTCCCTGCGAAATTCCGTCCTATCTCTGGAGGTTGACGTGTCCGAAACGGCTTCGTTTGCCGAGCACCCGGGTTATCGGAGGATGTTCCGGCCCGGCGAGCTGACCGTCGGGCTGTTCCTGCCGTTGTGGCCCTATCGCGGGGACCTGGCCGACATGGCGGGGCAGGGCGAGACGATCCGGCTGGCCGACCGGTCCGGCTTCGCGGCGATCTGGGTGCGCGACGTCCCGCTGTTCGACCTGGGTTTCGGCGACGTCGGCCAGGTCTATGACCCATGGACCTACCTGGCCTGGCTCGCGGCGCAGACCCGCGAAGCCGCGCTGGCCGCGGGCAGCGCGGTCTTCCCGCTCCGGCATCCGATCGACCTGGCGAAGCAGGCCGCCTCGATCGACCACCTCTCCGGCGGCCGCCTGGTGCTGGGCGCGGCCTCCGGCGACCGGCCGGTCGAGTTCCCCGCCTACGGGATCGACTTCGAGACCAGGGCCGAGCGCTACCGGCAGACCGTGGACATGTTCCGGGCGCTGCTGGAGCCGGCCCGGCCCGAGCTGTCGTCCCCGCTCGGCCGCCTGCGGGGAGCCGACCTGCTCCCCAAGCCGGTCAGCGGGCGGATTCCGTTGCTGGTCACCGGTTCTTCCCGGCAGACCCCGGAGTGGATCGCGGAGAACGCGGACGGATGGCTGGTCTACCCCGGCGTCTCGAACGCGGAAGGCGCCCGTGCCCTCGGCGAGAAGGCCGCCGGCTGGCGCGCGCTCATTCCCGGCGCCCGGTTCAAACCGGTGGCCACCAACGAGTGGATCGACCTTGCCGAGGACCGGAGCCACCCGCCGACCCCGCTGCGCGGCGGGTTCGTGCTGCGCACCGGCACCGACGCCCTGCTGGACCTGCTCGGACGCTGGCGGGACGCCGGGGTCAACCACGTCGCGCTCGGCGTGCAGCACGGCCGGCGCCCGGCGGCCGAGGTGGTGGCCCAGCTCGCCGAGGAGGTGACGCCGAAGTTCCCGGCGCTGTCGGGCCCCGCGCCCAAGGATCCGCTGTGGTGACGTGGCCGGTCAGGGATGAGCCGGGGCTTCCCTGGCCACGTCCAGCAGGTGCCGCAACGCCGGGGAGACCACGCCGCGCTGCCAGGCAAGCACAACAGTCGACACCGGGGCGTCGCTGATGCTGACGAACCTCAGGTCCGGGCGGTTGTAGAAGCGCCGCGCGCCTTCGGTGGTGATGCTGACGCCACGGCCGGTCGCGACGGCCTGCAATTCGCTTTCGAAGGTGCTGGCCTCGGCCCCGACCAGCGCCGTGGCACCGGCCCGCCGGTCGTTGAACAGCCAGAAATCCCGCCACGGCCCCGTGCGGGGAGCGGCGATGAGCGGTTCGGCGAGCAGTTCGCTGACGCACACCTGCGCTTTCCCGGCGAACCGGTGGCCAGCCGGTACCGCGGCGACCAGGTTTTCGCGCGCCAGGACGACATGGTCGAGGTCGACGGCGCCGTCGTGAGGCAGCCGGATGAAGGCGGCGTCGGTCACCCCGTCCGCGAGGCCAGCGGAGGTGTCGGTGAAATCGAACTCCCGCACGTCGACCTCGACTCCGGGAAAGCGCTGGTGGAAGGTCCGCAGGACGGCCGGCGCGTAGTCGAGCCCGGCCGCGACGAGGAACCCCACCGCGAGGCGGCCGCTCTTTCCCTCCGCGACGAGCTTCGCCGCCTGGAGCGCGTCGTCGAAGGCCTTCACCGCGGCACGCGCGCTGACCAGGAAATCGGCGCCCGCCGCGCTCGGGGTGACTCCGTGCGGATGCCGGATCAGCAGCGCCAGGCCGAGTTCCCGTTCGAGCAGCAGCACCTGCCGGGAAAGGGACGGCTGGGCGACCCGGAGCCGGTGTGCCGCCCTGGTGAAGTTGCCTTCTTCCGCGACCGCGATGTAGTAGCGGAACTGGCGCAAGCCGATGGTCACGACCGCCGATCCTACCCGCGCGCACCGGTTCTTGATCGTCCACTGAGGACAGTCAAGGGTCAGTCCTCCGGGCAGGCCGGACAGTCCGGCGGCTCCAGCGCGGCAGCCAGCCGGGCGAGGATCGGGCCCGCGGCGCGGACCTCCTCGGGCGAAAGATGGTCGAACAGGAACGTCCGCACGCGCTCGAGGTGCCCGGGGTACGCGGCGGCGAGCTTCGCCTGGCCGAGCTCGGTGAGCGTCGCGTGCGCGGCCCGGCGGTCCTGCGGGCACTTCACCTTCCGCACCAGTCGGCGGCGCACCAGGTCCTCCACGACCCGGCTGATCCGGCTCAGCGACAGCGCCGTGGCCTGGGCCAGATCGGTGAGCCGAAGCCGCCCTTCGGGCGCTTCCGACAGGGACACCAGCACGGTGTAATCCGTGAGCGAGACCCCGTTGTCGTGCGCGAACTGGTCGTCAAGAGCCCGGGGCAGGACTGTGACGATGCGCGCCAGCGGACGCCACACCGCCTCTTCTTCGCTGGTCAGAGGGGTTCTAGTCACCACAGAGGGGGAGTATATCCGACACTTGCTCGCGCAATCAGTTATTGTGGTCTACAGTGCTAGTTGAACACTCAACCAAGGACCCGAAGGAACGGAACACATGACCAGCGCGACCACCTACGCCCACCTGACCGGCACCTACACGATCGACGGTTCGCACAGCCGCATCGGCTTCGTCGCCCGCCACGCCATGGTCACCAAGGTCCGCGGCTCCTTCAACGAGTTCGAGGGCTCCTTCACCCTGGACGGCGAGGACCCCGCCAAGTCCAGCGCGAACATCACCATCCAGGCCAAGAGCGTCGACACCCGCAACGCCGACCGCGACGGTCACCTGCGCAACAACGACTTCCTGTCCTGCGACGAGTTCCCGACCATCACCTTCGTCTCCACCGGGATCGCGCAGACCGGCGAGGACGCCTTCGACGTCACCGGCGACCTGACCATCAAGGACGTCACCAAGTCGGTCACCGTCCCGTTCGAGTTCGGCGGCGCCGCGAAGGACCCGTTCGGCAACGACCGCGTCGGCTTCGAGGGCTCCACCTCGATCAACCGCAGCGACTACAACGTGAAGTTCAACGCCGCGCTCGAGACCGGCGGCGTGCTGGTTTCGGACAAGATCACCCTGGAGTTCGAGATCTCCGCGATCAAGAACGCCTGAACCAGCCCGACTGTCCGTGAGGGGAACCCTCAGGGAATCTGATTCCCTCAGGGTTCCCCTCACGGACTTTGGCTAAGCCGCGCGCAATCCGGCGATACCTACCTCTAGGGCGGCTTCGAGGTGCTGCGGCTCGCCAGTGGTCAGCAGCATCAGCACCCCGCCCTGCACCCCGGCCAGCAGCGCCGACGCGGCCTGCTTCGGATCCAGCCCCGGCCGGATCTCCCCCGCCGCGCGCAGGTTTTCGATCCCCGCACTCAGCTCGCACAGCCAGCGCTGCATCAGCTGCGTCACCACCGCCTGCGCGCCCGGCGTGTTGCGGCCGATCTGCGACATCACGACGTTCAGCGGACAGTGCCTGCCCTGCTCGGTGTAGTGCCCGAGCACCACCTTCTGCCAGGTCCGGAAGTCGTCCCAGGTGCGCAGCGTGCCGAGCGACGGCTGCTGCACCTCCAGCACCCGGTCGGCCTCCCAGCGCGCGACGGCCAGCAGCAGTTCTTCCTTGCCGTCCGGGAAGTAGTGGAACAGCTGGCTCTTGCTGGTCCCGGTCCGCGCGCGCACGTCGTCCAGCGTCGTCGCGAGCACGCCGCGGTCGCGGATCACCTCGGCCGCGCCCTCCACGATCCGCTGCCGCGTGGCCTCGCCCTTGCGCGTGAGCGTCATCGCCTGCCTCCTGAATGGACCTGCGAGTCCACTCTACTCGCGACAGCTCAGAACGCGGTGCCTCCGTCGGACCAGGACGTCTGCCCGAAGTCCTCGTCGTCCACCGGCGCGCGGCGCGGCCGGGGCCGTTCCGGAGCCTCCGCGACCTCCTCCTCTACGACAGCCTCGGGCTCAGCCTCCGCTTCGGGAGTCCCCTTCGGCCAGACGCACGGCGAGGTCGCGCCCAAATACAGCTTCCCGAGTTCGTTGGCCTGCAAGGACATGTCGAACCCGTCGCGCTCATTGCGCACGAATACGTACTGGTCGGCGGGCCGCCGATCGGTCAGCACGGTGAAGCCGTGCCCCTGCCACCACTTCACGACGGCGTCGAACTGGGCCTGGAAGGTGTCCGGTTCGAGCCCGGTCACCTCGTAGGTGGCGGAGATCTCGAAGCGCCCCGCCGGACCGTGGTCGGTCGGGTCGGTGCATTCGGAACGGTTGCGGGAGAACAGTTCCCGGCCGGCCGGCGCGGGCAGCGCGGAGAACGCGCCGCGCACGTAGTCCTCGACCCGGTCGTGAGCTTCGGTTTCGGTGATCGTGGAGTTCATGGCTTCACCTCCTGGGGAGCAGGCTACGAGAGGAAGGGCGGCGAGGCAGGCAGCGGTCGCGCGACGCGCGGTCACGCGGGCAGTCCGGCGATGATCCGGCCGAAACTGCGCAGCGACGGGTTGCCGTCTTCCCAGTATTGGCTGTGCGCGGCCCCGGACAGGCCGCCCTCGTACCACGGGCCTTTGTCGCCCGGAGCCGATTCGAAGACCTGGCCGCCGAAGCCGTCGCCGGTCGGGCTCGGACCGAGCGGATCGTGGCCGCCGACGCCGATGTTGGTGATCTTGATGAGGTCGTGTTCCGCGACCGTCGAGTGCACGTGCTGGGCGACCTGGTCCTGCGGGACACCGTCGAGATGCAGCTGATTCGCGTGCTCGACGCCTACGCCGGGGCTGCCCGCGAAGATCAGGTCATCCGCGTTGAGCCCGCCGTCGCGAGCCGCGTGGCCGATCACCGTCGTGCCGTAGCTGTGGCCGAGCACCGTGTTGTGCGACGGCTGCCCCTCGTGTGACGCGCGCAGGCCGTCCTCGAATTTCGACAGCTGTTCTTTACCGCCGTCGGCGTATTTCTCGCTGGCGGCGTTCACGAGTTCGTCCGGCGCGTCGTAGCCGACCCAGGTGATCACCGACGTCGACGGCGAACCCGCCATCGTCGCCGACTGCCACATCTTGTCCGACCGGCCGAGATCGCCGCCGATCTTGGCCAGTTCGCTGCCGGTGCCGGGCACGTAGGTCGCGACATTCGCCGCAGTGTCCGGGTTTCCGGCGGCGACCACCGCGGTGCCGTCGCCGCTGACGTCGAGCGACATCAGGAAAGCGGGCGGCTTCCCGTCGCCGGTGGCCGCGAGCCGGTCGCGGATCGCGGTGAGCCCGCGCAGCTGCGCGTCGTCACCCTTCCGCTTGTCGATTTCCTGTTGCAGCACAACACGATTCGCCGCGTCGCGATCGACGACCGGGATGCCGTCGAGGTTGCGGATCAGATCCGGGTTGTCGCGCAGGATCGAGGACTGCGCGGAATCGGACAGACCGTCCCACCACGCCCGGTTCTCCGCCGGAGTGCCGTTCGGCTTCGGCTGGCTGGTGGTCGCCATCGCCAGCGCGACGACCCCCGACCCGCCGCTTTCGCCCTTCGCCGCGCGATCGAGCACGACAGTGAGGTCGGCGTCGACTTCGGTGGCGTCCCGGAGAATCCGGCCGACCCGGTCGGTCACCTCGGCTTGCCGCTCGGGTTCTCCGGTGACCGCGCCGCCGTCGTCGATCCGCAATCCGTTGCGGGTGGCGAAATCGTCGACCTCGCGCACCGCCGACCTGATCCGCTCGACCGCCAGCTGCGCGTCGTGCACCCCGCGCCGGACCGCCGACACGTCGGTGGTCAGCTGCCGCAATTCCGCCGTCAGCGCAGTGCCTTTGGACGTCGCCGCGTCCGCCGCACTGCCTTGCCAGGAGCCGAACTTCGTCATCGCGTCAGCGTCGTCATTCGCCCCAGTCAGCCGGGTGCCGCTCGCGCCGAGCGCGTCGACCGCCGACGCGAGGTCAGCGGGGTTCCAGCGCCGGACGTCTCCCCAGGTGATCATCGGCCCGCCGCCGCGATCTTGTTGGTCGCGTTCTGGTCGGTGTCCCGGTAACCCGCCGCGGCCTGGTCAAGATTTCCCGCGTACGCCTCAGTGTCCGCCGTCCACTTCGGAACGGCGCGGCCCCAGGTGCCCGACAGCCGATCCGCCGCCGCCACGCTCGTTCCGCCGGCGAGCCCGACCCCGGCCAGCGCCCCGGGAAGGTCGACCGCCTTGACCGCGCTCGCCGCGTGATGCGCCCGTTCGGCCGCGGTCGCGACCTCCGCCGGAGCGACCTCGAAACCCGTTCCCATGCGCATCTCCCCCACCGCGGCGATCGGACGACCCGTACGACGAACGTCCGCGGCAGCCGGTTCCCCACAGTTCGGCCTTCGCGAAAACTCCCGCCCGCCCCCAGTCCATACTCCGCTGACCTGCGGAAACGCCTGTCTAGCGTGTCCACATATGTGAACGCTAGTCACGTGACTGAATAGTTATCAGCCCGCGTCTTGCCCGCCGGTGACCAGCGTGTGACTGTGTACGGCGAAGTTCGTACGGACGGCGGCCGAGGCGGCCCGCGGCGGGGAAAGGCGTTGCGGGCGGTGCGGAATCGGCTGTCCCGCAGTGCCGGACCAGTCCGGCAGCCCTTGTCCCTCGACCCCCACTCGTCCGGCCCGGACGGCGCTGGCCTCCCCGGCAGCGGACCAGGACCGGCCCGGCCATCCCGGAAAGAGACGGCTCGGCAATGACACAGACAGCCGCGGCGCGGCGGCCTATCGGCAGAACGACGCTGTACTTCTTCGGTGCCCTCGGCGGCATCCTGTTCGGTTACGACCTCGGCGTCATTTCCGGGGTGCTCCCGTTCATCGGGAAACTCTGGGGCCTGTCCGGATGGGACAAGGGCGTCATCACCGCGAGCATTTCGGTCGGCGCGATCGTGGGCGCGAGCTTCTCCTCGCGGCTCAACGAAAGACTCGGCCGCCGCCGCACGATCATGGTGGCCGCGGTGGTCGTCATCATCGGCACGCTCGCGGCGACTTTCTCCCCGACCTTCGCGCTGCTGATCATTTCCCGGCTGGTGATCGGCGTCGGCATCGGCCTGTCGTCCTCGACGGTCCCGACGTACCTGTCGGAACTGGCCCCGGCCCGGCTGCGCGGGGCGATGGGCGCGCTGAACCAGATCTTCATCGTGCTCGGCATCCTGATCGCGTTCCTGGTCAGCTACGGGCTCGGCTCGTCCGGCAACTGGCGGCTGATGTTCGCCGGCGCGATCGTGCCCGCGGTGATCCTGCTGGCGGGCTTGGTATTCCTGCCCGAAACGCCGCGCTGGCTCGTCGCGAACGGCCAGGAAGAACAGGCCCGCGCGGTCCTGCTCAGCTCGCACGGCGGCGGCGTGAACGTCGACGCCGAGATCGGCACGATCCGCGAGGTCATCCGGCTGGACTCGGAATCGGCGAAAACCCGCTTCCGCGACCTGCTCACGCCGACCGTCCGGCCGATGCTCGTGGTGGCCCTGCTGCTCGCGATGGGCCAGCAGTTCAGCGGCGTGAACGCGGTGAACGCCTACTTCCCGACCATGCTGATCGGCCTCGGCTTCGCGACGCAGGCGGCGCTGCTGTCCGGCGTGCTGCTGGGCGTGACCAAGTTCCTGTTCACCGCGTGGGTCGTGTTCGTGGTGGACCGGTGGGGCCGCAAGCCGCTGCTGCTGATCGGCAACGTGCTGATGGTGATCACCCTGGTCGCCGCGGGGTTCATCGTGCTGGAGGTCCACGACACGGCGACCAAGGGCATCCTGATGCTGGTCGCGATGGTGCTGTACCTGGTCGGCTACGAACTCGGCTGGGGCGCGGTCGTGTGGGTCATGATGGCGGAGGTCTTCCCGCTGAAGGTCCGCGCCGCGGGCATGGGCGTGAGCAGCGTCGTGCTGTGGGCCGCGACCGGCATCATCAGCGCCGTGTTCCCCATCATCTCCGACCCGGGCGCCCTCGGCCTCGGCGGTTCGATGTTCCTGTTCGCGGGCATCAACGTGGTCCTGTTCTTCCTCACGAAATGGCTCGTCCCGGAAACCAAGGGCCGGACGCTGGAGGAAATCGAACTCGACCTGCGCGGCCGGACGCATTCGAAGGCACGCGCCTGAATCCCGCCTCGGGGTACGGCCGGGCGGCAGGGGATTTCCCTTGCCGCCCGGCCGTTTTGTCGGCTGCGTAACCGGCGCTGCTGTACGGTCAACGGCGAGGAGACCGATACCAGAATCGTGGTCGCAATAGCCGCGAATGGCCGATCAGGCCAGCCCCGCGACGGGGAGTATTTCGTCGGGCCACCTCCCTGGCCGGGAGCACGAGTACACGTTCGGGCTGGACCGCTTGCCGGAGCGAGTGACAGCCCTGGCCCACCGGGCCTGCCGCGGAAACCGGCTGTCACGCCCGCACGTCCGCGAACGCAGTGACAACGACCCGACACAAACAGTGACCAGCACGGTCTTGAAATGTTACGCTTCGCCCGAAGGCTACGCAGGGGAGGCGTACACCGTGGTTGAAGCCTGCCGTCTCGACGGCCGGAAAGATTGGCTTGTGCCAACTGTTTCGCCAGCGCGGGGGAGCGTCCGTGCGGCCATCGCCACCGCCGGCCCCAGATCGCCCTGACCGCTGGGGACGGACCGGGTCCGCGTCCGTAGACCCCGCTAGCCCAGCAGCCGCTCCCATCCACGGAGAGTCCATGGACATCGACATCCCCGCGCTGGAACTCGCCAGCCTGAAAACTCCCGACGAAGCAACCGCTCACCAGCAAATCTACGAACTCACCCACCACAACGGGACGCCGCTGATCCCTGCGGAGACTTATCACGCAGAGGATCCCAGCGGGTCGATCCGCCTCACTGTCAACCGCGACGCACATTTGACGAATGCCCATGTCGACAACCGCTGGAATCAGCGAATTCCGATCGGCCAATTCGCCGATGTTCTGTTCCGAACCTATCTGACCGCTCTGCAGCGAGTCGCGCTGGTCGAAGCGGAACGACCACCACCTGAGGCGGAGCCGCCCCGGCCGCCGCGGGACGACGAGACGGTCCGGGAAAACCTGAGCCTCGAAGAGACCCTGGAACGCGCCAGTTACGAACTCGAGAAGATCAACGAGCGGGTCGACCGGATCCAGCACTCGGCCGGACAGGTCCGGCCAGTCGAGGAACGCCAGTTCAGCAGCCCGCAAGGAAGCCTGACGCTGATCACGCGCGACGGCCAGCCCATCGGAATAGCCGGAGCCACAGACCGCCTCGAGCAACTGGCATCGATTCAGCTTGCCCGCGAAATAGAGAAGCTCTTCGAGGCAGCCGGCGTCGGCCTTCCCTCGAACGACTTCCGGCCGCCTCGAGAACCGCCGGCGAGGCATCGCGGACCGCAAGATTCCGATGACGACTACTTTGACAACTTCAACATCGAAGGGTAGTTCACCATGGCCGGATACAAGGTTGTCACCGACGCTCTTCGGGAAGAAGCGAAGTGGTGGAACATCCGCGCGGACAACCTGAGCGAAATCGCCAAGAACGTGCAGGGCACGAATCTGGACACCACCGCGTTCTTCACCGGCGATCCGATCACCCTGGGCCTGTCCGCGCTGAGCGCGGTCCCGGAGAGCAAGGCCTACCAGGAATTTGGCTCCTGGACGGAAGACACGCTTCGCCAAGGAGTCGAACAGTTCCACGACCTGGCAGCGGCCCTCGAGAAGATCGCGCGAAAGTATGACGAGGCGGAAGAAGTGGCAGAGATCGACTTGAACAAGGCCTACGAGAAATAGACTTCGAGACAGGAATACAATGCCACCCACCGCAGAACAACTCATCAATCCACTCGAAAAGGCTTTCGACACCGTTCGCCGGGTCATCAAGCAGATCATCGACAAGTTCAATGCCGCGGTCGACCATATTAACGACTGGAGCTTTGCCTTCGGTCCGCTCATGGAAACGATCAAGATCGGCATGGACAACATCAAGGAAGGCCTCGACAAGGTCTACAAGCTCATCGAATACGCTCTTCGCCACCAAGCTCCGATCATCTCGCTCGTTTACCAGGCGTTCAGGTGGATCGACAGCGTGCAGCACCCGCTGAATGGCGTCTACTCCCAGACCAATCCTGGCTCGACCCAAGCACCGTCATACCACAACGAAGAACTCGCCAAATGGCAAGGCGACGCGAAAACCGTGTACGACGGAAAAGTAACCGAGCAGGTCAACGCGATCGACGCGATGGGAACCAAGGCCGATTCTATCAGCAAATGGCTGATGGACATTGCGCAAGCCAATGTACGTTACATGAGCGACCTTGCCGGAATTGCCGACGATTTCCTGGGAAAAATTGCCGAAGCCGCCATCGACGCGGCGACCGTGGTCGGGATCCCCTTCGCCGTCGGCAACCTGTCCAGCATCATCGGAGGATTGGTCACCAACGGCCTCAACCTCCTCGTAGAAGTCGCCAACCGCTTCATGGAAACACTCAGCCGGATTCGAGACCTGAACAGCTGGATGAATGACAAGGCGCTTCCCGCGTCTCGATGGCCGCAAGCCGTCCACCCGGCTGGAGCGTGACTGTGCACCCGAACTACCCTCCGCCCGCGCCAACGCCACAGCCTCCTCCGCGGCAAAAAATGAAAACGAGCCACCGGGTCGCGCTGTGGTCCGGAATATGCATAGCCGTCGCGGCGACCGCAGTAGCAGTTTTCTGGGCAGCCGGCCTCGGCTCGTTCCTCTGGGGCGCGGACCACAAAACCTCAGACACGACGCCGGACAAGTACCACGACACCGACTTCGCCGCCTGCACCGGCTTCACGGCCCGCAGCCCGGAAATTCCGCGGGATGCTTCCGAAGTGGCCCGCACCTGGTATCCCGAAATCAGCAAGGACGGCAACCTTCTCTGCGGCTTCACCCCCAGGGCACAACAACGACCACTCGTGGAACTGCAAGCAAGCTGGTTCGCGACAACTGCCGCGCAGTCCGGCAGCGAACATGCCTCCGCCAACTTCACCGGTGCCACCGCCGTGAACAACGACGACAGCCCCGTCGGCCTGGCCTTCGGAGAGAAGGCTCATTGGCTCCCGGGGAAAAGCCAGGCGGACTGCGGACTGATCTTCCTGGACCGCAACGCCGTTTTTCAGATCCATTACACCGCTGCGACCCCGGGTCAGAACCCTGAGTCCTGCCGCGGTCCGCTCCGCAAGATGGCCCACGCGCTATACAACGCCGCACAACCGCGGTAGCGACCAGAGGAAGCGCGTCTGGACCAGTGCCTGGCGCAAGCCAGCCCACGTCCCCCGCCGGGTCCGGCGATGCGGACGCCAAGCGCCGGCACGTCCGACCCGGCCGGTGCTCCACCAGGCCCAGCCAGCCCACCGCAGTACCGCCGTCCCGTCAGTCCGGCAGCATCGGCGTCTCCACCCTCAACGCACGGCTCACCACCGCTTGCACCGGAACCACCGCGCCTCCGATCAAACCCAGCCACCGCAGGCCAACCCGACAACACAGCCCGCAGTACCGCCACACCCCATCAATCCGGCAGCATCGGCATCTCCACCCCCGCCTCATGGCTCAGCAACGCCGCCCTCGTCAGGGCCGCCGCGCCGAAGCGGTTTCGCAGGGCATCCACTGCCGAGTCCAGGGCCGTCGCTTCCGCTGATATCGCTGGGCGGGACGGCTGGTCCAAAGGCAGCGCCAACTGCACCGCACCGTGGCTGTCGAGGTTCGAGAACGACAGGCCCAGCAACGTCAAACCCCGGTCGTACACCAGCGGTTGCGCCGCGGACAGCAGGCCGCGGGCCGCGCACAGCAGTGTCTCCGTGTGGTCGGTGCTGTCGGCGAGCGTGTGCGACCTCGTCGCGCGGGTGAAGTCCGCGAAGCGCATTCGCAGCACCACCGTGCGGCACACCCGCGACGCGCCGCGCAGCCGCCTCGCCAAACGGTCCACAATGGACACCACGATCTCGTCCAGTTCGGCCGGGGAGCGCGAGCGGCGGCCCAGTGCGCGTTGCGAGCCGATGGAGCGACGGCGTTTGCCGGGCTGGACCGCGCGGGGGTCGCGGCCGTGCGCCAAGGCGTGCAGGTGCCGTCCGGAACCTGGGCCCAGCATGGAGATCAGCGCGGCCTCCGGCAGTTCGGCGACCTGCCGCACGGTGCGCACGCCCCGCTCCCGCAGCTTCGCCGACGTCACCTTTCCCACTCCCCACAACCGCTCCACCGGCAGCGGATGCAGGAATTCCAGCTCCCGCTCGGGCGGCACCACCAGCAGGCCGTCCGGTTTCGCGACCCCGCTGGCCACCTTCGCGAGGAACTTCGTGCGCGCCACCCCTACCGTGATCGGCAGCCCGACCTGCGCCAGCACCTCCGCGCGCAAGCGCACCGCGATCTCCGACGGCCGCCCGGCTATCCGCCGCAGGCCCCCGACGTCCAAGAAAGCTTCGTCGATCGACACTCCTTCCACCGCCGGCGTCGTCCGCCGGAACACCTCGAACACCGCCTTGCTCGCCGCGCTGTAGACCGCCATCCGCGGCGGCACCACCACGGCATGCGGGCACAGCCGCCTCGCCTGCGCCCCGCCCATCGCGGTGCGCACGCCCAACGCCTTGGCCTCGTAGCTCGCGGCCAGCACCACGCCACCGCCCACGATCACCGGCCTGCCGCGCAGCCGGGGATCGTCGCGCTGCTCGACCGAGGCGTAGAACGCGTCGAGGTCGGCGTGGAGGATCGGTCCTTCGCTCGTCACGAACATATGTTCGCATCGAACCCCGACAAAAACCGGGATCCGTTCACTCGAACGGAGTAGAAAGATCTCCCGGAGCCCGGTCGGGACGCGCTAATGTCTCCCCGTGCGGCTCGTCCTGTTCGACCTCGACACCACGCTCGTCGATCGCGCGGAGGGATTCCGCCGCTGGGTGTGGGAGTTCTGCGCGGAGCACCGGCTCGCCGAGGCGGACGCCGCCTGGCTCATCGCCGCCGACGAGCGCGGGCGCGCCGACCGGGCGACGTTCTTCAAGAGCCTCCGCGAACGCTTCGACCTGCGCGAAACCGAACCCGGCCTCGAGGACGCCTACCGCGAACGCCATCCCGCGCTCGTCCCCGCCGCGCCCGGCGTCCTGACCGGATTGCCCCGGCTGCGCGCGGCGGGCTGGCGGATCGGCGTCCTCGGCGAGGGCGAACCGCAGCTGTCCACGCTGCTGTGCACCGGAATCGCCGGGCTCGTCGACGGCTGGGCGCTCGCCGGGCCGGACGGACTGTCCACATCGGACCCAAAGCTGCTCGAACTCGCCGCCGAACGCTGCGAAACCACCCTCGACGGCGGCTGGCTGGTCGGCACCGACGTCGAAACCGGGCGGTCGGCCGGATTGCGCACGGTGCGGATCGGGCCGGGCCGGGACCACGCCGTCCCGGACACCGCCGCCGCGATCGCGCTGCTGCTCGGGAGCTAGTTCTCCACGTCGATCTGCCAGCCGCCGTTGTGCTGCGACATCGAGTATTTGTGCGTCTGGCTGCTCACCGGGCCGCTGGAGCGGTGATAGGTGATCCTCGCGGTCAGCGTGTTCGGCCCGGTGACCTTGACGTCGCTCGCGGTCACCGAACTGAACTGGCTCCACCATGACTTGTACTTCTCGAAAGTCTGGCCTCGCGAGGAGCGGAAACTGTCGCTGAGCATGGCCCAGCTGCTCTCCAGATTGTTCGGGATGAACGTGAAGTAGCTGGTCAGCGCGGCCGACATCGCCTCCGGCGAGTTCGACGCGGAACTGGGCGGGGCGGTGCTCGACGAGGGAGTGCTGGACGGCGGAGAAGACGGCGGCGTCGACGGTGACGGCTGCGACGCGGACGAAGTCGCCGGAGCGCTAGATGCCGCGGAACTCGCGGGCGGCGGGTTCGCGGACGGGTCCTCTTCCCCGTGGTTGCGGGTGAGGACGACAGTGACGATCACGGCGAGCACCACGAGCAGCGCGCCCGCGCCGGCGAAGATCATCCCGCGACGTCTTCGGTCCGCGGGCGGCGCGTCGGCACCAGCGGCCGCACCACCCGCGGCAGCAGCACCCGAGGCAGCACCGCCCGAGGCCGGAACCGCGACCGTGGCGGGCACGACGGGCGGCTTGGCCTCCGGCAGCGTCGGCGGTTCCGGAACCGTCGCGACCGGGGTGACCCCGCCGTCGAGCTTGCGCAGCTCCGCGACGACCTCGGCCATCGACGGCCGGTCCTCCGGCTTGAGTTCCAGCAGCTTCAGCAGCAGCGGCTCCAGCTTCCCGGCCTGTTTCGGCGGGGTGATCGAACCGCTGGAAACCCGGTACAGCAAGGCGATCGCGTTGTCCGCGGTGCCGAACGGCGGATCGCCCTCCACCGCCATGTACAGCGTCGCGCCGAGGGCGAAGACGTCGGAGGCGAACGTCGCGTCCTCTCCGCGGGCGACCTCCGGCGCGAGGAACGCGGGCGTGCCGGAGATTTCGCCGGTCGCGGTGAGCGTGACGTCGCCGACCGCGCGGGAAATGCCGAAATCGGTCACCTTGACCGTGCTGCCGTCGTCGCCGAGCAGGACGTTGCCCGGTTTGACGTCGCGGTGCACGATGCCCGCCCGGTGCGCGGCGGCGAGCACGCCGGCGAGCTGCACCGCGAACGGGATCGCCTCGTCGACGGTCAGCGGGCCGTCCTCGCGCAGTTTCACCGCGAGGCTGCGCGAGGGCAGGTACTCCATGATCAGCCACGGCCGGTCCTCGTGCTCGACCACGTTGAACACCGAGATGGCGTTCGGATGCTGCAGCCGGGCGGCGATGCGGGCCTCGCGCATGGCGCGGTTGCGGGCTTCCTCGACCTTGTCCTCGCCCTGGTTCACGGGCATGAGGAGTTCCTTGACCGCGACGACGCGGCCGAGGATCTTGTCCTCCCCGCGCCAGACCATCCCCATCGCGCCGCTGCCGATCAGTTCGACGAGCTGATAGCGACCGGCGACCTGCCGGCTCTCCTCGGTCAACGGAAAACCCTTCGGTGCGACATCATCCACGGACGGCGATCACCCAGTTTTCCACGGACGGCCGAAGCGGAGTTCGCGACCCACCCGCGGCAGGCCGGGGTTGCTCCGGGTGGCCGAATCAGGACAGGGTGAGCGCATGACCACGACGGCGCCGTCTTTCCGGAGCGTGTTCCGGGACGGCGAATTCCGTGCGCTCTGGCTCGCGCACGTTTTGTCGGTGGCAGGTGATCAACTGGCACGGGTCGCGCTGACAGTGTTGGTATTCAACCGAACGTCGTCCGCGGGCTGGGCCGCCGGGACGTACGCGCTCACCTACTTGCCGGACCTCCTCGGCGGCGCGCTCGGCGGGCTCGCCGACCGGTTCCCGCGCCGGACCGTGCTCGTGGTCGCGGACGTCGTGCGCGCGCTGCTGGTCGCGGCGATGGCGATTCCCGGCCTGCCCTGGCCGGCCGCCGCCGGGCTGCTCGTGATCGTGCAACTCGCCGCCGGGCCGTTTCAGGCCGCGCGGCAAGCGGTGCTGCCCGATCTGCTCGGCGAGGAGAAACTGGCGACCGGGCAAGCGATCCTCTCCTCGACGTACCAGGCCGCGCTGGTGATCGGCTTCGGCGCGGGCGCCGCGGTGGTCGCGTGGCTCGGGGTGTCGGGCGCGCTGTGGGCGGACGCGGTGACGTTCGCGGTGTCGGCGGCCGCGCTGCGCTGGGGTTTGCGGCTGTATCCGGTCTCGAAGGCGACCGAGCACGTGCCGCAATGGGCGTCGCTGAAGGCCGGGTGCCGCTTGGTCGCGCGGGACCGGAAACTGCGGTCGCTGCTGGCGATCGCGTGCTGCTGCGGGTTCTACGTCGTGCCGGAAGGGCTGGCGGTGCCGGTGGCCGCACAGCTCGGCGGCACCGGCGTGCTCGGCTGGCTCCTGGTGGCGAACCCGGTCGGGACGCTGCTCGGGGCGCTGCTGATCAGCCGGCTGCCGCGAGTGCGGCAGGTGCGGTGGCTGGGCCCGCTCGCGGTGGCGAGCAGTCTCGTGCTGCTGCCGACCGGCTGGACGCCCGCGCTGCCGGTGGTCGTGGCGGTCTGGACGGTGTCCGGGATGTTCTCCGCGCACGACCTGATCACCCAGGTGCAGTACAGCCTCGCCGCGCCGCCGGAACAGCGCGGCCAGGTGATCGGCGTCGCGATCGCGGCACTGCGGGCGGCGCAGGGACTGACGATCGCCGCCGCGGGCGCGCTGGCCTTGGCCTTCGCGCCGACGACGGTGGTCGCGATCGCCGCCGTCGCCGGAGCCGCGTGCGCCGGGGCGGCCGGGATCGCGTGGACGCGGGCGGTGCGAGCGGACCGCGCGGTGCGGCCCCGCCGAACTCCCCTCGACGGGGCCACTCCACCTCCCGCGCCGTAATCCGCGGGACCGGTCCGGGTCACGTCCAGTTGTTGTCACGCATGCCCTCTCACCTCCTCGTGGGGCGGACTGGTGGACGGAAGTCAGCGAGTCCAGTTGTTGTCGCGCATGGCGGCGGCTCCCTTCGTGGTTTGGCGGGCAGTGGTCGGCGAGGCTCAGCGAGTCCAGTTGTTGTCACGCATCGCGGCGGCTCCCTTCGTGGCTCGGCGGGCAGTGGTCGGCAAGGCTCAGCGAGCCCAGTTGTTGTCACGCATCACGACGTCCCCTTCCTGACGAGCGATCGGTGATCGGCGGGCTCAACGGGTCCAGTTGTTGTCGCGCACGGCAGCGGCTCCTTTCGCGACTCGACGGTCAGCGGTCAACGAGGTTCAGCGAGCCCAGTTGTTGTCGCGCATCGCGGTGGCTCCTTCCCCAGTCGGCGAATCGGTGGTCAGCAGGACTCAGCGAGTCCAGTTGTTGTCGCGCACAGCGGTCTCCTTCCTCCCCGAACAGCAGCCAAAAGCGGACACACAGCGGGTTCAGTGGGTCCAGTTGTTGTCGCGCATCACGACCTCCCTTCCTGACCGGCGATCAGCAGCAAGAAATCGGCGAATTCAGCGAGTCCAGTTGTTGTCACGCACCGCGACGTCTCCTTTCCGTTTCTTTCCGCATCCCGGATTCCCGGCCCGGCGCCGTTCACCAGTTGTTGTCCCGCACTGTGGGCACCTCCTCTCAGCAGCGAAGACGGAAGTCTCGACCTCGAGTCGAGACCGACGGGGAGACCTAGGTCACCGAAGAACCGTCCAGTTGTTGTCGCGCACGGTCGTCACCTCCGTTTCAGAGTCGCGCCTTCGGCGGTTTTCGCACGTCATCGCCGGTAGGCCGGTCACCGAAAGTGGCCATTGGGGTCCAAAAGGGACCCTCGCGGATCCCCTGGTCCGGCCCGGATTCGCAGCAGCTGGCCATTACTCACAGTGGCCACCTCCCCTCACCGGCCGCCGGGCGCTGGGCTGTCCGGGCGAAATCGCCCCGGCGGGTCCCAGAGTCCGGACGACAGGCAGCACACAACGCGCCTCGTCGTTTACCGTAGAAGCCAATCGGGTGAGGTGAAGAGTGCGCGGACGAGTTGCCGGGTGGTTCACAGGCTGGCGCCTATGGCGGCTGCCCTCTCACGTCCGCATGTACGTGCTGCTGGTGAATGTCGTCGCGGCGGGCACCACGCTCGCCACCGCGTGGCTCGCCCCGGTGCGGCAGATCGACCTGATCCGGTTCGGAGTCCTCGCCGTGTGCGCGGCGCTGGCGATCGAGGCGACCCGGCACATCGAGCGGCAGCGCGAATACAGCCGCGCGCCCACCGTCGCGTACGTCGACACCAAAGCGGTGTGGAGCATCGCCGCCGTGGTCGCGCTGCCGGCGGTTCTCGCGTCCGCGATGGTCGTGCTCACCTATGCCGTCGCCTGGTGGCGCATCTGGCCGCGCGAACGGCCGGTCCTGCCGCACCGCTGGATTTTCTCCTGCGCGTCCGTCCTGTGCGGCACGCAAGCCGCGGTCGCCGTGCTCGCGCTCGGCATGCACGAATACCCCGGGGTCCTCGCCGGCGGCTTCGGGCCGGGGCTGGTCGACCTCATCGTTTTCGTACTGGCCGCCGGGCTGCGCTGGGCGATCAACACCGCGCTCGTCATGGTCGCGATCGCGCTGTCGAGCCAGCCGCGGTCGTTCGCTGACCTGTTCTCCGGCTTCGGCGACCAGCTGCTCGAAGCGGGCGCGATCGGGCTCGGCCTGGTCACCGCGGCGCTTCTGCTGCTGGCCAACCCGCTGATCCTGGCCGGCGTCGTGATCGCCCTCGTCGCGCTGCACCGCGGGCTGCTGCTCACCCAGTTCCAGCGCGATGCGCGCACCGATGTCACCACCGGGCTAGCCACGAAACGCTGGTGGCGCACGGTCGCCGAGCGCTATCTCGAACACGCGCGGGCGAACCAGGACAGCGTCGGCGTGCTGCTGCTCGACCTCGACCACTTCAAGGCGATCAACGACACCTACGGCCATCCCACCGGAGACCTGGTGCTGCGCGAGATCGCGTTGTCGCTGCGCGACGAGGTGCGCGACCAGGACGTCTGCGGCCGCTGGGGCGGCGAGGAGTTCGCGATCGCGCTGCCGGACATCCCGAGCGCCGAGCATCTCGGCCACATCGCCGACCGCATCCGGCGGCGGATCCCGCAGGTGGTCGTCGCGCTGCCGGACCAGGATTCGGTGATCAGCGACCTGACCGTCTCGATCGGCTGCGCGATGTACCCGGCCGAGCATCTCGCCAGCGTCGACGACGTGCTGGTGGCCGCCGACGCCGCGCTGTACCGGGCCAAGCAGGCCGGCCGCAACCGCGTCGAGCTGGCGAGCGCTTGACCGCTGGCGGCGCCCTCGCTAGAACTCGTCGCATGGACTGGACTCTCGAGGTCGTCGTCGTGCCCGTGTCCGACGTGGACCGGGCGAAAGCGTTCTACGCCGACCAGGTCGGCTTCCACGTCGACCACGACGTCAGCCCCGGCCCCGGGCAGCGCCTGGTGCAGCTGACCCCGCCGGGCTCGGGCTGTTCGATCGTCCTGGGCAAGGGCGTGGTGCCGGACATGCCGCCGGGGTCGCTGAAGGGTCTGCAGCTGGTCGTCGCCGATGTGCGGAAGGCCCGCGAGGAGCTGGTGGCGCGCGGCGTCGAGGTCGGCGAGCTTCAGGTCTACGGCCCGGATCCGGGCACCGGCGCGCTCGAAGACCTGGACAACATCGGGTTCGTCCACTTCGCCGACCCCGACGGCAACAGCTGGGCGGTGCAGCAGATTTCCGCCCGCGCCAAGGGTTAACCCGAGACGGCGGCGACCAGTTCGGTCCGCAGCACCCGGGCCGCCGGGGTCGCCGCCTGACCGCGCGGCAGCACGAAGTCGACGCGGCGCTCGATGGTCGCGTCGGCCAGGGTTTTCGCCCAGACGCCGGACTCGCGGCCCTGTTCGGCGACCGCCTGCGGGACGAACGCGAGGCCCGCTCCCCCGGCCACCAGGTCGAGCACGATTCCCCAGTCGTCGACCTCGAACACTCGCCTGCGGCGCAGTCCCGCGTCCCGGAAAAGCCGGTCCAGATCCGTGCGCACCGCCCAGTACCGCGGCGGCTCGACGAACCGCTGATCAGCGAGATCACGCACGCTGACCGACGACGCGCGGCCCAGCGGGTGACTGCTCGCTCCGGCCAGCACGATCGGCTCCACGGCGAGCGGGGTGACCTCGAGTTCTCTCGGGGCAGGTTCGGGCGCGGACAGCACGGCGCAGTCCAGCTGCCCGGCTTTGAGCAGCCGGAGCATTTCCTCGGTGGGCAGCTGGCTCAGGGTGACGTCGAGGTCCGGGTGCCGCACGGCCATCCGCGACAGCACCCCGGCCAGCGGGACGAGGTGCTCGACGTGGCTGAACACGCCCATCCGCAACCATCCGGTGAGCCGGCTGCTGGCCTGTCCGACCGCGTCGTACACGGCGGTGAAACTGCGCACCGCTTCGCGGGCGGCGGGAACCAGCGCGCGTCCTTCGGCGGTCAGCCGCGGCGGACGCGTGCCCTTGACGTACAGGTGCACGCCGAGATCGCTTTCCAGCGCTCGGATCGACGCCGAAATCCCGGACTGCACGATGAACTCCCGGCGCGCCGCCTGGGTGAAGCTGCCTTCCTCGGCCAGCGCGAGGAAATGCCGCAGGTGCCGGATGTCCACGGCCCACCATCTCTCGGATAGATAATAGAGATCTGCAATTGCTCTGCCAGGCATACTAATGCCGTATCACCATGGAATACATGCAAAACTCCACGCTGCCCGCGCCCACCGCGTCGAGACGGCATCTGTCGCATTCCGTCGGGTTCTGGGTGGTCGCCTGCGCGTACGCGGCGCTCAGCGCGTTCGGCACCGCGCCGACGCCGCTCTGGCCGATTTACCAGCAGGCCGACCGTTTCGGCCCGCTGTGGGTGACGGTCGCGTTCGCGATCATGGTCGTCGGGATCGTGGCGAGCCTGGTGTTCCTCGGGCATCTCTCCGACCGGCTCGGCAGGCGGCGGATCATCGCGCCCGCGCTGTTCGCGGTCCTGGCCGCGAGCTACGTCCTGATCGCCTCGACCAGCCTGGCCGGGCTGCTCGCCGGACGGCTCCTGACCGGCCTCGGCATCGGCCTGATGGCCGCGAGCGCCACCGCGTATCTCGCCGATTTGGACCGGCAGGCGCGGCCGCACGTCACGGCGCCGAAGCTGCCGGGGCTCGTCGCGGCCGGAGCCAGTCTCGGCGGTCTCGCGCTCGGTCCGGTGGTCGCCGGCGGGCTCGCGGAATGGCTGCCGGATCCGCTGCGGATGCCGTACGTCGTGCTCGGCCTGATCGTGCTGGTCTGCCTCGCGTTCGTGCTGGTGACGCCGGAAACCGTCGACCTGGCCGCCGCGCCGCCGACGGTCGCGCCCCGGATGAACCTCCGCCCCGGCCAGCACTCGGTGTTCACCGGCGCCGCGCTGCTCGGGTTCGCCGCTTTCGGGGCCACCGGGGTGTTTTCCTCGGTCGGCGCGCTGGTGATCCGGAACGATCTCGGGATCCACGACGTGTTCGTCGGCGGCATGGCCACCTTCGCGGTGTTCGGCGCTTCCGCTGCGGCACAACTGGTTCTCGGCCGGCTCGGGTCGCGGCAGCTCGTTGGCCTCGGTTCGCTGTGCTACCTCGTCGGCCTCGCGGCGACGGCAGTGTCCATCGCGAACCCTTCGCTCGCGTTGTTCCTGATCGCCGCCGCGGCGACGGGGGCGGGTGCCGGAATGCTGTTCAAGACCGGGCTTTCGCATTCGGCCGAATCCGCGATGCCCGCCTCCCGTGCCGGGGTTCTCTCGGTGTTTTTCGTCGTGGCCTACCTCGGGATGGGAGTGCCGTCGGTCGCGTTCGGACTCGTCGTCGGCAGTTTCGGCTCCACTGCCACGATCATCGCGGTGAACGTCGTGCTCGCGGTTCTCGCGATCGCCGGTGCCGCGCTGGTGTCGAAACGGGCTAGTCGACCAGCGCCCCGCAGCTGACGTTCACCGTCGCGGCGGTCATCGTGCGCGCCCGGTCGGACGCGACGAACGCCGCGACCGCGCCGACGTCGGCCAGCGTCGCGGTGCGGCCGAGCATGGTCGGCTCCGCCAGTTCCGCTGAAAGTGCTTCTGCGCCAGGGAAATCGGCGGAGATCGTCTCCGGGACGCCGCCGGTCCGCAGCGTCACGGTGCGCACGCCGTACCGGCCGAGTTCCGCGGCGAGTTGCCGTCGCATGGCTTCGAGGGCGGAGAACCCCACCTGGAGGCCGCCGACCGCGTGGTTGCGCACCGGGTCGCCGTCGCCGCCGAAGAGGAGCACAACGCCGCCGCCTTGGCGTTTCATGTGCCGTCCCGCCGCGCGCATGGTGAGGAAGTTCGTGCGGACACCGGTGATCACTGGTTGTTCGTAGTCCGCCAGCGACATTTCGACCATGGGCGTTCCCTGGACGTCGCCGTGGGCGATGACGTTCGCCGAGATGTCGAGGCTGCCCGCGGCTTCGACTACGGCGTCGGCGTGCGCGTCGACGGATTTCTCGTCGAGTGCGTCGACTACGGCTACGTCGGCGGTGCCGCCGGCGGCGCGGATCTCGTTGGCTACGCGTTCCAGCTTGTCCCGGGTGCGTCCGGCCAGGAAGACGCGGGCGCCTTCCTCCGCGAACGCCCGGGCGAACGCGCCGCCGATTCCTCCGCCGGCACCGTAGACGACTGCGTTTTTGCCGTTGAGCAGCATGTGCAGGGCTCCCTTCTCGTGACTGTCACCAGTGCGTCGGATGGGGAGCCGGGGAATCGACACGCTGCGTTCAGGGGCGTTCCGCGCCCATCGGGTTGGGGATGGGGAGGCCGCCGTTGTCGATGATCTTTCGGCTGAGCGGGACAGCTAGGTCGAGCACTCGGTCCACTCCGGCTGGGCCGAGGGCTTCGAAGGGGTCGGCGGCTAGGCGGTCGGTGGTTTCTTCGATGGTGCGGCGGACTTCGGTGCCGGCTGGGGTTAGTCCGTCGTTGCCGAGGAGGCCTCGGTCGGTGAGACGTTTTGTCGCGGCGGACCATTCTTCGTCGGTCCAGCCTCGGGCGCGCTGGACTTGTTCGCGGGTGGTGGCACCGGTGGCAATGTGGGTGAGGGTGGTTTCCAGGCCGGTCAGTCCGGAGGCGACCGCGGCTAGGACGTGGCCGTCGCCACGGTGTTCCCGCAGGACTGCGGTGGCCAGCCATAGCCGGGCCAACGGACGGTCCGGACTCTTCACGGCGGACCACGCCGCGGCGAGCGGGCGGCCGTCGAATCGGCATCCGGCGGCTGCTTGTTCCAGCAGAGTGGCCAGTTCCTCCACGTCCTCCACGGCGGCGGGGTCGAGCGGCCCGAGCAACCGCGCCAACGCCGCTTCGGTCGCTTCCACGCGGGTGCGCAGGACGTCTTCCGGCGAGGCGAAGGTCCAGGCGTCGGGCAGTGCCCGGGCGACCATCCGCGGCGCGAACCCGAAGAACATCGACGTGACGGGTTCGGGGCCGATCGGGCCGAGCGGGGCCGCCCGGCCGGCGAAGTAGCCCATCCACCAGCCGCGCAGACCCACCTCCTTCGCCGCGGCGGCGGCCTCGGGGGCGAAGTAGACCACCGCGTGCAGGGGTTCGAACGCCGTCCACAGACTCCGTGCCGGATTCGGCTTCATGAACCTGACCCTAGCCGACAGGTACGACAAAACTGCCCCAGCGGCTGCGCGGCCGAGTGCGCCGTGAAGGGAACCCTGAGGGACTCAGAGTCCGTGAAGGTTCCCCTCACGGACGTTGCCCCAGACCAAAAAAGGCCCGCCGCCCCGGGATGGGACGGCGGGCCGGTGAAGCGGGTGGAACCTCAGGCGAGTTCGAGGCCGTAGGCCTGCAGTTCCAGGGTCAGCGGGTAGAAGTAGCTGGTCTGGGTGTCGCCGCCGGAGAGGGTGCCGAGGCCCTTCTCGCCGTCGTACGCGGGACCGCCGGAGTCGCCGTGGTCGGTGTGGGCGGTGGTGCCGAATTCGTGGTTCAGCACGCCGACGTCGAAGTTCACCGACTCGTCGACCGAGGTGACCTCGCCGCTGCCGCCGCCGGTCGTCTGGCCCATCTTCTCGATCTGCTCGCCGACGGTCGGGGCCGCGGCGCTGGTGATCTTCTGGCCGTTGTTGATCGCGCCCTCGCCGGTGCCGTTCGGGCGGGTCAGCAGGCCGGAGTCGGCTCCGGGGCAGTCGCTTTCCACGACCTCGGCTCCGGAGACGTCGCCGCCGGACCAGGTGCCGCCCTCGTTCGTGCAGTGGCCCGCGGTCAGCATGAACGGCTGGCCGCCCTTGGTCACGTTGAAGCCGAGCGAGCAGGTGAACTGGCCGTTGTTGATCGAGTCGCCGTCCGCGATGTAGGTGGACAGCTTGCCCGAGCGGTGCTCGACGCGCGCCGCGTCGCCCAGCTTCGCCGCGGCCGCGGCCACCTTGTCCTTCGTGGCCTGCGAGGCCGAGTCGTAGATCTTCACGACGACCTGGTTGGTCTTGGTGTCGATGCCCCACGAGGTCTGCGGGACGTTCTTCACCGAGTCCATCTGGTTCTTCGCGCCGGTGAGGGCGGTGAAGCTGTGCTTGACGAGCTTGGTCGCGAAGCCCGCGGCCTCGGCCTTCTCCTGCGCCGCGGCGTCGGTGACGTTCAGCACCGCCTTGCCGCGTTCGAGGTAGATGCCGCCGTTTCCGGCGCCGAGCGTGTCGGCGACCTGCGTCGCCTGGGTGATCGCCTGTGCCTGCATCTGGGCGAACGCCATCGGGCTTGCCGAGGCGGCGTTCACGCACATGCCCGCGGTCAAGGCCGCGGCCGACAGTGCGGTGAATCCCGCGACGAGCGTCTTCCGGGAAGTCATGGATCTTCCTCCAGGTGGGCTGAAACCGACCGGTGGGACGCCCCACACTTTTGTTGCCCGGCAACCAACGCGAAACCGACGAAGGTTGGTTAATAACCAAAAAATACCGACCAATCGGACACCGCTGGGCCGTTCGGGTCACCTGGAATACCCCGAACGGCACCGCTGACCTGCGTCAGTGCTGTCCGGGCCACCGGACGTGCTCGGCGTAGCCCTCGTTCTTGCGCAGGTATCCGGCGATGAACGGGCACACCGGAACAATCACGCCGCCACGCGCCACGACGTCGTCCAGAGCGGCCTTCGCCAGCACCTTGCCAAGGCCGCGGCCACCGAACTCGTCGCCGATCTCCGTGTGGGTGAAGACGGTTTCGGTGCCCTTCGGGGTGAATTCGGCGAAGCCAGCGAGTTTCCCGTCCGCGTACACCTCGTAACGGTTCTCGCTGTCGTTTCGGGACACCCGGGGTTCTTCGCTCATCTTCGGCTCCTCGTGGTCACGGTCGTCGTCTCGATCTTCACCATCGAGCGACGCGGCAGTACTCAGCGCCCATCAAAACAGCCCCGCTCCTGGGCCGCATGAGCGATGCGGCGCGATCATGGGAGTGGCGTGCCGCCGCGGGCCTTCCGTGGCGCCGGTCCGGTCTGTTTGCCTCGGGGAGTCGGCACCCACGGAAGACGAGGGAGCACGCGTGCAGCCGTTCGTCCTGCCCGAGTTCTACCTGTCGTATCCCGCCCGGCTGAACCCGCACCTGGACGGTGCGCGGAAGCACAGCAAGGCGTGGGCGTACTCGATGGACATGATCGACGTGCCCCAGCACGGCACCGTCATCTGGGACGAGCACGACCTCGACTCCCACGACTACGCGCTGCTGTGCTCCTACACCCACCCCGACGCCGCCCCGCGCGAACTCGATCTCGTCACCGACTGGTACGTCTGGGTCTTCTACTTCGACGACCATTTCCTCGAGTTGTTCAAACGCACCGGCGACATCGAGCACGCCCGCTCCTACCTCGACCGGATCGGGCTTTTCATGCCCGCCGAAGGCGAAATCACCGAAACCCCGGAAAACCCGGTCGAACGCGGCTTGACCGACCTGTGGAACCGCACTGTCCCCCATCGTTCGCCAGGCTGGCGACGGCGCTTCCGCGAAAGCACGCGCAACCTCCTCGACGAATCCCTGTGGGAACTGGCCAACATCAACGAAAGCCGGATCGCGAACCCGATCGAATACGTCGCGATGCGCCGCAAAGTCGGCGGTGCCCCCTGGTCAGCGAACCTGATCGAACACTCCCTGGACGCCGAAGTCCCGGACGAAATCGCCGCGAAACGCCCGATGGAAGTCCTGCGCGACTGTTTCGCCGACGCCGTCCACCTGCGCAACGATTTGTTCTCCTACCAACGCGAAGTCGAAGACGAGGGCGAGCTTTCCAACAGCGTTCTGGTCTTTGAGAAATTCCTGGGCTGCACCACCCAAGAAGCCGCCGACGCGGTCAACGACCTGCTCACCTCACGGCTGCACCAGTTCGAGCACACCGCCGTCACCGAGGTCCCCGCCCTCTTCGAGGAAAACGGCGTGGAACCCGTCGGACGAGCCGAAACCTTCGCATACGTCAAAGGCCTGCAAGACTGGCAATCCGGCGGACACGAATGGCATCTGCGCTCAAGCCGCTACATGAACGAAGGCGCCCTAGACTCGCGCGGCGGCCCAGAATTGCTCGGCGGGCCAACCGGCCTGGGCACCTCCGCCGCCCGGATCTTCCGCTCCGTCGCGACCACCGCCCCGCAACGCGCAAGGTCCTTCTCGCACCAGCCCTTCGAACAACTCGGCCCCGTCACCCTGCCCGCCCTGCCCTTGCCGTTCCCCCTGCGACTCAACCCGCACCTGGCCGCGGAGCACGAAAAACTCACCGATTGGCCGCAACTGACCGGCATCCTGTCCGAACCAATCTGGGACGAACGCCGGCTCCGCGCGACAGACATTCCGCTGGCCGCCGCCGGCATCTGCCCCGACGCGACCCCGGAGCAACTGTCCCTCACCAGCGACTGGCTCACCTGGGGCACCTACGCCGACGACTACTACCCCGAGGTCTTCGCCCACGACCTGCCCGCCGCCAAACTGACCACCGAACGCCTCAAACTCTTCATGCCAACGGACGGCTCACCCCCGCCACCCCCGCTGACCGCGCTGGAAACCGGCCTAGCCGACCTGTGGCAACGCACCACCGCTTCGATGACCCCCGCCGAGCGCAAAACGTTCCGCCGCACCGTCGAGGACATGACCGGAGCGTGGGTGTGGGAACTGGCCAACCAGGCCCAGAACCGCATCCCGGACCCGATCGACTACGTCGAAATGCGCCGTCAAGCCTTCGGCTCCGACATGGTGGCGAGCATCTGCCGCCTCGCGACCAGCCGCACCGTGCCGCCGGAAGTCCAGCGGAACCGGACGATCGAAGCGCTGGAGGATTCCGCCGCCGACTACTCCTGGCTGGTCAACGACCTGTTCTCGTACCGCAAGGAAATAGAATACGAAGGCGAACTCCACAACGCGGTGCTGGTCGTCCGCTCCTTCCTGGACGTAGACCAAGACCGCGCACTACGCATCGTCGCCGACCTAGCCGAAGCGAGACTGGCTGAATTCCGCCACGCGGCAGACGTCGGCTTACCCGGCCTTTTCGCCGACTACAACCTGGACGCCGAGGCTCAGGACGCACTCACCGAATACGCGAACGTCCTGAAAAACATGATGACCGGCATCGTGAACTGGCACCACGAATGCGCGCGATACACCGACGAAGAACTGGCCCGAGTCGGAGTCCGAGGCACCCGCCCCCAGCCCGAGCCCAGCTCCCCCGCCGAAAACCCCCTGCTGCACCCAGACTGCACCGGCACCCCACCACCCCCGCCCGAAGCCGCCCTCCTCCCCCGCCGCTACGGCCCCACCGGCCTAGGCACCGCTTCCCTGCACCTCCCCGCGCACTAACCGGTCCGTGAGGGCCACCTTCACAGCCCCAGATTCCCCCAGGGTTCCCCTCACGGCCCGCCGCCACCGCCGGAGTCCGTGAGGGGCCCCTTCACGGCCCCAGATTCCCTCAAGGAGTCCTTCACAGACCTTCGCCGCCCGCCGCCACTGTTGCGCCCCAATGTGGCGTTGGGTGCATGCGACGCACCCAATGTGGCGTTCGTTGCATCTGACGCACCCAATGCCACATTGGGGCGCAAGCCCCACCCCACCGAGAACCGCCACCGACGCACCCAACCCACCAAGGCACCCACACCACCCCCGCACCCCGATACGAAGCCCAAATGCGGTCTGAGGGTGCTTGTCAAGGCATCTTTCCCGCCTTGACAAGCACCCTCAGACCGTCATCACAATCGGGCTTCGGGGTGCCCCCACGAAGGACCGGGCGCAATGTCGCCGCCAGGCGACGAGCCACCCCGCACAGCAGCACATCGCCCGCAAGGGTGCGCCCCGCCACTCCACCGAGCATCCCCCGAAACATCCAGCAATACTCGAACCCGTGACCAGCCTGAACCTCCACTACCTAGGCCACGCGACGACCCGCGTGGAACTGGCCGGCCAGGTCGCCCTCACCGACCCAGTCCTCACCCGCTGGATCGGCCCCCTGACCCGAGTAGTCCCCAAGCCAGACGTAGCCGCCTGGTCAGCAGTGGACATCGTCCTCATCTCCCACCTCCACGGCGACCACCTCCACCTCCCCTCCCTCAACCTCCTAGGCAAAAACACCCGGATCGTCGTCCCCCAAGGCGCCGGCCGCTGGCTCACCAACCACGGCTTCACCGCCGTAGAAGAAATCGCCCCAGGCCAATCCATCACCACCGGCGACCTCACCATCACCGCCACCGAGGCGATCCACTCCGGCCACCGCTGGGGACCCCGCCTCACCCACGGCCCGCAAAGCCCCGCCCTGGGCCACCTCATCGAGGGAGACAGCGCCCGCGTCTACGCGGCAGGCGACACCGACCTCTTCCCCGGCATGGCCGACCTGGGCCCGGTCGACGTGGCCCTCCTCCCCGTCTGGGGCTGGGGCCCGAACCTCGGCCCCGGCCACCTCACCCCGGAACGAGCCGCCGAAGCCGCCGCCCTGCTGCAGGCCCGCGCCGCGGTCCCGATCCACTGGGGCACCCTCGCCGTCCCCGGCATCCACCGCACCGCGCGCATGCGCCGGCTCCTCGTGGAACCCCCGCGCACGTTCGCGCACCATGTCCGCTGCAAAGGCCTCGCCACCGAGGTCCTGCACACCCGACCCGGCTCCGACGTCCTGCTCCCCACCCGCGAGGAGCGCGGGTGAACTGGACCGACCCGTCGGCGATCGGCTACCCGGCGCTGTTCGGCGGAGTGCTGCTCGGCTCCGTCATCCCCATCGTCCCGACCGGCGCGCTCGTCGGCGCGGCCGCCGCAGTCGCGATGACCACCGACCATCTGTCGCTTCCGCTGGTCATCCTGCTGGCCGTAGCCGGTGCCTACCTGGGCGACGTGATCACCTTCGCCGTCCCGAGGTTCGGCAGCGAGCCGCTGCTGCGCTTCGTAGAGCGACGCCAGCAAGCCGAACGCCTCGCGAAAGGCCGCGAACAGTTCGCGCGGCGAGGCTGGCAGCTGGTGGTGATCGGCCGTCTCGTGCCCGCCGGGCGCATCCCCGTGCTGCTGGCCGCGGGCACCCTCGGCTACCCGTGGCGCAAGTTCCTGCCGTCCGGACTCCTGGCCTGCGTGCTGTGGGCGGTGGCGTACTCGCTGCTGGGCATCCTCAGCGGCGGCATCTTCGACTCGCCGCTCGTCGCGACGCTGCTCGCCACCGTCCTGGTGCTGCTCGTGACGGTGCTGACCACGCTGATCTCCAAGAAACGGGCGGCCCATCAGACGGGAGGACACCGATGACGGCACCTGCTCCGGCGAAGGGCCGGTTGCTGCGCGGCGGCCGGGTCGTCGCGCGGGTCCTGTTGGTCTGGGTGGCGGTCACCGGCGCGTTGCGGCTGCTCGACGCGTGGCTCGACGGGTTCACCATGCAGTCGTGGTGGCAGCCGACGGTGTGCGCGCTGATCCTCGGACTGCTCGTCTCCGTGGTGTGGCCGCTCGTGGTTCGGGTCGCGTGGCCGATCGCGTACTTCACGCTCGGCGTCGGCACGTACATCCTGCTCAGCGCCGCGGCGTTGGCGATCCTGCAGGCCGTTCCCGGCGTTGAGCTGCACGGCTTCTCGACGGCGGTCGTCATCACCGTCGCGATGTCCGCCGTCGGCGCGGTGATCTCCAGCGTGCTGGCGGTCGACGAGGACGAGATCTTCTTCCGCCGCGCCGCCCGCCGCCGACGGAAAGCGAAGCACCGCACCGATTTCGCCGATCAACCGCCTGGCGTGGTCTTCCTGCAGATCGACGGGCTCGGTTACGACACCGTCCGCCGCGCGGTGCGGGACGGCGACATGCCGACCTTCGCCGCGTGGCTGTCCGAGGGCACGCATTCGCTCACCCGCTGGCACACCGACTGGAGTTCGCAGACCGGCGCGAGCGTCTGCGGGATCCTGCACGGCTCCAACCACGACATCCTCGGTTTCCGCTGGTACGAAAAGGATCGCGACCACGTCATGGCGTGCGCGCATCCGTCCGACGCGGCCGAGATCGAGCGGCGGCACAGCGACGGGAAGGGCCTGCTGTCGATCGACGGCGCGAGCCACGGCAACCTCTTCTCCGGCGACGCCCCGCACGTCAGCCTCACCATGAGTTCGGTGCCGGTCCTCACGCCGCGCAAGCGTCGCCGGGACCGGGTCGGCGCTGGGTATCGCGCGTACTTCGCCAACCCCGTCAACGTGTTGCGGACCTTCGGCGTCGCGCTCGCCGACGTGGTCCGGGAGCTGTCCGCGGCGGCTAAGCAGCGGCGCGCCGGAGTGCTGCCGCGGATCCCGCGCGGCGGGCTCTACCCGCTCGCCCGGCCGGGCACGACGGTGATCGCCCGCGACGTCGTGGTGTCCGCGATCATCGGCGACATGCTCGCCGGACGGCCCGTGGTGTACGCCGATTTCCTCGGCTACGACGAGGTCGCGCACCACTCCGGCATCGAACGGTTCGACACGCTGGAGGTGCTGCGGTCGATCGACCAGCAGTTCGCCCGGCTGATCCGCGCCGGACGGCTTTCGCCGCGGAAGTACCACATCGTCGGGCTGTCGGATCACGGGCAGACGCAGGGCCAGGCGTTCGTCGACCGGTTCGGCGAGACCATGGAAGCGCTCGTCGGACGGCTCTGCGGCGGCGAACCCGTTGCCGAGCAAGGAAAACGGCGGCAGGCGGAAAGCTGGCAGGTCAACGCGGCACTCGCCGAGGCGACCGCGACCGGCGGCCTGATCGCCCGCAGGCTGCGGGCCCGGGTCGAAGGCGCGGAGGGCGCCGAGAACCGCCCGCGCACCGCGACCGGCTCGCCCGGGCAGGTCACGCGCGTGGCGCCCGGGGTGGTCGCCGTGGTGTCCGGGCATCTGGCGATGGTGTCGTTCACCGAACACGAGGGCCGGGTCGAACTGGAGACGATCGAACGCGAGTACCCGGACCTGCTGCCGACGCTGGTCGACCACGACGGCGTCGGGTTCCTGCTGGTCCGCAGCCGCGAATTCGGTCCGGTGGTGCTGGGCCGCGACGGGCTGAAGCGGCTGGCGACCGGCGTCGTGATCGGCGAAGACCCGCTGGCCGACTACGGTCCGTACGCCGCCGAGCTGGTCCAGCGCGTCGACAGTTTCCCGCATTGCGCGGACATCATGATCAACAGCCGGTACGACGCGGACTCCGACCAGTCCTCGCCGTTCGAACGGCACGTCGGCTCGCACGGCGCGCTCGGCGGACCGCAGCAGCGCGGCTTCCTGCTGCATCCGCGAGAATTCCCGGCACCCGGCGAACCCGTCGGCGCGGAGGCCGTGCACCGCGTGTTCCGCGACTGGCTCACCTTCCTCGGCCACCCGGAACCCGGTGCGGCCGAAGGCAAATCCGCTGTCGTCCCCTCGGAGGTAGTGTCATGAGCAACCCGATCGTTTACGGCGCGAGCTGGTGCCCGGACGTCAAACGCAGCCGCGCGCTCCTGGACGCGAAGGGCGTCGAGTACGACTACGTGGACGTCGAGGCCGACGCTGCCGCCGAAGCCCGCGTACGCGAACTGCAGGACGGCGCTCGCCGCATCCCGACCATCGTCTTCGCGGACGGCAGCCACCTCGTGGAACCGAGCGACGACGAACTGAACGCGCACCTGTCGCGGTGACTCCGCTGACGGAGCTCCCGCTGGGCACGCGGGTCGTCGTGCGGTACCGGATCGAGGGCGGGTTCACCGACGCCCTCGGTCCGCTTCGTGCCCGCGACGCCGACACCTGCACCGTCGAGACCAAACGCGGCCTGGTCGTCGTCCCGCTGGCCGCGGTGGTCGCCGCCAAACCGGTGCCACCGGCGCCGCAGCGGAAATCGAGTGGCCCGCCCGCGCCGAATTTGTGACGATCACCGGATGCGTACCTTCGACGAACTCGTGGACGAAGCCGCGTCGGTGTCGGTGGCCGGCTGGGATTTCTCCTGGCTGGACGGGCGGGCCAGCGAACAGCGGCCGTCCTGGGGGTATCAGCGGCTGCTCGGCGAACGGCTGCGGGACGTCCAGTCCGTTGTGGACATCCAGACCGGCGGCGGCGAGGTGCTGGCGGGCGTGCCGGTGCTGCCGCCGCTGACGGTCGCCACCGAATCGTGGCCGCCGAATCTCGACAAGGCCGCCGAACTGCTCGAACCGCGTGGCGCGACGGTTGTCGCGGACACTGACGAGCCGCCGCTTCCGTTCCGGGACAACACGTTCGAGATGGTCGTGAGCAGGCATCCGGTCACGGTCTGGTGGGACGAGATCGCGCGGGTTCTCCAGCCTGGCGGGAGCTATCTGTCGCAGCAGGTCGGGCCGTGGAGCGTGTTCGAGCTGGTCGAGTACTTCCTCGGGCGGCAGCCGCCGGAGGTCCGCAACGGGCGGCATCCGGACCACGCGAAGGCGGCGGCGGAGAAGGCCGGGCTTGAGGTGGTGGACCTGCGATTCGAGGAGCTGCGTACGGAGTTCCACGACGTCGGCGCGGTGATTTACTTCCTGCGCAAGGTGATCTGGATGGTGCCGGGGTTCACGGTGGAGGAGTACCTGCCGCGGTTGCGGGAGCTGCACGAGGAGATGCAGAAGGGGCCGTTCGTGGCGACTACTACGCGGTACCTCATTGAGGCGCGCAAGGGGTCGTGAGTGGCAATCCCGGTTCTAACCGGCATAAACACTCACGAGCCACTCACGACCGCCACCTCGATCCCGTCCGCCAGCACCGCCACCCCCGCCTCAAAACTCAGCCGCGCCTCATGCTCCAAATAGGACACCCCAGCGGCGGGCGGCGGTGCGCTCTCCTCGCCTAACCGCGCGACATTCGGGTACCGCTCGGCAAGGTCCGGGGCCAGCTCGCCGAGCGCCGACGTCCGCGCCCGCCACCAGTCCTCATCGGACAGTCCGGTTTCCTTCAGCGCCAGCTGTGATTCGGCGGCGATCTGCACCGCGCCGCGCACCACGTTGAGCAGCGCGCCCACCAGCCGTCGCACCTGACCGGCGGGCAATCCGGTCGCGAACAGCACCCGCAGCACCGTTTCCTGCATCCGGAACTCCCCCGGACCCAGCACCGGCCGCGCGTAGGACACCTGCAGCAGCCACGGATGCCGCAGATGGAAGTCCCACAGGTCGCCGGCCAGCGCAGCCAAAGCGGGACGCCAGCCGCCGGACAGGTCGTGGTCGTCGCGCAGATCGCCGAACACCTGGTCGCACATCAAGTCGATCAGCTCGGTTTTGCTCGGCACGTACGTGTACAACGCCATCGCCGTGCGCCCGAGTCGTTCCCCGACCGCGCGCATCGACAGCGCGGACATGCCTTCGGCGTCCGCGAGTTCGATCGCCGAGCGCACGATGAGATCCACGCTCAGCGCGGGTTTGGGCCCCGGCGCGCTGCGCGGTTCGGCGCCCGCGCGCCACAGCAGCTCCATCGAACGGCGGGCGTCGCCCTGCCCCGCGAACACGACCACCGGCGACCCCTTTCCCCTTACAGGATAAAGGACCAATGCCAGGGCCTTGAGGCGGCGTTATGGGTGCGGCTGAGGCGTGTCTGCCCAGGCCGAAGCGGCTGACGGACCGGGCTGGCTTGCTTCGGGCCTGCGCGGGCGGCGGGAGCTGGGTGTGTCGTCCGTGAGGGGAACCCTGAGAGAATGAACTGGCCCCCGGAAGTTGGACTGGCTAAGTGAAGGTTAGGCGGCGGGGGTCTGGGCTCGGTAT